>NZ_JAAGVY010000025.1 GCF_010686655.1 Cryomorpha ignava | reverse complement strand
TTGAATTTTGAGCGATCTAATTTTGAGATAATCTGAGAAAACAACGTTATATTTGCCATAAGAGGGAGTGTTTTTGTTGTGCAATTCAAAGTTAATTTGAAATACAAAACTTCCCTCTTTCTTTTTTGAATTTTTTAAACGTTTAGGACGCTATTGCTTTTTAATCAATAATTGTTCGGTGCGAATAGAAAAAAATAATGGCAACTGCATAGGTCAGTAAGAGGTGTAATGATTTTGAGTAAAACCTTCAATTTTAAATGTAATTTCGGTTGCAAGCTTCGATTTTAGTTGAGATTCTGCACTCCTGGCATGCAGATTTCCGGAGAAGATCTCTGGCTCCTTATCTAAATTCATTTCTAAAGCCGGTTGTGGCGGGGCGGCAATTTCATCTAGCTTTTGTAATTCTGAATCAGGGAGAGCATCTGTGTCTGCTGTATTATTATTAATTGCCCCATCACTTTGATTGGATTTAACGCTGAATGATTGGACATTTTCATTGCTCATTTCAGGCGATTCGCTTTCTGTTTGATCTTTTCCAAGATTTTTACTGTCCTTAAATCCAGGTACTTTTAGTTCGGGGCTGATATTTTCTTGCTTTTTAAATGCGGCTTCTGGCGCAGATTTTTCTATGTCTTTCTCAACACTTTTATGGTTTGCTGCGCTATCTGTATTTATTTCTTTTTTGACCTTATTTTCTGCTATCTGCTTATTTGAGTTGCTATTCTTTTCCGGTAAGATCAAAAACACAGCGACAAGAATAGATGCTGCAATTAATCCATAGACCAGAATTTTTTTATAGCCCTGAGTTTTAGATTTAACCATTGGAATAATCTTCTCGTCTGAACTGCGATAATGCGAATCAAAAGCATTCATAATATTTTGACGCACAAAGCCTGGCATTATTTCCTCATCCTCCGATTGAATGCTCAATACAATTCTGCGCATCTCTGAATATGCAACCTGCGAACCCAATTCTTCTATCACAAATGTTTTTTCGGCTTCGGAAAGTTCATCAAAACTTCTTGTAGCCACCCATGCTTCGATGTCATATTTGTTTTCCATGGCCTATATTTTTTCAAAACTTTTTAAACTAACCGATAACTGGCGCAACGTGTAAAATAAGCGCGATTTAACTGTGCCTTCAGAAGTTTTTGTAATCTCTGCAATTTCCCTTATGCTCATATCTTGCTTGTAGCGCATGATAAAGCTCGACTTTTTTATTGGTTCCAGGTCATTAAGCGCTTGATTCAAAGCCTCCTTAAATTTAAATTTATCATGAACGGGCTCCATTTTAACTGAATTATTCTGTGTATAAGCTAATTCCTTATCAGCTTTTTTAACCACTTCTTGGTGGCGATAAATATTCTTGCACATATTATTGGCCATGCTAAAAATCCAGGTTTTAAAACTTCTAGTCAAATCAAAATCGGCCTGGTTTTGAATAATCTTCAGGAATAAATCCTGGGTTAGATCCTGTGCTTTAGCCGAATCATTTCGGTTCATTCGCAAGAAGTAATTATAAATTCTACCGGAATACCGGTTATAGATTTCTTCAAAAGCAGTCTTTTGTCCTTCGGCCGAGAGTTTTAGTAGCTCTTCATCTGTGTGTGATGTGTGGGAAGTTCTATTCACAAACTATTTGATCTGGTTTGTAATGTAGAGGCTAATCTTTCCGCTTTTCGATATATCCATATCTTCGCCACTTTCAAGCGCATAGGCTTGGTACGCTTTCGCGAAATAGGAATAGGATTGAATTAATCCACGGTCGGCAGGAGAATCCGCCTTATGTGATAATCCGACGAAACTTCTACCGGTACTTTGGATCGCTACGGCTAAATTTTTATCAGAATCAGACAGAGCAAAGCCTATTCCCCAGAGGTAAAGTGATTGTTTATATTGTGTCGTAAATTCACTGGATATTGATGGACTTATCCAAATGAAATTTTTGGTTTTAGCCGAAATGTTATCTGTTTTAATTCGATTAAATGCAGCTAACTTTTCAGCAAAAATATTGGTAACCTCAATAGTTCTATTGCTCTGCTTTGCCGCATACTTTAGGGCAATTAAGTCTTGCATTCCCTGCGAAATAACCAGAGTATTGTTCTGAATAGCCCGCATGGCATTTTCTCCAAAGCTTTTTAAAACATCCGAAAGCATTCCCGCATTGTCCATTTCATCAAGAAATTGATTTTCCAGAGTTCTCTCTCCCAACACATAAGCTGCCATAAACTGATAGGGAAGAAGGATTTTATAATCAGAAGCTGCACTGATAAGGGCATTGCACGATTCAGAGTTTCCACTGGACTGTAGAAATTCTAAAAATGCCATAGCATATCCTTCCGGAAAATTAGATATGAGAAAGGCCGCAGCTTCATCTCTTTTCTTATCGGCCTTTGGGAAATAGTTTTCAGGATCTACTGCGCGTTGTGCTTTATAAGCGAGAAAATAAAATTCAAGGGCGTCTAATTCGCTTTTAAAATTGATGTCCTCATTTTTTAAAGCATTGACGTAAATGTCTGGAGAGTAGCGCTCAAGCTCATAGGGCATGTAAGCCTTCTGCGCAAATATATGTTGACAAGAGAGAAGAAAAAAAAGGAAGAGTAGTCGCATTTTTATCATTCAGTACACCTCAAAAGTGAAGGCGTTCATTTAGCCTGCAAATTACATGCTTAAAAACAAATTCTCAACAAATTATTGTCTCTTTTGGAATAAGACTTTTCTAAAAGGCAATCTTTACTCCAATTGAATTAGCTAAATTTGCACCCATGAATGAATCAGATTTTGAACGCGTAAAGCGAACGCTTGATGAAACCCATGACTGGCCTGCGGTTTTCCTTTTCAAATTTATTGTGCCTTCTAATATTGAAAAAATAGCCAGAGTTGAAGCTTTGTTTAACAGCGAAACCGCAGAAATAAGGCTAAAGGAATCGAGAAACGGAAAATATACCAGCATTTCTGCCAGAGAAGCCATGACCAGTTCTGAAAGTGTTCTTGATTGTTATAAAAAAGCTTCAGAAATTGAAGGACTTATTGCTCTATAATGGTAAATATTAAATATTTCCTGCTTGTATCATCTATAGTTTTATTTCTCTTTGTATTTTATAGATGGCTTACGCGGTATTTGCGCAAAAACGATATTAATATTCCTTTTGCGTATTTGTTCCCATTTGAAAATGAAAAGCTAAAGGGCATAGAAACTCTTAAGTTTGACTTGCCCCTGGAAGCTTTGGTGCGTGCGGAAGTGGTTAGAGAAAACGGTGAATTGGTGACTGTAATTTTTGAAGAGCAGTTTAAAACAGGCATTCACACTAAGGAAATAAATCTTTCGAGTGTGGCAAATGGAACGTATAATTTACGATTCTGTGTACCTGATCAAACCATTACACGTTTTATAGTCATTGCAAATGGTGTAGCTTGAATTTTAATAAGAATACTTGAAATAAAAAACGCCGCATTTAGCGGCGTTTTTAGTTTATTAAAAACTTAGAATTAATCTTCTTCAGATTTATTCTTTTCTTCTTCTTCTTTAGATTCCTTCGCCTTATTAATTTTTATCGTAATCTCTTCCTTGTCTTTCTTGAAGCCAATATTAATGGTATCGCCTTCTTTTAGGTTAGAATTGATAATCTCTTCAGCCAGCGGATCTTCCACATATTTCTGAATCGCTCTGTTAAGCGGTCTTGCCCCAAATTTTTCATCAAAACCTTTCTCGGCAATAAAGTCTTTGGCAGCATCAGATAATTTGATTTTGTATCCCAGGTCTACAATACGTTTGTAAAGTTTTGCCAGCTCAATATCAATAATTTTGTGAATATCAGCTCGGGTTAAGGAGTTGAAAATAATCACATCGTCTATTCTGTTCAGAAATTCAGGTGCAAATGCTTTTTTAAGCGCACTTTGAATAACTGATTGATGAGCAGCCTGTTCATTTTCTAATCTCGTTTTCGTACCAAAACCTACACCTGTTCCAAAATCTGAAAGTTGGCGCGCTCCAATATTAGAAGTCATTATAATAATGCTATTTCTAAAGTCAATTTTGCGTCCGAGACTATCTGTAAGTTGTCCGTCGTCGAGCGCTTGAAGAAGCAAGTTGAAAACATCGGGGTGAGCTTTCTCTATTTCATCGAGCAGGATAATAGAGTAGGGACGACGTCGCACTTTTTCAGTAAGCTGACCGCCTTCTTCATATCCAATATACCCCGGAGGTGCTCCAATAAGACGGCTAATGGCAAATTTTTCCATGTATTCACTCATATCTATGCGTATGAGCGCATCTTCAGATTGAAACATCAGCTTGGCAAGTTCTTTGGCAAGTTGTGTTTTTCCCACACCGGTTGGTCCAAGAAAAATAAAGGAACCAATGGGTTTGTTGGGATCTTTTAAGCCTGCACGATTTCGCTGAATAGCTTTTACTACTTTTTTAATAGCTCCATCCTGACCGATTACGGTGCCTTGCATATCTTCATTCATGCGAGATAAGCGGCCGCTTTCTTTTTCAGCAATTCGCTGAACAGGAATTCCTGTCATCATGGCTACAACTTCCTCCACATCATCAACAGTTACGGTAACACGGTGGTTTTTAGATTCTTCTTCCCATTTATTCTTCGCGCGTTCCAGTTCTTCGAGCAAGCTTCTTTCCCTATCTCTAAGTTTGGCGGCTTCTTCGTATTTCTGACTGCGAACTACACGGTTTTTTTCTTCCTTAATTTCTTCAATTTTCTTTTCAGCAGTTATTATCTCTGCGGGAACATTGATGTTAGTTATGTGCACACGTGAACCTACTTCATCTAATGCGTCAATGGCCTTGTCGGGCAAGTGGCGATCAGATATATAACGATTGGTAAGTGTTACGCAAGCTTTTATAGCATCATCAGTGTAATTTACGCTGTGATGTTCTTCGTACTTCTCCTTAATATTATGAAGAATTTGAATGGTTTCATCAGCTGTGGTGGCTTCTACAATTACTTTTTGAAACCGACGTTCAAGTGCGCCGTCTTTCTCTATATACTGACGGTATTCATCAAGCGTAGTAGCTCCAATACATTGTATCTCTCCGCGAGCCAATGCCGGTTTAAACATATTAGAAGCATCAAGCGAACCGCTCGCGCCTCCTGCACCCACGATGGTGTGTATTTCGTCAATAAACAAAATCACATCTGGAGATTTCTCCAATTCATTCATCACGGCTTTCATGCGTTCCTCAAACTGGCCTCGGTATTTCGTGCCCGCAACAAGCGAAGCTACGTCAAGCGATACAATTCGCTTATCGAATAGCACACGTGACACTTTACGTTGTATAATCCGCAGTGCCAAACCTTCAGCAATAGCCGATTTACCAACTCCCGGCTCGCCGATTAATACTGGATTGTTTTTCTTTCTTCTTGAGAGAATCTGAGATACGCGCTCAATTTCTTTTTCACGACCTACAATAGGGTCGAGCTTATCTTCTTCGGCCATTTTTGTTAGGTCGCGTCCAAAATTGTCGAGTACCGGGGTTTTAGATTTCGTATCGGCAACTTTTCTACCGCCTGCAGCTGAACCTGCACCACCGGAAAAACTTCCCATTTCGTCATCGTCATCATCAGACTGACCGGGAAAATCGGCTCTTGGCTCATGAAGGCGGGAAATATCATTTCCGCCCGTTCTAAGCGTTTCGAGTTCTTCGCGTACGGTTTCGTAATCAACGCTAAACTTCATAAGCGCTCGCGTTGCTACATTATCCTCGTCTTTAAGAATGCTCAATAGCAAATGCTCCGTACCGATGGTAGGGCTCTTAAAGAGTTTAGCTTCCAAATAGGTTATTTTTAAGACTTTTTCAGCCTGTTTTACAAGTGGAATATTTCCGAGATTCCCCGATTTTGCTGTGGCAGAGCGTGTTGATGACTCAATTACCGTGCGAAGCTCTTTGAGTTTAACTCCTACAGTTTTTAATATTTGCACAGCAGTGCCTTCTCCTTCTCGGATTATTCCGAGTAATAAATGTTCTACACCAATAAAATCGTGTCCCAAGCGCAATGCTTCTTCACGACTATAACTGATTACATCTTTTACTCTGGGTGAGAATTTAGCTTCCATTTAATACCTTCCTTTCTTTTGTTTAGATTATAATCCGTAATTAAGGTTAGCTCGCCCTAATGTACGGCATAAAACGACATTTTCAAATATATGACCAGAATTCTGACAAGATGTCACTGTTTCAGGATTTATTTCACACGATTTTGTTGAAAATTAGCTGTTTTAAAATCACTGAATACCCGTGTTAAATCACTACTTTCGACGTTCGGCTTTTCATAAAGCAAAAACCGTACAATTTTTGAAATTTAATTAGAATATGGCAGAAGGAGAAAAAATAATTCCTATTAATATTGAGGATGAGATGAAGTCGGCTTACATCGATTATTCGATGTCGGTTATTGTATCACGGGCCCTACCCGATGTGCGCGATGGTCTCAAACCCGTGCATAGACGGGTATTATATGGTATGCTTGATCTTGGAGTACGATCTAATAGCGCGTACAAAAAGTCAGCACGTATTGTCGGAGAGGTACTAGGGAAGTATCACCCACATGGCGATTCGTCAGTTTACGATACAATGGTGCGCATGGCACAGCACTGGTCTTTGCGATACCCACTTGTTGACGGACAGGGGAATTTTGGATCAGTAGATGGAGATAGCCCGGCAGCGATGCGTTATACAGAAGCACGATTGCGCAAAATCGCAGAAGAGATGCTATCTGATCTTGAAAAGGATACTGTAGATTTTTCAAATAATTTTGACGACTCGTTAAAAGAGCCAACTGTTCTTCCTACGCGAATCCCAAACCTATTGATAAATGGTGCGAGCGGTATCGCGGTAGGGATGGCCACCAATATGCCTCCTCACAACCTTACAGAAATTGTAAATGGAATCATGGCGTATATTGATAATCGAGATATTGATATTGCCGGATTAATGGAGTTTGTGAAAGCTCCCGATTTCCCTACAGGTGCTACCATATATGGATACGAAGGCGTAAAAGATGCTTTTGAAACCGGTAGAGGGCGTGTAGTTATAAGAGCGAAAGCAAATATTGAAGAAATACGTGAAGGAAGAGAGGCAATAATCGTAACCGAAATACCTTACCAGGTAAATAAGGCGGAAATGATTAAGAAGACGGCCGATCTTGTTAACGACAAAAAAATAGAGGGAATAAGCGACATACGCGATGAGTCAGACCGTAATGGAATGCGCATTGTTTATGAACTAAAACGCGACTGTATTCCAAATGTAGTATTAAATAAGTTGTATAAGTACACAGCGCTACAAGGTTCTTTTTCAGTGAATAATATAGCTTTGGTTAAAGGGCGTCCGATGATGCTCAACTTAAAGGATATGATTGTTCATTTTGTGGAGCACCGTCATGAAGTTGTTGTGCGCAGAACGCAATTTGAATTGCGTAAAGCAGAAGAGCGCGCCCACATTCTGGAAGGTTTGCTTATCGCACTAGACAATCTTGATGAAGTTATTAAGCTTATTCGCGCAAGTGCAACACCTGAAGACGCCCGTACCGGATTAATGGAGCAATTCTCGCTTTCTGAAATTCAGGCACGAGCGATACTCGACATGCGTTTGCAGAAGCTTACCGGTTTAGAGCGCGACAAAGTACGCGAAGAGCACGCAGAACTTATGAAGTTGATCGATTATTTAAATTCGGTTTTGAATAGCGAAGAGCTTCGTATGGAGATTATTAAAACGGAATTGATTGAAGTTCGTGATAAATATGGCGACGAAAGAAGATCTGTAATAGAATACTCTGCAAGCGAAATGAGTATTGAAGACTTGATTCCTGACGAAGAAGTGGTAGTAACGATATCTCATTTGGGTTATATTAAACGTACGTCGCTAAGCGAATACAAAACGCAGAGTCGCGGTGGAGTAGGATCTCGTGGAAGCACAACCAGAGATGCAGATTTCCTTGAGCACCTATTTGTGGCAACAAACCACAATTATCTACTGATTTTCACCGAAAAAGGGAAATGTTTCTGGATGCGTATTTTTGAAATTCCTGAAGGATCGAAAACATCGAAAGGAAGAGCTATCCAAAACCTGATTAATATTGAGCAGGACGATAAAATCAAGGCGTACATCAATACCAAAGACTTGCGTGATGATGAGTACATCAATGCTCACAATGTAATAATGGCTACCAAGAATGGCGTTGTGAAGAAAACTTCGCTTGAAGCTTATTCACGTCCGCGCCAGAATGGGATTAATGCCATTACTATAAAAGATGGTGATCAATTGCTTGAAGCGCGATTAACCAACGGAACGACTGAAATAATCCTTGCCAAGAAAAGCGGTAAAGCTATTCGCTTTAACGAAGAAAAAGTTAGGGCAGTAGGTCGAAATTCTCAAGGTGTGAAAGGAGTTACTCTTGAAGGGAAAGATGATGAAGTAATCGGTATGATTTGTATAAATGACCCTGATACAAATGTGCTTGTAGTTTCTGAAAAGGGTTATGGAAAACGCAGTCAAGTTGACGATTATCGTATAACCAATCGCGGTGGTAAAGGTGTTAAAACCATGAATATCACTGATAAAACAGGTGCGCTTATTGCTATTAAATCTGTAATTGATAGCGACGATTTGATGATTATCAATAAGAGTGGGATTACCATTCGGATGAGTGTAAATCAGCTTCGCGTAATGGGTCGTGCTACCCAGGGAGTGCGCCTGATAAACCTTAGAAATGGCGATGAGATTGCAGCTGTAGCCAAAGTGGAAGTTTCAGAAGATGCAGATGAAGTGTTAGATGAGATTTTGGATGAAAATGGAAACATTATAAGTGCTTCATCTGATACCTTGAATGACGATGATTCTGATACTTCTTCAGATGACGTTCAGGACGAAGACGATATTTCGGAGGAATAAACTTCAAAAGAGGAATAAACTTCAAAATAGTAATTCAATTAAAAAACCCTTTGAGATGTCTCAAAGGGTTTTTTTCTAATTCAATATTTCAGAATTTTTTTTTTTATAGATCAATATGTTAAAGGCAGAATAATTTTAAAAGAAGACCCGGTTCCACGTCCGTCGCTGCTTAGTTCTATTGTGCCGCCTTGCTTTTCAATGGTTTCCTTGGCGGTATATAGAGAGTGTTTAGTTGAGTCTTCGCCCTGTGTTCCCGTTTGAGCTCTAACGAATCTTTTAAACAGTGTTTTTCGCTCTTCCTTTTCAAATCCCATTCCGGAATCGGAAACGGTAATTTCTACAAAGTTCTTTTCCATAGCTGTTTGAATTTTCACAACTCCTTTAGGAAACGAATATTTAATAGAATTGGCCAAAACTTTGGTCAATGCCTCTGTGCTTTCCATTTCTTCCAATTCCAGTACCGGATTGCATCTACTCGCAATCATGAATGATACATTTTTGTTCCTGGCTGTTGTGTTTGAGCTTTCAACAGCATTGTTAATCAATTCATTTACGGTAATATAAGACCTTTCTATTGTCGACTCTTCAGTATGGCTCGTGTTGAGTTCATCAAGTACATATTCTAAAAATCCAAGTTGCTTTTTTCCTTCAGCAATCATCTGATTGCAATAAGCATTAATTTTTAAATGATCTTCTTCCAGTTTAATTATTTCAAATATTCCCATCATCTGTGCAAAAGGTTGTCTTAAATCTTGTGAGAGTAAGCGTGATAAATCTTTTTTTTCCTGAATATGACCGTGTAGACTAATTACAGTGCGCTGAAGCCTTGTGAGATACGTGTGGCTTCGCTCGGCATTATATTGTGCCGGCTTTGGTAATATATCTTCACCATAATAATCTTCGAGAACTTTTGAACTTGCCTTTAATGGATTCAAAATCCGATTAATTATAGGAACTGTAATGAGCGTGGCGCCGACTGTTAGAAAAAGCAAGAGCGAAATTATAGCGGATGGTTCTATTGCAAGACTCGATAATTTTACAAAACTTATAAAACCTACCAATGGCAAATGAATACCCAGAACAGAATAGAAAATAAGTTTTGTAGAATATGAAAGCTTAACGCTTTTCCGGCTTTGATTTCTTGATAGTGTGGTTTCAGTCATGGTGCAGGGATTTCAATTGCTATCAATTCCTACGAGCCCTTTTAATAAAAGGTTTCTGAATGCTGAAAAAAAAGTAATAAACGCTTTGGGTATAAGGATAGAAGTTTAATTAACAACCACTTATGCCTCTCCCAGCTTTTGCTTCAATTCCTGTACTGTATTTAATTCGGTTTGAAGTTCGCGTTTGATTTTTGATTCTGTTTCACGCGAGCGCTTTTTGTGGGCTTCAAATTCTTCGTCTAGAGAATTATAATCATTCTTAGCCTTTACAGTAATCTTGTTGGCCGAGTTAAATCTGAAATATAAAATAAGTGCAGCAATGAAAAGAATGAAAATCAAAACCCAGGTAAAGGTAACATAGGTTCCCTTTGTTAATCCCATACCCAAAAAGCTCATATGTTCAATTTGATATTCTTGTTCTTCAAGACTTGCGTCGCGCTCGCTAACCTGATTTTTTAATTCAGATAATTCATTATTTAGTCCAGCCACTTCGGCCTTTAGCGATTGAATTTGATTTCTGTCTTCTATAAGTGTATCAGCTACGCTTTTCCAAAAGTCGTCAAGGCTAGTTTCTTTCACCACCTTATAAATTTGGTAGTTATTTGAGCTTGATTTCATCTCTTGAAACTGATTCTGAAGATCGTTGGGCGTTTCAGGTTCATCTTGCGAAAAAGCTGTAAAAGAACTGGTAAGAAGTATTGCAATTATAAATACAGAAAGGAATTTCATAAGTGAAAAAGGGGATAATTTATCATTTTTAGTCAGGGCAAAAGTACTTTGTTTTTTTCAGCCATCGGTTGTTTACGCATGCATAATTGTACACAAAAGTAAAATGGATAGCTAACCGATTTATCTACGGTGCTTATCCTTAAAAAGTTGGTTTTTATCGAAGAATGTTTTTGAGCCTTATATACTTTTTAACAAATCCTACCCTTTGAATTTTTGAATTATAGCTTTTATGAAAGGATGTTAGTAGAAGATTTGACGAAAATTTACTCTGACCTTGATAAGTAGCCATGAATTTCCTGCAAAGGATTATGATGTGTAGCGTTTAAATCATTGAAATAGGAAAGTTTACGTATAAACCTTAAATTTGCAGATGTTGATAGCTATGAATTCTCGATTAAGTCTCTGAAAACAAGAAATTATTAGGATTTCAAGCTACGCTTACCAAGTATTTAAAACAGAAATCCATTCATCTATTATGAGCGATAATCGAAACGAAAAAAACAAGGTGGATCTGAAAGATATAACTTTCGATCATGATGAAGAGCGTCAAACTTTTGACGCAATTATAGACGACCAACATGCCGTGCTTGAATACAGAAGCAATAAAGAAGGAAAAATTTTTATAAATCACACCGAAGTTCCCGAAACACTTCAGGGGCGGGGAGTGGCAGGAATTCTCGTGCAGCATGTATTTGACTACGTCCGGGAAAACAATATGCGCATGATTCCGGTTTGTCCTTACGTAAAATCTTATTTGAAAAAGCATCCAGAGCATATGGATCTTGTTGCTTCTGGAATTCGGATCACCTAAAACACCTTCTGGATATACTTTTTGTGATTATTAACGAAAACATTCGAACATCAAAAACATATTCCATTCTTTGGTGTTCTAACAACTAGTATCAGAAACAAAAATATTTTGGCCTTCTGAATCATGGTTGATTAGGTTTTGGTTAATGTTCACTCCGGTTTTGCCGGAAGAAGGCCTAAAAATAGGGGAGTCATTTATGGCTCCCCTTAATTTTTTATAGAATGTCGATACGCAATTTATTCCTCAGTTTCAGCAATCTGGCGATCTAGAATATCTTCTATCGTTTTGAGTGTTTGCTTATCAATCTTAGAATCTGTTTTTGCCTGTTTTTTCATAAATCGAAACATTGCGTTTTTATTAATTTCATATGCTACAAAAACAGTGTAATTGGTGCCATCGTGATATTTTTCCTCACCTATTTTTCTTAAGTCAGCCAGTCCTGTGTTCATCACTTCACGGGTTAAGCTCTGAAATTTATCGGCTACCTCTGTTGAGTTTTCATTTTCGGTTTGTCCCAGATATTGATCGGTCACATTTTTCATTGTTGTGCTTACCTGCGATGCAAGCTGGTTTTTAGCATCCAAATCAGCTTTGCTTCGCGCAATATTGTCTTTTATACTTACCCCTTTTCCGGTTCCTCTAAAGTAGCGGCTACTTGATTCGTATTTAGATCCGGTAAAGGGTTCCTTTACTTTTTCTCCTAGATGCGATTTAGAACTACAACTAATCAAAAAAAGGAAGGAAAGGAAGTAGAGCGTTGGTTTTAGAACTTTCATTTTTATTTGTTTTTACGGAGAGGTATAAATTTCGTGCCAAATTATACTTTAAACCTATACCGTTTCAAATCACTCCTTATATTTGCTACAATTCTATGGAAAATCAGGTAAATTGGGGTCTTGCTTTAAGCGGCGGTGGTGCAAGAGGCATTATTCATATTGGCGTTTTGCAAGCTTTTGAAGAAAAGGGCTTTAAGCCGGTGTGTGTTTCAGGCACAAGTATAGGTGCAATAATAGGTGCCTTGTATGCAAGTGGTATGAAACCTGAAAAGATGTTGGAGCTAATTTCAGATCGTGGTTTTTTGGGCATGTTTAGCCTGAAAGCAAGCTTTTCGGGCTTCCTCGAAATGAGTTATCTAAAAAAAGTACTCCAGAAACATCTGCCTCAAACTTTTGAAGAGTTGAATCTTCCTTTCTCTGTTGCTGCTACAAATTTAAGCCGACATGAAATTGTAATCTTTAATTCAGGATCTTTACACCAACCTGTTATTGCCTCGGCGAGTATACCCGTTTTATTTGCTCCCGTCGAAATAAATGAAGACAAATATATTGATGGTGGAGTAATTGACAATCTCCCGGCATTAGCTTGTAAGAATTATTGCGACAAGGTATTGGGTGTTGAAGTGAACTTTGGGAATTTCACCTCCGATCTCAAAAACATGAAAAATGTCGCTATAGAGGTGTTCTACATTATGCTCAACAACAATAGCCGTATAGGAATGGCAGAATGCGATTCATTAATACGGCCTGAACTCAACAGCGAATTTCAACTATTCGATTTTACCAATAGTGAAAAATTATTTGAAATAGGAAGAATTGAGGGGCTTAAATGGTTAGAAGCCAATAACCTATAAGCTGTTTTGTCTTTCAGATTCGTCGATTATCTTTGCCGCTTCAGTTTTTAGCTTTCCGGTGGGAATGAGGTAATAAAAACCTATTCCCACCAAAACACATAATGCAGATACGAGCCACCATAAACCGTGAAAATCGTAATTCTTAATCATAAATAGACCCAGAGCGGGTGCCACAATAAACGATACCGAATAACCCATACTATACATTCCCAAATACTTACCCCGCGATGCTTCACCACCACGATTTGCTGTGTAGGTGGTAAGAAATGGCATAACAAGAATTTCTGATACGCTCAGAAAAACCATAGCAATGATTAAGATAATTATTCCATCGGCCAGATTTAAAAACATAAATGAAGCTACCAACAGCAGGCAACCGTTAAGGATAGTGGATCTCAAAGCAAACCGCTTTCCAAAAATATAAACCAGGGGCATTTCAAGAGCAAAAACCACAAAACCGTTTAACGCCAGCAGCCAGCCTATTGCGCTTTCAGAAAGCAGATAATAATCGCGGTAATAAACAGGAAGCGTAAATAAAAATTGAAAGAATACCACGCCATAGCCAACTGTAAGAATGGTAAAAAGCACAAAACGGAAATCCTTAAAAGGCGATTTCGCTGTTGTCATTTCCGTCTGATTTAAAATTATTGCTTTTTTGAATCGCCTTTTATAAAAATATAATGCAAATACAATTGCCGCCAAGGCACAGGAAACTGCATCTACATAGAATAACCAATCGTAACTAATGGCGGCAAGCAAACCACCGGCGGCAGGGCCTATTGCAAAGCCCAGGTTTATAGCCATCCGATTTAGCGAATAAGCACGAGTAAGATTTTCGGGCTTGGCGTGTTTAGCAACTGCGGCAGCATTTGCAGGTCTAAACGAGTCTGAGATTACAGTAATAGCAAAAAATCCGATGGCTAGTTCTGTTACAGATCGCAAATGAGCTATCAGAACGAAACCCACCGCTGTTAGAATCAATGACCAAAACTGCACAGCGAAGGTTCCAATTTTGTCGGTTAAGTGACCACCGAGATAGGAACCAACCAGCGAACCAAAACCAAACATAGTGAGAATAAAAGCCACGTCTTCAATGCTTAAATTGAGTTCATCTTTCAAGTACAAACTCAAAAACGGCAATACCATTGATCCGCTACGGTTTATCAACAAAACAAGGGCAAGCATCCATGCAGGTGTAGTTAAACCACTGTAACTTTTTAAGTACATTTTGATAATCCGCATAGGCGCGAAAGTAATACCAGAATTTGAAAGTTTAACCCAGAAACTTGTAATCCGGGTTTTTTTTATGAAAACCGTCAGCAAATTGTCTTTTCAGTTTTTAAGGAGCGCAAAATCCAATCTCACCTAGCTCATCTTTAAGATTTTTATGCAAATTTGCCATGAACTATTTTACTATGCGGTTTCCACGATTTTTAAAAGCAGTTATTTTTACAGGGCTTATGGCTTCCGTTCATTTTTTAGGTGCACAATCTCTTGAAGGGGGATATGCGCCTAACGGCTCGATTGACTTTGATTCACTTTATATAGAGTCGTATCCCGAATTAATTACCACACGAGTATATTTATCTCAAAAAGCTACTAGTCTGGCACTTACAGACAATCAGGAAAGCACTGATCTTGATTACCAGCCGAATACTTCGTTGAACTTTGGGATTGGTGCAACGGTAAAATCTTTTACACTCAATCTGGCTTATGGTTTCAGGATTCTCAATCCAGACGAAGGACAGGGTAAAACGCGGTATCTCGATTTGCAGTCGCATGTGTACACGCGCAAGCTCGTTATCGATTTCTTTGGCCAGTTTTATAAAGGGATGTATTTAGAGAACACTCTTACACTCAACCAAAACTATCGCGATCCTTATTATGTGCGACCCGATATCTATGTGCAAATTTTTGGCTTGTCAGGTCTATATGTCTTCAATAATAAAAAATTTTCTTACCGCTCTTCGCTGATTCAAAACGAGCGGCAGCTTAAGTCATCGGGGTCTTTTCTGGCAGGTGCCGAGGCGTATTACGGCTTGGTGAATGCCGATAGTGCGTTGGTACCATCGTTTATTGATGATTCAGTATTTGTGGAAATGAAGGGCTACGAAAAAATCGGATTTTTAAAAGCCGGACCTACCATCGGTTATGCTTATAATTTGGTCATTGCCAAAAAGTTTTTTGCTATGGCATCGCTTACGGTGAACTATGGAATGGGATATAATACGGCTTATCATCCCGATAAAGGAACGAGAACCGATTTTCAAGGAGATTTTGGTGCATTCGCTCGATTTGCTTTCGGTTACAACGACAATAATTGGTATTTGGGGTTGAGTATTGTTTACAACAATATCACCACAAGTACCGATAGCCGCTTGCTCAATGCTGATTATGGCATATCAAATATCAGATTAAACTTTGTGAAGCGGTTTAAACCGGGACCTAAATTATTGCCCTGGTTTAATAAAGTACCCTGATAAATGAAGAATCGCTAATTGGGTATAAAAAAGAAATTTTGACCAGAATAAGTTTCAGGAGAAAAATCAATTAATTTATTGCCCACGTGCACTTTGACGGCGTAGCCCTTTGTTTTAATAAAATTCAGGCATTTTTCGCGGTTTTCATTAACCCAAAGTTCGGTGTAAATAATTGGCTTGTCACGTTCTATTAATTCTTCTCCACCTTTCAGTACGAAGTATTCAAAATTCTCAACATCGAGCTTAATTCCCTGAACTTTCTTGGTGCTGTCAATTAAATTATCAAGGGTATCAATTTCAACTTCATAGAAATCGCCCTGATTAAATTCACCAATAGATTCGTGTACAATATGGCTAAGCCCCTGCATTTTGACCTTCGAAACATTAGGCAGAACCATTTTAGCTATGCCTGGTTTATCTCCTAGTGCACAATCAAAAATCCGGAAGCGTTGGTGTTGACACTTTTCAGTAACAGCGTGAAGTATTTTATTGTTTTCGGGAATGGGCTCAAACGCCCAGATTTCTGCATTGGAGAAATCCTTTAGCAAGTGCCAGGTCATAATTCCCAGGTTGGCCCCAATATCTAGAATCAGTCCTTCATTCTTAAGTAAAGACATAAACGCAAAGAAATCGCCCTCCTTTTTATCACTTTTGAGAGTAGCAATTTTATATCGTGCAAAGATTTTAAGATAGGTATTAAAGCCGAGCAGCCGCTGTAAAAGTCTTTTAACTGTATTTTTCAATCCCAAATTTTGCGCAAAGTTAAAAATTCCATTTTGCCACCCAATTTTATATTAAATTCAATCTTTTCGACAATTTTGTGCATCTATAAGTTTTTCTTTACGTCATCAATTCACAGAGATTGCCATATGTCAATAACTTATATTAAATTAGTGATCTGAAAACGCGAAATCAATTAATAATTAATTCAAAATCAATCATGAAATCTAAATTACTCTTACTTACTCTTGTATTGTTCTCTTATACTTACGTGAATGCCCAAAGCTCAAAAGAGATTGAGAAAATGGCTAAAGCTGAAACCACCAAAATGGTCGCTGCACTTGATTTAACTGATGATCAGGAAATTGCTATCTATCGCCAGAATTATACGCTTGTAGAGCAGCAATCCCGATTTGATAAAGTTGAAAACAAAACGGATAAGGTAGTTGCGGCAATGGAAAACTACAAAATGCAGTACCAAGAAAATGTGCAAAAGCTATTAACTGATAGCCAACGCGAACAGTTTAAGAACTGGGTTGAAAAATCTAAATTGCTGAAAGAATAAAAAATATTAGCAAATTTGAGCCGGCTCTTATGCCGGTTTTTTTTTATGAGAAATTTTCTAGCAATCGCGATTTTAGCAATCCTTGCTTTTCCGGGAGTGAATTCGTGCAAGAATAAAAAAGAAGTACAGGCTGAGAATAAAATCCCCGGTGGTACTTGGATGGTAGAAACCATGCACGGCGATACCATCAGCGACATTGACTATATGCGGGGATCGCCGAGCATAATTTTTAATGATAGCAGCACTTTTAGTGGATCAACAGGTTGCAATCAATACAGTGCGAGATTTAAAGTGCTGGATGGAGGTGTGGAAATAACAATGGGCCCCATGACTAAGATGGCCTGTCCGGGCAAAGACGAAAGCATTTTTGTGGAAGCATTAAATTCTACAAACAAGGTAAAAATAGAAGAGGAGAGAATGCATTTTTTCAAGAACGATGAGGAATTACTCGGTTTTAAGAAAGTGGAATAACCCTCTAAATTAGAATATTCTCTAAAGATCTGGATGCAACAGTATCCATTCATTGTGAGAAAAAGTTCTCCATTTTACGGCTGCCAAATCTGTTTTAGAGTCAATTAGTGGCTTGAGTTCACGCCCGTTTAAGCTGGCATTCGCGAAAGCGTAAACCTCTACTTCAACTCCTATATCATTGTATTCGCGTTTTAATCTCTGAGCATACTGCCAGGCCATGTCGGGTCGAGTAGCAAGTTTGCGGGCAGATTTATTCCACATTCTATCTTCAGGATTTATCCTTTCCGTTTTTCCTGTATCACTGCGCTTTACTTCATAGTAAATTGTTCCGTATTTTGATCTGAGCATCATATGCCACGAGAGTCGGTGTCCTTCTTCTGTCCAATGAGAAGAGCCGGGAAAGTAAAACGGGCGGAGTGGAAGCAGGATCATTCCTGCAAAAAATGGTATAAGCAGGCTGTAAACCAATTTATTATTGAGGTAATTTGCAACTTTGAGATGCGAAATATCTATCGAGTTTCTGAAAAACATCTTTCTTATAAAAGCGGGCTCGAAGAATAAAACTGACGTAATGAGCATCATGTATGGAAAAATGCCAATATGAAAAACCACCGAATTAAAGAGATGGAAGAAAATGGATATCACAAAAGCAATTTTTCTGGTGGGTTTGAACCACAGAGCAGGAATTACCAAAAGATCAAACACGATACCACCATAAGAAAGCAGAAGAAAAAACCAGGTTTTGTCGGCAACCATTCCCAACAGTGGCCAATCTTTTTTGCCAGTAAGAAAAATCTCAACTGCCTTACCCTCAATCCAGTCGGGATAAATTTTGGCAATAGCTGCGTAAAAATAGACAATGAGCAATAGAAATTTAAAGACCCAAATAGTCCAATAAGGCGTAACTTGGGATTGTTGAACTCTTCCCGATTTTACATCTGCGGAAGCATACCTGTGCGCTGGAACGAGAATAAACAGGAAGCACACGAGCAAAAGCAAATAGTAGTGATTGTTGTAACTGGTTTTTTGTCCAAAATAGGCGCATGCCCAAAGAATGGTAAAACCTATAATTGCAAATTTGTACCTAAATCCAAGTGCGATACAAAGACCGAATACGCCGAGGAGCGCGAATAGAACATAGGCCTGGGGGCCAACAAGCATTTGAAGAAAGTCAAATCCCATAAAATTAAAAGTAAAATCTCTTTCAACATAATTCTGACGCACCCATCCGGTAAGAATTGCGCCAAAACCTTCGGCGGCCATAAGCAGCCCCATCAATATCCGGAAAATGGCCAGTGGAGCAATGTCTGCCGGAGCGAATAAAAATCCCTTTCTCATACGTCGCGAAAATAAGTATTAGAATCAATTCGAGCAGGTGATTTTTCCGTTAATCACATTTTTATGCCGCTCTAAACAAAATTGAATGAAAAGCCTGTCTTGATAAATATATTTGACTCATAAAAGACATAAGATCCATGAAAATATCACAAACAGGTAAAATCATCATCGGAATACTCACTATTGCACAACTGTTTATAGGGCTATTTGCGCTGATTTGGTTTTTTTCGACATTCTTGCCCGTAATTATAGGTGGAAACGAAGCAGAGATAGAACAGCTATTGATGCTTTCGATAGGGAAATTTATTATTATGGCAATTGTGCTCGGGGTATTGAGCTGCGGTGTGCTGATATTTTACCTGGTTCATGCCGGTACCAATAAGTACATAAGTATTACCATGAAAGTAATTTGGATACTTCTGCTCATATTTTTCGGCTCGATTGTAGAGGTTGTTTATTTCTTTATGGAAATAGTCCCTGAAAAGTCGATGACTGGTAGAATAGAGCAAAATTAATTACGGCTCGTCGTAATCTACCACAATCTTGGGCGATGTGGGGTGAGACTGGCAGGTAAGAATATATCCATTTTCAACTTCCTGATCAGTAAGCGCATAATTCACATCCATTTTTACAGAGCCTTCCATAAGTTTGGCTCTGCACGTGCAACAAGAACCACCGGTACAAGCATATGGAGCGTCAAGACCCGCATCAAGGGCGGCGTCAAGAACAGATTCGTTGCCGCTAATCGTTAACTCTGTTTCTTCTCCATCAAGCACAATTGTAACTTTGGTGTCTGTAGAAGTTGAAGGGCTTTCACCTATTTCAGGGCCAGTTTCTTTTTCAACAGTGGTGAAAAGCTCGAAGTGAACTTTTTCCTTAGGTATTCCGAATTCAATAAGTTTGTCTTTCAAACCCATTGTCATATCATAAGGACCACATAGAAAGTAAGCATCAGCATTTTGAATTTCTTCAAAATTCATGAGAAGATCCAGACATTTTTCAGGTGATATTCTTCCTTCAAATAATTTGTCTGCAGTCTTTTCGCGACTTAGAATATGGTGTACCTGAAGGCGGTTTTCGTATTTGACTACCAGCTCGTTAAGCTCCTGTTTGAAAATAATATCATCAGTACTTTTATTTCCGTAAAAGAGGCTGAACTTATTTGTTTCATTAACCGCCAGAGCCGTTTTTAGAAGCGAAAGAATAGGAGTGATTCCACTACCGGCAGCAAAGGCAACGAAGTGTTGTTCCTTATCGGAGGGCATTTCTACAAAGAAATTTCCCATTGGGTTCATTACTTCCAGCTCCTGGCCTACAGAAATTCCATTGTTGAGAAAAGTACTTACTTTTCCGTTTTCAACTGCTTTTACAGCAATGCGTAGATCAGAATCTGCTACAGGACTTGAGCAGGCAGAGTAAGAACGGCGAAGTTCTTCACCGCGAATAGTTAATTTTAAGGTGATATATTGACCTTGTTTGTAAACAAAATTATCTTTCAGTTCGGCTGGAATATCGAGGGCAATAGAAACGCAATCATTCGTTTCACGCCTAATATCTTTAATCTTTACTTTATGGAAATGTGACATCTCTGGGTTTTTCGCGGTGCAAAAGTACTAACTATGCTCCATTCAGACAATATTAAAATCTTAACTCCCTTCTTTAACTCATATCTACCAATATTGTTTGACAATTAGTAATCAAACAAACTGTTCAGCGCATCTTTTACTTTGTCTGCATTTGGAATCATAGCTTCCTCCAAAGTTGAATTTAATGGAATAGCAGGCAAATCTTCTGATCCAATAGTGCGTACCGGAGCATCGAGAAATTGAAAGCAAGCATCTTGAATGTCGCCGGCGATACCACGGGCAAATGAACATCCTATTGGCTCTTCCGTTACGAGCAAACATTTACCGTGAGTGCTTACCGCTTTGAATACCAATTCTTTATCCCAAGGTGAAATCGAACGAAGGTCTATTACTTCTATCCTTCCCGGAAAATCTTTAGCTGCTGACTGAGCCCAATAAACACCCATTCCGTATGTTACCACCACGAGCGAATTTCCGGCTTCAATTTCATTCTGATCAGCCTCCAACACTATTCTGCCTTTGCCGATTGGAATAACATACTCACGATCCGGTAACTTAGACTTAGCCTTAGATGTACCCGGTATTTTACTCCAGTATAAACCTTTATGCTCCAATACTACTACGGGATTGGGGTCGTAATAAGCGGATTTCAAAAGTCCTTTCAGATCGGCACCGCAGCTTGGGTACACCACTTTAATGCCCCGGATGTTACTCAAAACAGACTCTACACTAGATGAGTGGTAAGGGCCACCACTTCCATATGCTCCAATAGGAACGCGTATTACGGCACTCGCAGGCCATTTTCCGTCTGATAAATAATAACTTCTGCTCACCTCGGTGAAAAGCTGGTTGAGACCCGGCCAGATATAATCTGCAAACTGCACTTCTACAATCGGCTTACAGCCAGTGGCAGCCATACCTACCGTACTTCCAATAATGAAAGCCTCCATAATAGGCGTATTGAAAACACGGTCGTCGCCAAATTTTTTAGCGAGGGTAGCCGCTTCGCGAAAAACACCTCCCAAACGCCTACCAACATCCTGCCCGTAAAGAAGAGCTTCGGGATGGTCTTCCAAAATTTCCTGAACAGCAAATAAGGCACAATCGACCATGAGGGTGAGTTCTGCATCTTTTGGTGCGCGGTTTCCTTTTTCTTCCGTTATCGGAGTAGGAGCAAAATCGAATGTAAAAAGGTCTTCAGGTTTTGGATCAGGATCGTTTAATGCAGCCTGATAATCGTTTTCTACATTTTTTGTAGCTCTCGAAACAATTTCTTCCAGCTCGTCAGACTCAAAACCAATTTTTGAAAGAAAGCTCTCCAACTTTGGAAGCGGATCCCTTTTTTTATGCTCATCTAAGTCATCGCGGTACGTTTCTTTGCGCACTCCCGAAGTGTGGTGGTTTAGCAGAGGCACTTTTGCGTGAATCAAAAACGGGCGACGATCTTTCCTTACCATCGTAAAAACATCATTTATAGTATTCCAGCAAGTTTCGAAATCAGTTCCATCGATAGAGCGCACTTCAATTCCTTTGAAACCTCGCGCGTACCATGCGGCATCATTTGCTCTCACTTCATCTGCGCTGGCAGAAATGTCCCATTCATTATCCTGAACGAGAAAAATATAGGGCAGCTGTTTCAGTGCGGCCATTTGCAATGCTTCACTTATTTCACCTTCGGTCATTGCAGCATCGCCAATAGAACAAACTACAATTGGTTTCTCGTCGGTGCTCTCGTCCAATTCAAATTTTTCACGGTACTGAATTCCAAGTGCTGCACCGGCGCTGGGAATAGCTTGCATACCCGTGGCGCTTGAGTTGTGTGGAATTTTTGGCATTCCTTCCCGGCGCAAGCTCGGATGTGAATAATAGGTGCGGCCTCCAGAAAACGGATCTGTTTTTTTAGCTAGTAACTGCAACATCAGCTCTTTAGGCGTAATGCCAATGCCGAGCAAAATTGAATCATCGCGGTAATAAGGATAAACAAAATCTTGAGGCTTTAATTGCATTCCACAAGCCAGCTGAATGGCTTCATGACCGCGGCTTGTGGCGTGAACATACTTTGCAGTAACTTCCTTGTTTTTTTCAAAAAGCACCGTCATTGCATTGGCTGTATTCATCAGCTCCCATGCTTTTAAGAGGATCTCTTTGGAAACGGTGCGCTTTTCCCGGGGCGGGTTCTTAATATCTTCTGACATGGAATATTCTTGTGCCGCAAAGTTACAAACTTCGGCAAGACTATAACAGGCCTCATTAATCAGATCGTCGTGCTCTAGTAACCATCTGGTTCTGGTGCAGTGGCTATGAGCTTAGGGATATTCATCAATTTAGTTTACTTTTAATCAACATAATCGCTGTATCTCTGTTCTTAAAGCTTCAGCACCTACCAGATATAAATGAATTGGATTACACGCTTCTTTAGAAGAATTTATATTCAGATTGTAAACAGCATAGCCTTTTACCCAGCTATTATTTCAGTCGCATTTCTGCTCTTTTCCTTATTCATCATGCAAATTGAGTATATTCCTTTTGTTATTGAATTAAAAAAAGGATTAAAACCCATGTTGGTGCAGGGTTTAGACAATGCCCGATTGATTTTGGGAACTGTTACAGGAAGTATTTTCTCGCTTATGGTATTCAGTTTTTCTATGGTTATGCTTGTGCTCAACAGAGCCTCTTCAACATTGTCGCCCCGAGTAATACCCGGATTGATTACTAAAAAATCGCATCAAGTGGTATTGGGGATGTACTTAGGTACAATCATTTACTGCCTTATTCTCATCGTGAATATCCAATCTGAAACGGCCGAATATCAGATTCCAACGCTAGGAATTTTGCTTGCCATGATTTTTGCAATCACCTGTCTCGGAATGTTTGTATATTTCATAGACTCCATTAGCAAATCAATACAAGTTGATAACGTTCTAGAACGCATTTTTAAGAAAACGCTGCATCAAATCCGCCATTCAGGCATGCCTGAAAAGCCAGCCGAAATGCCAAATACCGATGGTTGGTTCTCAATATACGCAACTGGCAGTGGTTATATGAAGCAAATTCAGTTAAAAAGTCTGGCCAAAATCTGCCGCCTACAAGATATAACAGTAAAAATCACCGAAAATCCGGGTTTCTTTTTTGTATCAGGTTACCCAATGGTGAAGGTGAGCAAAGAAATTGATGTGGAAACAGCAGATTCCATTCGCAGTTGTTTTATTTTTTATATCGAAGAGCATGTGGCAGATCACTATTTGTTTGGCTTTAAGCAAATATCTGAGATAGCCGTAAAAGCGCTGAGCCCCGGAATTAACGATCCGGCTACGGCCATTAAGTCGCTAGATATGTTGTCCATTCTTTTTATTGAGAAAATGGCTTTGAATGAAAAAAATTATATAACGGATGATGATGGCAAGCTGCTCATCTTTTTTCGTGAGCCTACGCTTGAAGAGCTACTCTTCATTAACCTTACACCAATTCGCGAGTATGGGAAATCGGATGCCACTATCATGCTTAAAATCCTTGAGAGTCTAAAGAATCTCGCTTACGCCGATAGGGATAAGCAAGAATATCAAAACCTACTTACCAAATATATGCAGAGCATGATTTTCTCTGCCGAAAAATATATTGCAAACGATCTGGATCTCGAGCAAATCGATGCGCTGATAGACCGTATAAATTATCTCTTAGGCAAAGAATATTCTGTAGGGAGAGAGGCTTTAAAAGCGGATGTATCGCATCGTTAGAGAAAATATAGAACCTAAAACCATTAAATATTCATTAATTAATGTGTAAAACAGCAAGAATGATTTTAGAGATTGATTCTTCTGATTACTTTTGCAGATTATGATTTTACCAATATTAGCATACGGCGATACAGTTTTAAAAATGGAAGCCGCAGACATTTCCAAAGATTATTCCGAGCTCGATAAGTTAATAGACAACATGTTTGAGACCATGTACAATGCTAGTGGTGTAGGGCTGGCAGCGCCTCAAATAGGAAAGTCAATTCGGCTTTTTATTGTTGATGCTTCGCCTTTCGGCGAAGATGAAGATGACCCCGAAGCTTTGAAAGTCAAAGATTTTAAAGAGGTATTTATCAACGCGCAAATAGTTGATAGAGCAGGCGATGAATGGCTTTTTCAGGAGGGGTGCCTAAGTATTCCCAATATCCGTGAGGATGTAAACCGCGAATCTACTATACGCATTCAATATTACGACCGCAACTGGCACTATCAAGAGAAGGAATTTGACGGTTATGCCGCACGCATTATTCAGCATGAGTATGATCATATCGATGGTATCTTGTTTACCGATCTGCTCAATCCATTAAAAAAGAGAATGCTCAAAAGAAAACTTCAAGGTATTTCCAGAGGAGAAGTTGACGTGAATTATAAAATGAAGTTTCCAATACTAAAAGCTAAAAAGCGATGAATAAACTGACTTATATACTTGCCCTGTTTTTAGGCACCCTGTTATTATCTTGCGGTACTACAGAAGATGAATCTGTGAAAAGCGATTTACTTTCAAATGTGCAAGACAGCAAGCGGCTTATGGCCAAAATAGATAGTCTGGAGAAAATTGTTTATGACGAAAATGCCGATTTGGATAATGCCCCAACAGCCGAATTGATGGCAGCTTACAATGAGTACACCCAGAAATTTATTGGCGACAAAAAGAAAACTCCTGAATATCTTTATAAGTCGGCAGCAATAAGTCGTGCGGTAAACCTTCCGGTAAAAGCAATAAAACTCTACGATAAAATTCTTGCAGACTATCCCGATTACGAAAGAAATCCGGAAGTGGCCTTTTTAATGGCATTTACCTACGATGAAGATTTAAAGCAAAAAGAGCAAGCCAAAGAAGCTTATCACATCGTGATTGAGAGATATCCCGGCGATAAATGGGCAGAGCAAGCCTCTGCGCGATTGGAAAATATTGACCAAAGTGATGAAGATTTGGTGAAATCGTTTATGGAGAAGGACAGGAAGAAAAGCGAGTAATTTGTTTGTGATTTTATTAAGTTAGTTTTTCATTGCAATCTCTCTTCGCTGCATTGATTTGTTTCATCCGCACGGAGTTCCTGCAGTCCTGAAACCGCTTCACGAAGTTGCAATGCTGCGGCCAATGATGCGTCATGATTTTGTGGCTCCGGAATGTCAGTCCTACGGTTTTGTTAATTGTCTACTTACCAGTAATTGGGCTAATATTACTGACCCGGAAGTAAGAAAACTCGCCGACGGAATTATAGCAGCTCAGGAAAAGGAAATAGCAGAAATGAAGGCTTACATAAAGCGGCTCGATGCGGAATAATTTAGTTGAGAGATAGGCGCAAGTCCTGAGTCTCTGGCCTCGAGGGAGAATTAAGTGGGGAAATAGCCACCTGCTTTTAGCTGTAGGCTTCAAAAGATGGGCATACTTAACTTTTGGCTTTCAGCTATAATCATCCAAAAGAAAAACCCCTGAAATAAGTTCAGGGGTTTTTCATATACTAATGATTTATAGAAAAGGGTATTTATACCGAAAGCTTAAACCGGTATATTCTTCGCTATTTCCATTCTGTCCCAGTTTCTGTGTTTGGCTATAGCCTTTTTAAATGCTTCGGGTTTGGCATTGATAAGTATGGCATTATCCTTTTTATTCTCTTTTACAAAAGTATTATCCAGTAATCGCTCTCCGTCACCATCTGCGGCTATTGCTTTGCAATGCTTAAAAGCTTCATTCACGAACTTGGTAAACTTGGCTTCTTTCAGTAGTGCATCTACAGCTTTTTTTCCTCCGGGAATATACACCGCATCAAAAAGTACGCTTTCTGTGGTGGCAATTGCTGCATCTACCTTGTGATCCATTTTTTGGTCGCATTTTATGGTGCCGCCATGGGGGGCAATAACTTTAGGCATAGCGCCATCTTTTTCAAGCGCATTTTTCATGCTTTTGTAAGCCTTCATGTCAAAACCGTCTGCAACCAGTACCGCAACCTGCCGGGTCGCAATGCTTTCAAACCGTGTATTGGCCTGACTAAGGGCCGGATCTTTTTCCAAATAGATTTTCTTCTTGCCGGGTTGGTGTTTTTCTACATCGGCATCAGCACCTATGGCCTGATTTACTGGTTGATCTATTTTTTTAGGAATCTTCAAACCCAATCCTTCAGCTACCTTCTTAGCCAATGTCTCATCTATTTGATTAATATGATACAACATGCGTTCTTGTATGTGAGGATATGTGCATTTACCCAATTCAAATGTATATGCGCCAGCTATGTGATCCTTTTCCCAATCTGCCAGGCTGCGGTAAAACAGGGCTGGCTGAGAATAATGATCACTAAAGCTTTCACTTCGGGTGCGGATCTTCTTAGCGTCTATTCGCTCTTCATGTGTATGAAACGCGCCTTCAGAAATTTTGCTCAAATGCGGGCACCCACCTCCTATACTGTTTGGAAAATAGGCTGTTTTTCCTTTTGGTATTGATGTTTGCATGTGGGCATCGCGCTCATTGTTATGGGTTTCTACAATGGGTCTGTTTATAGGTATTTGATGAAAATTAGGACTTCCCAAACGCGACAATTGTGTATCGCGGTACGAAAATAACCGGCCTTGCAGTAATGGATCATTTGAAAAATCTATACCTGGTACAATGTGTCCGGGTAGAAATGCCACTTGCTCTGTTTCTGCAAAGAAATTTTCAGGATTTCTGTTCAGTGTCATTTTACCTACTTTGATTACAGGTACCATTTCTTCGGGAATTAGCTTGGTAGGATCTAAAAGGTCAAAGTCGTATTTGTGCTCATCTTCTTCGGGCACGATTTGAAAACCTAATTCCCATTCTGGAAAATGGCCAGCGTCGATGGCATCCCAAAGATCGCGGCGGTGAAAGTCAGAGTCGGCACCATTTATTTTCACGGCTTCATCCCAGGTTACAGAATGCACACCAAGCAATGGTTTCCAGTGAAATTTCACGAAATGCGATTTACCTGCTTCATTAATCAGTCGGTAAGTGTGAATGCCAAAACCTTCCATCATTCTAAAACTGCGGGGAATACCACGGTCGCTCATTACCCATATGTGATTGTGCAGCGTTTCGGTAGAGAGTGATACAAAATCGTAAAAAGTATCGTGGGCAGAAGCCGCCTGAGGAATTTCCCGGTGCGGTTCGGGTTTTACTGAATGTATCAAATCCGGAAACTTGATAGCGTCCTGAATAAAAAATATTGGCATATTGTTGCCCACTAAATCCCAGGTTCCTTCCGGATTGTAAAATTTTACTGCAAAACCGCGCACATCTCTTGCCAAATCGCCAGATCCTTTTGAACCGGCTACTGTAGAGAAACGCACAAAAACAGAAGTTTTGCGATTGGTATCTGTAAAAAGGCCGGCTTTTGAATATTTATCCATGCTTTTATACAGCTCAAAATGTCCGTGAGCTCCACTTCCCCGGGCGTGCACCACCCTTTCAGGAATGCGCTCATGGTCAAAATTTGTAATTTTCTCGCGCAGTAGAAAATCTTCAAGCAGGGTAGCCCCACGTTCTCCAGATTTTAATGAGTTGTTTGTATCATTTACTTTCAAACCTTGATTAGTGGTAAGCGGTTTTCCGGTTTTATCTTTATAGTCTTTTTTTAGGTCGGCTATTTTATCCGTATCGGGTTGTTTTTTATTTTCTTGCTTTTTCATGTTGTAAGTATATGGTTTTGATAGGGTAGGGGTTTAAGAATTTTATTATGGAGGTTGGCCATATTTTAAAATCAAAAAATGGTGTAGCACCAATTGTTACCACACCATTTTAAATATTCAGATAAATGCATATCCTTTAGTCGTTGTCAAACTTATCTTTCAGATCATCGTAGCGTTTGCGGGTTCCTTCTTTTAGGTTGTCGTAGTTTTTGCTAAACCAGTCCTCAGTATCTTCCCAGCCATCTTCTAAGTCGTCTCCGGTATCTTCAAGATTGTCTTTGGTCTTTTCCTTGTTTTCTGCGAGCCATTTTTCAGCTTTGGTTAAGCGTTTATCGGCTTGATCTTCTATATCGTTTGATTTCTGACGCGCATTTTTTTTGAAATCTTCATATCTACCTTCAAGGTTATCATACTTGTCAGCCATTTCATCACTATAATCATCTGATTTTTCATCCACTTTGGCTTTAAGCATTTCATACCGGGTTTCTACTTTATCCCAATTGGCATCGGCTTTATTGCCCATTTTATTCTCTACGCTGTCTACATAGTTTTCCAAATTTTGATAATCTCTGTCTGTTTGTCCATTCACGGAAGTGGCAATTCCAGCGAGGGTCAGAGCCATTATTAGAGCTAAATACTTCATAAGTTTGCTTTAAGGGGTTAATTAACGAATTTATAGCAAGGCTTATACCATTCGATAAGTATCTGATTTACAATATAAATCTTTTAAGAGAATGAGTAAAATGATTCCCAAAAATGTGGTGTAAATTGGTTACCATGGCTTTCTTATAATGGCAAAGAAATACATCACACAACACACAATTTTGGACGCTAAAAAAATTAGCACAAAGCACTACTTCTGATTTGGTTTTCTTCTCTCATTCCTCCTTTTCAGCTTTAGAAATAAGGCTGAATCATTTTTGTCGGGATCCAATTTATCTGCTGTTGCTACTGACTCTTCCATGTCAGCATTGCTATCCTTTTCATTAATAAACACCGCTTTCTCGTTGGGTTGAATGCTGTGGCCGTAAGTATTTGCATATACCCAAGTAAACTCGGCTCCGAAAAATAAGATGAGACATGAATATGAAACCCAAAGTAAAATTAAGACCATCGAACCTGCCGCGCCGTAGGTGGAGCCCGGATCGGCAGAGCCAAAATACAGACCGAGTAAATATTTACCAATTGTGAATAATAATGCCGTAAGAAAACCACCTATCCATACTGATCGCCATTGGATTTTAGCATCGGGAAGAAATTTATAAAGCAGCGCGAATAATACGGTAACGACCCCAAGTGATAAAATTTCGCTAGTTGCTATGGCTATATAAACTGAAAAGTCTGAAAAAATCCTTTCAAGATATCCGTTTAAAACGGCTAATGCGGTAGAAAGCACAAAACTTATTAATAGCAAAAATCCTACAACTAGCACAAATCCAAAACCCATTAGCCGGTCTATAACTACTTTTTTAATTCCGGCATTATCATCCTGGCGTAAATCCCAGACTTTATTTATAGAGAGTTGTAAATGATAAAACACTCCGGTAGCTCCAAAAATAAGCGTCGCTACACCGATAATGGTTGAAATCAAACTTTTTTCGCCTCCCTGAGTGCTTTCAATTATTTCTTTAACAGACTCTGCCGCGCCAGGCCCAATAGCGGCAGACATTTCATCGGTTAGCCTTCCCTGTACAATCTCAACTCCCCAAATAGCACCTACTGTATTAATAATCACAACCACCAGGCCGGGTAGCGATAATACGGCATAATAGGCTACTATGGCACTCAAGCGCCACGGATTATCTCCATTCCATTCCACAAAAGTTTGCTTTAATAATTTTGGCAAATGTGTGAGTCTAAAATTTGCTGATTTTGATTTAGTCATATCAATTCAATAAAAATTTGCAGTTCTTAATGTTTTGCAATTTCCCGACCAATAATAATACTGTAAAATGTTGCTCGCGGAATTGAAGGCTTGGTAAATGCCTATAACGAACTGGTTTGTTATCAAGATATTACGTCATATCCAATAATAATGAAAAGGTAAAATCGAAAAAAAATAAGAATTTCTGCATATCTTTTGGTGAAAATTAACCCCATGCGGTAGAATTATCTACATTATTGCCTTTGAAAATCCTGGCTAATTGCCAAAAACGATATGGAACTATTTTTGAGCAATGTACAGCTAGATGAAAAGTACATTCACCAAACAACAAAAAATTATGAAAACAAGTATAATCTCGATACTCGCCCTTAGTTTAATTGCAATTTCTTCATGTAATAATCCCACGGAAAGGGAGGTGAAAAGGGAAGAACATCGTGAAGTTGAAATCTATGACGATAGTGATACCCTGCGCGATTATGAAGAAGTATTAAACCGACGTAAAGACGACAATGCATTAAACGAAACATTAACCGATTCTGTTTATGCGTCGAAATTGAATGCTGACAGGAGCGATCTTTATAACAGTATAGGCATGACCACCCGCGATATTGAGCAATTTGAAGAAAATTATAATGAGAGATTGAACACTATGAAGACCCATGGCTTGGGGAATTATACTTTGCAGGATCTTAACAATCAGGAAGATGAAAGCATGAAAATGGCACTGTCAGACCCACAATATAGAAAATACTTACAAATGAAATTAAACCCAGCCAAGTGATTGTTTCACAAGGCATAAGTCAATAGTTATTTCACCTTTGAACCGAGAAATGTGAACGCGGCACAATTCAAAAATTAAGGCGAACCGTTCGAAATACTGTTAAGATAATCAGGTTCATAAAAAGAACCGAAATAGAATAAATGAACGCTAACCTGTACAAGATCAGAACAGAGGTTTTCCAGAAATGTGGGTTTGAAATATCCGATTTCGGACCAGAAAAGGAAAGTAAAGAATATGATGCCTGCCAATATGAATTAAGCGGGCGCCATATCATAAGCAGAAACGCCAAAATTACCCCTAAAAAAATCGGGCAATTTGTAACGTTCTGGAAGCGAAATGGTAAAGGGCCGATTGAACCTTTTCATGAAACCGATCGATTTGATTTATTCACTGTCAACGTTCGGACTGAAAAGGAGTTTGGTCAATTTGTTTTTCCAAAATCGCTGCTTATAAAAAAGGGAATAATCTCAACCGATAAGAAAGAAGGGAAAAGAGCATTTCGGGTTTACCCCAATTGGGATATAGCGAAAAGTAAACAAGCAACACAAACTCAAAAATGGCAATTGAATTATTTCTATCAAATTGATGATTTAATGGATTTTAATAAGATCACTGAATTGTATAAGAATAAATGACCGCCTACATGTTGCCATCAACTCTAGCCACCAAATTCTCCCAAAAATGACCTTTGATCGCATTAAGTGATCGCATTAAGAAATAGAAGGTGTACTGACTATTTGTTGAATTTGAAAATTAAAGAGAATTAGTGGTACTTTGTGCGTGTTATAGATACGACAGGTCGCACTATATGAAAATGAAGCAAATACTCATAACAGGTGCCACCGGTAATATTGGAAAAGAAGTAATTCACTATCTAAGCAGATTAAATACAAATATTGAAATTATTGCAGCCGTTCGAAATGTTGAGAGTGCCAGAAGAAAAATCCCTGAAAACGCTAACCTAAGTTTTAGGCAGTTTGACATTGAAGCTACCCATACATTTCATTCAGCATTCAAAGACATAGAAATTCTATTTCTTCTAAGACCCCCACATATCTCCCAAGTTGCAGCATACTTCAAGCCTCTTTTAGAATCAGCTAAGGAAAACGGCGTAAAGAATATTGTTTTTCTTTCGGTACAGGGAGCCGAAAAAAGTAGGGTTATTCCTCATAACAAAATTGAGCGACTTATTAAATCATTTCAATTCAATTACATTTTTGTTCGCCCGGGTTACTTCATGCAAAACTTGACAACTACATTGCTACCGGAAATATTGATTAGCAAAACAATAACCCTTCCTTCAGGAAAAGCGAAATTTAACTGGATTGACGTCAAAAATATTGGAGAGGCCACTGCGATACTGATAAACTCTTTTGATAAATATCAGAACAAGGCTTATGAAGTTACAGGATCAGAAAATAAGAGCTTTAAGGAAGTAACTGATTTAATGAGCGCATTGACAGGTGTAAAAATCACTTTTAAAAATATAAACCCGATACTCTTTTACTTTAAAAAGAGTAAGGAAAAACTTGAAAGGGGCTTTGCGCTGGTAATGACAATTCTTCATTTTTTACCCAGACTTCAAAAGGAGCCTGAAATTTCTGACAGCTTTAAAAATATAACGGGTAGAGAACCAACAACAATAGCAGAATTCATTCAAGGAGAAAGACTAAAATTTACCGCTTCCAAAGATGTATAAGGCAGTAGGTGCTTCATTTGCAAGGTCAGAAATAAAATTAAATCTTGAATGACAAAACAATGAAAATAACATTATTAATCTTACTGGCCACTTTATCTGTTTCTACAATTCTAAATGGACAAATAATCTCTGTCCTAATGCGGCAACAACGCATTTCTCAAGTGGTCGAACAATTATTTTAGGTTTATTAGAAAAAAACCCAGATAAAAAAAAGAGGATAATATTGATAATTAAACTCTCTGATCTCTACACCGATTGGATCTTGAGAGATGGTGAAACAGATGAAATAATCGAGCTTAAAGAACAAGATTTTGATGGACTGGAGGGTTAGCCGCGAGATGAACATGCAATTTTTCGGTGCTGAGTTACTATTTTTAATCGCAGATCCAAAATCTAGAAGTATGGATTTATAGTCGATTCGCCCCACGGAAAAGTAATTATATGCGTCTGTAAAAAGAATGTTCTTAAATTTTGATTTATTTTTGAATCTGATACATTTGCTTCTATAAAAAATCAACCAGACCAATAGACCATTCCGAGACTAACCACTTCCTTCAATGACCAAAAAGACCTCTATTTTAATAGGCTTTATATTGCTGAAATTCCTGATGCAGTATATCCTTTACAATCCCATCTACGATCTCCAGCGCGATGAATATCTCCATTTAGATCAAGCCAATCATTTAGCCTGGGGTTTTCAATCACTGCCACCGGTTACCTCGTGGATTGCCTTCATTATAAAAATACTCGGCAACGGTGTGTTTTGGATAAAGTTTTTCCCGGCTCTTTTTGGGGCGCTCACTATTTGGCTGGCCTGGAAAACCATTGAAGAATTAAAAGGCAATTTATACGCTTTGATTTTAGGAGCGACCTGTTTATTGCTTTCGGCTTTGGTACGCTTAAACTTTCTTTTTCAGCCCAATTCATTAGATATTCTCTGCTGGACAGCTTTTTATTTTGTACTCATCAAATACATCAATTCTCAAAATGTAAAATGGCTCTATGCCGGTAGCCTTGTTTTTGCATTGGGTTTTTTAAATAAGTACAATATTGCTTTCTTGCTCATTGGCCTTTTTCCGGCGGTACTGCTTACCTATCACCGAAAGGTTTTTGCAAAAAAGGAGTTCTATTTTGCGCTGGCGTTGGGTATGTTACTCATTCTACCAAATCTCATCTGGCAATATCAAAATGAATTTCCTGTTTTTCATCATCTCAAAGAATTGGCAGCCAAACAATTGGTGAATGTGAGTAGAATAGATTTTCTTAAAGAGCAATCTTACTTTTTTATCGGGGCTCTGCCGGCTATTCTTGCTTCGCTATACGCCTTTTTGTTTTATGCACCTTATAAAAAATTTCGTCTGTTTTTCTGGTCGCTCATCTTTACTCTTGCTGCATTTACCTGGTTTAAGGCAAAAAGTTATTATGCCGTTGGGCTGTATCCGATTTATATTTCTTTTGGTGTAGTTTTTCTTGGCAATGTATTAAGTGCAGGGCGTGCGCGATTTTTAAAACCTGTTCTTCTAGCCATTCCAATTGTGTTGTATATCCTCTTGTTTGATAAGGTGTTTTCCATAAAAAGTCCTGATTACATTCTCCAAAGAGAATCAGCGTACAGGGATTTGGGTCTGTTGCTCTGGGAAGATGGTAAGAACCATGCTCTGCCACAAGATTTTGCCGATATGCTTGGCTGGCAGGAGCTAGCTGAGAAGGTTGATGATGCTCACAATGAATTACCGAATAAGCAGCACACACTCATATTATGCGATAACTATGGCCAGGCAGGAGCCATAAACTACTATTCTAAAAATAAAAAAATCAGCGCACTTTCGTTTAATGCAGATTATATAAACTGGTTTACATTCGAAACGGATATTTACAATTTAATTCGCGTTAAAGAATATAACGATGCCGATGAAGAACTAATCCGCACCACGCCCTACTTTCTAACTGGCTCTAAAGCAGATTCGGTAGAAAACCCGCTGGCTAGAGAGTACAGAACCACCATATTCGTTTTCAGCAATCCCAAAACAGATATTACAAAAAGGGTTAAAGCAGAAATTGAAAATGAAAAAAGCTTCCGCGAATAAGTGGAAATAGAGTGGGGGTCAAGCAATCGAATTTTTGAAATTGACAAAGTTTTGATTTCTCTATTACAAGCATCTCACTTCAAATTCTGTGAAGTATGTGGATAGCTTCAATAATATAAAAACCAACTAATCTTCATTTTACCGTTCGCTCAATATGGGTTGCGTTAACTCAAAAAGTCAGGAGCCTTCCATTATCATCAGGTAAATTGGTTCTCGAATTCAATCAATCTTAAACGAAAAACAAGTCAAATGAAAACAATTTTACAATACACTGGAATTTTGCTGACACTACTATCCGGCTCCGCTTTTGGACAATGGAATTCAGATCCGGCCGCACCAATTGCCGTTTGCACGGAAACGGGTATCCAAAAAGGCGTTCAATCTTTTGCCGATGGGTCCGGAGGAATTTATACCTTTTGGCTTGATGCCCGCACCGGAAATAATCAATGGGATGTATACGGACAACATTACAACGAGCAAGGGGTTCCCCAATGGGAGTCAGGAGGAAAAGAGATTATAAATAATGATGGACAGATCAACATCTTCCGAATTCTTTCAGTTGCAAATGGACAATTTCTAATTGGCTGGAGTGTTCAATACAGCGCGATCAATACAGGCAATGGAGTTTTTGTGCAGCGACTCAATGTAAATGGTGATTTTGTATGGTCAACTACTTTAAAACTGCGTGGTGATTCAAACTATACAAATGGTATTTCAAATATAGCTTTTGTTGAGTCGGCAGGAATTTACTATCTCGCCTCACAAGCCACTGTTATTGGCGGAGCAAATGTTTTGAGAATCTCCAAATTCGACGGAGATGGTGATCTTCTTTGGCCTTATGGCGGAACAGTTCCCACCTCTATGACTGGTTTTGGCGGTTTTGGGATTTCGTCTGATAACAATGGAGGCTTATATGTGTATCACAACAACGGAAACGGGTCAGGTGCAGGTATGAAATGTATGCTTGTAGCAGGCGAAAGCGATCTTGTAAATCAATGGACTGCTTGGACATCCGTTATCGCCGGCTCACAAGGTTTAAATTATCAATACAGTGGCATCGGCGACAATACCGGAATCACTTTTGTCTGGCAGGGCAGTGGGCCGGAAGGAACGAGTACAAATCTTTATGCCCGTCGTTTATTGGCAGCCAATGGCTCCTTAGGCTGGAATGCAACTACCAAGCTAATCTGTGTGGCTGATGGAAATCAACATAACTTTTATTGGAAAAAATCAGGAAGCAATTACTATATCACGTGGGCCGACAGCCGGCCGGGAGTAGTGGGCAATTCTGCTATTTACGCACAAAAATTCACTACAAACGGTGTTATTCTTTGGGAAGAAAATGGTGTGGAAGTGGCAGATTTAAACACCTACATTCCAAACCCTGAATTTGACTTAGACGAAAATAATACCATGTGCATCGCTCACAAAGCCTCTCCCGGATTTATGGCGCAGAAGGTAACAACTGATGGAGATTTGGTGTGGGATCCTGCCGGCGTAATTGCGCTGACCAATATTTTTGCGCCCTTTTACTCAGACTTTAATGTGGTGTACACCGACGGGAAATTCTTAGTTGTAAGTGCCCGCTCTGTCCCTTCAGGCGGTGCCGACAATATTTACATTTCAAAAGTAACTTTGCCGGCTGTGCAGGTAACCGAGACTGTCACAGCATGCAATGAATATACGGCTTATGGCCAGACATTCGACCAAAGTGATACGTATGTTATTGACCTTCAGGATACGGTGGTAACGCTGCAATTGACCATTGTACAGAATATTGCGGAAATCTCACTGGATGGCAACACCCTGGTTTCTCTATATGACGGAGATTTTCGCTGGATAGATTGCAACACAGAGGAATTTATTGACGAAGCCACCGGGCCAACTTATGTGGTGACCGAAAGTGGTTCTTATTCTCTGGAAATCACCAATGGAGATTGTGTTTCCGTCTCAGATTGTGTGGAAGTACTTGTTACAACCATCGAAGAAAAAGAAGCTGCCGGTTTTCTTCTCTATCCCAATCCGGGAAGCGAATTTTTTATTCTAGAATTTCATGGAACAGAAAATCCCATATCACTCCAGGTGATAGATATTGCAGGCAGGATTGTTCATTCAGAGAAACTCAAAACTTCTGAAAAGAATCACTCGGTTGATTTGAGTTCAGAAGCAAAAGGAACTTATTTTATGCGCATTGAATTCGACAATGGCCAATTTGGAGCCAAAAAATGGATAAAGCTTTAACCAAAACCTTTCGTTTTAGTTTGAATTCGAAGCCCCGGTGAAAGCCGGGGTTTTTATTTTAACTAATTCAGAAGGCATTTAAATCATCATTTCTTTAAGAAATTCTTCACTTCGCTTGCCCGTCTTCGGGAAATGGGTATACGGCTTTCTTCATTCAAAACCAATTCGTTGGAGGTCGTAATATGATCAATAAATTCGGGATTTACCAAGTGAGATTTATGCACCCTAAGAAACCGGGATTCTGAAAGCATATCTTCAATCTCGCCCAATGTTTTAGAAGCCAGAAACTTTTTATTTGCCTTTAGGTGAATGAGTGTATAGTTTGAGTCTGCTTCGCAGCGAATAATATCATTCAATGAAAATCGATGTTCGCCTTGTTTTGACCCCAAAACCAGCTGCATAGACGCGTCATTCTCTGCCAAAAGATTGTGTTGCAAATTAGAAATTCGGGTATTCAGGAACTGACGTTCCGTTTTTTCGTTAAGTCGGTTGATAGCGGCGCGCAGCTCTTCACTTTTAACAGGCTTCAGCAGGTAATCTAAAGCACTATATTTTATGGCCCGAATGGCATAACCATTAAATGAGGTGATAAAGATGATCGCTGCATTGGTGTTGCCAAGATTATCTAAGAGATCAAAGCCAGACATACCGGGCATAAAAATGTCGAGAAAGATCAAATCCACATCGTTTTTCCGAATAAAATCAAGGCCTAATCGGGGTTCTGAAAATGTGCCAAGTAGTTTGATATCATCACTAAAAGAAGCTGAAATCATGGTTTTCAATTCTTCTCTTATATATGCATCGTCATCAATTATTACACTTTTTAACGCCATCTTATTCGGTGTTTTTAGTGGTTTGGTTCAGTTTAGCGCGAATGATCGTTATTACTGTTTCGATTTCACGCTCCACTTCAGCATCCCAAAGGTTGGCATTTTCCAGTTCAATCAATGTAGCATTCAGCTCTTTCATTCCGCTATCTATGCTCAGTGGGCGCATTTGATGAGAAACTGATTTAATGGTTGCCAATTCCTTCTTTTTAAAGCCTTCTTCAAATTTAATCAGATTCTCTGGCATGTACTTCAAGAACTGGTCATCATTTCGTTTTGACCTGTCATCAGCAATGCCCACTTTTGGTTGGTGATGAGGCTGAAGCAGTTGCCATAAAATACCAGTTATTACCTCTGCTTTAAACGGTTTTTGAACGAATCCATTCATTCCTGCCGTCAGGCATTTTTCCTGTTCTTCTTTTAAAACGCTTGCTGTGAGGCCAAGCACCGGAATTTCAATCCGTCTTTGTCTAAGCAATTCGGTGGTTTTCAAGCCATCGAGTTCAGGCATTTGAACATCCATGATTATTAAATCGTACTCATCTTCATCCAAAAGATCTAAAACCTCATTTCCTGTTTTGGCGCGGTAAATGGCTGCATTCGGAAAGTGCTTTTGAAGAACCCCTTGGGTGACCCAAAAATTGTATTCATTGTCTTCAGCCACAATGATATGAAACGTCTTATCTACTATCTCTTGAATTTCAGGAATCTTTTCAGATACTCCATCATCAGGCACAAGCTTTAGGCTGAAATAAAATTGGGAACCCTTGCCCGGTTCCGTTTTTAGGTGCAAGTTACCACCCATTAATTCAACCAATTTCCGGGCTATGGTAAGGCCTAATCCGGTACCACCTACCTGACTGAAATTTGTACTCGTGACCTGCTCAAAACTCTCAAAAATTCGCTTTACATTTTCGGCAGAAATCCCAACTCCCGAATCCTCTACAGAAAAAAGAAAGGTATTGTTTCCGGAATTCTCAACACGCACTTCAATCCTTCCGCTTTTGGTAAATTTTATCGCATTGCTCACCAGGTTTCCGAGTACTTGTGAGAGCCGAGCGGCATCTCCCAGCAATAAATCAGGTATCGTGTCATCCACAAATACAGTAAGGGATAGTCCCTTTTCGGCAGCTTTTTCGTGGTAAATGGTGTACACCATCTTCAATTCCTCGGTGAGACAGATTGGATTTTGAAGAATGTCGAGTTTTCCTGCTTCGACTTTGGCCACATCCAAAATATCATTTAGAATCACCATAAGGTGTTCTCCCGAATGATTAATTGCCTGAAGAAACTCCTGCGTTTTTGTGTCGTGTTGCTGATCAAGTAGCAAATGCGAAAGTCCATTAATGGCATTTAAAGGGGTTCTTATTTCGTGAGACATATTTGAAAGAAACTCTTGTTTCATTCTTTCACTCCGTTCGGCTCGTGCCTTTTCTTTTCCCATTTGCACATTTACAAGAGCCAATTCCCGTGCATTTTTTTGCTTTTGCAAATATCTGTTTATCAATACCATTATAAGAAGGCTAAGAAGAATTACACCTATCAATAAAAAGTACTTCTGTTGCTTTTGACGATCACTTTCCGCTTGAATCTGCGCCTTCTGCGCCTGCTCAAGTGCTATCTGTTTATCCCGCTTATCGGTTTCAAACTTGTTGACCAAAGCCGTCATTTCGGTTTTTTGCTCATCCACATTCAGGCTGTCTTTGAGAGCCATTTGTTTAAACTGGTATTCGTAAGCCAACTTATAATCGCCCATTTCGGCATAAACCTTTGATAAAAGTTCCATCACGGACATACGGTCATGTGGGAGATTTTCTGATACTGTGATAGGAAGTATTTCGAGCAATTTAGATTTTGCTGTTTGATAATCTTTGGCTTTGAGTAATAGTTCTGATATAAAAATCTGCTCGTACACAATGTCAATGGTTGCGTTCATTCCCTGAAAAATAGTTAATGCCCGGGTGCCGTAATAAATGGCACTATCTAATTTTTCCTGCTCTAACTGAATATGAGCTAAGCTTTCAAATGAATATGCCAAGTTGTATTCATTTCCACTTTTCGCAAAACTCAGAATGGCCATTTTTGTTAGACGGGTTGCCTCATCCAAACGTTTCAGACCCAGATAAGAATTGGCTTTGCTTTGGTAGATAGGCCCAAGACGACTTTCAATTCCATGGGCTTCCTCCATGGCTATGGCGGCATCAAAGTATTCGATGGCTTTATCATAATTCTGTAGTGAATTATAGCTCGACCCAATCGACTGAAGCACCATTCCCCTGTTCGCGAGTTCTCCGCAATCCTCCTGAATTTCAAGGCACTTTGTGAAAGACTTAAGTGCCTTAGTATATTCACCTATGCGGCGATGGGCTGTTCCGATATTTGCGTAAACAGCAGCAATATCACATTTATAACCTGATTTTTCAAGCAAGGTTAAGGATGTTTTGAAATGAAACATTGCGCTATCGGCTTTTCCATAAGTATCGTAACATTGCCCAATACTGTTGTGCGCATCGGCAAGCAATTTTTCAAAATCGCCTTCCGTAGCTAGTACTATGGCCTTCTTGCCATAACCAACTCCTTCAGCAGGTGCGGCACGTGAACTGTTAAAGCAGGCATGAATAAGTGCCACACACCGGCCACTATCGCTTTTAAGTGTCTGAAATTCATGAAGGTCTTGGGGTACGAGCGATGCATCCTGAGCAAAAACTCCGCCCGGTATCAACCAAATCAGAAACAAAGCGAATGGGCTTTTCATGTCAGAAAAGTAGCATATTTTATGGTTTTAAATGCAGAAATTTAGGGGAGCGCTTACGGAAGTGATTGCATTTTTCCAAATCAACGACTGACAGCCTGTCCATACGAATTCTCTTCGGTCTACATGTGTACTCCTTTTAGTCGAAAGGGCGCCATTCAATAGCACAGGGTGCAACAATATGAAGCGACGTGAAAACCCTTGTGTATTAGAGAAAGTGACAGTCTAAAGCCCTGCGATAGGAGGGGAGTGCGTACGTAAAAGGGTGATAATAAACTGCAAAGAATGAGGGGTGAATTATATTTTATGCGACTTGAATGGGTAACCCTATTCATAACCATAGTTATATGGTTTCAGAAATAATCAGTGACTCAACATTTAGTATTTTCTGAAGACTAACAAACGGCTATAATACAGAGCTAAAAAACTCTAATCAGTTACTCTAAACTGCAACTCCTCAACTTTAATTGACGAGGTATTATTATTATTTCTCGTAATATAAACTTCGAGATAGTCGCCAGAAACTAAATCCACTTCGGCATTCAAAATAATTTGAAATGATTGCCCATTAGATGCAGCGGCCATAGATGATACAGGTGCTATTAGCGCAGCTGCATTTTTGCCAAGACCAATTGAAAAATCAGAATTATTTGCTGGCGCTTTTGCACTAATGACTATCGAAACTTTTCCTGATAAAGGATCTACACCATTGTATGTAATTTTATTATCGCTTGCTGAAAACCGCTTTTCGTCAATTGTGGTGGTAGCTCCGGCAATTTTATAAAAAAAAGGGTAAGCGCTCGGTAAAGATGTAACAGTTGAATTACCCGAAAAGTAAATAAAACTAAACGCTCTGGAGTCTGGTATATTGGTGTTTTGTCTCATGCTCCATCCAGCAGTATAAGAGTCTAGACCCATTAAAGGCGTTGCAACATCTCTGAACATATTCGTTGTCATGCGACCACGGTCAACTACAGCCCCAGCATTGAGTTTCACTCCTGATTGTCCATTATAAACAAAGTAGTTGTTGGAAAGGTCAATGTCATCAATCACCAAGGTTCCCAAAAATTCAATCCCTGCACCTGAAGTAACATTGGTAATAAAAGTGAAAGCGCAGGCAAATTTACCCATGTTGCCGGTTACTTTTAAACCGTCAGAGCAGCTCCAGTAGTTTTTGACGATCGTTGCGGCTTTAAAGCCACTAATCTGACCAACACCCAAGCTGGGGATACCGATTTCAACCACTGAATTACCCGAAAACAGGTTGCAAAACTTCGTTTTTGTGGCATCTCTAAAATCGTAAGCCTTCGTACTGCCACTTAAGGGAATTACAACCAGATCTTGCATAAACACGGATACATCCGTACTTCTAAGGATGGCGCCGCCAACGGCTGATGTCACTCCATCACGTGCGGGATCAATGCCCCGCAAATTGGCACCATTCAATTCCAGATAGTAAGGCGTGATATCAACAATACCTTTAAAAATATACATAGAGTTGGCATCGAGCGTTATGGTACTGCCAGATGGAGCTGGAAGATCTGCCAGCGAATAGACATACACGAGCCTATCATCGGGCTTGGTATATGCTGTTGACGCCCAATTATCACTGCGGTATACGTCCATGGTGTTGGTTGTGATGTTGTAAACTTGTAACCCATCCGGCGGAGATGAAATAGAATCACGTTGAGTAGTGGTCATTCGTGGTATCAAAACACCACGCGTTGTATCCGCTATCTCTAAAATTGAGGCCGGATTAATGGTGTTTGGATCATCACCTATTTTTACTTGAGCTTGTGCCCCAAGAGTTAAAAAAAGCAAGAATAAAACGGGTAAGAATTTCATGACAGTGAGGTATTAATAAAATTTTTGCTAATCATTGCGTTTTTTTATTTGTGCAACAGAAGTTGAGATAATCCATCGCTATTGCTTGATGAATGAACTAAAAGTGTTGTCAGTTTTTACATGGTAAATTCCCGGTTTTAGACGTGAAATATCAAGTTGTAAACTTGACTCACTACTCCTTGTGATATTCACATAAGGGGTGACTTCCTGTCCAATTAAATTATAAATATGAATCTTCCATACTTCACATAAGAGGCCTTTTATTGTCGTATTATCTCTAGCCGGGTTCGGGTAAATTATCAACCCCTTATCACCGTGGTTTTTAAAATGAACAGATTCTACTGAAGAATACAGAAAGTTGCCATTAAAATCGGTTTGCTTTAGCCTATAGTAGGAAAGACCAGCAAAAGGATAATTATCGATGGTCTTATAATTTAAAATAGTGTGTGAGTTTCCTGCACCCATTACGTCTTCAACTTTTTTCCAGATCAATGCATCATCTGATTTTTCTACAGTAAAAAAATCGTTATTGAATTCTGATGCTGTTTGCCACGATAAACAAACCGAGTTTCCACAAACTTGAGCCTCAAATGAAACCAGGGTAATAGGTAATGGGTTAAAACTGGAAATTGAGCCTAGGGTATAGGGGCCAAAGCCTTTTACAGAAGTCGAAGCTGAGCAATCTTTCCCTGATATCAAGGTTCCTGACATTGCAGTACCGGTGGCGCCTCCATTTCCTGCAGATGTCCATTTGTTTCCATCCCATTGCGAAACCACCAAATCGCACAAGTAATCGACACCACACGAATTAGAAGCCCAGGATAATGTTACCGGTACTTCAGAATTACCCCCAGTTCGGTTTAATGTCCAATATTCGCAAGCGCTAACATGGTCTAAACCAGCAGCGAGCGAAGCCCTGCTGTAGAGCCCGTCGGGATTATCTTCGATATAATACGCCGTAAAGTGATTGGTGTCAGCGCCTGAGGCTAAAATGCCTATTGTTCTCAAAAGAGTATTGTCCCCGGTAGGAAAAACAAATGCATCTTTTCCGGTTTTGCGAATAACGCCATCAATATGGCTTGTGTTGCTAGCACCGGTATAGGTAGCTCCATCCAGAAAGTTGACAAATTCAGTGTCAATATCTACGCGATCAGTAAGTATTAGGCCTTTTGTGAAATTGAGGACGCCAGCAATTTGCAATTCATTGTCTAGCTGTAGTGAATTGCTTGCTTTGTTAATAACTAAGTTGTTGGCATGAATTATACTCGTTCCGTTAAATTTTTGAGAATTTGAACCTACAACATTAAGCGTACCTCGATTATTGGTGAAAACTCCATTATTTGTGAAATCTCCAAAAAACCCTATGTCAGACCCTTCATGCATTCTCAAGTTGCCATTGTTTTGTACCTGCCCGTTCGAATAAGTGGGATACAAAAGGAGGATTAAAAAAGCAAATGATATTAATTTCATATGTTGCTATTTTAACTTTATTTGCTATTAATATCATAATACTGTTTAATCAAAGAGTTGTTACATTATAAAATGTAATGGCTACACAAATCACCAGTTGATGTGATGAACATATAGCCGCAACATTAAACCTTAGAAAGGAAGAAGAACTTTAGGCAGCAGCATTTGATTCGCCAGAAACAAACTGTCTGAAAATGCACCCTGCACACTGATATGAATAATATTTAGAATTGCGCAATATGTCTCCACAATCGCCTGTAAGATTGAAATTCCTAGAATTTCGGAAACCATCTGCCTTTAAGAGTTTTAAGAACAATTTAGCCGACGTGGCAACAACCACTTAAAGGCGATCAATTAAAAGGAAACCATTTTATATAGAGACCAACTAATTTTGTTATTATTCGGCAATAATGTCAATACTCGGTCTGACCTATTGCTTGTTATCCTTTCACCACCAAACCTTTTTAAAACCAAAATGTTATCTTTAATGACGACCTTTGGAGCATCATAGAAAACACACTTAACGTTAATTCAAAATCTTCGTAAGAAGTTAAGTATGGCAATCACATAGCGTATATCACACTTCATTTATTCATTGGGTACCAAGTCCAGTTCTTAAAACAGAAAGAATAATAAAAAAACAGAATGGGTCAAAAAGCAAAATCAGTAGAACTCATCTTTGCCAACAAAGAACTCGTATTCCAAAACGAGGAAAAAGGGAAACGCGCGGCAGAACTCGTCGTTGCCAATAAAGAACTCGCTTTTCAAAATGAGGAAAAAGAGAAACGCGCGGCAGAACTCGTCGTTGCCAATAAAGAACTCGCTTTTCAAAACGTAGAAAAAGAGAAACGCGCAGCAGAACTCGTCATTGCCAATAAAGAACTCTCTTTTCAAAACGAGGAAAAAGAGAAACGCGCAGCAGAACTCGTCATTGCCAACAAAGAACTCTCTTTTCAAAACGAGGAAAAAGAGAAACGCGCAGCAGAACTCGTCATTGCTATTAAAGAACTGGCTTTTCAAAACGAGGGTAAAGGGAAACGCGCGGCTGAATTCGTCATCGCCAGCAAAGAACTCACTTTTCAAAAAGAGGAAAAAGAAAAACGGGCAGCAGAACTAATCATTGCAAACAAAGAACTCGTTTTTCAAAAAGAGGAAAAGAAAAAGAGAGCCGTTGAATTGATAGATTCTAACAAAGAGGTTGACGAATTGGAACAGCGGGTAAAAGAGCGCACCGAAGATTTAGAATCATTTTCATATTCGGTATCGCATGATTTACGCACACCACTTCGTGCCATAAATGGGTACGCACAAATGCTGGAAGAAGATTACGATACCGTGCTTGATGGCGAAGGAAAACGATTGTTGGGTGAAGTGAGAAGCAATGCAAAAAAAATGGGTGTGCTGATAGACGACCTTCTTACATTTTCCAGGTTGGGTAGAAAAGGAATAACAAAGTCAAGAGTAGATATAAATCAGCTGGTAGAAACTGTGGTTTCAGAAATCACTCAAAGTACTACACATAGCGCCAAAATAAAGTTTAGCAATCTGCTTCCCGCAGTTGCAGACTATAATTTATTGCAGCACGTATTTACCAACCTTCTTTCAAACGCGATTAAATATTCGTCTAAAAAAGAAAACCCGCTGATAGAAATAAAATCGGAGCGTAAAAATGGGGAACTTATTTATTCTATTAGCGACAATGGGGTAGGCTTCGATATGCACTATGTAAATAAACTTTTCGGGGTGTTTCAGCGACTTCATTCCGATGATGAATTTTCGGGCACAGGTGTAGGGCTTGCAATCGTACAGCGCATTATTCAGAAGCACGATGGAAAGGTATGGGCAGAAGGGAAAGAGGATGAAGGAGCAAACTTCTTTTTCAGTTTACCCGACATGGGTGAACAAACATTTGAAAACGAATAGTTTAAAGCAATTAATCATGGAAAATGATATAGTCGAAATACTGCTCATAGAAGATAATAAGAACGATGCAGAGCTAGCCATTCGTGCATTTCGCAAAAGCAATCTCAACAACAAACTTATCCATCTTAAAAACGGAGCTGAAGCACTTGAGTTTCTCTTTGGAACAGGAAAGTTTGAAGGCAGAGACATTAGCAAAAAACCAAAAGTCATACTGCTCGATTTAAAATGCCGAAAGTGGACGGGCTTGAAGTTCTGACACAGATAAAGGCAACCGAACACACAAAAGCAATTCCTGTAGTGGTACTCACTTCTTCCAACGAGCATCCGGATATAGAGCGCGCCTATGCGCTTGGTGCTAACAGCTACATTGTAAAGCCTGTTGAGTTTGATGAGTTTGCAAAAGTAGTAACAGACCTTGGTTTTTATTGGTTGCTTAAGAATCAACCCCCTGTTTAAACAAACAAAATTGCTGAAAAATTGAAAACGAAATTAAAAATACTTCACCTCGAAGACACGCCTACTGACGCAGAATTGGTAGAAAGAGAATTGAAAAAAGCCAATATTCAATTTGAGAAATTGGTCGTTGGCAATAAAACAGCCTTTGAAAAGGCACTTAAAGAATTTGCTCCTGACATCATCATTTCCGACCACACGCTTCCTTCCTTTGATTCATTAGAAGCTATAAAAATGATCAAGCGACAAGGACTAAAGATTCCTATCATACTGGTTACAGCAACTGTATCTGATGAATATGCTGTAGAAATAATGAAAGCCGGGGCTGACGATTATATCCTCAAAGACCGCTTGCATCGATTGCCGCAGGCAGTAGTAAATGCTATGGAGAAAAACAGAGCGGAGCAGCTACTGCACGAAAGCGAAGTATTCAACAAGGGAGTGCTTTCTTCCCTCAGTTCACACATTACCGTTATAGATGAAAGCGGGAACCTCATAGCCGTTAATAAAGCATGGGATGATTTCGCATATGCAAATGGGCTAACAGCACTTGATCAAGTCTCAAAAGGAAGCAACTACTTTGATGTTTGCAAACGATCCATCGAAAATGGAGATAGTGATGCAGCGCAGGCATTAGCCGGCATTCAGTCTGTTTTTAAAGAAGAAAGGGCATACTTTGAAATGGAATATCCCTGTCATTCTCCTGATGAGAAGCGATGGTTTACACTTAGCGTCAAAAATTTTGGAGGCGATACGCATAAAGTTGTTATCGCGCATCAAAATATTACCGAAAGAAAGATAGCTGAAAATAACCTCAGCACTACTTCCGTCGAGTTGCAAAAAACACTTACTGATCTCAATAAAATACTGGATTCTTCCTTAGATGTTATTTGTACCGTTAATGTACATGGAGAGTTTGTAAATGTAAGTGCTGCATCACAACAGGTTTGGGGTTATGCACCTGAAGAGCTTATCGGTAGCAAATTCATGAATCTTGTGTATGATCAAGATGTGGATATGACTTCCAAAGCAGCTGAAAAAATGTTTAACGGGATCCGGATTCCAATATTTGAAAACAGGTATGTGCACAAAAGTGGAAGGGTAGTTCCGCTGCTTTGGTCAGTTAATTGGAATGAAAAACTCCAGTTAATGTATTGCATAGCGAAGGATATAACGGATAAAAAAAGATTGGAGAAGGCTATAGAAGATGAAAGAGACCAGTTTTACGATATGTTTTTAAAAGCTCCATCGGCTATTGGGATGTTGAAAGGCCCCGATCATGTTTTTGAAATGGCGAATCCACTTTATTTAAAATTGACCGGCAAAAAAGATATTGTAGGAAAAACAGTGGCCGAAGCGCTTCCTGAAGTCGTAGAACAAGGGTTCGTAGAGATTTTAGATCAGGTGTACCAGACCGGCGAATCGTACACTGGCAATGAGATTTTGGTCAAGGTAGATACAGAAGGAAACGGTGAAATGACAGATTTCTATATCGACTTCGTTTACCAGGCCTATAGAAACGGCAAAGGAGATATAGAAGGCGTTTTCTTTTTTATAAATAACGTTACCGAACAAATAATATCCCAGAAAGAAATAGAAAAAAGCGAGAAGCAATACCGCCAAATTGTAGAAACGGCAAACGAGGGAATTTGGCAAATCGATGAAAAATGCAGGACAACTTTTGTAAATAAAAAGATGTGCGAGATACTTGAATACGCTGAAGACGAAATGATGGGGAAAGAGAATTTTTATTTTATGGATAAAGGTGGAAAGGAAAAAGCGCTAACTGCATTAATAAGAAGAAAAGAAGGAATAGCTGAAAATCTTGACTATAGTTTTATCTCTAAAAACGGAAAAAGAGTTCTCACTAAGGTGTCGGCCAATCCCATTTTTGATGAAACGGGAAATTTTAAAGGGTCATTGGGAATGGTTTCAGATATTACCGAAAAGAAACATTTAGAAGATCTTTTAGAAAAATCAAACAGGCTCGCAGCAGTTGGTAGCTGGGAAATTGATATTGTAACCGAAACCGTTTTTTGGTCAGACATTACAAAAGAAATACGTGAAGTGGATAAAGATTATGTTCCGATATTAGGTGAGGGAATAAGTTATTTTAAGGAAGGTATTGATAGAGATACCATTAGCCAAAAAGTACAGGAATGTATAGAAAATGGCACGCCATGGGATGAAGAATTGCAGATAATCACTTTTAAAGGAAACGAGAAATGGGTGCGTACTATCGGTGAAGGAGAATTTTTAAATGGGAAATGTTTAAGGATACATGGTAGTTTCCAAGACATTACGGAACGTAAAAATGCCGAGATAAAAATTAGAGAAAGTGAGCAAAAGTACCGCAAACTGGCTTCCGAATTAGAGATAGAACGAACACGTTTGGTTACAGCGCAGTCAGAAGCCAAAGTAGGCAGTTGGGAAACAGATTTGCAAACGTGGCAAGTAAACTGGTCAGAAGAAATGCACCGTATTTATGGAACAGATCCTAATAATTTTGAACCATCCTATTCACCCATTCAAAGTTTTGTTCATTCGGAAGACAGAAAAATGATAGATAAAGTCTTTCAGGACTCACTTTCCAAAAGCGGTTCTAATTGTGTGGAACACCGAATTATTACCTTGCAGGGTATTGAAAAATGGGTAGAAGAAAATTGGTCCGTTACCAGAAATGAACAGGGTTCGCCTATAATTGCAATTGGTACTTGCCAGGATATTACTGAAAGTAAAAAAGCCGCAGAAGCATTGCGCATATCACAATTGAACCTGCAAGCCATTATAGAAAATACAGAAGCTACCATCTATTCGCTCGACACTGAATTAAAGTACATCGCTTTCAACAAAAGCCTTTACAATTTGGTACAACAGACATACGGTATAGAATTAAAAATAGGTGACAATACATTGAGTTTTCTCAAAAAATTAGAACCCGAAGAAGCAAAAGGCTGGAATGAAATATATTCAAAAGCCCTAAAAGGTGAAACTGTTAAATTTGAAAAAGAATTTACTACTGGCGAAGTCTATAATTGTTTCAGCTTCACTATTTACCCAATTTGGGCAAACAAAACCATTATTGGGCTTTCGTGTTTTGTTTATGACATTACGAAAGAAAAAGAGGAACAGCATCAAAAAGAAAAAATGATTTCTGATATTGTTCAGCGCAATAGCGATCTCGAGCAGTTTTCTTATATCGTATCACACAACCTTCGCGCCCCCACAGCTAATATTATTGGTTTCGCAGAAATTTTACAGGATGAAACCATCAATCTATTGGAGCAAAAAGAACTTCTTCAGGGTCTTTCTAAATCCGTGACTGCACTCGATTCCGTTATCAGAGACATGAACAGCATCTTGCAGGTAAAAAGTGAAGTCAACGAGAAAAAAGAAGTGATCATCTTTTCAAAACTTATTAACGATGTCAAAATAAGCTTTGGCAACCTTGTTGACGAACATCGCGTACGCATGAGATCAGACTTTACAGAAGTGGATGAAATCTACTCACTCAAAGTGTATATGTACAGCATTTTTTACAACCTTATAAGCAATAGCATTAAATACAGTAAGCCAAATGAACAGACGCTGATTGAAATAAAAAGCAAAAAAGAAGATGGAAAAATAATGCTCATATTTAAAGACAACGGATTAGGCATTGATATGAAAACACAAGGCGATAAAATTTTCGGCCTCTACAAGCGCTTTCATTCACATATGGAAGGCAAAGGCATGGGACTATTTATGGTAAAAACTCAAGTAGAATCACTCGGAGGGAAAATCACAATTGTAAGTGAACCCAATAAAGGAACTGAATTTACCATAGCATTTGCAATTTAAATCTGAAATTGAAATAGAATGACACACGCAACAAAACGGTTCCTCCTCGTTGACGATGACCCGAATTACAATTTCATCAATAAAGTGTTACTGAAAAGATCATTTAACGAAGTGCACATTGACGATTTTACTGTTCCTGAAGAAGGATTGGAATTTATAAAATCTGAAACAAGCCCTAACTCTCCTAATGGAAAAACAATTCTCTTACTCGATATCAATATGCCTATAATATCAGGATGGGAGTTCTTGAAAGCGTTTGAGCTTTTCGATGCATCAATAAAGGATCAATACAATATTTACATCCTCTCCTCATCTATTGACCCAAGCGACATGAATCGAGCAAATTCAAATCCGCGCGTTATAGATTTTCTAGAAAAACCACTCAACAAAGAAATCCTGCTTAAAATTTTTGGCTGACGAAAAGAAGATTTTTACAGCTTTTTTTCTATCCACTTCGTCTAGTTACTATTGCTAACGCATTTACTCACTTCTTGTTAGTTTTTAATGTGTTTGTTATTGCTTCGCTTTTTACCAATAGACGAACTTGGAGACCCTTGTCATTTTTTTTGACTTTTCAGAAGTATATAAGTGTAGATTTGAAATTGCCAAAAACAAACCACATAAGAAATCTGATGCTTTTTTATTTCAGGAGAATCAACCTGCCAATATTATTCATATTTTTATCATAATCTACTGCATTAATATTCCCAATGGAGTTTTATACGTGTATTTCGCGTTTGAAAACGGGCTGCATTCGGATGAAAATTGCTTTTTAATGACTAACCTTAACCAACCAACCCATGAAAACAAAGATCATTCACCGCGAAGCTATCTTTCTGATGCTAAGTGTAATGCTATTTATAGCTATATCTCCAGCACAAGCCCAAACGTTTGAAAATCTAAATAGTCTGGAAGGTCATAGCACAAAAACCTACTACAGCACTGGAGCCAAAGTACAGGCAGAAACAATGGCCGTAAGGTGCGATAGTGTAATCTCTTTTTACTATGCGCTTATTAATTTTAAACCTGCCGTTACCTTATTGGTATTGTCGCCCGACGATTGGCCCAAGTACACCGATTTTCCGGTGTATGGAATGCCTCATTACAACGATCCACAATTTCTTGTAGTAGCCTCTGAAGACAACACCTTTTGGAAAAGCTTTATACCGCCATTAGACATCTTGCGTCCATCACTTTCTCAAGAAATTGCAAGCACCTATTCAGATCAGAAGGGCGAATTAACCATGCAAGCTTTTTTTGATTTGCTGGCAATTCACGAACTAGGGCACGCATTTCATATACAAGGTGGCCTTAAAATGCAGCGCAATTGGATGGGAGAATTATTTGCCAACATATTTCTGCATACGTATATAGCTACAAAAGAACCCGAAATGTTGCCCGCATTAACGGTTTTTCCAACCATGGTGGTGAATTCTACAAATAAGGAGGATTTAAAATATACCACCTTAAATGAACTCGAGGCAAATTATGAGTTAATTGGCAAGCAATATCCTAAAAATTATGGCTGGTATCAATGCCGGTGGCATATGGCTGCTGCCAATATTTACGAAAACGGAGGCATTGTGACCTTTCAAAACCTTTGGGAATTATTAAAAAACCAAAAAGAGCCTCTTGACGATAAGGCATTTGCAGAACTGTTGTTAACAATTGTAGATCAATCTGTTGCAGATGTTCCACTGAAGTGGGAGGAAGAAAAATAATACCTTGTCTTGATTTACTCGTAAGCTCAATGAACATCAGAGATTGGAAATATGAAACTGCAATGAATAAATCTTCTCATTTTCTCATTCATTTTAACATCGTAAATCAGTAAATAAATCTAGCGGTAAAAGCTTTAGCCAATTCATGAGAGCCATTGTACACACCAAATACGGACCACCGGAAGTTGCGAAACTAACCGAGATTGAAAAGCCAGTTCCCAGAGATAATGAAATATTAATCAAAGTATTTGCCTCTACAGTAAATAGAACAGATTGTGGTTTTCGGAGTGCGGAATATTTTATTTCAAGATTTTGGAGCGGATTATTAAAACCCAAATACAAAACACTTGGATGCGAATTTGCCGGAGAGATAGAGGCCATTGGAAAAAACGTAAATTCTTTTGAAACTGGCGATAAAGTATTTGGCTATAATGATGTAAAATTTGGCGGCCACGCCGAGTATATGACTTTGGCTGAAACAGATGCAGTGGCTACCATGCCCAAAAGTATAAGCTATTCTCAGGCTGCACCCATAACAGAGGGAGCGCATTACGCATTGAGCATCGTTCGTGCAGCAGGGGTGGCAAGCGGCCAGCAAGTGCTTGTGTATGGCGCTACAGGTGCAATCGGGTCGGCGGCTGTTCAGCTGCTTAGGTATTTTGGTGCGACGGTAACGGCGGTATGCAACACCCAAAATATGGAATTGGTGAAATCGATTGGCGCCGATACGGTGATAGATTACACCTCCACGGATTTTACAAAAACGGAACAGAAGTTTGATTTTGTTTTTGATGCCGTTGGCAAAAGTTCATTTAAGCAATGTAAACCATTACTCACCAAAAAAGGCATTTATATATCTACAGAACTTGGCAAGAATGGAGAAAACGTTTTTCTGGCGCTAATAACTCCACTGGGCGGTGGTAAGAAAGTGCTTTTTCCTATTCCTTCATTTGACAAGGGGGTTGTAAACTTTTTGAAAGCGCTAATAGAAAATGGAGCGTATACGCCGGTAATTGACAGGCAGTACAAGCTAGAGCAAATTGTTGAGGCTTATAAATATGTAGAATCCGGCCAGAAAACAGGGAATGTGGTGCTCATAGTGGCAGACGTGGGAAATAATGAATAAGGACTGTAATTGAGTGTTTCGAAACGATAATTTTAAACGAACACGAATAAGAATTCCAGGTTCTTAAAAATCTTTGTACAATTAAGAAAAACAGAATAAGATTAGTAGTTTAGATGGAAAATGCATTCCAGACAGCCAAAAATTGTGGAATATGTCTCAAATGAATTACCGTGTTTTAATATGATAATATATCCGGTTTTTAATTAACACTACAGCATAAAACTATTAAATGCAAAAAATGGAAAATTCGAAAAAAGCAAAAAAAGATAGCATTAAGCCAGATTACACAACTCCAAAGGTAACCGGCGTTGGTGGAATATTCTTTTTTTCAGACAACCCCAATGATATCAAGAAGTGGTATGCTGATAATTTGGGTTTTGACGTGAATGAATGGGGCTCAAGCTTTGAATTCAGAAATACGCACCGACCCGATGAAATAAATTATCTGCAATGGAGTCCGTTTAAAAAGGGAAGTAACTATTTTTCACCTTCTAAAAAAGACTTTATGATTAACTACCGCGTTCAAAATATAGAGGGATTAGTAGAAAAACTAAATGCCAACGGAGTGACTGTATTAGATAAGATCGAAACGTTTGAATATGGAAAATTCGTTCACATTATGGATTCTGAAGGAAATAAAATCGAACTTTGGGAGCCTGTCGACAAAGTGTTTACTGAAATGGGTGGTAAAACAACCAAATAAAAGAACACCGTATTGTTTTTGTAACTATTATTTCAATTTGTTTAGAGTTTTAACCGGTCTAAAATTGCCTGATTCCGTCTAATTGGAAATATACCGCTTTGGTTGCTAAAACTATATAATTATAAAAAATGGCGAAGAATAAAACATCGGAAACGGCAGCGAGTGTTGAAGAATTTATAAACGCACTTGCAGATACTGAACAAAAGAGAGAAGACAGCTTTGCTCTTTTGAAAATAATGCAGGAACACACCGGATATAAACCTAAGATGTGGGGACCTTCAATTATTGGCTATGGTTCTTACCATTACAAATACGACAGTGGACACGAGGGAGAAGGCCCACTGGTTGGGTTTTCACCAAGAAAAAAAGAATTTTCGCTGTATGTATTTACCGGAATGGCAGAGCACGAACACTTGGTACAAAACCTCGGAAAATTCAGAAAAGGGAAGGCCTGTATTTATATCAAAAAAGTAGAGGATATAGACCTCAACGTACTAAAAGAGGTGATGAGCGAAACAATAAGTTATTTAAAATTAAAGTATCCAGAAACATTGAAACCAAATTGAAATCAAGAGGTTAAGTTTACGAATTACGAATTACGAATTACGAATTGTGAATTTCTGGTTGTCGATTGATTTCATTTTAAAAATGATAACATGTTTTTTTGCCACGAATCTGTTTGCTGAGCTGAGTCAGTGTATAAGAGGAAATTTTCTTTGCTTGTGGATAATTGATCGAAATCTAATTTATTGGTTGTAAACAGGTGCGAAACCTAGTAATGGCATATAGGCTAAGACAAAACTAAAGTGTTACAATATAGATCAATAAAACAGAAACAACCTTGCATATTTAAAGTTTAATGTTAAATTTGCATGGATGATTAAACGTATTTTAGAAGACGCAATAAAAATCGCCCTAAACCGAAGCTCCTCAGTGGCACTTTTGGGTCCGCGGCAGGTCGGCAAAACCACACTGGCTCTTTACGTAGCTGAGAAAGACTCTTCGGTATATTTGGATCTTGAAAACAGCCTGGATCTAATCAAGGTTAGGGATATCGCCATATTTCAGGCAGAAAATAGCGGCAAACTAATCATACTTGATGAAGTTCAACGCTTGCCTGAAATATTTCTTCAGCTCAGAGGCATCATCGATAAAGAAAGACGGAAAGGGAACAAGAAGGGGCAATTTCTCTTTTTAGGATCTGCATCCATAGATTTGATACAGCAATCGGGAGAGTCGCTTGCCGGGCGGATTTCATATCTGGAACTTTTTCCGATAAATGTATTGGAATACGCCGGAAACAGTATGGAAAAAACGAATCTGCTATGGACTCGTGGTGGGTTTCCTGAAAGTTTATTATCCGTGACTGACCGCGATAGTTTGACCTGGCGACAAGATTTCATAAAAACTTATTTGGAGCGAGATATTCCGCAATTGGGGCCACGGATTCCCGCACAGACACTGGAGCGGTTTTGGACTATGCTGGCTCATAGACAAGGTACAATACTTAACGCATCGTTACTGGCTCGTAGCTTAGAGGTAAGTAGCCTTACCATTGGAAGGTACCTTGATCTGATGGTGGATTTATTGCTGGTACGAAGGCTACAGCCTTATCTTTTTAATATTGGCAAGAGATTGGTCAAAGCACCCAAAGTTTTTGTAAGGGATACAGGGGTTGTGCACGCTTTGTTGAATATTGCCGACTACAACAACTTACTGAGCCATCCTGTGGTTGGGGGCAGTTGGGAGGGCTTTGTTGTAGAAAATATTCTATCAGTGATTCCTCGTACCACAAAACCGTATTTTTATAAAACCAGCGGAGGTGCTGAAATCGATTTAGTACTTGAATTAGGTATGGACGAGCTCTGGGCGATAGAGATTAAAAGAAGTTCAGCACCAAGCCTTTCGAAAGGGTTTTATGTGGCCTGTGATGACATTAAAGCCAGCCAAAAATTTGTTGTTTATGCTGGCCAGGACACATTTAAAATGAATCAAGATGTTACCGCCATTTCTTTACCTGACCTCATGAATAAATTATTGAAATTGTAAAGAGTACTCGTTTTGTTAGTGCCTAGCTTCTAGCGTAAATTTGAAGTAGCAAATTGAAAAAATAAAACTCATTCTCTAACTTTATAGGATGTTTGAACCTTGAGTGAAACCATACCTAAACGCGATAGGTTGTGGATTGATTGGAAACGAATATCTTAGACAACTGCAAATTTAAGCTTCATTTTAAGCACATCGTTGAATGAAGAATCAGTTAGTTCTGAAACTCAAAATATAACTTTCGATGAATTAAAAGCTAATATAAAAGCAAATTAGAGGCCGTCGGAAAATAAGCACGACTGGCCACATTATATAAGCATTATAATGGCCATACCTCCAAAATTGATTATCTTTCAAGCAACAAACACTACAGTAAATTGAAAGTTAACCCTTCGAAAGTCGGCTCTAAATTTATACTCGCTGTAGGGTGTCGTGCACAATACCAGAAAGCGACATACATTTGATTCTAAAAGTAATACGCCATGAATAGAGAAAAAAGAACTTTAATTCGCAACAAACCATTTTTAGAAAATTGGTTTGTTTTCTTGTCACTAATAACTTTACCACTCTTAACGGGATGTAATAAAACTGACGATTTTGAAGATTTGGAGCTTTTAACCAAAAAGAATTGGCATTTAACATCAAGAACACAAGGTGGTGTAGATATTACTAACGATTGTGATTTGGATGACATATTATTATTTGAAGACGCCACCAAATTCAATTATGAAGATGGTGTTTTAAATTGTTTTGAAAATGACTTAAATAAAGTAGGTGACACATGGAAAATTATTGATGATTTAACTGTGTTGAGAATGAAATACAAATTTTCTGGTGAAGGGAGAGGTTCTGTAGTTGAATATTGGAAAATCATTGAGTTGAGTGAAACTTCACTTATTATAGAAGATGCCTTAGCCGAAGATAATGATCAAATACCTGAAATCAGAACCTATCTAAATTAGTTTCAAAAACACACCAACTGCCAAAACAGCAGATATGTTCCATAGTATTGATACGGGTTTTACTCATCCAATCTTAAAATTTTTATGTAGCTTTATATAATCAAAGTTTATAAGAAAGTCCCGCTGGCCGTTGGCTCTAATTGCTACAATTACCGCAACAATGAACGAAAATAGAATACATTTACTTTTGGTACTAACCATGACATTTTTCTTCATCGGTTGCAAGAAGGAGAAGGACAATCAGCCAAAGGACTCTTCCAAAAGTAGTTTTTTCAGTGAGTACACATCGCGCAGTTTTGAGATGGGATTTAGTACCTGGCCATATGCACCTACTGTTGAGTCTGTTGATGCAACTTATCAGTTTATGAGCAATAACGGTGATGTATATTCTGAGCATATTGATTCCAGCATCCCTTGGGATGCCTGGATTAACGGTTTGCCTTTACCAGCAGAATTTATTAATGAGATCGAATCCAAAGCTTCACGAAAAATTCCAAATGCTAAATTGACGGTATCGGTGAGTTTATTAAATAGTTCGAGAGATGAACTTGCATTTGATTTTGATGGAACAATTCCAAATTATACTGCAATCAATGACGCTCATATTGAGGATGCCTATTTTGAGCATCTTAAATATATTACCAATCAATTAAATCCCGATTACCTTGTAATGGCCATTGAAGTGAACGAGTTATTTAAAAATGCGCCTGAAAAATGGGATTCATATAAGCTACTTATGGCTAATATAAGGGCAAGAATAATGCAGGAGTTTCCGTCACTAATCCTTTCTGAGTCGGTTACATTGCACAATTTTTATCAACCAGATGTGCCAGACTCTGCGCAGTACATTGCTGAAATAGCTGATTACGCTAACTCTCTGGGATTTGTGACTATAAGTTTTTATCCCTTCTTCAAAGGTTTAAAAACTAAAGATGACTTTCAGGAGGCTTTCGATTTCTTGCATCAGAAAATCAATAAACCTATAGCATTTGCCGAAACAAGCCATTTATCAGAAACGCTAAGCGTTGAGTCATTAAATATATATATTCTGGGAAGCCAGTATGAACAAAATGAATACTTAGAAACCTTGCTAATAAATGCGCAGGAAAATGACTACAAGTATATAATCTGGTGGGCGCATAGAGATTATAATGAATTATGGGAATCCTTTCCGGAAGAAGTTAAAGATTTGGGGAAATTATGGATAAGCACAGGTATTATTAATGAGGATGGAATTGAGAAGCAAGCCCTTTCTACCTGGGATTTGGTTTTCAATAAATAACTATTGCCAGCAATAATGTGCATCTAGCGAATAGTGCTAAAAACGAAGACATTAGCAATAAATTAAAATGGACATGACTTGAATAATGCTCATTTTAAAATGTAAAAACGCAAGCTATTCAAACTGCTATGAGCAAACTAAGAAAATGGCAAATAGGTAATTCAATAATATTCCTCTAAAATTTTACCCCGTCCGTGCAACCCTTTCATTCTCATCTGCATCATTAACTTAGTATATTTATAAAGATTGTGGATAGAGTCTGCGGGTATGCATCAATATCTTGGTTAGTTAGCGAACTATCATCTGAATAAAACTGCGTGCAGAAAGCAAATTTTATAGACGACATACGAAGAATATCGAAAGCCAATGGATGACAAAGCGCTGGTAGAGGCGTGTATAGATGGCGATTATAGCGCCCAAAAGAAACTGTATCAACTGTATGCTCCACAGATGATGGGGATTTGTATGCGGTATAGTTCCTGCGTGGCCGATGCCGAAGATATTCTTCAAGATGGTTTTATAAAAGTATATCACCACCTTAATTCATATACAGGGCAGGGCGCTCTGGGCGGATGGATGCGGCGGATTATGATAAATATTGCTCTGCAGCGCTACCGCGAAAGTAAAAATGTGCAGTTTTTGCATGTGGAAGATACAGACCTGCACCTGCGCGAAGTAAGCGAAGATGTATTGAGCCGAATGGCTGCCGATGAATTGATGGCTATTTTACAGCGCCTGCCTATTGGTTTCAGAACCGTTTTTAACCTCTACGCCATTGAGGGTTTTAAGCACCACGAAATAGCAAGCAAACTGGGCATTAGCGAGGGAACTAGCAAATCGCAATACAGCCGCAGCAAAGCAATACTAAGAGAAATGATTGAAAAAGAAAATATAATAAGTGAAAGAGCAATCTCAAAATAGCAATCTGAACAAGAAGTTTGAAGACTTTTCTTATCCCGTTGACGATACCAATTGGGATGCTATCTCGGCGCGTATTCCTTCGGGAAGTGGCGTCGGATTTTTGGGTGAGAAATTTTCAGCACACTCCGTTTCACCTTCACGGAATGTTTGGCGTGGAATAGAAGCTACTCTGCGACCGTCATCCCGCAAGCGCTTTGCTGGCTGGTGGTGGTATGGAGCCGCGGCTGCAGTTTTGCTGTTTGGATATTTCGCTTTTCTGCAATTTAATGCGCCTGAAAATCAAAGCCAGATTGCCGGTAAGCACTCCGAAACAAGAATGGATGTGAAAAAAGATTCTGAAACTGCCAAACCGGACACCGAATCTATTGGGTCGGAAACTAACAATATCGAATCAAATTCAACATCCGCGGAAGCGAATACCTCAATAACAACCGCCACAAACAAACCTAAAAGCGAAAAAAGCAATAGCAGACCAGATAACGCCCATTCTGGAAGTACCGGCCAAGTAAGCTTAGCCGATAAAAAAATAGCCGGACGAGAAACGGAATTGACTATTCCCGAAAATGGGCTGGTGAATGGAAATACTTCCAAAACGCCCACTCGTGTTAAAAGAATATTGCCCACGAAAATAATTGGAATAGATCCGGAAATAGACTTTCCAGTTCTCACGGCAGCTTTAGCCGGCGAAATAAAAACTGTGGAACCCGCAAATCTATCTGCCGATCATAAAAAACAAAAAAGCTCTCCGTTTTATGACGGAACCGAGACAACTTCAGAAAATCAATTTGCGATACTCGCCGGTTCTCAACTCGCATTTGCCGGAAGCGGCGACATGGATATGGCTGAAGCAAATAACTTTGATGTGGCTTCTGGCTTCAGTCCGGGGAGTGAAATTGGCACTGCCGACAGTTCAGTTCCAACGTCTCTAACATACTCAACACCTATTTATTACGGTGTAAATGGAGAAATTAAATTTTGGAAACGCCTCTCTGCCGGTTTAGGCCTCGGCTATTTGCGCATGCAAACCACAGCTGAAAGTAAGTATGGACTTCAAACACTAGCCAAGGAGACAGAATCGAAATACCTTTCTATTCCGGTTTATCTCAAATTTAATTTTGTCGATAAACCCAAATTCACGGCCTACACAACCGCCGGCAATGCTATAGATTTATTGATTTGGCAAAAAACTACGGAGACTTTTTTTGATGGTCAAACTACCGAAAGCCGCAGTGTGAGCGATGAACCAAAAGGCAATCAGGCTAACTTATATGCTGGTCTTGGAATGAGTTTTAAGTTCACTAAGCATCTCGGCCTTTTTGCCGAAGGGTCGCTCATGCGGTATTATTCCATAACCGGTAGCAATTTTTACAGCCAGCAAAACCTTTGGCCAGGGATGCGGTTTGGAGCGCTTATTTCTTTTTGATTGTTGGTTTGCTTATTTGTAAATCTCAAAATCATAAATTTCAAACCACAATTCTCAAACCAAAATTCTCAAATCATAAATCTGAAATCATAAACCTGAAATCAAAAACCTGAAATCAAAAATTTCAAACCACAATTCTCAAATCATAAATCTCAAATCATAAATCATCAATCTGAAATCATCAATCTGAAATCAAAAATCCATGCAACCATTTTTTAAAAACCTGCATCATCATAGTACACAACAATCTTAAACCATGAAAAACAATTCTCTCCTGCTTATAATGGCCATAGCGCTCGGCGCATTGAGTTCTTGCAACGACAAATTTACCGAATCTTACACCGCCAATGTGCCTGAATATATGAATCTGGACGACTGGAGAGCTATGGACATAGCCGCAGAAAATCCGCGTGACTTATCTGAACCGGGAAAAATTTATATCTATCAGGATTATCTTTTCATTGTAGAAAGAGGAGTAGGGGTGCATATTTTAAATAATGCCAACCCCGCCGCACCGCAAAACCTGGCATTTTTAACCATCCCGGGATGCGTTGACCTAGCCGTTTTTAACAATGCCCTTTACGTAGATTCGTATTACGATTTACTTTCATTCGATATAAGCGATCCTGCCCAGCCTGATTTGCAATGTCGCATTGCTGATGCATTCGATTTTGACAATTGGACTTTAATAAAGGGTTATCAGGACGATCTTCCCTTTACGGGAATAGATCCTGCAAAAGGGGTGATTGTTAGTTGGTCTCAAAAAGAAATTAGCCGCGATGCCGTAGGGTATGAATCAATAAATTTCAATAATGATTTTGAAACAGCAATTGGAACTGGAATGGGGGCCATTAATGATGCAGCCGTTAATATAGGTAGCTCTACTGGTATTGGCGGAAGCATGGCGCAATTCACCGTTACCGGAAATTTCCTTTACGTGCTTCGTCCTGCGTCAATTACATCATTTAATCTGGGCTCCGATCTTTGCCCTCAGCAGAGCTCTGTAACTCCGGTGGGATGGAATGCCGAAACGATTTTTCCTTACAACAATCACCTCTTTTTGGGCACCTCGTCGGGAATGATGATTTTTAATCTCAACAATCCCTCTACGCCCGAATATGTGAGCGCCATTTCGCACCTTACCGCCTGCGATCCGGTGGTGGTTCAAGACAATAGAGCTTATGTAACCGTCCGCAGCGGCACCGCCTGTCAGGGATTTATAAACCAACTGATGGTAATTGATATTTCCGATTACAATGCTCCGGCTTTACTCGCAGAATACAATCTCACCAATCCCCACGGCCTGGGAATAGATGGAAACACCTTGTTTATTTGCGATGGCAGCGCCGGCCTTAAAGTGTTTGATGCAGCAGATGATATGACCATTACAGATCACCTCATTTCGCATTATCAGCAAATCAATACTTTTGATGTCATTCCGTATAACGATGTGCTCATCATGTCGGCAAAAGAAGGCATTTACCAGTACGATTACTCCGATCCGCTGAATATTGAAGAACTAAGCCTCATTCCCGTAAACTAACGATCTATGAAACTGATATTTACACTATTCCTTTTCTTCATCGCCACCTTAGTTAGCGCCCAGGAAGCCTACGACATTATCAACCTCAAAGATGGCTCCTTTTTCAAAGGAAATATCACCGAATACATACCAGAAGATCATGCTACCATACAACTTCTCGACGGTAGAATAATAAGCGTAAAAGCCGAAAATATACTCAGCTTAAATGTAGGCGAAGCAAGCATAATCAAGAAGAATTTTGATATCAAATCAAAGGGCTACTACAACAATACCCTCGCAGGCCCGCAGTTTGGCAATAGCCAAAACAACAATACCCAAATTACCTTTGCCTTTAATTTGGTAAACGGATACAAGCTAAACGGCCATCATGCGGGTATTGGGCTGGGTCTCGAAAATCATGTAGGCAGCTGGTATGCGCCCATTTATGCAGACTATAGCTACCACATTTCGGAAGGAAGTTTTAGTCCCTTGGTGGGTATCAATGGCGGGTTTTTGATTCCACTTCAAAACGAACAATACGGTGGCAACTACTACCAATACAACTATGAGAAAGGCGGTTTTATAGGCGGTCGCATAGGTTTTGCGGCATATACCGGCCCGCATTTCGCTTTTCTGCTCAATCTTACCTACCGCTATATCCATCTCAGCGAGGCGTCTTATGCCTTCCCTTTTTCAGATATTCATTCCTTCACCGGCTCGGCCGATTTGCACAGAGTGGGCTTCATGATTGGCTTTGTGATAAACTAAAAACAAGGTTTTTGCAGCAGCGTTTGCCAAGCAAGGCTTACATATCTATTTCGGTTATCTTTTTCGGGTGTGCCCCCGGGCTCTGTGGTTTTCAATGTAATTCGCGAATATCAACTTCCATTTTCCAGTCATGAAATTCATCTTAATTTAATCCCGGGGTCGGCCTACCGCCTTATCCCACCTTTCACCGAGTGCATTGCGTAAGTCTGCGAAACGAGCTTCCTCTGGTCGCTGTATCGCAGCCACGCACTGCAAACCCGCTGTAAAAGGTGGCGATGCCGGCGTCCGTCCTCACACGCGAGCATAATACACCTCCCCTTTATTTCATAATTACAGTTTCCAACAGGAAATTGTAAATTTAAATTTTTGGCTATATTTGGCAATCTGAAGATCAACTTTTATAGTGATAGTAAAATGTGGCGTCTGAATTTGCGGATTTATGATGAATTTTCTGCAAATGCTCACATCTACGAAATGAAATAAGCGAACAGATAAACTTTTATCAATAATGAAATATTTAAACCGTTTACTGTTTATCACAGTACTAATTCTTTTAAGTTCCTGCAATCCCAAGGTTTCAACAAGTTTAACGAAGACCCTACCAGCACTTGATTACAGAGATGAGGTAATAGTAATTGGATTGAGCCAGCAAGAGCCCGAAAATTCTGAATACATTGGAGAGGTAAAAATTACCGATACCGGGTTTAGCACAAAGTGCGGCTACGACATCGTAATCAACAAAGCAAAACTAGCGGCAAGAAAGGCTGGAGGCAATGCAATAAAGATAATTGAACACAGACTACCATCAGCGCTGGGAAGCACTTGCCATAGAATTACCGCACGCATACTGAAAACAGATACTGATTTTGTAGCGAAAGAATTGCAAGAACCCATTTTGGATGTTGACTATGCAATTTTAAACGTCTATCGCTACGGAGGTGCCGGTTCATTAGTGAGTTACGATTTACATCTGGGAGATTCCGTAATTTGCCGAGTACAAAATAATTTTAAAACAACCCTTCACATTAAGAAAGACGGTATGAATATGCTCTGGGCAAAAACCGAATCAAAATCTGAAGTACCAGTTGATTTTGAAATGGGAAGAACATACTATTTGCGCTGTGGAATCGCGATGGGCGCATTTGTGGGCAAACCACAACTGGACTTGATTGACTTTAAAACCGGAAAAACAGAATTCGAATCGTTTAATGCCAAGAATCAATGAAAATTCTACTCCTTATATTCCTGTCGCTTTATGCTGTAAGTATTTCTTATTCACAAGATTTAATTGTAACAAACGACGGTGATTCCATCAATTGTAAGATAACTAAAATAAAAGCAGAGAATATATATTTTACTTTCAAACATAAAGATGAAATAAGAAACACCTTATTGCCCACTTCTCAAGTACTACATCATCAGGTTGATTATTATATAACCAGCGAGGTTCCCAAAGAAAAGCTCGAGAGCTATAAGGATTATCCCCAGTTTAGAATTGCTGTAAATGGAGGTTTCAGCTATATGACTGGAAAGATTTCGGATAAAGTTCCTTCAGAATTTAGAGATTACATTAAAGAATTAAAATCGGGCAACCATTTAGGCGGCGATGCGAGCTTTTTTTTCAGTGAATCATTGGGTTTTGGCGCTAAGTATTACGTTTTTAAATCTTCATATAGTTTAGATGAAATTTATGTGGAGGATGTTGATGGCAATATAACTTATGGTAAAATGAGCGATGCTATAAAGATCTCATTTATTGGTCCGTCATTTTCGGTAAGGACATTAAACTATAATAAAAAGAATGCTTTACTATTTTCTATATCAATTGGATATATGGATTATGTAAATGACAAAGTAGTCATTGACAGTTTTAAAATGACTGGGAATACAGTCGGTTTTGGCCTTGATATTGGTTATGATATCGGCTTGTCAGAAAATTTTGCTCTGGGCTTTCAAGTTTCATTACTCGCCGGTACGCTGTCAGAATATGTCTTTAGCGATGGCACAAATAAGCAAACAATAAAATTAGAAGAAGGAGAATACGAGAATATAAGCCGTTTTGATTTATCCGTTGGATTGAGATTTATTAAATAGTTGGGTAAGATAGGCATGGACATTCACATAGTGATGCGGTAAGAATAGTGAGCATCAAGAGCCAATGGTTATCACTTCTTATTGATACTACATCCAGTCTTAATAATACAATACCAATAGATGGATTTATTTAAAGTCGCAAAAATTATTATTGTTTTCGCAGTTACCGGCTTATTTTGCGCCCTCTTTTTCTCGTTTGATTATTCCAATTTTTCATGGGCATACAATAAATCAAAGTACATTCTTATCATTACCTGCACTTGTTTGTTAATCTCGGCAATAGGATCTTATGGCGTGTACGCAAAGTATAAAAAGTAGAGAAAATTAGTCTCCAAAGGAGACATCTTCTGACTAAACCCCTGTAGAAGACAACCCATAGCCCAATCAAATTGAAAAAAAGAAAGAAAATTTTAATTAGCTTACTTACCGTTTTAATCATCGGTTTCCTGCTTCCGCAGAATTTAAAAATGCCTGTAGATGGCGCTGGTAAATCAAGCTACCACACTCAATCATTTTGGTTTTATCCCTGGGGGAAATCCATTACGCACAACGGAGTAGATATTTTTGCAAAAAAAGGAACTGCGATTCACACTGCTACTTATGGGTTAGTTTTGCATTCCGGAAAAATAAGTTTGGGTGGCAATTTTGTTTTGATTCTGGGTCCAAAGTGGCGCTTGCATTATTATGCCCATTTAGATGAAATTAAAACGTCTCGCTTGTCTTTCGTTAATATGAAGTCATTAATCGGTTCAGTAGGTGCAACCGGAAATGCCGCTGGAAAACCTCCACATCTTCACTATTCAATTCTCACGCCAGTTCCATACGTTTGGAGAATGGATTCTGATCGTCAGGGCTGGAAAAAATGTTTTATTTGAATCCAATTGATTATTTTGAGAGGTGAGCTAATCTTTCGTCATATAGCCTTGTGAACCGGCAGCTGTGACCGCTGAAGCAGATTAGCTTCGGTTTTTCGCTTATGATAAATGCGGAGAGAATATTTTGAGTCTGTTAAAATTTTGTTTTAATTTATTGAAAGAAAAACACAGCTAAAAATAATTTAGGATTGAAACTGCAAGGAATAAGTGATATTTTAAAAGGCTTTGGTTGTGTGTTAGAAAGAATAAATAAAAAATGAAACCCATTATAGACCATATCCAGATTACTGTAAAAAATCTCAATCTTGCCGAATCGTTTTATGACAAATTAATGCCTGTTTTGGGTTTTGATTTAAATCGAAAATCAAAAGGGACAGTAGCGGAACATGATTTCAATGTTATTGAATATTCTCATCCTTTATTGATATTCGCCATTAACTCTCCAAGAGAAGTTTTTAAAAGCGAGACTGTGCATCGAAGAAAACCGGGATCTCTGCATCATCTGGCCTTTAAGGCGAGTTCTCGTGAAGAGATAGACCAAATATTTCCTAAAATTAAGGAAGCCGGAGCTATAATTGTGAACCCACCGCAGTTTTATCCCCAGCATGGAGAAAATTACTATGCCCTCTTTTTTAAGGATCTTGATGGAATCAAATTTGAAATTGTATTTGAAGAACGAAATTAAAGACCCGAACGAATTCAGAATAAAACCTACAAGAAGCAGACGAATAAACACTTAATTCATTGACAAATGAAGCCGATATTTACAATCTTTCTTATACTATTCAATCTCACTTTATTTTCTCAAAACGTGGAATTGATAGGAGGGATGAATAAAAACAAATTCTTTGATTATGAGAAAGATGAGGGTCATTTCAATTCAGCTTATGATTCCCAGTATGGTTATTCATTTCAGATTGCAATAGAAAACATTAGAATAGATACCGTGAAATGGAGATTTACTCTAGGTTACGAACAGTATGGCGGCTCCATTAACGTAAGAGATGGCGGACTTGGTGGAGGAGTTACATCAAAGGCTGAAATTGATAAGTCAATCATTTCGGTGGGCGTGTTCCCCTTGAATTTCAGAATTATAGACAGGATAGATATAAACGTTGGTTTTGAAGCTGGAGCGCTGATTAGTGAAAATATTGTAGGAACTTCTAGTGGCTGGAGTATTGGTACAAACGGGTTTAGTTACGATTTAAATGACAAGAACAAAAGGTATAATGCCAAAGCCTATTTTGGACTGCGTGGAAGGATTGCATACGATCTCAATAAATCAGATAAGGTGGCGATATCACCTCAGTATTCCAATTATTTTGGACTGACAAAAGAATTCGACGAATTTCCCGAATTCACTAAATCTATGAGGCATTTTTTTGGGTTGGGAGTTCAAAGAAAGATTGAATAAATGCTTTCGGATAATTTAGAGTTGTCACGAAAATTGAGTTAAATTTGAAACAATGATCTTGTGATTAGTCCAACCATTCAAATCAGCGCATGGTAAAAGTTAACCGTAGCGGAATATTAACCAAACAAAAATTGATGGAAAATTTAGAAAAATGGTTCATAGATCATCCAATTTCAGCAAATGTCATAAAGTATTTGGTATGGATTGTATTGGTTTTTATCCTTATTGTGGTGATAAAAAGATGGTTGAAAAGGAGCTTTCCGAGCAACGAAGTAAAATACAAGTCTCAGAAGGCAATTGAAATAATTGGTTACATAATTGTGGCACTCATTACGGTTACTTATTTTACCGGAAGTATTAAAGATATTGGGCTTGCTATTGGCTTACTTACTGCGGGTATAACCATTACGCTCCAAGAGCTAGTCTTAAGTATAGCAGGATCTTTCTATATCTTTTTTGTTAAAGTCTATAAGCCCGGAGAAAGAATTGAAATTAACGGTATAAAAGGTGATGTAATTGCCATTGACAGTATATACACAACCATGATGGAAATTGGCGAGTGGGTCTCCAGCGATAATTACACAGGCAGAATAGTGAAATTAAGCAATGCATTTGTTTTTAAAGGGCCGGTTTACAACTACTCCTACGATTTTCCATTTGTATGGGACGAATTTAATCTGCCAATAAGATATGGTTCAGATATTGATCTGGCCAAATCAATCGTAATCTCAATAGCGCAAAAAAAATTTGGCTAGCTACGTTGAGGAGTCAATGGCAGGCTGGAAAAACGTAGTGGCAAAGTATTACATTGAAGATGCACAGGTTGATCCCACTCTGGCTATCACAATGACTGACAATTGGGTTCAATTTAACTTGCGATACATAGTCGATTACAAAAAGAGAAGGTTTACTAAGAATCTTCTAAATGAAGAAATTGGCAAGAAAATTATGGAAACCAATGGAAAAGTCGTTCTGGCTTCTGCTACCTTCGAGATTGTCAATATTCCAACGGTTAATTTGAAGAAAGAATAAATTGTACAAAACAGCAAAGTATGCTTTAGGCTGAAATAGTAAGTTTTAAAAGTGGATAATCAACAGAGCCTAATTTCAATGGTAAATCAAATATCTGCATTCAAATAAAAAAATGTGATTCCATTTAATAGAATAGGAGCTGTGTAATATTTGTCACCTAAGTTGATAAATACAAAGTTTACTTTTATACAAATTGTTCATTAACAATTGAATAATCCAAAAACCTAAACAGCATGAAAGGTAAGAACAACATCGCAATCGGGTTTCTTTCAATGGGTTTTTTTATGGCTTTTGGATTCTTACTTATCTACCTTAGAGATTTTGCGCCTGGAAAAGAAGAATGGGTTAACTCGTATTCATTTGGAAAACATTTTGAAACCAGGTTAGCTCACGTACACGGAAATTTATTCGCCTTTTTAAATATTCTTATTGGTTATTTACTCATCAGATTTAACGACAAATTAAAGCATGTCACAACTATTTCGTGGTTGGCTTTAATAGGGCTGCTTATGCCACTTGGCATTTTGTCAGAAGTGTATTTAGGGCTTCCGCCAGTCTTGGTATTAGTAGGCGCAATAGCAATGACAATATCAGTAGTATGGCTTGGAATAGCCTTCTTTAATTTAAAAAACATCAAATGATCAGAATTAAAATTTTAGCATTTCTTTTAATAGCCTTCACTGCGAATAGCTATGCGCAAACACCACCCTTTCAAATTGCCATCGAGCCAATGGATATACCCGACTTGGGTGGTTTGCAAGCTTATGCCTTTGGCCAGGATAATGGCAAGTGGTTAATCATTGGTGGTCGACTGGATGGATTGCATCGCAGGCAACCCTTTGCTGCTTTTGATGTGGCCGGGCTTAATACGCAGATCACTGTGGTTGATCCTGTAACACAACAAAAATGGTCGGCTCCTTTAGCGTCACTACCAACTGGTTTGCGCGAACAATTGAGCTCTACCAATATGGAGTTTTATCAGCAAGGAGATTATTTATACATCCTTGGTGGCTACGGCTACAGCAATACCGCTGGCGATCACATTACATACTCAAAGCTTAGCGCAGTTCATGTTCCTGACGTAATAAACGCTATTGTAAATGGGGCTTCAATCATTTCTGGCTTTCGCCAAATAACAGATACAATGTTTGCAGTTACAGGTGGATATCTCAGTAAAATTAATGACATATTTTACCTAACGGGCGGTCAGAAATTTATGGGCAGATACAACCCAATGGGGCCAGATCATGGTCCGGGTTTTATTCAGAATTATTCTAACTCTATCAGAAGATTTACAATTTTAGATGATGGCGTTAACCTTTCAGTTTCTCATCTGCCGTTAATTTATGATGCTACAAATTTGCACAGAAGAGATTTAAATGTTGTGCCTCAAATTATGCCGTCAGGACAAGAAGGATTAACGGTGTTTTCGGGCGTTTTTCAAGTAGATGCTGACTTGCCTTTCCTAAATTGTGTAAACATTGACATTAACGGATATACGGTTAACAATGATTTTTCGCAATACTACAATCATTACCATTGTGCGCATATACCGCTGTATAGTGCTGAAAATAATGAAATGCATACCGTCTTTTTTGGTGGTATTGCACAATATTATGAAAGCGATGGTGAGCTTGTACAGGACGACAATGTTCCTTTTGTAAAAACCATTGCCCGTGTTACACGAGACGCAAGTGGCACAATGGCCGAGTATAAATTGCCTATTGAAATGCCTGCGTTTCTCGGAGCAGGGTCTGAATTTATTCCCGCTGCAAACATACCACAATTCAATAATGAAGTGTTGAAATTGGATGATTTTACTGCCGACACCACCCTGGTGGGGTATATATACGGTGGTATTAGCAGCACAGCCGCTAATATCTTTTTTACAAATGACGGCACTCAAAGCAGCGCAAGCAGTCAGATATTTAAAGTGTATGTTATTAAAAATTCTCCCGTAGGCATTCACGAGTTGAATAAGCAAAGCACGAGTACACTTCACATGCAGGTTTATCCCAATCCAAATAATGGCAACTTTATTGTGAAATTTAATCTTAAAAAAAGTTCAGATGTTACAATTAACATTCAAGATGCAAATGGTAGGCTAATAGAGAATACGACGCTTAAAAATTTGAAAGTTGGTGAAAATACGTATTCAAAGGAAATAGAACAGATTGTCAATGGCGGGATGTATTATATCACCATTGAAACGGGTTATGAGAAGGCGACCCAGAAAATAGTGGTAGAAAACTAATTGTAAGGATTTCTCCTTTAGATTGCGAGTCATTTGCATTTTTACTAGCGACAATAAAGATTGTCCAGCTGAAAAATCGGATAAACTCTTTACGTACAGCCCGTCCATACGGATTCCCTACGGTCAAAAGGGCGATATTTAAAAGCACAGGGTGAAGCAGAGCGAATGGAACATAATGTACATTTATCGTCATTAGCGCCGCGAAACCCTGTGGTATAAAGAATAACAAACAAAAGCCCTTTTACGTTTGCAATGATTTATTATCAAGATTAATTTTTGTTATTAAATCCGGGTCTTTATATTGTTGTCTATACAAGATATATCGACCTGGTGCATAAGGCCTACGAGCCCTTGATGAGTGTTTACACTACATCGTCTTTCAGGTTTG
>NZ_JAAGVY010000024.1 GCF_010686655.1 Cryomorpha ignava | reverse complement strand
TTTAATTTCACGGTTACCGATGAAAATGCTGTAGATACTTTCAGGATTACTGATGGTCAGTTTAGATTTGATGTTCCCCAAATATTCTAATTTTATTAACCAAAAAACCAATTATTATGAAAACCAATTCGATTTTTACTTTAGTATTTTCAATGATAGTATTTACGCTATGCGGTCAAAATATACCAGCACCACAATTCGAAGTGACTGGCAGTACGGCTGATCCTTCTGTCGCCATAGATGAAATTATTGAAGATCTTGATTTAACCGATGTAACCACCAATATACTTTATGACCGCGGTTGGAAGCTGGGTTCATTAGAGAATTTTGATGGTGCGCTTACGTCAGATACTTTGCACGAACATTTAGAATGGCTGCGGCAATACGGTATACGTGCGATCCGTATATTAGATGGTTAATTCGAACTTAAAACTTTCGCTAACATTCTAATTCCTAACAAATTTTAAATCCAATTATTATGAAAAACATCTTGAAAATTACATTTCTATTCGTTTGTCTTTTGAGCCTGTCTCAATGCAAAGAAGATGACGATAAACCAGAAGAACCTAATTACGGAGCGGAATATTTTAAATGCAAAGTGAATGGGGTGGAGTTTGATGCGCATTCAACTTTTTCCTGTGATGGTAGAAAATTTAACTATTACCCTGAAGCTTATTTAAGCACACCTGCACAATATATGGTTTTTGGAGGACGAAATTGCTCAGAATTCTCAAGCGTCACTATTCGAATCAACGGCATGGATCACTCAACAGGATTACTAAATTTCCTCGCCCCGACGCATGCAGATTCTATATTTCCTTATTATAGCTACTTTGACCTTCAAGATAGTGTTTTCGTTATAGCAGAAAACTTGGTAGAAGGAGAAATGAATATCGAACAATTCATTCCAAGAGTTGATGGCAGCAGTCCTTATGGTACAATTAAGGGGACTTTTAATTTCACGGTTACCGATGAAAATGCTGTAGATACTTTCAGGATTACAAATGGTCAATTCCGATTCGACGTCCCACAAATCTTCTAATTTTTTTAACCAAAAAACCAATTATTATGAAAACCAATTCGATTTTTACTTTAGTATTTTCATTGATAGTATTTACGCTATGTGGTCAAAATATACCAGCACCACAATTCGAAGTTACTGGCAATTCGGATGATCCTTCTGTCGCTATAGATGAAGTTATTGAGAACCTTGATTTAACAGATGTCACCACCAATATTCTTTATGACCGCGGTTGGAAACTGGGTCAATTAGAGAATTTTGATGGTGCGATTGCATCAGATACAGTGCGCGATCATGCAGAATGGTTGCGGCAATATGGAAGTCTCGTCACGGGCTATCGCGGTACACCGTCTACCAGTCCGGTTCCATCTATTACTACTTGGAAATCACAACGAAATGCAGCTGTTGCAAGTGGTAAAAATCCATTGGTAATAATGCATATTGATTACCAACAGTTTCTTACTGATTCTGTATTATTGAGTACACTTATATATGAAGATAATGGCAAACTTGAAGATTACTCAAATCAATCCACATCGCCGTTTGACGACGTGACAGCCTTTTCATTTAGCCCTTATCTTTCAACCGTATATGATAGTTTAAGCCTGACATTTACAACAGATCCATTTTTTTTCAAGTCTAATTATGGCAGTTCCATTTCTACAATAAGTGTAGATTTTGACAATGGAAGTGGGTATCAATCTATTGCTACAAATGGCGACGTGAAAGTCAATTGGTCAACCTTTGGTAAGAAAATTCTAAAACTGAAAGTTACGTACGCCAATGCACAAATCTTTTATGCTAAGAGTACCCTTAACCTTATTGAAACTTTAAACTACGGCGTACCCGATGCGAAGAGCAATGGTTATGTTTGGAGACCTGATTCAATTCAACACCCCACTCTACCTAACCATGGCGCTCAACTTTATGTAGATTTTGCATGTGGAAACGATAAACTCTTAAAGCCCTATATTTTTGTAGAGGGGTTTGACCCGAAACAGTTTGGAGCCAATCAAACTTATTTTAATTATAGGTACGATTTGAGTGAGTATCAGGCTGATAATTCATCTGATTATCAGCTTCTCACCGAGCTTTCGGAAAACGGGTATGACATTGTTTACGTGGATTTCAAACAAGGATCGGGCGATTTGATTAAAAATGCAGAAACGCTGGGAGAAGTTATAAAGTGGGTTAATGCTCAAAAAGCAATAAATAGCAGCACAGAACCCAATATTGTTGTGGGATACAGTATGGGTGGGCTCATAGCCCGGCTTGGTATTCGTTATCTTGAATTAGACAATATAAACCCTGAGGTGAGTCATTACATAAGTTAGGATGCACCACATTTGGGAGCCAATGTTCCACTTGGCATTCGGCTTGCTGTGGATGATTTGTATAATCTAACCTACGGTACCGAGTTAATGGGTGATTACGAAGAAGATTTAAATGATGCCTATGATGTTGTAAATTCCCCAGCTGCCTTGCAAATGCTTTTATACAGTTTCGATGATTTTGATTGGGACACCCAGGTGTGGGATAGCTCAACCCGAAATCATTTTTCCAATGAATTATACCTCAAAGGATTTCCGCTTACTTGCGAAAACATTGCTATTGCCAAAGGTAATGGTATTGGTGCAGAGCAAAATTTTGGTTCTCTTGCTCCACTCTTTAATGCGGATATTCAAAATAATTTTAACTGTTTTGCTTATTTGGCAGACATCTATGGGCTTGTTGAATTTGATGATGATAATGGCATTGGCGAACAAGCATTAAATCAATTTATTGGTAGTTTTATAAAGTCTTTAACATTTATAGGTGTTAGAGCAGATGTAGAAATAGATGTAAATGCAATGCCCGGATATGTGCCTGAGTCTTATCAGATTTATGAAAGAAAAATCCAAATTAGGGTGGCATGGGTAATTCCTTATGTTACTTTTCCCAAAAAAGTAAAGGTGGCTTACTCATACCCTTATGATAGCTGCCCAGGCAGTACTTACAGTGTTGAAAATTTCTCAATTGCCGGTAGTGATCTTGAGGCGCTTCTCGACGGTACTTATGCTCCATGCTTAGAACTGCATGAAAGAGATTTCTGTTTCGTTCCCACGTTTAGCGCTTTAGATATTTATGATTATCGCTTGGCACCCTATACACCTATTGATCCTGTTGATATTGTAGCAAATAATAAAACCCCTTTCGATAAATGCTTTCTGTTAGATCCGACTTTGTATTCACCTGCCAATTCCGCTCCAACAAATGAATCGCATACGTCGTTTAGCCCAAGCAATATAAGTCCTTTTTCAGCATATATTAGCCCAAGTTTTAATGCTGTAAACGAATATCCTACAGTTCATGGCTACACCTTCAATTTTGGCTATGCCGCGATGGGGAATAATCTCATTAAAACAACAGATAAAATAAGTCATCCATTAACTGTAAGCGGCATTAGTGCTGCAAACGGGGCATTATGGATAAACAGAGCTGATAACCTTGCAAATGTTAATGATAACAGCAATCCCATAAGTACTTCAGGACATTTTTCTGTCAATCTAAAAAGCGATTGTGCCGGAGATTATGGAAGGGTTACGGTGGAAACCTTAGGTGCGATTATAATTGGAGAAGATAATACGAAAACCGCAGATGTAATAGTTCGCGACAATAGCTGGATAGTAATGAACGACGGCTTTATCGAAGTCAGAGACGGATCCAGGCTCATTATAGAAGACGGTGGAGTGCTACGTCTTAACGGCGGCATTTTACGCATTCAAGACGGTGGCGAAGTAATCATTAAAGCAGGAGGTAAACTAATCTACGAAAAAGATACACAAATAGAATTGAATGGAAACAACGCCGTACTCGCCCTCGGGGGGTTGACACATATTGGAAATGATGCAACCTTTACTTTTACTTACCAAGGCACAGAAAGCGGGTATATTCGTATGCTTGAAGAAGGTTATGCGGGCCAACGGTTCTCGGCAGGATTAAATGCTAAAGTGGAACTACAGGGAGCTGATGAAGACGATCTAATTCTCTACATGGAAGAGGGTTCTGATTTCGCGGAATTTGTTGGTGCCGTTTATGGAGAATCGTATAGTTCACAAAAATTCGATCAAGTAAAATTCAAGGATGGTAAAATAATTATGGAAGATCAAGCAATAATTATTCTACTGAATACGTCCTTTTTTACTCGAACAATCATAGAGTCTTTGGATATAACACACAACCCTCGCGGAATAAAACCTTTGACCACCTGTTATATTACCTCAAGCACTTTAAATCGAATGACTATAGATGCACATTTGTACTATTCTGGGATGGGACCTTTATTCATAGGCTCATCAGAAGTAAATAATTCAAATGTACATGTCAGGGGATACGGATATAATTTGCAAAATTGTAATTTTAATTATTCGGAAATTTTTTCATACGATACCCCTATGGGTAACACTATTTTGCGCTCCAATTTTAATAATGCGGGAACCGCTGTAGAGGATGATTCCGATTCTGAATTATTCGTGTATCAAAGTAATTTTTATGAAAATGGGGCAGGTATTGCGAAAAGACGCGGTAGGGTTACACCAAAGTGCACCAATTTTGAAGGAAATAATACGGCTATAATTGGATATCAGTCTTCCGAAATAAATCTTTCAACGCTTTATAACGGGGGATATAATAATTTTCGTGATAATTCTTTGAATATATTTCTCTTGAATGCTTATGAGCTACAAATGGAAGATGGTTATAATGAATTCTATGACGGAACAAATATGAACATTGTAGGAAACTTGGATATAAGTATGTCACTTTGTGCTTATCCCATCAAAGCATACAATAATATCTGGACACCTCTATCAGATACCAGTGTTCCATATGGTGATCTTAATCATCCGGATATGGCCGAGTTTCAAGTTGTGATAGGACAGCCTGTAGGGCCACCTTGGGCTCAAAACTGCCCGGCCAAATTTTCATTTGGACCTGTTGCTCCAATAACAATTTGTGGCAAATACGATGATCCCAAGGAACCTATTATTATTATCGAAGGTCCTAAGTCTAACGGTTCCGATACTGATTTCCCTTTATTAACTTCCCCTACTTATTTTACAGATACGCCATTTGATTATGCGCTGAGAGTTGCTGCTTACAGCACAACCATAGCTGATACGATAAATGGTGATGACCTAATAGCCGCTGACAAATATTATGAATTGTTACATCTCGCCGAGATGGATTCGTTACCCAACGATTCTATCGCATCAGTGATGGAAAAAATGCGTTGGAGTAGCCTCAATAATTATAAAGCTACAATAGAGCGTCTTTTCACGGACAGTATTCTGTCGAGAAGTAATAATCAAAGTACTTTTGATCCTACCGTTCAAAACTATGTTAACGTACTCATGGCATTTACCGATAGTATTAAAACTGCTGAAAATTATAAACGGCAATTCCAGCTGGAATTATGGAAAGCAGCGCTTTTAAGAACTATTGGTAAAAAGCAACAGGCTCTACACATCATATCTAATATCAATTATTGTGACCATGATTCAGTTCAAAGAATCATCTTATTAGAACAAATTCAAAAACTTGAATTTGAAATTGCACGCAGTCAAATTGATATAAACACCTTCCTGAGCGATAGTATCACCTTTGTGTTAGACTCTACAATTTACGAAATACCTCTTGAGAGTTATATAGATAGCACCGGTTTTGGAAGTTACATAATGAGTCCAAATTCTATACTCTTTAGCTCGTGTAATACTGCTTCGGCGCGTCCGTCTCAATCCACTCTGGGTAGCTTTGACTTAAATGTTGTCCTATTCCCAAATCCCACTCAAAATTTTGTGAATATTTCGTTTCTGGATGGATATCCAAATTCTGAATCTATTCTAACACTCCGCATATTTGAGCTGACAGGGAAAGAGGTTTTCAATGCTAAACTGCCACCTCAAAATTCGAGAGTTGATCTTCCCTCATTAGCAAATGCATTGTATCTCTATAGAATAGAACTGGACGATAAACTGGTCGATCAGGGAAAATTGTCGATTATTGAATAAACTATAATTTGAAATTGCCCATTGGAATCTGAAAAAACTGACTATTCAGTTATAAGAGACCTAATAATGGAGAATAAAACTAACAAGACTTTCTTCAATGGAGAAAGTCTTGTTAGTTTTAGCTTAGTGATGTTAAGCAATGAGTTTTAAGCTAATGATTCACTTTTAGATTTGAATGAAAACGTGTCACCGAAATGATTCCATTTCGTCAGGACACGTAACAGAAGGTGGTATTACCCCGAAATTCTGTATTTTCGTCCCCACATTTAATTCGTAAAAATGAAAAGAATCTCTTTGATTGTCCTGCTTGCTTTAGGCTTAGGCTTTTGGTCTTGTGACAAAAACGACAATTTCATACCCTTTTTTAGTGTGGAAGATGATAAGGCATTGGGACTTCAAGTGAGTCAGGAAATAGCCAACGATCCGTCTTTCACATTGCTTAGCAATGCAGAATATCCTGAAGCATACGAATACCTGAATAATATGGTATCCAATATTTTAAACAGCGGAGAAGTGGCTTACAAGGATAATTTTGTGTGGCAAGTCACCATTGTGCAAGATGATAGCACGCTCAATGCATTTGCTACCCCGGGAGGGTACATCTATGTGTACACAGGCCTTATAAAGTATCTCGAAAGTGCAGATGCCCTTGCCGGCGTTATGGGTCACGAAATTGCCCATGCTGACCTGCGCCACACCAGTCGTAATTTGCAAAAGCAATACGGAGTATCTATTTTGCTAAGTATTCTACTCGGTGATAATGCTGGGCAACTAGAGCAGATAGCTGGGCAATTGGCCGGAACTGTTGCCGGTTTGGCATTTAGCAGGGAATTTGAAACCGAAGCCGATTTGAAATCAGTCGAATACTTAGCCCAAACAGAATACGCTTGTGATGGCGCCAAAATTTTCTTTCAACGTCTCGAAGAAATGGGACAAAGTGGTGGCACCCCGGAATTTTTAAGTACTCATCCAAATCCCGACAATCGCATAGAAAACATCACCGAGAAAGCGGAAGAGGAAGATTGTGATACGACCCTGATCCCCGAAAGCGGATATGAAGCCTTTCAGGCAAATTTGCCTTAGGGTGAGTGGGTTTTACGGAGAGATTCAGTATGTGCTCTTTTGGCGTTGATATTCCATCGAACTCTGTTCCGCTGGGCATACGCCCTGCGGCATCTAAGTTTCGTATTGAAACGTAATTCTAAGCAAAATGATTCCCTTTTTGAAGAGGTGGAGCTCTTGACCCCTCCATTAAATTTAGGGGATAGCTGGGGGTTCTGGATATAATAGAAGGAATACCCTCAGGGCGCATGCCCAGCGGAGCACGAAACTTACCAATCTGCACGTTTATTTTACCCTAATAAATACCTTTAAATACCTCAAATAGCTCACCCTCCACAAATTTCCATAAAAAAGAGATTGTAATTATACCAAAACCCCCTTCTTTGCATTATTAATAGTGAAGCTTTTTTAATGATGGGGTATTTAAAATTCTGTTTTTTCCTTTTTGCGGTTTGCCTTTCGGCGAATTGCGTAGGTCAATCATCTGCCGAAAAGTTTTCGCAATCGGCTGATTTAAAAGGTGCTTTGGTTTCGGTATCGGTTGCCGATTTTGAAACAGGAGCCGTTTTGCAAGCGGCAAATGAAGATCAACGCCTTTGTCCAGCATCGGTTTGGAAGCTTTTTACAACCACCGCTGCGCTAAAAACGCTAGGTTCTGAGTTTCGATTCCGCACCGTTCTGGCATACGATGGGAAAATAGAAAACGGTATCCTTTCCGGAAATCTTTATATAATCGGGGGCGGCGATCCTGCTTTGGGATCACGGCATTTTTCGCCGGGGTTTGAACCGCTTATGCTGGAATGGGCTAGTGCTGTAAAAGCTGCCGGAATAGATAGTGTAAACGGAAAGATCGTAGCTAATGCAGCTCATTTTCAAGGTGATGGAATTCCACGAACGCGTATCTGGGAAGATATGGGAAACTACTACGGAGCCGCAGTTTCGGGATTGAATATAAATGACAATACGTTTTACGTCGATTTTCAGGTGCCTTCAGATATTGGCCGTGAAGCCAAAATTTTATCTATTGATCCGGCTGTACCCGGTTTGCAAATCAATTCAGAAGTTGTAAGCAGTACCATTCAATCTGACAGAGCTTTTATTTTCGGATCGCCCTACAGCAATGAGCGAATAGTGCGTGGAACCTTGCCCGCCGGTCGAGATCATTTTAAAATTAAAGGAAGCTTGCCAAATCCGCCTGTTTTTGCTGCAAGCCATTTGCAAAAGGCACTTAAAAAAATTGGAATTGGAAGCGGAGGACTTGTTGTAGAGCAAGCTACATTGCGCGAGCCTGCAACTTACAGAGTCATTCGCGAAGAATTTTCACCTTCGCTCAGCGCGCTTGTCAAACACACCAATGTAGAAAGTGATAATCTCTATGCAGAGACTTTTCTTTATCAAATAGGAGTTAAGAATGGTGATGGCACACTGATGGGCGGGCTCGAAAGCCTGGAAAAATTCTACGAGCCTATTTGCGAAAAGGAATATCCGCTGTATGCTTATGATGGAAGCGGTTTATCTCGATTTACAGCTGTGTCTGCCAGTCAGATTACAACATTAATTCAATATTGCGCCAAAGATGAAATGCTGCGAAAAGATTTGCTAGGCAACTTGCCTCTTGCCGGCGAAGAGGGCAGTATGAAATGGTTTGGCAAACGAACGAATCTGGCAGGAAATCTGCGTGGCAAAAGTGGATCGATGGATAAAGTGCGCGCTTATGCCGGGTATTTTGCTGCCTCATCGGGTCGCAAGATAGCCTTTGCGGTGGTTGTCAATAATTTTGATGGAAGCGGAACCGATTTGAGGCAAAAGATCGAGACGATGTTGTTGGAGGTTTATGGGGATTATTAAGAGATGATCTAAGCTACTAATTTCTTGTTTCATAGAGCTCTTGCGCGCCTCATTCTAGAGGGAGCCCTGCACGCACAGTACTTTTATCGGATAACCTAATTTTGGTTAACCTTCAAATTAAATTTGGGTCGTATTTCAATGAATGAAATTAATCTCTTATCAGATTTGTGCGGTTGTGCCTTTTTGGTTATGGTGCGGGAAGCCATTGGTAATCAGTTTTTCTAATCCCCTAGTATGTCTGATTCAGAAAGTTCGATAGCAAGGCGCACGCAGTTTTGAAAACCAAGGAGTTGACATTTGTCAATGACTGTTTTCAAAACAAGTGCAACGCTGATATCGGGCTTTATGGGCAGACAGAAATTAGAAAGTCGCCCTGATGGTACGAGTCTTACCAGCCGGCTCCTTACGCTCTTCTTTATCCAGACAATACTTCTGGTAAATTCCAGCAGATTCAATATCACCCAAATCTTTTGCCTTTTCGTAAAGCAAACAAGCTTCTTCTTTTTCGCCTGCAAAATAAAGTGCCTCGGCCTGATAGAAATAGTAGTCGATGGGTTTATCTAAATTTTCCGGTTTGAGTTCTTCAAAAGTTTTAGCGGCTGCGGCGTATGATTCTGTCGCAAGTTGTATAACACCAATATTGTACTTGGCTTGAGCTAAATTTGGATCGATTTCGAGTACCTTTTCGTAATCTTTTAATGCTTTGCTGTAATTTCCCAATTCGGCATATGTCGCAGCGCGCATGTAAAGAGCGTCGCGGTAATCTGGTTTAAGTTTTATGGCTTGATTGTAGTATTTTAAAGCCGCCATTAAACTATATTCGTGGTGCTTGAGATTGCCCATAAAATAATTGGCTTCGGGCAATTCTTTATCGATTTTTAAAGCTTCCTTGGCCTTTTTCTCTCCTGCTTCAATTTCATTTCTATTGTAAAGGGCTGATGCCCAATTTGCGTAAAGCAATGCCGATTGATCATTTAACTTCTCGGCTTTTTTATATGCCTGAATGGCTTCCACAAAATTTTCTTCTTTTTGATAGCAGTCACCTTTTAAAAGCCAGACATCAAAATTGGCTTCATCAGTTTCCGTAATACGGTTTAATGAAATGAGTGCATCTGCATATTGCGCATTGTTATAGTGCGAACGGGCATCGGCAAAAATAGCGTTGTCTTGCGATTTAGCAATGAGTGATGATAGCAGGAGAATGGAGAATATCAGTTTTCGGCGCATACGCGCATTGATACGTTCGGGACGATCAAAAAGTTATTTCTTTCGGTAAACGGTTCCAGTCAAAATCAATTAACGATTTGATTGTTAAAGTTGCTGCGTTAAATCTTTTATCCGAAATCATTTCGCTGTCGGGCACTGCTATAACAGGCATTTTAGCCGCCAGAGCCGCTACCACTCCGTGAAAGGAATCTTCGAGTACGAGGCATTGGTGAGGTAAAACATCCAGTTGTTTTGTTGTAGCAATAAATACGGCGGGATGAGGTTTTCCAAACGCTTCATACTGTGCAGAATGCAATGCATGAAAGGCTCCTTCCATTTGCAAGACTTTTACTACGCTAATAATAAGAGACATAGGTGAGGACGACGCAATAGCGATTTTTAATTTGCGTCTTTGACATTCAGCCAAAACTTCAGTTACACCCGGCATGGGTTTTCCTTCTGCTAAAATGTATTTGCTTACAAGCGAAAGTATCCGCTCTTCCACTTCTTCCATCGTTTTTCCTTTCCAGGGATGGCGTGCGTACCAGAGCTCTACCACTTCATTTAGCCTGTATCCCATGGTTTCACGGCAATCAGCATCGGTAAGCATTATATCCACTTCTGAAAAGGCTTCTTGTTCTGCTTTTCTCCAAAAAGGTTCGGAGTCAATAAGCAAACCATCCATATCAAAAATAACGGCCTTTATCATGTGCTGCGCCAAAAATAACGGGTGAAAATAATGATAACAGTAAATAGCTCAAGCCTTCCGATAATCATAACAACGCTCAAAATCCATTTAGCAGCTGAAGGAATTTGCGCAAAACTATGCGACGGTCCCGTTTCATTCAGCCCCGGACCAATATTTCCCAACGAGGTAGCTACTGACCCCATAGCAGTCACAGCATCCATCCCCATAAGGGCAAGAACAACCGAGGCAACACCAAATATCGTTATGTAAATAATGACAAAAGCCATGGTGCTGCGTACAACTTCATGGGGAATCGCTTTGCCATTAATTCGTACTGGAATAATTGCTGTAGGGTGCAATTGACGGCGAAACTCTATAATCGAGTTTTTGGCAATAATTAAATGTCTTACAATTTTAACCCCACCAGCAGTTGATCCGGCACAAGCGCCAATAAACATGAGAATGAAGAATATAAGAGATACACTGCCTCCCCATTCTGTGAAGTCGGATGAAGCATAACCTGTGGTGGTAAGTACAGAAACAACCTGAAAAAGCGACTCCCGAAAGGCGATGCTAAAAGGCATTGCACTGCGGTATATTAGCACTGAAGTTACCAAGGCTGTGGCGCCTAAAGTGATGAACAGGTATGCCCTGAATTCGCCGTTTTGAAATAAATTTTTAAACTTCCCCTTAAAAGTCAAATAAAGAAGTACAAAGCTTGTACCCCCCATAAACATGAAGGCGGTGATAACGTACTCAATATAGCTGGAATTGTAGAAAGCAATGCTGGCCTGCTTTGTAGAGAAGCCCCCGGTTGACATAGTGGTAAGACTGTGGTTAATGGCATCAAAAAAAGTCATGTCACCAAAGAGTAATAAAATCGTTTCGGCAAGGGTAAGTATAATGTATAAAAACCAAAGTCTCTTGCCGGTATCTTGAATTCGAGGTTTGAGCTTATCGGCAGTTATGCCCGGTGCTTCGGCCATAAAAAGCTGTAGCCCACCAATACCAAGTAGTGGTAAAATGCTAATTACCAAAACGATAAACCCTAATCCGCCAATCCATTGTGTCAAGCTTCGCCAAAACAATATGCTTTCCGGGAGTTCTTCAATATTTTCCAAAATGGAAGCGCCGGTCGTTGTAAATCCTGAAATACTTTCAAAAAAGGCATTCGTAAAATTGGGAATGGAACCGGTAATGATGTATGGAATAGCCCCCGAAAGCGCCATAACAAACCAACTAAAAGTAACAATAATATATCCATCGCGTTTTCGGATGTTTTGACGGTCTTTGTGCTTGTAGGTTGATAGCCAAAGTACAAGCCCCAGCACGGCACTTAATACCACAGAGTAAATCCAACTGGTAAGCATACCATCTAGATAATATATAGAAAAAGGAATGCATAGCGCCATAAGTGCTGAATTGACAAAAAGCAGCACACTGAGAATATTAACGATTCCAATGAAATTTATCTTCACTTAAAGAATCTTTCTATTTTATTGATCGACTCCATTTTTGCCAGAATTACAACGTGGTCGCGCTCCTGAAATTCAAAATCTAATGTGGGAATATAACCTTTTTCATTCCGCACAACACCACCTACAAGCGATGCCTTTGGAAACTTTAGGTCGGCAAGGCGGGCGCCTTTTATTTTTGAATTTGGCGTAACTTCATATTCAAGTACTTCTACATCGGCACCGTGCAAACTGGTAAGTGAGAGTATTTCTCCTTTTCGGATATATCGAAAAATGAAGTTTGCCGCAATAAGTTTTTTGTTTATAAGAGTATCAACACCAATGCTTTGTGAAAGGTGGATATAGTCGATATTTTCTACCAGAGCAATTGTTTTTGCAACATTGTGGTTTTTCGCTACAAGGCTGGTAATAATATTCGTTTCACTATTGTCTGTAACGGCTATAAAGGCGTCCATTTCAGATAAATTCTCCTGCTCAAGTACATCTACGCTCCTCCCGTCGGCATTAATAATCAGCGTATCGGGAAGCATGTCGGCAAGTTTTAAACAGCGTTCTCTATCTGGTTCAATCAACTTTACCCGGTACTTTTTGCTCAAAGCTTTTGCCGCGTGATAGCCTACAGAGCTTCCACCGAGAATCATCAGATTTTTAATCTCAATCCTACTTTTATTAAAGATTTCTAATACGCGATTGAGTCCCACATTATTAGCAGTAAAATATGCATGATCGTTAACTTGAAAGCGGGTATCTTTCTTTGGGATAATGGTTTCATTATTTCGCAAAATAGCTACCGGAATAAAATCACGATTGGGATTCAGGTAGGCTGTTTCTTCCATGGTTTTTCCCGCCACCTGACTATCCTGCTCTACTTTAATTCCAATCAGGGAGAGTTTTCCTTTGTCAAAGTCGATAAAGTCTGTAAGTGCCGATTCCTTGCATAGCCTTTTAATCTCGCGTGCTGCGAGCGATGCGGGCGAAATAAGCTCGTCGATACCCAAATTACACAAATCGAGTTTCTCGCGGCTGTTTAAAAATTCGATATTGAAAATTCGGGCCACGGTTTTCTTCGCTCCTAGGTGTTTGCCAATAATGCAGGTAGTGAGATTTACATCTTCGCTATTTGTAACCCCAATTAGCAAATCGGCCTTTTCAATACCCGCTTGTGTAAGGGTACTTATAGAAGTTGAGCTACCGTTAAGAACTTCCAAATCAAGGTGGTTAGAGATATTTCTAAGCGAGTCGCCGTCTATGTCGATCACTGTTATGTTATGTCCTTCCATTGTGAGAAGCTTCGCCAGGTGAAATCCCACCTCGCCGGCTCCTGCTATTATTATTCGCATGAAGATATTCTTCTAAAAAAGCAGCAAATATACTATTTGATTGCCACATACATGAATACTACAAACGTATATTAAAACAAATGGTTTTCCTATTGATTTATTTGGGCGTATAATTTTATATGTGCTAACTTTGCGCCGCTAAGGTTCATTTTTATTCTTGCCGGAATAAAAGGAATAATAGGGAATCAGGTGTAAATCCTGAACAGTACCCGCTGCTGTAAGCTCTTATACTTCAGTCAATCACGGCCACTGCTTCACAATGCGAGGTGGGAAGGCTGACTGAAGGGAGCGAGTCAGAAGACCTGCCTTTGCATTTAAATTTATTTCTGGCTTTCGGGATTAGAAGCATGAAATTACCTGGGCAATTTGCCCCTGTATTTCAATTTTTCTCCTTTTAGCCGAATTACATTGAAGAAAAGGTTATGCCTGATTGGATGGTTCGGATAAAAGTGAAATTAGGAATTGCTGCCCTTTTTGGTATGCTTTCCGGTTTCGCTCATGCACAAGTTGATACGCTGCTTATCAAGCAGGTAGAAATTGTGGGGCATAATTTTCAGGAAGACCTGGTGGGAATTCATCTGGAAAAGCTAAAACCCGTGGATGCTCCGCTTAGTTTGGGGAAAAGTCTCGATAACTGGCTGGCAAACAGAACCAATCTGGTATTGCGCGGCTATGGCCCGGGTAGTAGCTACGGCATATCCATTCGCGGAAGCAGCACCAGCCAAACCCAGATTTTAGTAAACGGTGTACCTTTTGAAAATCCCGGTCTCGCTACTTCTGATGTTTCAACCCTTCCAAATGCTATTTTCTCGGGAATGTCGCTGTATCGTGGCTCGGCGGCATCATATCTGGGCAATGCAGCTATTGGCGGAAGCATTTTAATGGAAACCGGCGAATCAGAAAACCATGAGATTTTCACTCAAAATTTTTCGGTGGGAAGTTTTGGCAATTTGAGCACTGTTTCAAAAATGCAATACGGTACCAATCGCTTTTCGGGAACTACACGCGTTTATTTCAATAAGGCTAAAAATAACTTTTTGAGACCGGATCCGATTGATAAAAACGAGGAAATCCGTCAGACCAATGGAGCTTTTCAAACAGCTGGCATTGCGCAAGATCTAAACTTTTACGGAAAGGGGAATGCAAAGGGCCACGTCTTTCTTTGGGCTGGCGATACACGACGCGAAATACCGCCTATAAAGTCAAAAAGAAATGCCGAAACCACCCAGAGAGACGAGAGCTACAGAGCGCAAGGTATTTTTGAAACGAAATTTCAATCGCTTGAAATTAAGGTGAATACTGCACTCGATCACGGTCGTTTAAATTATTATGACCATTCGGCAGGGCTCGATGAAGATTCCGAATACACCACTTTTCACACACAAGCAGAGCTTCGAAAAACGATTGGAAGATTTCGGGTATTTGCACTTGGAATTTTCCGGGACTCGCATGTGCTTACCGAAAACTATGAAGGTTCGCAGCGCCGCACAAGTCCGGCCGTGGTTGGAGGTGTTAATACAGCCTTTTGGAAATTGAGAACAAAAATGTCGCTGGTTTTAAGACAGGAGTTTTTAAACGGTGAAGCGTTGCCCGTTGTACCGGTAATTTCGCTTGAGCAAAAAATTGCTGAGCCACTTTACGTCACCCTTTCAGCTGGAAAAGCATACCGCTTGCCTGGATTGAACGATTTGTTTTGGTCGCCTGGCGGAAATCCGGATTTAAAACCTGAATCGGGCTGGTTTCAGGAAGCGGGAATGAAGTACGATAAAAAATACGAGCACAGTAAAATATCGATTGGCATATCTGGCTTTCACCGCTTGATAGAAAACTGGATACAATGGGCACCGAGTGGTGATTTCTGGTCGCCACGGAATATTAAGAAAGTAAGAAGTCAGGGATTTGAAGGCTCTGCGCGAATTGAAAATAACATTGGGTTACTTGTTTTTGAGCATCAGGCGTCTGCAACTTATGCGCAGGCCACAAATTTAGAGGCGGCCTTTGAGGGAGATCAGTCGGTTGATAAGCAGCTGATTTATATGCCATTTTGGTCTGCGATTTTTCAGGAATCCATATCCACGAAAAATCAACTGTTCAAAATTCATTTTATTGGGAAATATACGGGCGAGCGCTTTACCACAGGCGATAATCTGCGCAGCCTTGATCCATTTTTCACATTTGATATTGAATGTGTTTCAGACCTAAAAATCAAAAACCTTCCATTATCCATATTCGCGGCGGCGCGCAATATTTTTGATGTAGAATACCAATTACAAGCTTCACACTATATGCCCGGAATTAATTTTGAAGTGGGCGTTCAACTAAAAATAAATCTTAAAAAAACAAAAAATGAAATTTAATTATCTCTTGTGCGCTCTGGCGCTTATTCTATTTTCTTGTAGTTCTGATGATGACACCGAACTACCCGTGGTAAATCCTGATTCGGAAAATCTAATCCTAATTGGAAATGAGGGTGCTTTTATGGGCAATAGTGCCAGCCTTACTCTTGTAGATCGCGATGTGAATGAAGCGACTCAAAATGTTTATTCCAGTGCAAACGAAGATGCTGAACTTGGTGATGTTACGCAGAGTTTGTATCAATTCAATGATGAAATTTATGTGGTGGTAAATAATTCAAGTAAAATTGAAGTATTAGACGAAAATAACTTCACAACCAAGCGCACTATTGTTGGCTTGGAATCGCCGCGCTATATGCTTTTTGAAAGTGCCGATAAGGCCTATGTTTCTGATTTATATGAAGTTGGTATTCACATTGTTAATCCAGCAAATGGCACCTATACATCATTTATCAATACGCCTTTTCCAATTGAGCACATGGTGGATTACAACGGAGAAATTTGGTGTAGCGCTACCGGAAACGATAAGGTTTACTTTCTTGATTCGACTACCGATATGGTATCTGATAGCCTTGAGCTCACCTATGGTGTTAACGAGATTGTACAAGATGAAAATAACGATTTTTGGATTCTTTCACGGGGAGATGCTTTCGGAACTCCTGTGATAGCTGCCGTACTACACAAAGTAGATGGTGATTCAAAAGCTGTTGTGAGCTCTTACACACTCCCCCTTTCTCCCGGATATGGCGAGAGTATGGCGATGAGCAGCAATAAAGAGGATGTACTTTTTATAATGGATGGTAAGATTTTTAAAATGGGGATAGATGAAACTACCCTGCCTGCATTGCCATTTATTGAAAAAACGAGTAGCTTTTATAGCCTTTCGGTAAATACTGCCAACGGAGAGATTGCTGCCACAGATGCTTTTGATTATTCACAATCTGGAAAAGTGTATTTTTTTACTGCTAATGGCGTTGATATTGACAATTACAGTACCGGAATTGTACCGCATAGTGTATTGTGGTTGGAAGATTAAAAAAATCATTACTTTCATAATTCAATTTTCGAATTATGAAGACAATGCAAGACTGGTTTGATGCTTACGGCGAAAGCCATAAAGACCACACCAACAAAACGATACATTGGATTTGTGTGCCTTTGATTTTTTATTCCATTGTGGGAATATTGTCATTGGTTCCGTTTGAATTTATAAAAGGTTGGTTCCCTTACGGAATTCAGCCTTTTATACATTTGGGCACGCTGCTGGTCTTGTTTGGTGTTCTGTTTTTTTTAAGGCTTAGCATCCCAATTGCTATTGGCATGTTGGTCGTTTCATTCATTATTCTTTTGCTCGTAAATCAGACCCATTTAGCTTTTGGCAATCTTGCCTGGGTATTTTTTGTCAGTGTTTTTGTTTTGAGCTGGATTGGTCAGTTTATTGGCCATAAAATAGAAGGGGCAAAGCCTTCATTTTTTGACGATTTAAAGTTTTTGATGATCGGCCCTGCCTGGCTTTTACATTTCATTTACCGAAAACTGGGAATTTCATACTAAATGAACACTTTCCACATAGCAGAAATCTCTGCTGAAGAAACTTTTCCATTGCGCTCACTGGTTTTGCGAAGTAGAGATAGCAGCATTCCATGCCCTTTTGAAGGCGATAAAGAAAAAACGACGCACCATTTTGGATACGTTCGCGAAAATGAAATTGTGGCCATTGCCAGTTTTTATCAGCGAAAAAGTGATTTGTTGGGGCAAAAGGAAATGGTTCAGCTGCGTGGAATGGCGACTCACCCCGATTATTCTGGTCAGGGCTGTGGCAAGGAGCTGATGGAATTTACAATCGATTTTTATAGAGATAATGGTTTTGATCTAATTTGGTGCAACGCCCGCGAAATTGCTTTTGGATTTTACCAAAAGCTGGGATTTTTAAGCAAGGGTGAAAACTTTCTTATTCCTGAAATAGGCGTTCACCGTGTGATGTATTATGCTTTTGAGTGATATTATGATTGTATTATCGCTCAATATTTTCATCTAATTTCTAATCCTGTTCTTTTCACTAAATCTATCAATGGAGAAATATTTGTGCTGTTAAATATATCTTTACCAACAAGATAGGGCTCTATCTTTGTGTTGACTTTTCTGGTCAAATTCCAAATTCTTCCAGTCAATTGGTCATCCTCATTTTCAGATACAATCAGTACATCAATGTCGCTATCTTCAGTGGCGGTATTTGACAAATAACTTCCGTATAAGAAGGCTTTGTCAACTGTAATTCCTTCTGAACGTAGCAGGCTAATATATTTTTTCAATATCTCTACAATCTCACTTTTAGCCATTGGAATAAGGATTTTAGTCATTTCATAATAGTTATTCACTGTGGAAATATCAGGAAGCATAGGATTGTAATCCGGATAACGACCTTGCAACTGATACTTCATCAATATCCCAAGAAATATTTGATTTTCCTCATTTAATTCTAAGCCCGCTTTTTCTGATAGATAAACCAAGTTATGAGATTTAGGAGCAACTTCTTCTGATGTTTTGACAACATGCGCCTTAATGGCTTTTTCGATCACTAAATGACAAAAAAATAAACCGTGCAAAATTCGTTTTTCCCGTATAAGTAATGCAGCAGTTACCAAGTCATCTTCAGCTCCATTGATCCAATATGCTATCTGTTTTTTTACATCAATCATTTTGTAATCTAATCATTCAAAGATACTAAAAACGTTAAATCAATTAATTAAATCGTCTAATGTATTACAGGCGCTGATTGCGTGTTGTGAAATAGCAGACATAAATAGTATAAATACCGACGGGTTCCATTTGTCGCTTTTAATAATGTGATTAGAATCGCAGGCTCATTTTACAGACGGAAATTTGCTCATGTCCTTCATTTCTAAAATTCTCTAAAGAATATCAATTTTCAAATTTCTCAATTTATAATTAGTAACTTTGCCCCCATGCAACTGCGTAAGCTAAAAGTTCATATTTCCTGGTTTTTCCTGATGGTTCTCTCATTGGGATTGGCCGACTTTTCCCTACACGCCTTAACACATGAGCACGCCCAATCGCACGAGTCATACCATTCCGTATGTGAGTATGATTCAAAAATTGAAACTGGAGCTACAACAATTTTTAATGCTGAACAGGAATGTTTGCGCTGCGGACAGTTTTTGGTACATACGGCTTGGGCGGTAGCCGATTTGGTTTCTGTTCAATTACTTGATTACTTCGAAACTCTCGTAGTATTTTCTCATTATCAACTGATTTCAAACAAATTGCCTTCTGCCTTTTTGCGCGGGCCACCGGAAGCATAGCAAGTCGTTTCGCTTCTTTTATTTGTTGAAATTCATCAGTATTCATGAAATTTTATTTGCCCCTAATCGGGCTTTTGCTCGCTGCAACGCAGATTTCTGCACAGCAAGAAAATTGCGATATAAAAATTTACGGTCGTATTCTCGATTCCAATTCCGGAACCGGATTGCCGTATGCTACTATTCAGATTAATGGTACTGGTGAGGGAACAGTCGCCGATAGCCTTGGAGCTTATCAATTGGCAAATCTCTGTGCCGGAAGAATCACCCTTAAACTCTCACATATTGGTTGCGCACCGGAGTCCAAAACATTTATCCTCCATTCCGACACGATTTTAAATTATTACATGGATCATTCCGATCACTTTTTAAAAGAATTTGAAATTGTAGCAGGTGCAGAGCGTATATCGGCAGACAGAAATATCCAGTTGTCGAAATTGGAAATGCGTGAATCTACGGGTTTGCAACTCGCCGATAGGATGAAGGAAATGCCCGGAATTCGCGTGCTTCAATCGGGAAATACCATATCGAAACCCATATATCGCGGTTTGCACAGCAATCGGCTTTTAATCTTTAACAACGGTGTGCGTCAAGAAGGACAATATTGGGGTGCAGAACATGCTCCAGAAATTGATTCTTACTTAATAAATCAGGTAGAATTGCTCGATGGAGTAGAAGGATTGGCCTATGCGCCAGACGCCATAGGAGGAATAATTAAAATAGAATCTGAAAGCGTTTTTGCATCTGATTCGCTGCACGGAGATTTCCAGTCGAGCCTTTCAACTAATGGTCGAGGCGGTTCCGCAGCCTTATCACTGGGTGGTAGGCTTGCAAAGAAACTTCCGCTTTATTATCAGTTTCAGGGATCTCTGAAAAAACTTGGAGATGTTGAAACTCCTGATGTTGTTTTGTCTAATACCGGAACCGAAGAGTACAACTATTCTTATGCGCTCGGCTATAAAACTAAAAACTTGGTTTTAAATACGTTCTACAGCAAATTCAATCAGGAAGTTGGGATTTACCGCTTTTCGCACCTCGGAAATCTTACCGATTTACTTGAAGTGCTTGGCGGTGGCCGTCAACCAGATACACTCGATTTTAGCTATGACATAAATCGTCCGCGGCAGGTAATAGACCACGAACTTTTTAAGGCTGAAATGCGCTTGATAACAGGAAGATCATCAAGTCTTGCGGCGAAATATTCAAGACAGTTTAATTCACGGCAGGAATTTGATGCACATACAGGAATAAATCCATCGCAAGAAGAGCTGGCCAGGCCACAACTAAGCTACAGGCTGCTCACTCATCAGGGAGATATTACCTTTTCGTACCGCAAAGAAAGGCTGGAAGGGAAAATGGGCATAGCCGGAATTGCCAGAACCAATACCTTTTCGGGAAGGAGTTTTATTCCAGATTATGAGAATTATCAAGTGGGGTTATTCCTTGTTCAGTCTTATACCCTTCCGGGAATAAAGCTCAATGCCGGTTTGCGATATGATTTCTACAATTCAGATATTTATGCGCCTTATGGCAGCCCCGAGAATCCGATTAACCAAAATTTTAAAGGTTTTGCTGGTGCAGTTTCGGCGGTTCAGCAATTTGAAAATGCGTCGATCAAATACGAAATCTCTTCCCATTGGCGGGCTCCTGGAGTAAATGAACTTTTTAGTTCGGGGTTGCATCATGGTGTAGGAGTAATTGAACAAGGCGACTCTACACTTTCGCAGGAGCGCTCTTACAATGCTTCGCTCGTATTCGTGAAAAACTGGCAGAAACATCAATTCAACCTCTCGCCTTACCTGAATTATATCCGCAATTTCATCTATCTCAATCCCGAATCTATTGAGCTTACCATACGCGGCGCATTCCCAAGAATGGATTACAAGCAAGCCAATGCGGTTTTTGCTGGTGTTGATTTAGATTATTCCACAAATTTTAAAAGGTTTGATATCAACCTTGCGGCCAGCATGATTTATGCTCAAAATATAAGTCAAAACAGCAAGTTAAACGGAGTTCCTCCACAGCAATTTTCGGCGGAAGCCAAATACAATTTCAGAAAATGGCGCAAAATTGAAAATCCGTTTATTGCCGTAAAAGGAAGCTATACCATGGAGCAATACCGCGCTCCTCAAGTGCTTCCGGCCGATTTGTTTTTAAACCAAAACACCGATGCGGAATTGCCCTCCAGTTTTGATTTTGCCCCAGCGCCAGATGGGTATTTTCTATTGAATATTCAGGCGGGATTCGCAATAAAGAGGAATTTTATTTCCTTAACTGTGGATAATACGCTGAACAAAACCTACAGAAATTACCTCGATCTCTTCCGATACTATGCAGATCAACTCGGCTTAAATTTTACACTTAGATATCAATATAATTTTTAAACCTTTAAAATTCTAAATCAAATGAAAAACTCAAAAATTATTTCAAAAGCTCTTATAATATTCGCAATCCCTGTGGTTTTTGCCTGTGAGGGCAATGATGATGACAATCCGCAAATTGAAAATGAAGCTGAATTGATAACGGTTCTGAATATTACGCTTATCAATCCGGTAACAAATGATACAACATTTGCGGTTTTTTCTGATCCGGATGGCCCCGGTGGAATTTCCCCTACGGTGACGCCGATTACATTGAAATATACAGGAGAAAATGGGCAGTACTTGGCGCATGTAGAAGTTCTGGATTCTTCAAATCCCAATGATGTGGAACAAATCAATCCGGAGATTTTGGAAGAGGCAGATATGCACCAATTTTTCTACCTTCCCAATACCGAAGCTGGTGAGGTCGTGAACATTTCTTACGATCCACAAGAAATCGACAGCAATGGGAATCCACTTGGGATTTCTTCAATCTGGAATGTGTTGGGGCTAACAAATCAAGGCGAAACGGTGACAATTGTTTTACGTCATTCTCCAAATAAAGGTGGGGCAGGAGTTGCCACGGGCGACATTACCAATGCCGGCGGCGAGACCGATATAGAAGTTACATTTCAGCTGGAAATTCAGCCTGAGTAATACGGCGCGATTTTGTACTTTTCGGGCATGAAATTTAAAGCTGTGCTTCTTGGTCTTGCGATTCTGTTTCTGGCTTGTACCAAAGTTGAAAAAGATGAGAGAGCCCCGGTAATTGAGTCGCTAGATCTAAATAGCGACTCTTTTCGGCCACCTGATGTAGTGAAAATTACGGTGGCATTGTCAGATAATGAAAATCTTGATCAAGTGAGAGTGCGTATTTCGCCCGCTTTTGCGAAAAGTTTTGGCGACTGGAAAGATTTACAAGTCAGAGATATTTCCGGACAAACCTATGAGGGGTCATTTTCATTTGTGATTCCCGATACGGCTCGCTCGGGTTATTATCAAATAGTTACCCAAGGAGCCGATTTGAGAGGCAATGGTACCAAAGATTCCATTCTCTATTTTACTATTAATCAGCCCGGATTTGCTCCTAATATAATTGATTTTCAAACAGATCCACCAATCGTTGAAGACGTGATATACATGAGCGGTCAGGATAGCCTGCGCTTTACGGGATTGCTAATAGATAATGTCCAGCTAAAAGAAGTAACCTTCGATTTGCGATCAACAAACGACGAGCGGATAAAAATGCTGACTCATGATATTCCCGATTCGCTTACATCATGGGATTTGGCTTTAAATACCGATACGATTTTACCCGATTACGAAACAAAATTTCCGGGATTGCTGCTGGTAAAAGTGCTCGATAATGATGGGAATCAAACACGGATGGAAGTACCTGTTGATTATACACCGTGATTTAGTAATAGGCTTCGATGACTCCATAGCGATTCAATAGATGACTCTTATTTCTGGCTTTTGCCAATTACCTCTATATTTGGGCAAAATTTTAAATATGTTGAAGCATTTCATTGCGGTAATATTCCTTGTTTTCTCTTTCTCAATTCAAGCTCAGGAACTTAAAACGCTTGATCTGGAAACTGCTGTTTCGCAGGAGTATAGATCTTTGTATCCGGATCGATTAAAGGGAGTTGAGTGGATTTCTCCAACAAATTTTGCCACAATCGGTGACGATGGCGAGCTTATGATAAGAAATACTGCTGGCGATACAGTTAGAACTATTATTGCTTCAGATTTAAATCCACAATTGACGAAATTGAAGGTGGACTCAATAAAAAGTGTAAGGCCTTATGCCTGGCTTGATGCCAATACTTTTTTGATTCGTTGTGGTGGTGATTTAGTAAGTGTGAATACAGAAGATTTGACTGCCAAAATGTATATGCACATTCCGGCAAAAGCCGAAAACATTGAGTTTTCTTCTGCATCGGGTTATATGGCTTACACCTTAGAAAACAATGTGTTTATTGCAACTTCTGCAGATTCAGCCATTCAGGTTACCAACCACAGCAAAGAATCTGAAATAAGCGCAGGCGTTGCCATTCACCGATCAGAGTTCGGAATTACAAACGGACTTTTTTGGTCGGAAGATGGAAAATCGCTCGGCTTCTACGAAATGGACGAAAGTATGGTAACCGATTATCCATTGGCAAATTATACACCCATACCGGCTGAAGTTAACCTGATAAAATACCCAATGGCCGGTCAAAAAAGCCACCATGCGAAAACAGGGATTTTTGTGGTGGGAAGCGAAGAACTGGTTTATCTGAAAACCGGTGAACCGCTTGATCATTACCTTACCAATTTCACATTCTCGCCTGACGGAAAAAAGGCATATCTCGCAGAAATTAACCGCAATCAGAATGAAATGAAACTCAATGTGTACAATGCGGCCACAGGCGATTTTGAAAAAACATTGTTTACCGAAATTGATGCGAAATACGTAGAACCCGAGCAGCCGCCTTATTTCCCTAAGGGCGACGGCAAAGAATTTTTATGGATGAGCGAGCGTGATGGATTTAATCATATCTACTCATACACCGCCGATGGCAAACTCTTAAAGCAAGTCACTAAAGGCAATTTTGATGTTTTGGAAATCAATGGCCAAACAACCGATGGAAAAACCATAATCGTAACCGCAGTAGAAGGTCTGATAGATCGCGCAATATATGCCGCAAGCGTAAAATCTGGTAAGATGAAAAAGCTCACCGCCGAAAAGGGCTCATATCAGGTTACGATGGACAAAGGAGATAATCTCATGGTGGCTTTATCTTCTCCTGAATATGGAAATAAGGTTACAATAGTCGACGTAAACGGCAAGGTGATTTCTACTCCGTTATCTGCCGAAAATCCGCTTGAGGATTACAAAATTGGTGAAATGGAATTCCCGATTATTACTGCTGCTGATGGTACAAAACTTCAGGGACGATTGATAAAGCCTTATGATTTTGATGCTTCAAAAAAATATCCTGTCATCGTTTATGTATATGGCGGGCCACATGCTCAAATGGTTAGAAACGACTATAAGGGCGGAGCAAATGTATGGATGTATGAGGCTGCAAATCGAGGTTATATAGTCTTTACTGTTGACAATCGAGGAAGTGGAAACAGAGGGATGAAATTTGAACAGGCCGTTTTTAGAAACCTTGGAACGGTTGAAATGGAAGACCAGTTGAAAGGAGTGGAGTATTTAAAAACTTTGCCTTACGTCGATGCCGATAAAATGGCGGTTCACGGCTGGAGCTTTGGAGGATTTATGACTACTTCGCTTATGCTGCGCCACCCGGGAGTTTTTAAAATAGGTGTTGCCGGCGGACCGGTTACAGACTGGCGCATGTATGAAATTATGTATGGCGAGCGCTATATGGATACACCGGAGCAAAACCCCGAAGGATATAAAATTGCCGATTTGAAAAATTACGCAGATCAACTGGAAGGTGATTTGCTTCTTATTCATGGGTTAGATGACAATGTAGTAGTGCCGCAACATAGCTACACGCTACTGCAGCAGTTTGTTACCAACGGAAAGCAGGTTGATTTTTTCACTTATCCAAATCATGAACACAATGTTCGTGGAAAAGATAGGGTGCACCTTATGACTAAAGTTCTGGATTATATAGATTTGCATTTCAAAGAGTAAATAATCTTGAAAAGCCGAAGTGAAAGAGCCATTGATCGACTGAATATCAACCTTATCGATCCGCTCGACAAGCGAAGAAAATCGTTCTTTGTACCTAAACCAGCATCGGGAAGAAGATTGGTAATTACCGATATTCACGGGTGCTATCAAACGTTTGTGAAATTGCTCGATGCTGTCGATCTAAAGAAACACGATCAGCTTTTTATTATCGGCGATATGATAGATCGGGGACCTTATTCTTATCTGGTGCTCGACAAAATCTGGCAATTACTCGATAGAGGATACCAAGTGTTTCCGCTACGTGGGAATCACGAACAGCTTTTTCTGAATTTTAACCGCGAGAATGCCCGAAAGCTTTTTTCGTTTGCTTCCCGCCAATACGCGTCTCATTTAATTGATAGTGACGGAAGGCTCAACAGCGATGTCGATAAATTTTTCGGGAATTTACCGTTTTACTACGAAACAGATATTGCTTTTTTGGTTCACGCCGGTTTTGATACCAATCTCAAAAACCCTTTTGAAGCATGGAAAGACATGATATGGGTACGAAGCTTTTGCTATAACGAAAAACGGCTGAAAGGCAAAATGGTCATTCACGGACACGTGCCAACCAATTACGAGTCTATTAGTCAAGAAATTGAAGAAGGAGCAAAAATAATCAACCTTGATAATGGTTGCATTCGCTCACGCGTAGATGGTTACGGAAAGCTGCTATGCTTTAATCTGGATACACGAGAGTTAATCGCACAAAAAAATATTGATCTCCTTCCGATTTAATCGATCAAACGGCTTTGCCAGCTCTCCGAAATAGGAATAAGCCAGTTGTTATCCATTTCTTCTCGGGTGCGAATCAGATTATTGAAAACCAGTGTTTTGTTGGATATTTCACCTGCTTCGAAAGCATCTTTAAGGCCGTGCATGTCAATTATTTTCACTTCTCCATTTTCACTGATGTATGCCACGTCAGTGCGATTTAAAAGCGAAACGCTGTACTCTTTCTCTAATGATTTGATGAAGTGAACAGAGCTGTCTATTGAGCAGCCCGAAGCGGAAAACCCAGTTTCGTCTACAAATAAACAGATAAACTGATTAAAAAATAGTTGACAATCTGCGATTAGGTTATTGCCATGAGCAGACCATTTTTCAACGAAAGTAGTGCACGTATCATCAATTTTTGCGGCTTCACTTTCGGTAAATGGTTTTGAAGCCTGGTAAATCCATACTTTTGCGTTTGGACTAATACGCTCCTTAATTTTTATTTCTACAGTCTTTGTGCTTAACATTATAAATCATTTGCTTGAGCGATAAGCTCGGCAACATCCATTACCTGCGTCTCGTCTTCTTTATTAAAATTCTTTACACCATCTGTCATCATCGTATTGCAAAACGGGCAACCAGTGGCAATAATATTTGGTTTTACTCCCAATGCTTCTTCGGTACGTTCTACATTTACTTCTTTGTTTCCCGGTTCTGCTTCCTTCCACATTTGTGCGCCACCTGCTCCACAACAAAGTCCTTTGCTTTTGCAGCGCTTCATTTCAACGAGCTCGGCATCAAGCTTTTCTATAAGCGAACGCGGAGCGTCATACACATTATTTCCGCGACCCAAATAACACGGATCGTGAAAAGTAATACGCTTTCCTTTAAATACTCCGCCACCTTGTATGGTGAGCTTCCCTTCATTTATAAGCCCTTGTATAAATTGGCTGTGGTGCTGTATTTTATAATTACCACCAAGACCCGGGTATTCATTTTTTATGGTGTTAAAGCAATGTGGGCAGCCTGTTATGAGATTCTTAATTCCATATCCGTCGAGCACCTGAATATTCATCATGGCTTGCATTTGAAATAAAAACTCATTTCCGGCGCGCTTGGCAGGATCGCCGGTGCAGCTCTCTTCAGTACCTAAAACAGCAAATTTCACATCGGCCGCATGTAGGATTTTGACAATCGCCTTGGTAATCTTTTTTGCCCGATCGTCAAAACTTCCCGAGCAGCCAACCCAAAAAAGTACTTCCGGCATTTCGCCGGCAGCAGCCATTTCGGCCATGGTTGGAACTTTAATATATTCACTCATTATTTGTTCTTTTTTAATTCTCCTCGGCCCATTTTAATCGGTCGGTGGCAGGAAATGCCCAAGGGGCTCCGTTATTTTCAATATTCGTGTTCATAGAGTTCCATTCGGTTGGCGATTTAGCGTCTTCCATTAGCATATAGCGACGCAAATCGACAATAATTTCCAATGGGTCAATGTTCACAGGACAAGCATCTACGCAAGCATTGCAGGTAGTGCAAGCCCAAAGTTCTTCTGGGGTTATGTAATCGTAAAGAAGCGATTTTCCATCATTGTGATCTTTGCCATGCTGATCAATATTTTTGCCCACTTCCGCAAGTCTGTCGCGGGTATCCATCATGATTTTTCTTGGCGAAAGGAGCTTTCCGGTGATATTTGCCGGACAAACAGATGTACATCTTCCACATTCAGTGCACGAATAGGCATCCATCAAATTTTTCCAATGTAAATCCTGAACATCCTTAGCGCCAAATTTTTCTGGTACTGCACCTTCTTCCGGTTCGGGAGGCGCCGCATAAGGATCTGCTTCCGGATCCATCATTAAGTTTACCTCATCGGTAACATTAGACAAATTGGTAAACTCGCCTTTTGGTATGAGCTTGGCGTAGTAAACATTCGGAAAAGCCAATAAAATATGGAAATGCTTTGATATAGGTAAGTAATTTAAAAACAGTAGAATACCAATGATGTGAAACCACCATGCACCCCGCTCAATGCCAATAAGTGTTGAAATGGATAAGTCACCAAAAACGGGAAGCAAAAGACTGCTAACAGGGTATGCTCCCGCCTGTACATAGTGCTCTGCGCCTTTTTGCTGAAGCACATAGTCAGCTCCATTCATACTTAGGAAAGCAGTCATCAATAAAATTTCAATAATGAGGATTAAGTTGGCATCATTCTTTGGCCAGCTCGTCATTTCACGGGCATGAAGGCGCTTGATTCGTCCAATATTTCTTCGGACAAGAAAGACCACACAAGCGAGAAGAACAAGTATGGCTAATATTTCAAAACTTCCAATAAGGATGTCATAAAAACCACCGAGAAATGCGAAAATACGATGCGTACCGAAAATTCCATCAATAATAATTTCAAGAACTTCAAGGTTGATAATAACAAAGCCAACATAAATGAAAATGTGCATAATACCGGCGAGTGGTCGCACTACCATTTTAGATTGACCCAAGGCTACCCGCGCCATCATGGCAAATCTTTCACCTTTTCTATCGCTCCGATCTACATCCTTTCCAAGTAAAATATTCCGGCGGATTTTGCTGACCTGAAAAGCGAAAAGTCCTGCCAGAGCAATTAAGATCACGATGAAAATAATATTAGAAATACCCATAATTTACTTGTTGTTTTCGCTGTCTTTTACATATTCTTTCAGCTGTTCAAGTTCCGATTTTGTAAGTTCTATACTCTTGTTTTTTCGGCCGAACACCGAGAACTGTACGTAGCGACTTGGATTGATTCGAATATCTTCCATAAGCAAATCAAGGTTGGCAGAAGCCGACTCAAGTTTGTTGTACAGTTCAGGATTGTTGATCAACATCCCAAGTGATCCCTCGCCATTGTTGATCTTTTCAACCATATCGTTTACGGTAGTCAATGCCAGATTTGCATTTAGCAAAGTCTCTGATATTTTGGCTTTGGCCAATGTGTCGCTAATCTGCGAAAAGTTTTTGATGATGTTGTTCAGTTCGCCTCCATTCTCAGCCAAAACAACAGAAAGGCTGTTGATATTCTCTAAAATTTCACCAATCCGTATTTTCTCTTCCTGCACAAGGGTATCAATTCTAAAAGAGGTGCGCTGCAGGCTTGCTATTGCATCATTTATACCTTTAAAGCTCTGTACCAGATTGTTTTGAGATTGTGGATTTAAAATAACTTCTATAACCCTAATTACAGAGTCAACAGATGAAATAAGCCCTTCGGCTTTTCTTTTAATAGGTTTGAGTTGCTCATTTACACCTTCTACCAGGTCTTGTTCAATATCCGGCGTTAGCGTATCTCCCGATTGTGCAAGTACCGAACTATTCCCCATCACCAATTGTACTTGCATAGATCCAAGTAAATCGGCCGCTCTTAGCAGTGCTTTTGAATCTTTAGGGATATCAAATTCTTTGTTAACAGATAAGGTAACCAATAGATTACCTGATCCGTCCTGAATGATTTCAATATTCTTTATCTGGCCTACTTTGAAGCCATTCAGCACCACAGGATTAGATTTTTCAAGACCGTTTACCTTGTTGTAAATACCGTAGAAAGTGCGTGATTTATCAAAAATATAAACGCCTTTTAAATAGTTAAAGCCAATGAAAAGAAGTGCAATGGCTACAATAACTACAATTCCTATTTTCGTTTCCTTGCGAACTTTCACAGATTCGATTTTTGTTTTAATTTGTCAATTTTAAGGCTTTTTCCAAAGCTATCCGGTTATTGTGTTCATCAAAAGCTACTACAAATGCTCCTTTGTACCCACTTTGCCGCGCACCTTTCTGGAGGTTCTTAGCTCCTTCATAAGTACTTGTTGAGCCGTAAAGATATTTATACATTCCGTTATCTTCATACTCTATTACGTTTTCAAGTCCTTTGAAGTTCCCAGGTTTTAATTCCACCTTAGCCGATGAAGATAATAGCTGAACTTTAAATATAACACCTTTTGGCGTATTTGTTTCAGAATTGGGTTGAATCGCCTCTTTTGATTTGTCGTTTTCTACCTTTTCAGGCTGCGCTTCATCCAATATTTCCATAGTGGTTTTATACGTTTTAAAAGCTCTGTAAATAGCAGATGCAGTGTAGTCTTGGCCTTGATCGCTAATCAAAAAGTCTTCTTCTTCTTTATTGGTCAAAAACCCCAGCTCGACTAAAACACTAGGCATTGTGGTAAACGAAATAACCCAGTACGGAGCCTGACGCACACCTCTGTCTATCCGACCGACCCGATCGCGCATTTGATCTTGCACTTCCTTGGCAAATTTTAAACTTTGATGTATGTGGGCATTTTGGCGTAGGCTAAGTTCTATTAAGCCTTCCGGCGAATTTGGGTCAAATCCTCCGTAGTTCTCATCAAGATTTTCTTCCAGCAACATGGCTTTATTCTCTTTCTGCGCCATTCTTAAATTGGCTTCTGTTTTGGCCGCTCCCATTACGTAAGTGCCTGTTCCCTTGGCAGATTCTCTCGTAAAAGCATCGCAATGAATAGAAATGAACAGATCAGCATCTTTTGTATTTGCAAATTTGGTGCGTTCGTGAAGCGGAATAAAAGTATCGTCGTCGCGCGTGTAATAAACTTCTACATCGGGAAAGGCCTCTTTTATGTAAGCACCCACTTTTAAAGATACATTAAGTGCAATTGTTTTTTCGGTCACTTTATTGCGACCGGTTCCCAGATTTCCGGGATCTTTTCCACCATGCCCTGCATCTATAACTACGCGGGTTATTACACCTTTGCTGGTTTTTTTTGGCACGGTAGATGCTATCAGAATAATCCCTGAAAAAAGGATTATTGCGATGATAAATTGCGGTCTTTTTTTAGACCATTTAGATAATTGGATTTTTACGTCCATGTTTAATTAGGTATTTACGTAGTTTTGGACGATTTTAAATGTACAGAAAATCATAAGTAAAGTTAGGCATATCGCACCAAATCGTCACACGACAAAGTTAGTTTTTATCCTTGGACTGATGTTCATAATCGGGTCAAATCGATCTATGGCACAAACCAATGTAGATTCTGTGAAAACAGATACCGTGCCGAATTTGGTAAATGATACTACTGTTGTGGCTACAGATACGTTAACACAAACCCTTGAAGGTGATACTTTACAGGTAAAACCAGCCGAAAGTAATTCTGTAATATCAAGCAAAATAAATTACAGCGCCTCTGATTCTATTGACAATGATGTAATTAATAAAAAGGTATATCTCTACGGAAATGCCAAAATTCAGTATGAAGATATAACACTTACCGCTGCGAGAATAGTTTACGATTTCGAATCGTTTACTGTGCATGCTGAAGGGGTGCGCGATACGGCTGACAATTGGGTGAATCTTCCAAATTTTAAACAGGGCACTTCAGAGTTCGTATCCAATGAAATGGATTATAATTTTAAATCGAAAAAGGCCTATGTCAGGCAGGTTCAAACAGAAATTATAGAAGGTACTCTTACTGGCGAAAGAGTTAAAACGGTTGACAACAACAATGTAGTTTACATCCGAAAAGGAGAATACTGCCCTTGTGAAGATCCAAATGCGAAGACCAGATTTAAAATCGGCAAATTAAAAATTATTAAGGATAAGCAGATTGTTACCGGGCCGGGATATCTCGCTTTGGGCAAAATTCCTACACCGCTCGTGTTTCCATTTGGCTTTTTTCCAAATTCTGAAGATCGACAGGCTGGCTTAATCGTACCTAGCTATGGAAATGGCGGAACTAAAGGATATTTCTTAAACGACCTTGGCTTTTACCTCCCGATTAGTGATTATGTGGACACGAAGATTTTGGGCGATATCTATTCTCGTGGTAGCTGGGGTCTCGAAAACCTTACCCGATATCAAAAACGCTATAAATTCACAGGCGGCTTTGGAGTGCAGTACAACAAACAAGTGCTTGGTGATAGAGATTTGAATAATTATTCTGAAACAAACTCCTTCTTTGTTAATTGGAATCACAAACAGGACATGAAAGCGCGACCGAATTCTAATTTTGCCGCATCTGTAAATGCAGGAAGTACCTCCAATTTCCGAAATGATCTCAATGCATCACAAGAAAATTATCTCACGAATACTTTCCAATCGAGCATTTCATACAACAAAAGCTTTTATGATTCGCCTTGGTTTTTTACAGTGCAAGCTGGTCATCAGCAAAATTCGCAAACCGAAATATATAAGTTTACACTACCTGAAATTTCCTTAGATCGGGCCAGAACAATGCCATTAGATGGGCTTTTTAACGACAATCCCAAGCAGCAGTTTTACGAAAAACTCGGTATTACCTATTCCGCCAATTTTAGAAACGAGCTTTCTGTAAAGGAATCTGAACTGTCCGTAAATAATTGGCCGGAGCTTGAAAAACAATTTAAAAATGGTATTCAACACAATGCTGGTGCTTCGATGCCATTAAATGCAGGGCCATTCACTTTTACACCTTCATTCCGCTATACCGAGCGGTGGTATTTTAAAACGTATGGAAGAGCATTTAATGATGAGCTTCCCGGATACGAACCTGATACAATTAGTGGGTTTGACAGAAATTACAATTACAGTTTCGGTACCTCTGTTAGCACCAAGCTATATGGAATGTATAGTTTCAGAACCGGATCTTTAAAAGCTATCCGCCACACCTTAACTCCTGCTCTGAGCTATTCGGTAAACCCGGAATTCGATCCGAATATTTACGGGTTTTATGGTGATAACGGAACGCTAACACGCTATTCGCCTTATGCCAATAGCGTTTATTCCTTTTCAGGTTCACCCCGAAGTGAATCATTAAATTTTTCTCTTGTCAATAATTTAGAAGCAAAGGTTTTAACCCGTCGCGATACGACAAGCAAGTTTAAAAAAGTGCCGATAATTGAGAATATTGCCTTTAACGGAAGTTATAATTTTGCTGCAGATTCAATGAAATTATCTACAATCAGGGTCTCCGGACGAACCAAAATAACCAAGTACGCTAATATTAATTTTAGCGGTGCTTTTGAGCCATATACCTATGTGGCAACAGATGAAGGGTCTATTAGAAGAGTAGATGTTTTTCTGCGTGAAAGTTCAGGCACCCTTGCCTCATTTGAATCAGGTCAAATCGCTTTAGACGGATCAGGTTTTGGAAGTGAGATGTACGGCCGGAATAAAACAGGAAACACCATTGTGCCGGAAGCTGGTGCGGAAGGTGACGGAGATTTAGAAAGTATAACTGCAAACCCTATAGTGGAAAGGCCAAAAGGTTTTTTTGATGAGTTTACTGTGCCGTGGCATTTGAATTTTGGCTATAAATTGTCTGCAAACAGAGGTCGTGCAATCGTGCCACTTGCTGAAGGTTTCGCCTTAGTTGATTCAATAAATATTATTCAGTCGCTTCAGTTTTCGGGCGATTTTAAAGTGTTTAACCGGGTTTCGTTTCGGTTTAATTCGGGATATGACTTTGTTAATAAAGAGCTGACTCCTACAACTATATATATGACCGTCGACTTAAATTGCTGGGAGTTTAGCGCACGGGTTATTCCTTTTGGTGAACGAAGGAGCTATATGATGACACTCAATATCAAATCTTCCATTTTAAAAGATTTGAAGTTTGAAAACAAAGGTAATTTTGGAGAAAGAGATCAATTCTTCCAATAGCTACTCTGATAAAATATTGTTTATTTCTTTAGGAGTATCGGCTTCCAATATCTCCGGCTCTTCTTTTAGAAAAATATCTGACCGCTTTAAAGGCCGACGATATTCTTGCCAGGAAAAACCATCATAAAAATATTCGTCTCTCGGGAATTTTTCCAATGGGTAGAAAACTCCGTCTGGTTTATTGAGAAAAACAATGCGTTGCACCTTATTGTTGGTCAGATAAATAGCGATATTGCTGCAAATAGCTTTATTAACTCCAATATAGGTTTGTTCCCTGATAAATACCGAGTCTGTTTCAGCAGATAGATTTGATTTTCCTATAGAATCTGCTGAAATAACGGTGTCAGCAACTGCTGTCGTATCTTTTACGGTTGTGAATTCTTCGGCTATTGTGGTATCGGCAGGATGTATAACTACCGCTGAGTCTATTCGCGAACTATCGGAAGGCAAAACCTTATTCGCTTCCTTGGCGCTTACTTTTACTTTTTTCTCCTCAGCAGCGTAATAAAGCGATTGCCCGTTTCCTCTTATCAAAACTTTGTACAAATCATTGTCTCTAAAATAACCGGTAAGCCGCTTGCCTTTTATTTGGTTGTACATCACAGAATCAATCTTATTGACCATAAATGCGTGTTCAAAAACGTACAAATTTTCGATGGCACCTTCCACCGATTTTATCTGAATGGTATCGCCGGTAATTTGCAGATTTTCTGACCAGAGAACTGGATTCTTATACATGTGTATCAAACTGTCGCTTTGCGCAAAAATCACCGAGTCGGCAGCACCCTGCATGTCTTTTCTATAAAATTTTACATTGTTATAGGCGTATATCTTATCGCCTGATATTGAATCTGAAACAGCCAGCAAAGTATCTCCATGCATAAATAAGGAGTCGACCTCATCGTATTGCATGAGTTCAGCGCGGCCTGTAATCAACGTTTTTCCAAGCAGCTCAAAGTACTCTCCGTAGTCTCCGAAAATGTTTACACGCTCTGTGGTATCAATTATAGACACATTTTCATATGCTTTACCTATTCCCTCATTCCGTGAGTACCAAAGACTGTCGCCGCTTAGCACCTGTTGCCCATTATTCAAGTAGGCATTTTCATTAAATTGAGAAATATCTACCTTAGTATCATACCATCCATTTTCGCAATAGATGATATTTTCATCTGAATAAATAAAGGTAGGGCCCTTAAAATAGGCTATCTCACTTATATTACCGTAGTTTAAAGTGTCGGTTTCCATCCGGTATCTCGGATTTTCGAGCACTACGCTGTCTCTGAAGTAGAAAAAAGAATTGTTTGAATCGTAAATTCCTTCGCAGCTCACAAGTTCATTTTCGTTTTGGGTTGATGTAATAATTCCCCGATCAAAAAATACGGCTCTACCCGTTTTTCTATCATAGTCGAGCGTATTTGTAGTGAGCTTCATGTCCTGATCATTCAGTGTTACATGATCGCGCACTTTTACAAACTGCGTATTTCCGTTGTAGTACAGCTTGTCGCTTAATAGGGTTAACGTATCTCCTTGAACCACACGAACATTTCCAAAGGCATCAAGGCTATTGCTTGAGTTGTAAAGATAGGCGCTATCACAATACATCAGTGCGCCTTTATGCTTAAAGCGTACATTGCCTAAAAGGCGTTGCGCATCTAAACCAAGGCTTTTGTCAAATTTAAGACTATTCGCGCCGAGTAGCTCTATCTTGTTTGTTTGAGAGTACAGGGCACCGAGACTTCCCATCAATAAAAAAAGGCTAAAAAAAAGGCGCATTAATTTCATTGAGTGGCTCAGGTCAAAAGTAATGCCAGATTTAAACTGCCACCGGTTTTCGCAAAATGGTTTGCTTTCTGTCGGGACCAAGCGATACAATGGTAATAGGAGTATCCAGATGTCTTTCCAGATAACTGATGTAATCGCTCAATTCTTTCGGAAAAGATTCTTCGGTATCTAGTTTGGTAAGGTCAACTTTCCATCCCGGTACAGATTCATAGACAGGTTTTAGCTTGTCTGTATCCAAATCGTATGGCAAATAGTCAAGTTGTTCGCCTTCATAATCGTAATGAGTACAGACTTTTATCTCATCAAAGATAGAGAGCACATCAGCTTTCATCATATTGAGTTGGGTTACACCATTTATCATTATGGCGTACTTTAAAGCCGGGAGATCAATCCATCCGCAACGGCGCGGTCGGCCTGTTGTTGCACCAAATTCATTCCCTTCTTTACGTAAAACGTCTCCTGTTTGATCAAAAAGCTCGGTAGGGAAGGGGCCGCTTCCTACACGTGTGCAGTAAGCCTTAAAAATCCCTATTACTTCGCCTATTTTATTGGGGGCTACACCCAAACCTGTACATGCACCGGCGGCTACAGTATTGGAAGAGGTAACAAAAGGATAGCTTCCGAAATCTATATCAAGCAAGCTTCCCTGCGCACCTTCCGCAAGTACTTTCTCGCCGTTATTCATCGCATTATTAATGTATTGCTCTGAATCAATTATGGTGAGTTCTTTTATTTTCTTTACGCCTTCAAACCAGTTGGCTTCCTGCGCAGATATATCATATTCAAAATCGAAATTCTTTAAAAGATGCTCGTGCTTGGCTTTTAGGTTGTTGTATCTGGTTTCAAAATCTTCCAAAAAAAGATCACCTACACGCAATCCGTTTCTGCCGGTCTTGTCCATATAAGTTGGCCCAATACCTTTTAGGGTAGATCCAATTTTTTTTATTCCTTTTTCAGCCTCATTTGCCGAGTCAAGAACGCAATGAGTGGGTAGTATAAGGTGCGCTTTTCGCGAAATAAAAAGATGACTTGTTACATCAACACCCATTTTCTCAAGCGCATCTATTTCGCGTTTAAAGATTATAGGATCTATTACCACTCCATTGCCAACAATGTTTTGTTTGTCAGTGTGAAATATCCCGGAAGGAATAGTGTGCAAAACATGCTTAATGCCATTAAATTCGAGCGTATGGCCTGCATTTGGCCCGCCCTGAAAGCGCGCTATAATATCGTAATGCGGCGTAAGAACATCCACAATTTTTCCTTTCCCTTCGTCGCCCCATTGCAGGCCGAGAAGTACGTCAACTTTAGTGCTCATGTTTTTGATTTACTCCTGTTCGGCAAAATATGCAGTAGCTTCTTCCATGGTTTTCTTCATTTTAAACACAGAGTCGAGCTTTGTAACTGCAAAAAGAGATGCTATTCTTGGGGCTGCACCAATAATGATTGATTCGCCACCTTCGTTTCTGGTTTTGTTCATGATATTGATCAGTATATTCAGCCCGGTGCTGTTCATATACTCCAGTTTGCTCAAATCAATAATAAATCTATGCGTACCAGATGCCAGTTCTTCATCAATTTCTACGCTGATTTCAATTGCTTCAACTTTATCAACCAGTCTGCCTTCCATAGCGAGAAGTGCGAGATTGTCTTTCTTTTTGAGTTCGTACGAAAATGCCATACCTGATAGTTAGTTTTGGGGTTGTGGTGCTGTCTCTTCGCTGTTCTTCACAGCGTAAAAGTACAAGCTATGGTGCATTACTTTAACGTTAAATACTTCTTCAATTGTTTTTTTGATTGTCTCAATCCTAGGATCGCAAAACTCGAGCACTTCGCCGGTATCTGTGCAAATGATGTGGTCATGTTGCTTAAATTCATGCGATTTTTCAAACTGCGCCAGATTTTTCCCAAATTGATGCTTGCGTACCAGGTTGCAGGCAAGCAATAAATCTATGGTATTGTAGAGGGTGGCCCGGCTTACACGATAATTTTTGTTTTTCATTTTAATATAGAGCGACTCTATATCGAAATGACCGTTGTAAACATAAATTTCATTGAGTATTGCAAATCGTTCGGGAGTTTTCCGGTGGCCATTTTGCTCCAGATAAGCCGAGAATATCTGCTTTACTTTTTCTTGTAATTCCAACCTTGATACAGTATCTAATTAAGCCTACAAAAGTAACGTATTTCTAATGATCTATCAATCATTTACATTCCTTTATCTTTTTCGCCATAAAGCTCCCCACGCTCCACTGTTAGCACGCCTTCTACATTGCGTAGACGCCTCATAAGATTGTTCAAATGGTCTTTGTCGTAAACATACACAGAAATTCGGCCATCAAAAACGCCATCGTTGCTTTCAAAACTAATCGACTTCATGTTTACATTTAAGTCGGTTGAAATAGCCTGTGTAATATTGCTAACCAAACCCACATCGTCAATTCCCTTAAACAACACATTGGCCAAAAACTCTTTGTCTTTTTGACTCTGCCATTTGGCTTTTATTACGCGGTATGCATAGTTAGAGCGGAGTTGAACAGCATTGGGGCAATTCATTCGGTGTATTTTGATCCCGTCGTTAATCGTTACAAATCCAAAAACATCGTCTCCGGGAATGGGGTTGCAGCAAGGTGCGATTTTGTAAGGAACGTCTTTTTCATCATCGCCTATAAAAAGTGTATCTCCGGGAATTTTTGAAGTTGATTTTGTGGATTTCGATTCGGGTTCTGCAACCACAGGTTTTTTGTTTGTGAAAGATAATTCACCGTTTTCAACAACCTGACTTTTTATTTTTTTGAGCGAAATTTTGCCCGAAGCTATATCCTGGTATAAGTCCAGCGTATTTTTGTATTTAAAATACTGTTCCAACTCGGCTACATTTTTGCTGTTAAATTCAGCACCCATGCTTTTAAACTTCCTTTGCACCATCTCTTTACCGATGCTGGCTACTTTTTTCTGCTCCTCTTTTAAAGCTGTTTTAATTTTAGATTTGGCTTTACCAGTTACCACATAACTAAGCCAATCTTCTTTCGCTTTCTGTTTCTTAGAAGTCAGAATTTCAATCTGGTCGCCACTTTTTAACTGATGGCTAAGAGGTACAAGTCGCTGGTTAACTTTGGCACCAATGCACGACTCGCCAACCTGGCTGTGAATTTCAAAAGCAAAATCGAGCGCAGTAGCTCCTTTAGGAAGGCTTTTTAATTCGCCGTCGGGCGTAAACACAAAAATCTCGTCGCTGAATAGATTGAGTTTAAAGTCATCTATAAAATCTATAGCACCGCTACTTGCAGATTCCAGCATATCACGAATCCTTGCCAGCCATTGATCCAGACTTGAATCGCCATCTTGCTTGCCCTTGTATTTCCAGTGTGCGGCGTATCCCATCTCGGCCACCTCGTCCATGCGCTGGGTTCGTATTTGAATCTCAACCCATTTTCCGGTTGGGCTCATTACAGTGGTGTGCAGCGACTCGTAGCCATTAGTCTTTGGTGTCGATATCCAGTCGCGCAACCTGTCAGGGTTTGGCTGATAAAAATCAGTTACAATAGAATATACCTTCCAACTTTCGGCTTTTTCATTCTCTGGTTTGGTGTCAAGGATAATCCGAATAGCAAAAAGGTCGTAGATTTCTTCAAATGGAATATCCTTCTTATGAATTTTGTTCCAAATGCTGTATATTGATTTTGTGCGGCTTTTAATCTCATACTTAAAACCGGTTTCATCCAGCTTTCGCCTTATGGGCAACGTAAACCGATTGATAAACCTGGTTCTTACTGCCTGCCCTTTCTTTAGTTTTACAGCAATGTCTGCATACTCTTCAGGCTCGGTATATTTCAAAGAAAGGTCTTCCAGCTCCGTTTTTATAGAATAAAGCCCAAGCCTGTGTGCCAATGGGGCATACATAAATAAAGTTTCGCTGGCAATCTTAAGCTGCTTGTCGCGCCGCATAGATTCGAGCGTGCGCATATTATGTAGCCTATCAGCAAGCTTTATTAATATTACCCTCACATCATCCGAAAGGGTGAGCAGCATTTTCTTAAAATTCTCTGCCTGAATGCTGGCGGTATGGTCAAAAACGTCGGCTATTTTAGTAAGCCCGTCTATAATAGATTTAACTTTTGGCCCAAATAAATGGTCAATATCGGCCAGGCTTATATCCGTATCTTCTACCGTGTCGTGCAAAAGAGCAGCAACAATGGCAGTAGGACCCAGGCCAATTTCTTCAGCAACAATACGCGCTACAGCAATGGGATGATAAATGTAAGGCTCGCCGGTTTTTCGACGCATATCCTTATGAGCCTCAAGCGCTACATCAAATGCCTTGCGAATATCTCGCTTATCTTGAGGCGATTTGGCATTCTTTATCACCCGCAGTAATCCGCGATAACGCGAAAGAATTTCTTTCTTTTCTTGTTCTAAATCAATTTCTAAATCCATGTATTTTGTTAGACGAACTAAAACTACGCTATTCTTATTTAGCTGGCAATACTTTTGTTCGTACTTCTCCAAATCCTATTTTAACACCATTGCCCATTGCATGGCCGCGCATAATTACCGTGTCGCCATCGTTCACAAACGTTCTTTGGGTTCCGTCGGCCAGTTTTATTGGCTTGCTGCCACTCCATGATAGCTCAAGCATAGAACCAAAACTTGTAGGCTTGCTGCCCGATATTGTTCCCGAAGCCATCATGTCGCCTCCGCGAATATTGCATCCATTTACAGTATGGTGAGCCAACTGCTGATTTAATGTCCAGTACAAATATTTATAGTTTGAAAAGCAAATAGCAGTTTCTTCTCCGCTTCCGGTATCAATAGCTACCTCCAGATTAATATCAATGTTCTTTTCGCCTTCAAATTCAAGATATGGCAGCACTTCCGGATTTTGGGCAGGACCTAATGTGCGGTACGGTTCCAGAGCATCCAAAGTGACTATCCACGGAGAAACGGAAGAGGCAAAATTCTTGGCTAAGAACGGTCCCAGTGGCACATATTCCCATTTTTGAATATCGCGTGCAGACCAGTCGTTAAACAAAACCATTCCAAAGATATAATCATCTGCTTCTTCAGTAGAAATACTGTCACCCATGGGTTTACCGTCAAATGTAACGAAAGCCAATTCCAGCTCAAAGTCCAATCTTTTTGTAGGGCCAAAAACGGGTGGCTCTTCCGGGTTGGGTCTGGTTTGCCCTTTTGGGCGATGGATAGCAACACCACTTGGCACAATAGACGAGCTGCGGCCGTGATAAGCCACCGGAATATGACGCCAGTTGGGCAATAAGGCATTTTTTGGATCCCGAAACATGGTTCCAATATTGGTAGCGTGCTCTATACTTGAATAGAAGTCGGTATAATCGCCAACTCGAACCGGTAAATGCATTGTTACCGATCGCTGAGGTTTTAATATCGCAGAAATATCAGATTCTTTGCTTTGTAAGTCGGGTGTATTTGTATCGAATAAGTCAGCCAATCTATTTCTCAATTTCCGCATACCCATTTTTCCCGATTTCATCAAATCATTCAGTTCGGGCTTCTTAAAGTCATCGGCTGTAATGCCGAGATCATCTAAGTAGCCGCGGTTAGCCAATTCGTATAAATCGGCTATTTTATTTCCAATAGCTACACAGGTTCTTGGGCTGGTGCCCTTGTCGCTGTAGATTCCGAAGGGAATATTTTGAATTGGGAAATCACTGTCTTTACCTATTTGTATCCACGATTTTCTATCTGGATTATTTGCTGTAATTTTTGTCAAAATCTTAGTTTTTTTATTCAATGAATAATTATGCGAAAAGCGGGTACTTACTCATCATTTGATGAACTTTAGCTTTAATCTCTTCAATTTTATCCGGATTATCTCTGTTCGTAAGCGTATCATCTATCAGTTGTACTATGGCTTCCATGTGTTCTTCTTTAAGCCCACGAGTGGTAATAGCCGGTGTGCCAATGCGCATTCCGCTGGTTACAAAAGGCGATTTATCATCAAATGGAACCATGTTTTTATTTACCGTAATGTCTGTAAGTATCAGTGCATTTTCAGCCTCCTTTCCGGTAATGTTTTTAGACCGTAGGTCAATGAGCATACTGTGGTTATCCGTTCCACCGCTTATTACTTCGAAGCCGCGATCCATAAATGCTTGCGCCATTTTGCGGGCGTTGGCAACTACTTGTTTCATATAGGTTTTATACTCGTCAGTAAGGGCTTCGCCAAATGCAATTGCTTTAGAAGCAATAACATGCTCAAGCGGCCCGCCTTGCGTACCAGGGAACACGCCGGAGTCTAATAGCGACGACATTTTGCGCACGGCTCCTTTTGGTGTTTTAAGCCCAAATGGATTGTCGAAATCTTTGCCCATCATAATAATTCCACCACGTGGTCCACGAAGGGTTTTGTGGGTAGTAGAGGTTACAATATGGCAGTGTGGCATAGGATCATTCAGTAATCCGGTTGCTATCAATCCCGCAGGGTGGGCGATATCGGCCATCAAAAAGGCATCTATTTTATCGGCAATGCTGCGCAAACGCTCATAATCCCAATCACGAGAATATGCCGATGCACCACAAATTAAAAGTTTCGGTTTTTCGTCTATCGCTTTCTGCTCAAGTTTATCATAGTCAATTCTGCCTGTTTCTTTTTCTACTCCATAAAAAACCGGTCGGTAAAGTTTTCCTGAAAAGTTAACCGGAGAACCGTGGGTAAGATGCCCGCCGTGGCTAAGGTCAAATCCCATAATTTTATCTCCCGGTTGCAAAATTGCCAGCATTACTGCTGCATTGGCCTGCGCGCCGCTATGTGGTTGAACATTTGCCCATTCAGCACCAAAGAGTTCTTTTAATCTGTCAATCGCAAGATTTTCGGTCATGTCCACAAATTCGCAACCGCCATAATACCGCTTGCCTGGAAGACCTTCTGCGTACTTATTAGTCATTACAGAGCCCATGGCCTCCATAACCTGTTCGCTAACAAAATTTTCTGACGCGATTAATTCTATACCTTCCGTTTGTCGCTTTTTCTCCAGCGCAATTATTTCAAAAACCTTTGTATCTCTTTTCATGTTTATTCCTTTAGTCCGGCTAAGTGCCAAAATTAGAAAATACTTGGCATAAGATTAACTTTGCACCAACGACTTATCCCAAATCTCCATAAATGTCATCTATTCCCGAAGGAAAAACGCTGGTACTCTTTGATGGATATTGCAATTTATGCAACGGCGCGGTACAGTTTATCTTAAAACGCGACAAAAAGGAAGAGTTTTACTTCGCAAGTTTGTCATGGCCAATAGCTGATGAGATTTTAACAGAATATCCACAATACAAGAATGTTGACAGCATACTGGTTTACAGAGAGGGGAAAGTATACGATCAAAGCTCGGGAGCCTTAAAAATCGCTGCAGGAATGGGTTCGCTATGGCCGCTTATGGGTGTATTTTGGATAATTCCAAAATTTATCCGCGATGCCGTGTATCGTTTTATTGCCAAAAATCGATACCGCTGGTTCGGCAAAAAAGATGCCTGCATGATTCCTGATAAACCCGTGAGCCATCGATTTGTAAAAAAATAGCTTTAAGTGAAAAGCTATAAACCATAAGCTGCAACCTGCAAGACTCTGGATCAAGACAACGGCATGACTATAATCGGTCTTTAATGCTGGCGTGCGCCCTAGCCCTAAACTAATCTCTTTACACAAGTTGATTAATTTCTAAAATAGCGTGGTAATAATCCGCGAAACTTTTATATCTTAAGCCCTTCGCGCGCCCCAACCCTAAAGGTAGTCACCCGCACGAACTATTGTTCCCTTAGAAATTTCATTCAGTAAAACTCCAGTATTTGTTGAGTTGACTTATTAATGAATAGACTTAGTAGTTTGGATGATTTGTGCGGTTGAACCCTTCTGCATCCGACGAGGCTTTTTACCGAGAGGAATGCACAGGCGCGCGAGGGCATTAATTGGAGCTATTTATTAGGGCACTTGCAATTACTCACAGTTCAAAAAAGATGCGATGCATTGAGCGGAGTCGAAATGTGTATAGAGATTAGAGCCTAAAGAGAAAGTCTACCGCACATGGAACATAATGACATTTATCGTCATTAAATAACCGTTCCGGGATTCACCAGAAATTAATAAGATCAAGGGAATTCACTAAACATGACTCACGACTATTCTCCAACCAAATTCTATTTTGGGACTAGCGACTAGAGACTGGCGCCTTTTTTCTGCCCAAAATTCTCCCTCGCGACTAGAGACTAGCGACTCGAGACTATTTCACAACAACCTGCACCCCAAAATCCTTAACCTCACCACTTTTCCCTCTGGCAGTAATAATCACCGTATAAACTCCATCAGGATACTGATTCTCTTCCGGGCTCCAGAGCGCTAGAGCAGGTGGAGGGTTTGTAGCTTCGCCGCTATGGATAAGGTTGCCCCAACGGTTGCGCACTTCCCAGCGCATAATGGCTACGCCCCCGGTTTGTGCCACGAGGGCATCGTTGCGGCCATCGTTATTTGGTGTGATGATATTGGGAATAATCATTTTTAATCCTTCCGCTACGCGTATGGTGGCAAAGGCCGTATCTGCACAAGTCTCATCAATGCGGTAAGCTATAAGAGCGATGGTAAACGTGCCCGTATCGGCAAAGGTATAGCCGGTGTAATTTGCAGAAGTGCTAAAAGGTTCGTCATCCATTTGCCAAACATAACTCGTAGCGTTGGTACTTTGGTTTTGAAAAACCACTTGCAGGGGGGAGTAACCCGAATCGGGGTTTGCAGTAAAGGCCGCTGTTTGAAATGGACTTAAATCAAGCACCACCGTACTGTCCCAGGTACAGCCTAATGCATCCTGCACCGAGAGTTCATAAATGCCCGGCGCGAGATTCTCAAAAGTGGCATTGGTTTTTGTTTCTCCGTTTACGCTGTATTGAAATGGAGTTTTTCCATCCATGTCGCCAAAGATGATTTTACCGGTATTGGCGGGGCAGGTGCTGGGAATGAGTTGGAGATTTCTTGGGCGCGGCACTTTACCAACGGTTAGAAAAACGGGAATGGTTTGTGCGCAGGCTCCATCTTCATCATCGTTCCACATACGCACGCGGTACCACCCGCTGCTGTCTGCATTGCAAATGGGATTAGCAATGGTAGTATCGCTAAGCCCTGCTGCCGGTGTCCAGGCATAATGGTCGTAGCCGGGTATGGCGCTGAATTCTATGGGCTCTGTGTAATCAGGCTGGCCGGGGGTGGGGGATTGCAATAAGCACTTTGAGTAGGATCGCAGCATTTCTCCGGTTGAAAGAGGGCATGTTGGGGTGTAGGTGATGTTGAAAGAGGGGTGCGGATTGAAACCGCCATCGGGTCGATATTGTACGCGGTAAAAAATGAAATCTTGAAAATCAGAATCATTATTAATATAATCGTTAATAACACAAACACCATCTTGACCTTCAACATGATTATTTGCTGAATCACCATTTAATCCTTCCGCCATCCCGTTTTCATAATAAAAGTGACCTTGTACACCTGCATAAGGTGAGGGATTAACTGAATCTGGGCCGAGAATAGTGCCTACAGAAATATTATTGATTAAGATTTCACTTTTATCACTGTCAAATGGTGTAATCCTGCTTGAATGGATTCCAAAAATTACAGGTGAAGATAATACATATTCTGGTGAATTAATTGAATAATGCTGTGGTGCTGTTTGATTTTTATCTGAGATATAAATTCTTGTACAAATATCTTCAATAATATCAGGTGATTCATATAAAATGACAACATACATTCCCCACCAGCCCCAATTAGGATAGTCTTCATAAAATTTTTGAGGGGGAAAATCTATGTTTAGGATATTATTATTTATTTGTATTAAGCTTGTTATATCCATAGCCTGAGGCGCAAAATAATTGGCACCTGGTTCTATTTCTATTTGCTCAATTCCTACTTGTGTACTGAAGTTCCAATTCACTTGCGCGGCATTCACAATCATAGTATGAGGCTCGGGTCTGCCATATCTATATGTAAGGGCAAAAGCTGCACGAAGTGTATAATTATCCTCCCATTTTATTTCACATGTATTATTCCATCCTGCTCCGATATTGTCCATTCCACCAGTCGTCACACCTCCTTTAAAACAATCTTCCATAAATAGGATTTGACTAAAACCTGTTGTGGAAGTAATCATTTGAAATAGAACTACTGCGAGTAATAAAAGCTGTCTCAATATTGTTAATTTAAATGAATTGTTGAAAAATATATTTGAGCAAATATAGTCATATTCCGTTTTTTTTTTTATGACATTTAACACTTAATCCCTTAAAACTATCAGTTATGAGCAAATTTACTAAAATAGGAATCGCACTAGTATTCCTTTTAACAAATTACAATTTAATTGGCCAAAACCCGATTTGGACATTGCCACCAAGCCAATTTAAAGGTGGAGTTCCGTCCATTTCTCTTCTTCCAAATGGTTCAGGGGGAGCTATGTACACCGGCCAACCTGCCGACAACTTACATAGCTCTTATTCTGATCAAAATGGAAACCTTGTTTTGTTTACAGTCGATCACGAGGTTTACGATCGGCATGGATACCTTGTTGACGATATGCGAATAAATTATGAATCGAAAAAAGGGCATAATGAGCGGATCATTCTGCCGATGGGAAATGATTGTAGCAAATACGCTATCATTTATCCTGCATCCCCAACTTCTAATGAGGCATATTCATCTAAACTTTATGGACGACGCTTGTATATGGCTGTATATGATTTAGATGCAGTAAATACTGCGAACCCTATGGCTACTGGCGCTCTTGAAGTTTATAATCCAAACTCATACACAACTATAACAGATATTTCAAGAAGAGACGCCTTACTCTACGGATATCCAGCCGGAGGGACGTATAATATTTACCAATATACTTCCACAGGACAGCAATTTTATCGCTCCAATATTCAAATAACAGCCACTGATTTGATTGATAACTGCTTTTATTACGTTTACGTTTTTGACGGTATGCACATTATAAGGTACAAACTTACCAGCGATGGTTTAGAATATGACAATTACGTATTTAAACTTGATCTGGCGGCTTTTGGTTCTGCTTTAAGGAGTGAAATGGAACTTATAAAACTTTCTAATGGAAATTATAGAATCGCTACCCCTGTAATGTTCGGAGGTTCAGGAGAACATGTTGGATTCGTTATAACCGACATTGACGCTTCTACTGGCGATGTTATAACTAATTCTGTCCAAGTGGTTTCATTGGAGGATAATGGAAATGATGCATATCCTCACGGCGCAGAATTTGACCCAACGGGTAGATATTTATACATTACTCATGTAGCAAATGCTGGTCTGCCAAATGCCCTTGATGTGTATGATCTTAATACTTCAAGTTATGTTTCAATTCCATCATTAACGGGTATTAGCAACTTCAGACAGTCATTTATTGAGCGCTACGGGGATAAAATGTATTTGGCGTCAGATTCTTATATTGGTCAATTATCAAATATTAGCAATCCAAGTAGTTTATCCTTCAATTCTACTTTTCTCTCCATACCATCGGGTTATGGAAATGCTTATGGAGGGCCAAGTACACATTTCGATTTTCGCTACCTACTCCCTGATCAGGTAGATATGCCCTACGAAAATCTTGCTGAAATGAGTTGTGCATGTTGTAGCAGATATAACTCTGCAACAGATAAATATGAAGCAACAAATACAAGTTTTGTAACATGGTCACCGGGTTCAAATCCTTTTGGAAGCATAAGTGGTGATGTTTACATAAGTGATGAGTTGCGGATAAAAGCCGGTGCAAAGGTGATTATTAGCGGTATGAATTTCTATTTTGCAGAGGGAGCCCGGGTTGTAGTAGAACGTGGTACAACCTCTCTTTCGGGCGGTTATTTAAGGTTGAGTAATGGTACTGTTTTTACTGCCGACAATAGATGTTCGAATTCATTCATTGGAAGTTGTGGAGTTGCAGATAATTGCGATAAGATATTATGGGCGGGCGTGCTTGTAGAGGGAAATGACGCCCTACCGCAATCATTCAGTACATCCGGTAAACAAGGAAAATTTTATATGACAAATAATGCCATGATTGAATATGCCGAAACTGCTGTTTTTGCCGGAGGACCAGCCAATTATGGAGGAGGTTTGGTTCAAATTGTTGACAGCCGCATAAAAGACAATCTATCGGGAGTGATTTTTGATCCATATACGCGCTATCAATCAGGATCAATTGAAGGGTACAATCTAAGCTATATTTCCAAAACACATTTCATGGTTACCAGCGATTGGTACGCAGGGGTAGCGGTAGAACCATTTGTAAAAATAAATAATTCAAGCGGCATCAGGTTGCTTGGGAATTTATACGAAAACCAAATTCCTTCTCAATTTTCATATACACATCAGGGAATTGGAGTGCAGTTTACCGATTCGCGCGTGAATATCACTTCCTCGTGTTCTAATAACACTATTCCTTGCCCTCCCCAAAATATTACGCGATCACAATTTAAAGATCTTCATGTTGGAGTGTATGGAACCAATACCGGTACAGCTACTCGCACGCTCTATTGCTATTACAATGAATTTATCAATGATTACTTTGGTGTTCAGTTATCTGGTGTAGATTTTGCGGAGATACTAGACAATGAGTTTAGCATAAGACCAAGAGCAAGTGCTATTGGTTTATCTCTAAATGCCAGTACCGGTTACATGGTAGAGAACAATAATTTTTCAACCCATGCTGGTGGTTTCAACCATGGAAATTACGGTATTGTAATTTTTAATTCAGGGCAAACGGCTAATGAAATTTACCGTAATTATTTTACTGATTTATCTGCAGGTGGATATGTTGCTGGTATTAATACCGATTTGTCTCATGGACCATCAGGTTATGCTAATGGTTTAGAATGGATTTGCAATACCTTTGATTCAAACATTGCATACTTTGACATAGCGTTGGCGGGTAGTATGAGCGATGAACAAGGGGACTGTAACACTGAACCTGCCGGTAATTTGTTCAGTCATACAAGTACCAGTATTTCCAGCCATTTTGATTTATTCTCTTTTCCATCAGCTCTGAATCCCATTAAATACTATCACCACGATACATCTGTTGGCGGCACAAGCCCCCGAGTAAAACCTGTTCGATATTCAGAAGACCTTGTTACTCCTGTGTATTATTACATTCTGGCAACCTGCAACCAATATGGATATGATGGTGGCAGTTGCAGAGTGAAACATAGTGGTCTTCCGCCAGGGGTAGATCATCCATTGGGTTCCCCAAAAAGCAATGATGAGAATCAACTTTTAACTTATCAAAGCATTCAGGAAAATGCTTCAGCTCTTCAAAGCCAAATTGCCGAGCTAACAGCACAAATTGATGGAGGCAATACTGATTTGCTCATTAATTTGATTCGAGGAGGGGGCTCTGCAGATGAAATTGCCGCATTACTCACAGAAGCTAATGGAAATATTTCTCTACGAGTCCAAAATGCGTTGTTGAATTCGAATGATCCGGAAATAAGTGCTTTGAGTGATGTGGCTCTCAACGATGTTGGTCTAATTGAAAGTGAATTGGCCTTAGCTCACGATCTGTATAAATCACTTTGGAAAAATGCTGTAAGACAATATATGGCAGACACCTTGGGATCTATACTCAAAGATGAAATGGAATCTTTAATGATAGAATTCCAACCTGAAGGATTGCAGCGTTTTGCGTCTGTTATTCTTTCAGATTCCGACCAAAGCTGGATTGCTCCGGATGATATAAGTCAAATAGTTGCAAATTTAGATGTTGTTCTTCCTGCACTTGTAGAGAACGAATTACCAGAAAACATTCCTTCCTATTTCGAATCAGAATTTTTTGCTTCAGCGGCTAATACTGATGCTTTGAATGATTGGTATTATGAGAATGGTGGAGTTTATTATACTTCCTTGCCTAATGACCTATTGCCGCCAATGATTTATGAAGAAGGAAAAAGCAATAAAACGGATAAAGAAATGGCTGATGACAATACCAAAAACAATTTGGTCATTCATCCAAATCCGTTTAAAACTCATACTACATTCGATTTGTCTGCTTATCAGTTTGAAGGCGATAAAAACCGTATCGTTTTCTATGATCTTCTGGGTAAAAAAGTGTTTGAAACACCAATTGCTGAAAAGCAGGTTAATCTTACCGTTCAAAGTGCAGATTTACCGACAGGAGTTGTCATCTATAAACTGTTCGTGAATAATACAGAAGTTGAAACAGGTAAAATAATCAGGATGAAATAAACACAATAAGTTCGTTTACCAATCTTAAATTAAAAAAGCGCATCGGATGAGTTTCCGATGCGCTTTTCTTTTAGCCGCAAGCCTTAAGCTATAAGCTGATGATGCCTAAATTATGCTGGCCAAAAAAAGCCACAAGCTCATAATGGCTCGTGGCTTAGATTTTCAAATTGCCACAAAGCTTCTTACAGCTTGAGGCTTAAGGCTTGCAGCTAAAAATTAATTAGCAGCAAGATACTCAGCAACACCGCTGTGGGTAGCTGACATACCTTCTTTACCTTTTTTCCAGTTAGCCGGGCATACTTCACCTTTCTCTTCAAAAAACTGAAGGGCATCAACCATACGCATCGCCTCATCTACATTTCTTCCAAGTGGAAGGTCGTTTACGACTTGATGACGTACTATTCCTTCTTTGTCTATAAGGAACAATCCGCGGTAAGCTACCAATTCTCCATCTGCCTGAAGCATTCCTTCATCGTCATAGAAGAAATCGCCTGCAAGTACATTGTAATTGTGAGAAATCGTTTTGTTTGTATCTGCAACAAGTGGATATGTAATTCCTGCTATTCCGCCATTGTCTTTACCTACTTGCAACCAACCCCAGTGCGATTGCTCTGTATCTGTTGATACGGCTACAAGCTCTACGCCACGCTCTTTAAACTCCTCAATTCTCGATTGAAAGGCGTGAAGCTCAGTTGGGCAAACAAATGTGAAATCTTTTGGGTAAAAGAATAAAATAACATGCTTTGAACCAATAAATTGATCCAATGAAAAGTCTTCTACTATCTCTTCGCCGTTGATAACGGCTGCTGCTTTAAAATTCGGTGCTTTTTTTCCTACTAATACTGACATAATATTTTCTTTTTAAATGATGCAACAAAGATAAGCCTTGTATGAGTGTATAGCGGTTTGTATTGATTGCTATTTTCTATCCATAGATAGAATTGTGCTAAATGAGCAGCACAAGACCCAATCCGAGCAATATGGCTGCCACTTTTCTCCAGCTAAGGCGGTGATGTTCATCAGCTTCAAATATAATGGTGGTAGAAACGTGAATAAAGATACCTACGGCTACTGCCAATATATGCGCATAAAGCACATCTGGGTTTTCGATGTCGGACTTTATTAATAAATAACCAGCCAGAATTCCAAGCGGAGTGGCGGTAGAGTAAAGCAAGATATACCAAATCACTTTCTTTTTAGATGCATAAAAATGGTATAGCAGAGCTGCGAGTGCAATGGCTTCTGGTATTTTATGAATGGCGATACCAATAAGCAGCGCATTGCCATGACCGTGATGGTTGTGTGAAAGCGCTTCGCCGCCGCTAATTGGCAAGCCTTCGAGCATGGAATGCAAATACAAACTTATAAAAATGCCAAGCGGAAATGATTTCGACTCCTGATCGCTGTGGTGAATGTGGCCGTGCTCAACTCCTTTCGAAAAATAGTCGAGCGTAATTTGCAATAAGAAACCAATCAGAATAAAATAACCTACAGTACCCCCAGCAATATGAAAAATATCAGGGAGCAAATGCAAAACCGTTAGCGCAAATAAATAGGCACCACTAAAGGCGAGCAATATTTTCACATCTTTGGTGATGCGACCATGAAGATAAATGCCCGCAAAGCCACCAAGAAGCCCCGCCACAACAGGTGTTATGATTTGTACGGCCGTCATTTTCCTTTTCGAGCAATTAATATTAGCCTTGGCGACTTATCTTCGTCGTATTCTTCCAGATTATAATTTCCAAATGTATCGAGGATTTCAAAATCGCAGCGGGATAGCATTCCTACAAAATCTTGACGGGTCAGCGCCCGCACGCGCTCAACAAAGCGAAATTCTTTTTCGCCATCTATTATATCTATGTTTTTCTTAATGATTCCATCTTCAATCTCGCGATTAATTTTAAATGTCACTCCGTCAATTTTCTGAATTTCTTCTTTTACTAAACCCTTTATTACCTGATGGGCATTTAAAAAATCAATAAGAATCTTACCCTTCAATTTGAGATTGGAATGAGATGCGCTCAAAACTTTTTCATTTTCTTCAATTGATGGAAAATATCCGAAACTGGTAAATAGATTAAACACATAATCAAATTTTGCGTCGGCGTAACGCTCACGCATATCATGAACAGAAAAGTGTAAATGTTCTTTTTCAAAACGTTTGGCTTTTCTGATATTTTCATCAGAAAGGTCAACGCCTGTTACATCAAATCCTTTACTATTTATGTATATACTGTGACGACCTTTACCGCACCCCAAATCCAAGAAGCGCGCCTCATGAGAAGGGTTGAAATATTTCAGCGCCCTGTCAATAAACCGCGCAGCCTCGTTTTCATCTCTATTTTTATAGAGAATATGATAATATGGCGAGTTAAACCAAGATCTGTACCACGACTGTTTTTGCATGTTTGCTTACTATTCTATAAAAAAGCCTAATAAATCGGCGAAGCTATAGAATTTCTTTTAGATCAATTTAATGAACATTTCTATGATAATATCGTATATGCCGATGAATTGCCTAAAACATTGAAAATATTACATTTGCCAAAACCCTTATGACTTTGACAAAAATACAGGAGATATTCGATTTATATGACTCTATGGAGCGTAAAAATATCATGCTTTCTTTTAAGGGTGATATGTCAACTGATTTGTTGACGTCAATCCTTCAGATTATTGAAAATAAATTAGATCGTTTTGGCGAAAGCCCGAAAGTAAAGAAACGAATTTTTAATATTCTCGTAGAATGCCTTCAGAACTTGTATCATCATATTGAGCAACCGTACAAAAAGGTTGGGTCTGATGCACCGTCGGTAATTGTAATGGTGGCTAAAAACATGTCGGGTTACGCTATTATTACGGGCAATTTTATGCTAAAAAATAATGCCGACGTGCTTAAAAACAGGTTGGAAGAAATAAATGGAATGACTCAAGACGAAGTGAAAGATTTGTACAAATCTGTACTTGCCGATGGAAAAATGTCGGAAAAAGGTGGTGGCGGTCTTGGAATGATCGATATTGCGAGAAAAAGTGGCGAAAAATTGGAGTATGGTTTTATTCCTTTCGGTGATGGAAGCTCATTTTTTAGTTTAAATGTCAAGGTTAATCAATAGAAGAACACAAAATACATGGAGAATTTAAAGATTGAAGGTACTACCAAAACACCTACTGTAAGTTTTGATAGTGAAACAGCGATAATGACTATTAAGGGAAGATCAATTCCTGAAAATTCAATTGACTTTTATAAGCCAATTGTCGATTGGCTCGATGCTTATGCGACAATCCCCGGAGAAAAAACTGTTTTGAATATGCAACTTGAGTATTTTAATACGAGTAGCTCAAAATGTATTCTAGATGTTTTTAAAAAGCTTGAGAATATTAAGAAATCGGGAAAAGATGTTCAAGTTCACTGGCATTACGAAGAAGATGATGAGGATATGTTGGAAGCTGGAGAAGATTACGATGCCATTATCGATATCGACTTTGAAATGGTGAGAGTCGTTGAATTTTAAAATAGATCTCCACCTATTCTAAACATTTGAGCATCTGAATTTTCAGATGCTTTTTTTATGGCTTTTACTTGGTGTTTTTTACGCCAATTCCAAAAGTGCATCTTCGATACGAGGGTGATGAAATTTAAATCCTTCATTCTGAAGTTTTTCAGGATAAACATTTCTGCTTTTTAGTAATAGTTCAGTTTCTGTGCCAATTATCAATGCGCCAAATTCAAGCATGGCTACCGGTTGATTTAATCCAAACGGCATATTGCATTTTTTTCTTAGAAAACGCATCATGTCTTTGTTTTTTAGCGGGTTTGGACTGGTGATATTTACAATACCTTTCAGAGATTCGTTTTCGATAATGAAATCAATGGCACGACAAAAATCGGTAATGTGTATCCAGCTTACCATTTGGTTTCCGGGCCCTAGTTTTCCGCCCAAGCCGAGTTTGGTAACCCTGCGCAATTTTGGGAAGGCACCGCCAGTGTCGCCTAGCACTATTGAAGTACGCATGGCAACCTGGCGCATTTCAGGATATTTTTTGGCAAAGAAACTGTGCTCCCATTCCTTCCACACATTCATCGAAAAATCATCGCCTATTCTCCCTTTCGATTCTGTCATTTGTTCCGTTTCTGCATGAATATAAGCCGTGGCGCTGCTGGCATTTAACCAGATCTTTGGTTTTGCCCGTGCTGTCAAAATGTAATCATGAAGTGAAGTGGTTGGCTCTATACGAGAAGAAAAAATGGATTTTTTGTTTTTGTCCGTATATCTGCAATCTACAGATTTTCCACTCAGATTAATTAATACTTCAAATCCATCTATGGCTTTGCACCATCCGCCAGTATCTTTCCCATTCCAAAGCACGTCGCCGAGAAATTCTGGCGCTCTGGCTAAAACCAAAACTTCATGGTTCTGATTTCTAAAATGTTTCTTAAGGCTCTGCCCGAGAAAACCGGATCCGCCTGCTATGGTGATTTTCATAATGCGATTAAAATTAAAAGGGCTAAAACTAAAATTCTGTAACCTATCCAGCTAAAAGTCATCCATTTCGACATTTCAAGTGTTTTACAACGTGAGAGATGGGTTTGAAGCATAATCAGCACAACCAGACCAAAGGCTATAATGAGATAGAGCGGCCCAAGCCCTAATATACTATGAATAAGCAGAGCCGGAATGAGAAGAAGAGCACCAAGAAATGACACCGTGCTCATATTACCCAGATAATCTAAAAACTTAGTTTTATTAAAGCTTTTGGCAACAATTCCCTGCCAAATAATTTGCCCGAAGCAGATTCCATATTCCATCATTGGAAAATAAGTGAAGCCGAGTGCGGCGCTAAGTCTTTGCCCTAAAATGCTAAGAACGAATCCGGTAAATATGGCCGTCGAGATAATGTAGGTCCAGCGATATGCTCTATGCACATCTGGCTCACAAGCCAAGCCGGGATTGAGGCCTTTGGAAGAAGCAATAACCTTACGATTGAAGGATATGAGGCGATAAAACTTTAGCAAAATCCAATGAAATGGCGAGAAGCGAAGAAAGCGGTTTAGCCCTGGGCTATTCTGCGAAACAATTTCAATAAAGGCATCTATGCCATATACAGTTTCTTTCGTTTCGGTATCCACAAAGGCGATTTCGCTTCTTGCCCGGTCTAAGTTTACCGACCAGCAATATTGATCGCCAGTATTTTGATAAGGAATAACGGTTTGACTGTCAATTAAATGTAGTCTTTCAAATCCTTTTCCATAGAGCTGACACATTGGGCAGTCGGCATCGATTAGTAATTTCTTATTTTTAATCATAACAGAAGTTTTAGAAATAATTGAAAGTTTGAGATTAAAAAAAATCAGGAAAGTGTTTTTATCAATTTCTTGAAAAATATATTATCGTTCATACGAATCATCAGTTCAGTTAATTTGTCAATTTGCTTTACAAATTCATCCAAATCTGCAATGAGTTTTGAAAAATGGGCTATTTCTTCTTTCCCGCCGGTAAGTTTTTCATTTTTAAAACGCTCCAGAAAATCCTGAATGGGCTGTAATTCCCTTCTTTTTCGCTCGTTTACAATGTTTCTCGCTACATTCCAAATATCCTGGTTTGCTACAAAGAATTCTTTTCGTTCTCCTATTTTATTCTGCTTCGAAACCAGTTTCCAGTTTGTCAACTCCCTAAGATTGATGTTCACATTTCCGCGCGAAAGCTGAATATGCTCCATAATGTCTTCGGCGCTTAACTGAGTATTGCTGGCAAGTAGAAGTGCATGAATCTGCGCCATACTTCTCGGAATCCCCCAAGCGCTGCCAAGAGCACCCCAAGTTTGTATAAATTCCATTTTGGCATCTGCTACTTTCATAAGACAATATTAATTAAATATTCTGAACTTTCAAAAAATATTGAAAGTTTATTTGCTGGTACGTCGCTTTTTTGTTAATTAAACTTCCCGTCTGCGAAAGATAACCATCTATTATAGTAATTTTACCGATTGATAATAAGCTAGATGACTGATATTGAAATCAATAAGAAAAAAGACAAGGCAGAAGTGATTCTGGAAGGGGAGAAGCTCGGCGATTTTAACCCTCAACAAATTTGGGATCTGGCAGAAGAATTGCGCGATTATACAATTGCTAATTCTGAATCATTTTCTGAGATTCCGATACAAAACATTTCCGTTGGAAATATCAACTTCAATGTACACCCTTTAAATCAACCCGATTTTTGGAATTTGGTGAATAAGGGCGATTGGGAACCAGAAACCTACGCGGTGTTTGATCGGTTCATTAAAGCCGATACCGTATTTTTGGATATTGGCGCCTGGATTGGCTCAACTTCGCTTTACGGCGCACAGCTTGCAAAGGAAACTCATGCTTTTGAACCAGATCCGGTAGCTTTTAGTGAGTTGAAATCGAATAAGGAAGCCAATGCGGAATATTCCTGGGCAAAGAAACTAATGATCTATCCGAAAGCGGTTTCGCAATTTAACGGTACGGCGCACTTGGGCAGTAAAAATAATGGCGGAGACTCTATGAGCAGTATGCTCTTTGCAGATGAAAATAAAAGCTGGAAGGTAGAAACCATTGATCTCGATTCATTTCTAAAAGCTAAAAATCTGGAAGGGCAACCGCTGTTTATTAAGATGGATATTGAAGGCGGAGAATATGAACTTTTACCTTCTTTAAAAGTCTCACTCCAAAAAAATAAAACTTTTCTTTTCCTTTCACTTCATCCCGAGTTCTTGCTGCAATCCATTCGCGCCGAGACAAATGGAAAGTTTAGAGAGTTGAAAACGAGAATTGCTTTCTTCAAAAAGCACAATAGATTGATCAAGAGTCTACCGTATTCAAAAATTCAACACGCTGACGGCCGGCCTATTAATTTACAAAAGCAATTGATAAAGGCATTATTTCTGGGAAAATTCCCACATACCATTCTCGGTTTTTCATAAACCGTTAGTGATTATTTATTCTTCTCAACTGCCTTCTGCATGGCAAAGAGCTCATCGCGCAACCTTGCAGCTTCCATAAAGTCCTGATCTCTAGCTGCTTTCTGCATTTTAGAACGGGTTATCTCGATTGATTTTTCCAGATCTTCTGGTTTCATATATGCCATTACAGGATCAGCCGCAACATTCACTTCGTCTGGTTCAGAATAGTATTTTTTGCCTCTTTTTTTGTCGGGGTTGTTCTGAATCAGGGTCGATTTTCTACCTCCTTTTATGGCGGTGGGTGTTATGCCGTGCTCTTCGTTGTATTCATTTTGTTTAACACGTCGTCGTTCGGTTTCATCAATGGTCTGCTCCATGCTGTTCGTCATTTTATCGGCGTACATAATTACCATTCCATGCACATTTCGCGCAGCTCTACCCACTGTCTGCACCAGCGAACGACCGCTTCGCAAAAACCCTTCCTTATCGGCGTCAAGAATCGCTACCAATGACACTTCCGGTAAATCGAGCCCTTCTCTAAGCAGGTTTACACCAATCAAAACATCGTAAATACCTTCTCGCAAATCATTGATAATGTCTATTCTGTCCAGCGTATCAACATCGCTATGTATATAGCTGCATTTTACTCCCGCTTTCGCGAAAAAATTCTGAAGTTCTTCGGCCATCCTTTTAGTAAGGGTGGTTACCAAAGTTCGCTCATCTCGCTCCGTCCGAATATTGATTTCTTCTAATAAGTCGTCAATTTGATTTTCACTTGGGCGTACTTCTATTACAGGATCAAGCAGGCCGGTAGGACGGATAACTTGCTCGATAATAACACCCCCAGATCGCTCGAGTTCAAAATCGGCTGGGGTAGCACTTACGTAAATTGTTTGATTTGTAAGACTTTGAAATTCATCAAATTGAAGTGGTCTATTGTCCATTGCTGCCGGCAGTCTGAATCCATAGTCAACAAGGTTAATTTTACGACTTCGGTCGCCACCATACATAGCGCGAATTTGCGGAATAGTAACGTGGCTTTCATCAATCACCATTAAAAAATCTTCTGGAAAATAATCAATCAAACAGAATGGTCGTTGCCCCGGCAAGCGCCTGTCAAAATACCGCGAGTAGTTTTCAATTCCCGAACAGTAGCCTAGCTCGCGCATCATTTCAAGATCGTATGTGGTGCGCTCTTCCAGTCGTTTTGCTTCCAGATGGCGGCCTTGCTCTTCAAAAAAGTTGACTTGGGAAACCATATCTTGTTGAATTTCCCAAATTGAAGTGTTCAGTGTCTCCTTGGTGGTAACAAAAAGATTTGCCGGATAAATATTAACAGCGTCCAGCTCCGTAATTACACTTCCGCTCTCAGGGTCAAAACTGCTTATTGCATCTATCTCGTCTCCAAAAAACTCCACGCGAATGCCGTAATCGGCATAAGCGAGATAAATATCAACTGTATCGCCTTTTACCCTAAATTTTCCGCGGTCGAGCTCAAAATCATTCCGCGCATATAAACTTGATACGAGCAGGTGCAAAAAGCTATTGCGCGATACCAGTTCTCCACGTTTTATCGGAATTACACTTTTGTGAAACTCGGTAGGATTTCCAATACCGTAAATGCACGATACAGACGCAACAACTATCACATCTCTGCGTCCGGAAAGCAGTGCCGAGGTCGCGCTCAAACGCAACTTTTCAATCTCCTTATTTATGCTTAAGTCCTTTTCAATAAAGGTGTTGCTCGATGGAATAAAAGCTTCAGGTTGGTAATAATCGTAGTACGAAACAAAATATTCTACCCGATTATCCGGAAAAAACTGTTTGAATTCTCCATATAGCTGGGCGGCAAGAGTTTTGTTGTGCGATAAAATGAGAGTAGGTTTTTGAACTTTCTCTATCACATTTGCCACCGTAAAAGTCTTTCCCGATCCGGTAACTCCAAGCAGTGTTTGGGCTTTATCGCCATTCCCCAGGCCTTCAACCAGCTGTCTTATTGCTTCCGGTTGATCTCCAGTAGGTTCAAATTCTGAAGTGAGTTTAAAATCCATTCTTATTTTCTATTTTTAACCAACGTTTTAAGCGGTCTTATCAATTTTTTCCGTTTACTTTGTGTGTCAAAATGTGCTTCACCTCATTTTCTCTACAAAACTAACCATTACCGTCGACTCTCATTTAAACTAATAACTTTAAAAACCCAAAATATGTTTTTTAAAAGATTATTACACTACCTCAATCCCGCCACGCTTTTTCAAAAAGGCAGTAGCAATGTAAACCTGCGCATGATGCACGGGATTAACCGCATTTCAATCCTTGTCTTTTTAATCTGTCTTGTGGTTTTGATCATTCGATGGGTTTCTTAAAAGAAGTATGGTAATACGAATTGTAGAGCTTCATATTCATAGAGATCGACTCGAAAAAGCCCAATTGCTTTTGGCAGAAGTTGCTCCTAATGTCAGAAAAATGGATGGGTGCAGCCATTTGAATATTCTCGAAGGGCTGAATAATAATGCCCATATAACGACTTACAGTTATTGGAAATCTGAGGATCATTTAAACGCCTATCGCCAATCTAATGTCTTCAAAACTTTTTGGGGAGAAATAAAACCCTTGTTTGCCATGCCCGCAAGAGCTTGGAGCTCTTATTCGCTTCACTATTTGCCGTAAAGGCATGTTAAGAATTGTTAGATAAGCCCAGCCTTATATTGCTCTTAACAATCCGCACGTTGAATCAATCGGTTGCGGCACTTCAAAAAATGTATCTTTGACCGCTAAAATCGAAAGCGCCAATGTGGGCATTATTGCTTAAAGAAATACGAAGTTTTCTCAGTTCAGTGATCGGCTATGTGGTTATGGCTGTTTTTCTGCTGCTTACAGGGCTGTTTATGTGGGCTTTTCCAGGAAACTTGCAAGTGCTTGATCAGGGTTACGCTACCCTCGATACCCTTTTTTACGTCGCCCCTTGGGTGTTTATGTTTCTGGTTCCTGCTGTGACCATGCGCTCTTTTTCAGAAGAAAAACGAACTGGAACAATAGAATTGCTGTTTACCCGTCCGCTTACAGACTTTCAGGTTATTCTCGCTAAATATTTTGCCGGAGTTGTTCTTGTGCTTTTGGCCCTGCTACCTACCCTAATCTATTATTACAGTGTTTACAATCTGGGCAATCCTGTTGGAAATATAGACCAGGGCGGCACAATAGGTTCATATATCGGTTTGCTATTTCTCGCAGCCGGATTTACGGCAATTGGTATTTTCGCATCATCTATTAGCGACAATCAAGTGGTAGCTTTTATTCTCGCACTTTTTCTTTGTTTCGTTTGCTACAGCGGCCTCGAGCAAATAGCTTCTTTCGATTTGTTGGGATCTTTAGACCGATTTGTACAAGAACTTGGCATAGCGGAGCATTATGACTCCATGAGCCGGGGCGTAATTGATACACGCGATGTTGTTTATTTCATTTCCCTTTCGGGGATATTTATAGTGCTTACTAAAGCCGTACTTCAAAGCAGAAAATGGTCATGAAGAAACGCGCTATTGAAAAGAATAAAGTTTGGATAGAAGCATTGCTTGGCATTGCTCTGTTTGTTTTGTTGGCCTACCTAAGCACTTTTGTATTTAAGAGATTTGATCTAACTGAAGAGAAGAGGCACACACTCACGCCCACAACAATAGATTTAGTAAAATCTCTTGACGATGTGGTTTATATCAAAGTTTTTCTCGAGGGTGATTTTCCGGCTGATTACCAACGATTAAGTCAGTCGGTAAAGGAAAAACTTGATGAAATGCGTGCCTATGCGGGCGATAAAATTCAATATGAGTTTATTAATCCAAGCGAAGCGCCGGATAAGAAATCGAGAGAAGACATGTATGGTGAGCTCGTTAAAAAAGGCTTGCAATACTCAGCGCTCCAAATTAGAAATAAAGATGGAGTAAGTGAGAAGATCGTTTTTCCAGGGGCTTTGATTTCATACAAGAATCGAGAGGTTCCTCTTCAAATACTTCAAAATCAACAGCGCATTACCGATGCTGAAATGATAAACCGCACCATTAATAATTTGGAATATCAATTTGTAAATGCCTTGTATCAGGTGCAGCGCGAGGAAAAACAAAAGGTTGCTTTTCTGGAAGGCCATGGAGAACTATCGGCTATGGAAACAAAAGATTTTGAGATTGAGCTCTCAAAATACTACGATGTTGACAGGCTTGCTCTGGATGGAATGGTTGACGCTCTAAGCCGAAATGTAGCAGGAGAGGGGAGACGCGTGAATAGGTATGATGCAGTAATTCTGGCCAAGCCGCAGGAAAAATTCTCGGAGCAGGACAAATATATTATTGACCAGTTTGTAATGAACGGTGGTAAAGTGCTCTGGATGATTGATGCTATGCAGATGAATATGGATAGCCTGCGCACCACAGATTTGACCATGGCAACACCGCTGTCGCTCAATCTTGATGATATACTGTTCAATTATGGTGTTAGAATAAATCGGAATTTACTTCTCGACAGAACCTGTGCGCCCATATCACTTCTTACCGGGCCAAAGGGCAATGAACGATCTGAATTATTTCCATGGTATTATGCACCTATTCTTATCCCGGAAGGAACAAACCCCATTGTGGCGAACGTTGATCCAGTAATTACAGAGTTTATTAGCAGTATTGATACGGTAGAAACCCCCGGCGTGCGAAAAAAAGTAATTCTGACTACTTCAGAATCTACCAGAATTCTTAAATCGCCGGCTAGAGTAAGCCTCAATATTGTCTCTATAAATCCCGATTTTGGAAATTCAAATCGTCCTTACCAGCCGGTGGGAGTTTTGCTTGAAGGAGAATTCACTTCAAATTTCAAAAACCGTCTTCCACCCGATTTCTATGATGCAAAATTGCTCGATTTTAAAGAAACCAGCCCACTAAACCGCATGTTGGTAATAGCAGATGGCGATATTGCGAAAAATGGTGTGAGTAGCGATGGAACAAAGTTTAGACCATTGGGCTTTGACCCTGCAATGCAGCGCAAAATGTACGGCAACAGAGAGTTACTCATAAATTCTGTAAATTACCTGCTTGGTGATGCCAGTTTGATAAATGTGCGCTCAAGAAGTGTGAAGTTGCGTAAACTGGATGATGAAAAGGTTTTGCAACAGCGCTACTACTGGCAGGCAATCAATATAGGCCTACCAGTTTTAATTATCGTTTTATTTGGGATTGGTCAATGGATATGGCGTCGAAGAAAATATTCCCGTTAATATTAAGATTATGAAGAAACTACTTCCTTTACTTATTTTGGTGGCTATAGCTATCGCACTTGCTTATTATTTTACTACATCGGTTAATGTAAAAGGAACATCGGTAGAATCTCAAACTAGTTTTGCGATTAGCGATACCGCCTCGATTGGTAAAATTTTTATTGCCGACAGAGCCGGTAATACGGCTACGCTTTCGCGGGATGGCAGTGGATGGTTCGTAAATGGTAAATACCCTGCCCGCGAAGATGCTGTTGCCACATTACTGAAAACCTTTAAAAATGTATACATACAGCGCCCGGTTCCTAAAGATGCACAAGAGCAGGTAAACAGAGTAATGGCCGGAGCGAGCAACAAGGTAGAAATTTACGATCGAAAGGAGAAGTGGATTAAAACCTGGTATGTGGGCCATGCTACAATGGATAAAAAAGGAACCTATATGTTGCTTGAGTCTCCAAATGGAGGAAGGTCTACGGCTCCATTTATCATGGACTTACGTGGCTTTATAGGCATGTTGAACACGCGGTTTTTTACCAATGAGAATGAATGGAGAAGCGTGGGAATTCTTCGATATCCTGATATGAATTTGCAAGAGATTGAAGTGTTCTACCCAAACGATCCGAGTTCGTCATTCAAAATAGATTACAATGGCGGAAATGATATTTCATTATTTCAGTTTCCTGAAAATGAGGCGGTTCAAAATTTTGACACTGCGATTGTGAAAGACTATATGCTTAATTTCAAGCTGGCATCTTTTGAAAATTATAAAACAGGATTAAGTGAGGCAGCCGAAGATTCAATTGCCAATTCTACACCCTTTCAAATTATCAAGGTAAAAGATGCCAATCAAGAGCGCGAAATTAAACTTTGGGTTAAGGCACCTCGCGAAGGAAAATATGAGGCAGATGATGTAACTCCCGAAATAGTGGATAGAGAAAGGGTTTATGCCACTTGCAATGATGGCGAAATGGCTCTAGCACAGCGCTATGTCTGGAATAAGTTTAGCGCACCGATACAGGTTTTCATTAAAAAACCAAATGTGTAAAGCTTGTTCAAAATCTTATTCTATTACTTCGTTTGAATCAATTATATTTGTCGCCACAAACAGCTAAGCTGAAACTTTCTTTTTATCATGAAGTTCATTATTACTAGTACAGATTTACTAAAGCGCTTGCAAACAGTTAGCGGCGTTCTTTCTACAAATAATACGCTGCCAATTCTCGATAATTTTTTATTGGAGCTAGATACCAATCAACTGACAATTTCTGCCAGCGACCTGGAAACTACAATGATTACTACCGTAGAAGTAAAAGCCGAAGAACAAGGCTCTATCGCTGTACCGGCGAGGTTACTTTTAGATTATCTAAAAACGCTTCCCGAGCAGCCACTGACTTTTACAATTGATGAGGCGACACTTGGCGTTGAAATTTCGAGTTCTTATGGAAAAAGTAAGCTCGCCGGATTTACTGCCGACGAGTTTCCTAAAAACCCGGAAATGGATGACCCATCAAGCGTAATGGTTACTTCAGAGGTGTTGTCTGAAGCAATCCAAAAAACGATTTTTGCTACCGGAAATGATGATTTACGCCCAGTAATGTCAGGTATATTTTGCGAATTTTCTTCAGATGAGTTGAGATTTGTGGCCACCGATGCTCACAAACTCGTTCGCTATACACGACGCGATGCTAAAGCAGATAAAACTGCTTCGTTTATCGTTCCAAAGAAACCACTCAATCTTTTAAAGAGTATTCTTGCCTCGAGTACAGCCGATGTTAATATGGAGTTTGATGGTAAAAACCTAAAACTTTCATTTGAGGGCAATGTGGTTATAGCCCGCTTGATAGATGGAAAATATCCGAATTACGAAGCGGTTATTCCAAAAGACAATCCGAATAGAATGTTGGTTGCCCGCGCTGCCCTGCTTGGCTCTATCAGAAGGGTTTCTATCTTCTCAAATAAAACTACGCATCAGGTACGTCTTCGCATTAGCGGCAGCGAGCTTTCTGTATCTGCTGAAGATCTTGACTTCTCTAATGAAGCAAATGAAAGACTATCATGCAGTTACGAAGGCGACGATATGGAAATTGGCTTTAACTCACGCTTTTTGATCGAAATGTTGAATAATCTCGATACGGAAGATGTAGAGCTTCAGCTAAGCGCTCCAAACCGTGCCGGAATTCTAGTTCCTGTGAATACTGATAATGCAGAAGAAGATATTTTGATGCTTGTTATGCCGGTTATGCTTAACGCATAATCTCACTTTTTTAATCAAAAAATAGTCTTGAAAACCGCCACACACCTTTGTTTGGCGGTTTTTTTATTGTTGGGCCTGATATTTACTCAATTTATCCTACTCTTTCGCCATTCCCGATACCGCGCTCTGTTTCTAAGAGCACAACCCCATTATTTGTATAAACGCCCAAAACCAAGCATTCACTCATAAAATCAGCAATTTGTTTGGGTTTAAAATTTACAATCGCCAGAACTTGCTTGCCTTTGAGCGAATTTAGGCTGTAAATATCTGTTATTTGTGCACTGGTTTTTAATTCACCCAATTCGCCAAAATCGATCCATAACTTATAAGCCGGTTTACGGGCTTTATCAAAATTCTCAACAGTTATTATGGTACCTGTCCGGATATCAATTTTCTCAAAATCTGACCATTCTATAAAAGGCTTACGGCTCATTTTATCAATTTTACAATCAAATGTACAAGAACTACGAAATCTCCTTTAGTCCTTTAAAAAGTATAACCTACAGTTAAATATCCACTTATCCCATCAGACGGAATAATACCAGGCCCGGGATATCCATCTGCGCGACGCGTATAATATGCAGCGTTTGATAAGTTGTTTATTCCTGTTTCAATTTTAAATTTGCCCGGTTTATAGGCTAATGACAAATCCAACACGGTGTAGGTTGGAATGATACCATTTACAGCATTTGGGGTTTGCACGGCATTGGTGGCATCTGTGTATTGTTCTCCAGTCATGCTTACCTGAAAAGTGGCGGAAATATTCTTCCAGGTACTTCGCAGGCCGCTTCGAATCATAATTTCCGGGGTTAGCTCAACTTTATTTCCGCTTATGCTTAAATCATTATCTTCAGAGTATTCAGCTTCATTCAAGGCGAAGTTTCCGAAAATCGCAAGTCCAAAGTGCTGCTCATCAGTTTGTTTTACTGCTAACCATTCGGCGTAAGCCTCTATCCCAACTGCTCGAGAATCGGCGATATTCGTACGGTATCTGTAAAACTGAAATGTTTCAGGATCGCGCATTTGAATAGAGCCAATCCGATTTTTGTATGCAAGATAATACAAGCTCACATCATATCTAAAATGCTCATTTCCACCTCTAACACCAATGTCGGCATTAAAACCCCGCTCATCCTCAATATTCGGGTCGATTTGCAGCGATGGGTTGTCAATGCGAATATCGCTATAGTTGATGGCTCGATAATTTTGAGAAATATTTCCGTACGTCTCCAGCTTTTCAGAATGGGTGTAGCTTAATCCAATTCCACCGAGTACGATTCCACGGTTGCGCTCTCTTATTTCGGCATATTCATTTACTTCCAGCGTATCACCAACTGTATTTTTCAGATAGCTATAGTAATTTCCATCGGCACTTGTAAGGATGTTTTCATAGCGGATTCCCGGTGTTAATGTGAGTTTTTCAGACAAGTAAATAATCTGCTCGGCGAAAAGCGCATAATTGATATTATCAAAGTCGTAATCACTTTTATCTGGTTGGTTGGGATTTAAAAATTCAAAGTCAGGTGTTGAATTGCTATTTGCACTTCCTTGTTGGCTTAAGCTGTTTCCATAGTAAGCGCGTCCACCAAGGAGCAGTATATTTCGCCTACCGGCAATCTCGTATCTATGCATAAAGCGCAACTCACCGCCGAGGTTTCTGAATTCACCATAAATCAGATCTCGGTTCCTGGATTCATCGTCTAGCCGGTTTGCACTGCCCAAATAGCCCAATGACTGCCGCTTTGCTAGCAAACCGAAAGTTCTGAAATTTACACTGCTGCTCTTCGATATTTTTCCGTCCAGATTGATTGATGCTATATTCCAGTTCACCTTAAACCAGTTTCTGTTTCGGTTTGATTGCCTCGGATCATCCTCAAACTGCGCATCTGTAAGCCCACCACCTTGCTGCGCCAAATAATCCATGTGCGTAAAGTCAAAGCTTATTTTCCAATCTTCTTTAATGGCGTAACTGTATGCAGCATAGGCTGTATTGACTTCAAACCCGGAATTGTCGCGCCATCCATCGCCGCGCTTGTATTGGTAATAGCCGTAATACGATGATTTTCCTTTTGTGCCACCGAGACTATTAAAGCTACTAAATAAGCCATTACTCCCAACAGTTTGACGCGTAGATACTTCCAGAGGTTTCTTTTGTTCCCCATGTTTCATTACAAAATTCAGCATTCCGCCAAACTGGGTTCCGTATTGAAGTGACGCGGCACCGCGTATAAATTCAATTCTTTCAACCGCCTCTAATGGTGGCGTATAATAGCTTTCGGGATATCCCAGCGCATCAGCACTAATGTCATAACCGTTTTGTCTTACATTGATATTTGCAGTGCGGTTTGGGCTTAGTCCGCGTACACCTATTCCCAATTGAATTCCGGCACCATCGCTTTCCCAAATATTCAGTCCGGGAATACGCGCATATACCTGCCTGGCACTGTTGGTCGCTTTATTGGCATCAATTTCATCTGGAAGCAAAACCTCATTTTTCTTCCCTGCATAAATTCCGAATCCTTCTACGCTCCGCATTCTGGTCAAACCAAACCCGGCGTTTTCTTCCAGCTTTATTTCAACCACTTCCAGGTCTGCACTAAGCACTGAAAGCTCAACAGTAAGCGTAGTATCCGAGTAAAAAGTTAATGTAAACAACTCATTTTTATATCCTGTTTTAAAAACGGTTACGCTTTTTTCGCCTTTCGGCAAATGGGTTTTAACCATACCCATTCTATTTGTTTTGAGTAGACTTTTATCCGGCTGAATATATACATCTGCATCGCCAAGAGCCGTTCCACTCTTATCCAATACCCGTATGGAAAGCTCCGACTGTCCAACTGCTATTGAACAGGTTATAAATATGAAGAAAATGCTAAATACCGCTGATTTCATCATCAAAGGGCAATACCCATGTTTTTGGTTTCCATGTATCTGACTCTCCCGAAAGATCTACGGTGTTGTCAATAAATAATTTGCTCTGCCTTCCGTTTAAAGTCACATACACATCGGCAGTAACTTCTGGATTGCGCATGCCTTCTTTTTCATAATATTCTCTCAAAAAATGAGCATACTGCACCAACATATCTGGTTGAGTAGCCATCATTTTTTCTTGAGTTGGCGTTAAAAACAACCTATTATTTACCGCCAAGGCTCGTGGTGAACCTTCATCTTTAACATGAAAGAATGCTGTTCCCGCTTTTTCCATAAGCATTACACGCCAGCTAAAGCGATATCCTTGTTCGTGCCAGGATACCTCACCGGGATACAATAAGTGACGGAAAGGAAATAGAATTTGAAAAACCACAAAAAGCACGATAAATGAATACGCAACTTTTGGGGGAGACTTTAATACGGCCGACAGCTGACTTTTCTTTTCTCGCAAGAAAGATAGCAGTCTATCATGAAATTTTGGCGGAAAGAAAATAAGTGTCGCGCCTATCATAATATATGGGAACATTCCAATAGGAAAAAGCATTGCTGTAACCATATGAAATCCGATGACTGCGAAATAAGCAAAAGGTCTTGTTCTATTTGCCAATAGGAAGAAAGGAATAGTGAGATCGTAAATCGCTCCGCTCCAACTAAAAACATAAGGCAGCCAATTTGAATCGAATAGACTACCCACAACAGGCCAATGACCATAAGCCTTTAGCCAGATTTTGAGTGGTTGAGCATGAAGGAGCCAATCGGAATTTAATTTTGCCAATCCAGCAAAGAAGTAAACCATTCCGAGCTGTAGCATCACAATTCTGCGATAGATCTGTGGAGCAAGCGAAGCTGCTTTAACTCTTCCGAATCTTACATCCAAAGAAAATCGCCTGTTGGCAGGAATAAAAATCAATAAAAGAGCAGCAAGCGAAACAAAATAGTAATGATTTAGATAATTGGTCTTGTCAAGAAGTTCGATATACGTAAAAGTCAGAAAGAATCCCGCAGCTGCGAAACGGTAGAAGAATCCAAATGCTATGGCCAGCGCAAAGATGCCACATAGCCCAAAAATAATGTACATTCCGGGATCGCCCAATGGTTTTACCCATTCAAAATAGGGGTAAGTGAAAAAATATTTTGGAGCAATATAAAGATCGTAAATCCATCCTTTAGCCCAAAACCGAACAATAGAAGCAAACATCATTATGCCAAAAACAATTCGAAATACGGCGAGAGGTGCTGTGCTTTCAACCTTATCGGCAAATAATGATATTGAAGCTAATTTGTTCTTAATCGCCATCATTATCTACATAAGTAATTTGTATTCCCATAGCAGAAGTCATATCGACTTTTAGCAATACTATGGTGCGTTGTAACTCATCAAAAATACTCAGGCATTCTTCTTGCTGGTTCACAACCGCAGTTTTTAAATCTGTGGCCAATTCTTCGGTTTGATTTGCGGCCATAGTTAATCTGCCGTTTATTTCTTCATGAAGAGGGTTTCCATCGAAACTGGTTCCCAGAAATTTGAGATAATCATCTAATCCTGTTCCCTGGTCTCCATTTCTGGAATTTCCGTTGAACATATTTTTCCAACCATCCATTCCCTTTATCAACATTTCTTTTGAAACAGATCCATTGTAATACCCTTCGACCTGAAGGGGTAAGGGCAGACCTGAACTCGACCTCGCACCTGAAGGAATTCCAATTTTTGCATCCCGAATATGAATTTCAAGATATTGAATAGACGAGTTTACCAATTGCCCCAGCGCGCTGCCGATATCCGTGCCTGAAGCATTTTTAAAAGTAGTGGCATAACCATCCTGCCATGCAGATAAAGTAGTTTGTGCTTTGGTTTTTAACAGGTTGGTATTATCAATTAGATAAGTTAAGTGATCAGGATTTTCTGTAAAAAAAGTAGCTAACATTTCTGCGTCAGTCTCTAGTCCAAAAAGAAGGTAATCTATTGCTTCCAAGCCTACTGCATTGATGTTTGCAGCACTTTCTAGATTGTAATTTCCCGAGGCGATATTTTCTTCTATATGGATCGTTGAAACCGGATATAGATTGAAAAATGACACGAGGCCATTGTCTGATGCCGGGCCAAGATCGTACACCCCTGCATACTGCCATTGGGTGAGGGTAGTTTTCCAAACAGTTCTCACCTGCTCAATATTTTCGGCAGTAGTTGATTGAATAAGAAATTCTGTGCTCTCATGCAACTGATTTGTTGCCACGGTCAAAGAATCATATGCGGGTAGTATTACATTATCAGCCAGATTGGCGAGCATCGCTTTACGATCAAAACTGTCTGAACCACCACCTGCGTCATCATCGCCCTTGCAGGAAACTAGAAAAAGCACAACGGCTATAATGCCGATGTGCTTAAATATCCCACTTTTTAGCTTCATTTTAAAGATCATTTTTAAATGCATTCATTCCGAAAGTGTCGCTAAGTTCATCGCGTATTGAGAGGATATCAGAGATGGTAACTTCATAAAAGTTATCACCCAACATAGCCTCTAGACTATTGATTTCTTGTGGAGTCAAAGTCGAGCTTGTGTTAAACCGCAGGCTACTAATAAAACCAGAACCTTCGGAGAGGAAGTGATTTCGTTTGGCATCATTGGCAAACTGATCTCGTGCTTTATTCATGTAGTGTATCGCAGTAGCGGCTACCACGCGTTCCATTTCGGCAATAATGATATCTCGTTGCTGGTTTTTGGTGGTCATATCATCATTGCTTATTGCAGCTCTCCCGGTTAAAAAGGCATTCATCAATTTGGCGTTTGAGCCAAGTTGTGGATCAACTACATTACTGTATTCACCCCAAAAACGGTCAGTTCCTTCTTCAGGAAAATTAGTAGCCGATGTAAAATATCCAAAAGCTTCATCCCAATGATGCTCCATATCTGTATAATATTTTTCCTCTCCCGGATTTACTGCTGTGGAATTATCAACGGCATCACCAATTTTCGCATCAGTGAGATAATACGATGTCATTTGATGATAAAAAACAGCACCCATCAATCCTTTTGAAATAAGCTGGGTATATTCCTGTCCATTCGCAGTCATTAAATATGGTCCGCCATCAGGCGATTGCACAATACCCGCAACTCCATTCTGTCCATTAGTTTCTCCGGCAACGGTGGCTTGGCTTATTGCTGCCAGGTCGTCCATCATAGTTTCAAATTCACTTTTGACTTCTTCTGCATTTGAAAACTGAGTGGCACATTTATCTCGCAATTGCTTTGATGATGTAAAACTGAAATTTCCATTTCCGTCGTTGTTCACATTTGCAAACATGTCTTTTAAATCTTGCGCTGAAATGGCTGTGCCCGCATTATTTGCAGACTTCATTTTAGATGTTAATTCAGATAGTTGATCTAATCTTTCGGTTTGACCGGAAAAATTGACTGTACTATTGCCATTGCCATCTGTGAAATTATAAGTTTCGGGCACTGTATAGCCTTGCGGCGGATTTTCGGTAGCTGGCGAGTCATCATCTTCACTGCATGAAGTGAGTAATAGGGTTGATAATCCGAGAGCCAGTAGTGATATCTTTATCATTCTATGTTTATTTAAACCAATTCTTAATAACGGCACAAATGTATGTACGGACGTTGGTTTCTGAAATACCGCTTATATGGTATTTTGATTGAATGCAGGAGATTGGGAGAGAGGATTTATTCTCCCTTTTTCTTTCTCGATTTATTTGGCAACAAGAAGTTTGTGAAATCGATCCCGAAATGTTTTAGGGAGGCAATAAGCAGAGTTGCTGCTGCAAGTTCATCGAGATTTCCAATTATTGGAAGATTATCTGGCAACTCCCACACGCCAAATGTAAAGTTGAGCAGATAGATAGAAGAGATAATAATACCGATATATGCTGCTATGCGTTTTCTCATCAGAATAGTTGATTCTATGTAAACATAAGATTATTTGACGAATAAAAATTCGGCTAAAAATAAAAGTCCCGATCACCTTTCGGGATCGGGACTTCAAATTATTCAGAGATTTCAAGTTTCTGATGGAGAACCTGCGGTTCAAAAGAACACGCAAGCTCATTCCATTCAGAAAATCAAATTCTTACTTCGCAATCATAAATTTCTCAATGATTGTTTCATTTTGAGTCGTCATACGGTAAATGTACACTCCATTAGGAAGTGCAGCACCGTTGAAGTCAAGGCGGTATTCGTGGCCTTGTTGTGCTTCTTGATTAA
>NZ_JAAGVY010000023.1 GCF_010686655.1 Cryomorpha ignava | reverse complement strand
GGTTTTCATGTTCTTGAAAGATGTTTGAGATTATCCTTCTAAGATACTGATTACCAATGCTTTATACTAATTTTTTAACATTTAATTTGCTGATTATCAGCGGGTTATATTTTTGTCATGTACTAAATTGAATTTTATAAAAATAATGAGCTTATAGAGCGACAAAGATCCAGCATGCTAACCGGGCAACTTCTGCAACATGAATTTCACAAAAGCGGCAGGCCTTTCGGCAAATGGAGCTATTACAACGAGGCGGGTGAGTTTGTTTTCCAGCGCGATTTCACCAAGTTAGTTTCGGAGAATGTGCAGAAAATGGCCCCGAAGAAGGAGTAACTCTACCTGAATTTGGCAATGGTGATTTACTGACGTATGTAGAACGACGCATTAGATATCCCGCCCAATCAAGAAGTCTGGGAACCACCGGAATCTTAAAGATTAACTTTATTGTAGATAAAACCGGAAAAGCAAAAATTTCACATATCTGTGGCGATGGACTTGATGGCTACTTTGATCTGGTGGTTTGGGAAATTGTTGAACAAATGCCGCGTTGGAAGCCAGGCACCAAAGAGCGACAGCCGGTTGAGGTAAATTATTATTTGTCTGTGGCTTTTGACTTGAAGTAAACGAAAGGGTGCTTTCAACGTAGTTTGGTTTCAACGTAGTGTGGTTTCGAGTGTAGCTTGAGGCTCTCGAAAGCCAACCACCGTCTACTGGAGCTTGAGGCTCTCGAAAGCGTAGGGGTATTCAAGTAAATGTGGTTTCGAGCGGGGCTTGAGGCTCTCGAAAGCCAACCACTGTTCACTGGAGCTTGAGGCTCTCGAAAGCGTAGGGGTATTCAAGTAAATGTGGTTTCGAGTGTAGCTTGAGGCTCTCGAAAGCCAACCACCGTCTACTGGAGCTTGAGGCTCTCGAAAGCGTAGGGCCAAATAGGCAAAAGGAGAGTAGTATTTAAAAACTATAGAATTATGAAAGGTTGGATGTACATACTTTTATGCTCGGATGGTAGCTACTACACCGGAAGTACCAACAATATGGATAAGCGGTACATCGAACATCAAAATGGAAAAGGTGCCAACTACACCAAGAAGCGCTTGCCAGTAAAATTGCTTTATTACGAGGAATATTCGCGTATTGACACGGCTTTTTATCGCGAAAAGCAAGTGCAAGGCTGGAGCAGGAAAAAGAAGGAGGCATTGATGGAGGGAAAACTTGACGCTTTGCCGGGACTTTCAAAAGCTTATCGGGACATTAAGTAAATGTGGTTTCGAGTGTAGCTTGAGGCTCTCGAAAGCCAACCACCGTTCACTGGAGCTTGAGGCTCTCGAAAGCGTAGGGGTATTCAAGTAAATGTGGTTTCGAGTGTAGCTTGAGGCTCTCGAAAGCCAACCACCGCGTGGAACCCAACCACCGTTCACTGGGGCTTGAGGCTTTCGAAACCCAACCACCGTCACATCATTCGCTAAACATACTTACTCTATCCCAAAATGATCTATTACCAATCGGTTTAGCCAAAACGTGTCAGCCTCGAGCACGAAGTAAAACTCGGCAGTGGTACTTATTTCGCCCGGCTGGCCAGAAGTTTTGTCTAAATAAAACCGAAACTTGGCCTTGGCGTGTGCCTTTGATTTCTTAATACTAATTTTGATAGAATCGACTCCTATAAAATTCATTCCCTTAAAAATATGTCGGTGATTGTCGAGAACGGCTTCAAACTCTTCCTGGGGCACCAGTTCGCCGTATAGCATTACTTCGTTGTCAATACGCCATGGAAGAGCTCCCTTGTAGCCTCCGCAGATGAAGTGTAAAATGTGGGTTACAACTTCGTTTATATCTTCGGTGTGGTTGGGGTGAAATTCTTCGTAAATAAAATGGGTAGTCATCCCTCCGGCACCTGCCATTCCCGATTCTTTTTTCAGCAGCTCTTCGGTAATGAAGCGGTAAATCTCGCGGTCGGGCGTAGAGTAAATCACATCGAGCACAATACTTTTATTGGCCAGAGCCGTAATAGCGAGTTCTAGTGCAGCACTTACTTCAGCATCAGATAGATTTTCCTCTTTCGGGAAATTTGGAAATCCCAATAGCTCCGCGATCTCCCTATCATCGGGGTTTTCCATGGCATCTTCAAACTCTCTCATCCGCTCCAAAAAGTCTTCTTCGGTTTCGTTAAATTGTATTTCTTCCTCTTTCTGTTCCGAAAAAGGCAGGCCGTGTTCTGCACTGAGCTTTAGTTTGGTGAGCTCATGTTCAAACTCGATTTCTTCGTTTGATTTTTTGGGGTCGTTTTTCTTTTTTGCCATAGTCAGGTTATTAAAAGGAATTTTAAAGGTAATAAAAATGGAGGATGAAGAATAATATTGGTTTTCGAGACCTTCAAGCACCGTCGACTGGAGCTTGAGGCTCTCGAAAGCGGAGGGGTTTTCAAGAAAGCGGAAGGGTTTCAACGAAGCGTGGTTTCGAGTGCCTCAACCACCGTCGAGTGTAGCTCGAGGCTCCCGAAGGCCATCCGCTTTCGAGACCTTCCTATGCAACCATTTGGCCTTTTCATGCATCATTAAAAAAAATAGCTCCATGAAAAATTATTTCGCCCTTCTTCTTTTGGTTGCCATCGGCATAAGCTGCACTAAAAATGATGATGATGATTGCGGCATTCCCAATCCTCCCGAAGCATCAGAAAATTTTCTCGAAAGCTTAAACATTGGCGATAAGCTCTACTACTCGATGCTCATCGGCGAAAATTATTATCAACAGGGCGAAGACGTGTACAGCTATACCGGTGATACACTCGAGCTGGAAGTGCTCAACATATCGGAAGCCGGTGTGTTGATAGCGCAGCGAATAACTGCGGGCTCAAATATGATGGACGACTCTGTTGTCTATTATTGGAATAAGGATTCGGTTTATACCAATACCTGGAATATAGAAGGTGATTCGCTCATTGTTGAATCGGATGCACCGTATTTCGAAAACCATCTGCTGGGTATTTCTCGATTAAAATTTAGTGACTACAGCGAGCAAGAAGTTGAAATAACCGGTTGGCGGACATCGTACAGCTATTCCGAAGCAAATGCCCAGCTTTTCACCACCAACTATACACTTTTCAATCACGATTACGACTCTTTGAGTGTTTATATCCACAACGAACCCATGTCGTATGACGGTAATGGAAGCTCATTCGTTTACAGCAAGACTCATGGCATCGTTCGCTCAAGCGAATATGGCTGGTGGTCTCAGTCGGGCTATGGTTGGGATCGGATTTATTAAATAGGGATTTTGTTCGATTTGCCCTTTCGGGAAATAAAAGGGTTTGATTTTGTCTGAATTTTTAAAAATCAATAATACACCTTACTGTTGGGTTTTATGGCTAATAAAATTGCCCTGATATCTTGAATCCTATGAATCATCTGCTTCAATCTTTGATGCACAAGGAGGTTTAAAATAGTTTAAATAGTTGGAAAAAAGTACATCAGCGATTAAAACACGCTACATAAAAGTCAATTTTAACCGGAAGGTGAAATTCCGTTCTCTTGTAAATTTACTCCTTCACGAATTTAGCGAATCCAGCTTTTTCTCCATTACGAATTTCAATCAAATAAAAGCCGGCAGCAATCCCGGAAGTATTCACGCTTTTATTCGCAGAGTTGAAAGAGCCGCTAATAACAGTTTTTCCTTCCATATTCACGACCTTATAAAACACTGGTTTCGTAATTTCATCTATCTGAATATGAAATTCATCACTCACAGGGTTTGGAAATAGCGCAAAAGAAAACGGTTCTGGTTGTTGAACAAAATTTGGGCTGAGATAGAAATACGAAAGGCGTCCAAAATTTATCCAATACAGACTATCGATGCCCATGTTTACCTGTCGAATAAAACTCTGCACGCTGCCGTCAGTATTGTTGCTGTAATTGTATTGCAAAACGGGTCGCCAATCTTGGGTGGGCTGAAAAATTGATTCGCGAACCTTGCTTATCAGATTTTCACTATCGTCATAAATATAGCGCGTTCTGGTTCCTGAGATAGACCCGTCGTTGGCGATATTTAGCGACTCTGCTGTTTCAGCAATTTTGCCAAAGTCTGTATAGGAGTAATTCATCTCATCGTGGTGAACCCATTGTGAATTCAGAAATTTTTCGGTGATCACGTTTGCTAATTTTCCGTCGGGATAATACGAATACTGATATTTATGAGAAAAAAGCCAATCATTGCTCAGGGTATCCCAATTTGAAAATAACTTTTCGATTAAGATATTATCCGAGTCGTAGTTGTTTTCGGCCTTCTCTAGAGGAATCCAAGCATCGTTTATTCGGTTTTCACCAACTTCGCTTAAAATGAAACCTGTGGAGTAGTAGCTATAAATAGTCCTGGATAAGATTTCCCACGAGCTTGACCCGGTATTCCACGATTCGCTGCGGGTTTCGCTTACTGTTTGATCGTTGTTGTATTCATTAATGGTTCGCTGGAAGGGGTGCCAGTTAGAGGAGTCGGGGTAAAGATATTCTGCGAGTACCATTACCAGGTTTCCACTGTCAAAAGAATTAGTTCTTCGCGTTGTGCTTTCCCAAGTGCTATCTGCTGATGACCATTGGGCGTAGAGGGTATAATCAATATCCTGACAGAAGGCGCTCAAGGCCAAAAAGAGCATAGAAAAGCTGAGGTAGATTTTTTTCATTGCGAGCGAGGAATGCTTAATGGATTAGCAAGGTAGGTAAATTTTTTGGGCAACGCCTATATTGAAAAGTGTTTTGAGTCTAAATTTTACGTCTTATTTCCTAGAATAATCCGTCTATTTAAACTGGCTTTATTTTTGTGGAACTTGATATAGAATTTTTTATTTTAGAGTTTTATTAATTTCGAAGCCCATGAAAACTTCAGAAATGATAGTTACGCTAGTTTTTACTCTTAGTGGCTTTAGCCCTGATTTATTGAATGCCCAGGATATAAATTTGGACTTAGACCTTATTGGTTATTATAAATTTGACAATAATTTTGCCGATTCTAGTGGGCTTGATAATCATGCTACGGGAGCTGGAGGAAGCTTTACCCATAATCGAGATGGTGAGCCAATGACGGCATATCGCTTGCGCGGAGACGGTATGTACGTCGCTTTTCCTGCAATTATTGATCTTACCACGCCACCCTGGTCATACAGTCTGTGGATTAAACCCGAAGAACTGGCTTCGGATTATTCTGATATGTTTTTATTGTCTTATGAGGGTATTTCGATCTGGAATGACGTGCCACTTTTTATTGATAATACGGGAAATGATTTTAAAACATATTATTCAAGCGACGGAGATAAATCGAGTACCGGTGTAGTAGCAACGCCAGGCAGTTGGTATCATTTAGGAATTTCGAGTGCCGAAGATGATACAGTAAAGGTATATGTTAATGGCGAACGGCGTATTACACGAAAGATTGACTTTACTTCTCAAGGGGATGGATCAATTCTTATTTCCAGCACATATAGCCAGGATAAACTTAAGGGACGCGTTTTTGGCGTTATAGATGATGTTCGCTTTTATGGAAGGGCTTTAAACGATCAGGAATGGATAAGCCTTGCAGAGGTTGAGCCGGTAGAACCCATTGAGCCTATTGACCCTCTTGCCGCCGACACGATGTTTCTAAACGTGCAACCTACATTAGGTAGCCCGGGGTTAATTGAAATCATTTCAAATTATAATCTTATTGCTGTTACTGTCTTTGACATTAATGGCAGAAAAATCGCAAATAAGCGGTCTATTTATGATTCCTATGCTTTTGTAGAATCTTATAATTGGGCTTCGGGTCTGTATATTTTCCGCATAGAAACAATTGAAAAGGAATTCATCGAAAAAGTGATGGTTGTAAACTAGAGCGGTTTTAAAGATTTTATCGAATAGCAACAGATTTGATTTTCTGCGGCGGTTTGGAAATTGGCTACAGCGTAAGCCAAAATAATTAGTGTCTGTCCATAAAGTCCACTATCGGCGTTGCACTTGTCTTGAAAACAGTCATCCCGCCCCAGCGGGACTCCTTGATTACGCCCTTCGGTTGTGAAATCGCTACGCTAGGTATTCAATCCTACGTGCGCTACTTCGACTTCGCTCAGCACATCGCTTGCTATTGAACTTTATGATCCAGCCACTTGACTCTATTGACAAACTCTAATTAGTATAACCCAATTTGATGAAAATATTACCTTTAATAGTGCTTGTATTGTGTTTAGGAATGACCACAAGCTGCAATAAAGATGATGATACGAGACGTAGCCCTGCTGCAAATCCATGTCCGAGTCCGTTTTGCGGTGTGGAGCCAACGGTGGTAAGCTCGGGATTGGAAATTACTTTTCTGAACCACGAACTGGAGTATCCAAAGTCAAAATATTCCGTTTTCTTTAAGTTAGATCAGGCTTCAAATCCGGTTACCAATTTAACGGTTGATGATGTGGTTGTGAAGGACAATGGTCAGGTTATAGAATTTGAAAGCGCCAATGAGTTAACGCCCGACCCACAGAGCTTTGGATTTCACATTGCCTTAATAGTCGATTTAAGTGAAAGTGTAACAGAATCTGCAGTGTTGCCCCAGGTTAAGGAGGCGATGGCTGCCTTTGTAAATACGATTTTGGTGGGGTCAAATTCTGATGTGGGTGAAACCTTTGTTGCCATTTACTATTTTGATGGAGATCCCGATTTAGTTGCTCTTCAGAACTTTACCCAAAATTCGGACGAGCTATTGAGTACGATCGATAATATTAGTGCCGATTTAACGCGCGATAATTCAACCAATCTGAATGGTGCTTTTATCTCTGGGGCATCGATAATAAAAAGCAGAGTAAATAATTCACCCAAGTTGGTTGACGTAGGTACCATGGTGGTTTTCACTGATGGATCTGATCTGGCAGGGTTGTCATCTTTTGAAGAAGCTTCTGTGGCAGTGCAGGGTTTAAGTGACGGAGAAAATCAAATAGATGTTTATACAATCGGTCTTGGCCAATCTGTAGATAATAATGTACTCCAGCAGCTGGGTTATAGTGGCTATTATCCATCGGCCAATTTTACTTCACTTACCCCCACCTTTGAAGATATTGCAGCTGAATTAAATGCCGAAGTAAACAGTTATTACAAGCTCGAATATTGTTCGCCAAGACGGGCGGGCCAAACGGAAATTATTATAGAGATCAATAAAAACAATGTTACGGGCAGAATCGAAAGCTGCATAAATTCTGATTGCACGCCAGATCCTTGCTGATAAGAAAGAGTTTTGGTTAAAAATTTAATAGGCTTGTCCGTATCCGCTGCGAGATGGAGCAATTTAAAAGCTTAGGATGGTGAAACCTTGTTTTGAATAAAAAAATGAGCTCACTCATACCTCGCTAAAGTAGCCTTCAATCTTTTTTTAATCTCCTCAACCAAACTAACTGGTTGAATAACCTTCAAATTCTCGCCATAAGACAAAAGCTCCATGATCAAATCATGAGTAGGGTTGAGCGATAGTTTTATCCGAAACTCTTCTGCGTTATCTATCAATACTTGCTGGCTGTGGTGCAATGGTAGCGACTTGATATACTTGCCTTGAAATTCATTGAATGACAGGATAATTTCCTGTGGTTTTCCTTTTTGCCAGGCGGTTATTCCAAAGTAATTTTTGAAGTATTCATTGACATCAAAACCTTCTGGAAACTGAAACTTTGTGTTTGTAATTTCCAAATCGGTTAGCCGGTCTAGGGCAAAGGTTTTGGTTATATTATCTTTCAAATCCTTTGCGAGAATATACCAGCGGTTGCGAAATTCTTTGAGGGCATAAGGCTCTGCACGCCTGTTGGTCAATTCTCCTTCCCAATACTTTTGATAAACAAATTTTATTTGCAGCTGATTCTGAATGGCGTGGAGAAATCCGTGCAAATTTTCAGTTCCCTGGGGTCTTCTTTTTTCAAAATGGATATGTTGTGAGAGTCTATCGGTAAGGTTGAGCGCATTGAAGGTGTCGTACGCTTCCAGTATGCGCTCATTGACCTGATCACTAAAATCAATTTGATATGCTGATTGCGTCCTGTTGTATTGAATGTCAATATTGTATATCTCCCGAATATCATTAACGTCGCGTTGAAAAGTACGTTCTGAAATTATAAAGTTGTATTCCTGAAGTTCTGATTCGCGCCCCAGATAATCTTTCATCTCCGCCCAGGTACATGGTTTGCGACGCAGTTTTGTTATTATCAGGTTCATGCGTGCTATTTTTTCTCTTAAAGCCATGGTATTTAATTTTGTTTTGGTGTTGAATGTTTTGGTTTAAATTTAGTATTGTTATTCGATAATCTGCGCGCCGCCTTAACTCGCCCTATCCCGCCCTAACCCTAAAGGAAATCCACGCACGGGCTAAGAGATCGAACCGGACTTCTTTTGATATATCTATTCATTATAGATTTAGTTTTGTTCATATGGCATCCCTTTAGGGAATGAGGGCGGGAATGAGGTCATCTCCTCCGCGCGCCCTAACCCTAAAGGGAAATCCACGCACAAGCTACCATATCGAACGGGATTTCATTTGATATATCTATTCCTCATAGATTTAGTTTTGTCCATATGGCATCCCTTTAGGGAATGAGGGCGGGAATGAGGTCATCTCCTCCGCGCGCCCTAACCCTAAAGGGAAATCCACGCACGAGCTAAGAGATCGAACCGGACTTCTTTTGATATATCTATTCATTATAGATTTAGTTTTGTCCATATGGCATCCCTTTAGGGAATGAGGGCGGGAATGAGGTCATCTCCTCCGCGCGCCCTAACCCTAAAGGGAAATCCACGCACAAGCTACCATCGAACGGGATTTCATTTGATATATCTATTCCTCATATATTTAGTTTTGTTCATATGGCATCCCTTTAGGGAATGAGGGCGGGAATGAGGTCATCTCCTCCGCGCGCCCTAACCCTAAAGGGAAATCCACGCACGAGCTAAGAGATCGAACCGGACTTCTTTTGATATATTTATTCATCATAGATTTAGTTTTGTTCATATGGCATCCCTTTAGGGAATGAGGGCGGGAACCGGGGCGCAACCGTGCGCGGATGAAGTATTTCAAATCTTAGCCATTACTAAACCCAATTCTCACGCGGCTTTCACCAAAAGTTTCTTCCCTGCAAAAATCGAGTATTTGATTAAAAGCGACTTCTTCACCGTATATCAGTTCGCGAATGTCAACTTTCCTAACGATATTGTCAATCTGTCCGCCCGAAAAATCAAACTGTGTCGCCAGTAGTTCGCATTCGGAATTGCTTATAACCGGCAATTTGAGTTTCCATATTCTGACTTTGACCGACACGTTGGGTTTTTGGAATCTTATTTTGAAAAGAAATCGCCGATCAAATGCCGAATCCAGATTGGCGATCAGATTTGTGGTTGCGAATAGAATTCCTTCAAAGTTTTCAAATTCCTCTAGCAGAATATTTTGAATGGCATTTTCGGTTTGTGCTACGTTCGAAGATCCTATACCCTGACGTTTTGAAAGAATAGCATCGGCTTCGTTAAAGAATAGGATAGGAGTGAGTTTGCACTTTTTTGCGAAAGCTTGATAATCTGTAAAAACGCGCTTGATAACCTTTTCGCTTTCGCCAAACCACATTGATTTTGATTGACTGATTTCAACTTTCATCACAGCTCTTCCGGTCTCACGAGCAATTTGTTTTACTATTTCGGTTTTCCCGGTTCCGGGTGCGCCGTGCAATAAAGTGGTGAGTCCTTTGGGCAAGTTTTTCGAAGTTAATCGCTTCTGCATTTCTTCAAGCTTTTCGGGTTTTAGCAAATCTTTTAGAAGAAATAATTGGTGCATCTCAACTTCACTAAAAATCAATTCCCGTTCAAGGATATCTTCCGGATATAAAATATTGCTGCTTTTCTTCTCGTTGCTAAACAGATTTATTTCTGATTCACTCAATAATGTTTTGCCACCCTCTGCCAGTTCGATGCAAGTGTAGTTGAAAAAATTACTCTTTTCCAATTCAACCCACTTATTCGTGATCAGTTCATTTTTACCCAGATTGATTTCCTGCATGTATTGCATCCGCTCGTTTACATCATCAAAAATGACTTCCAGTACAGTTCCAATCATTATTGACTGGCTACCATTCATTACTTGCCATATTAAATATAAGAAGAGCAAAGTATCATAGACATTCAAATCATACTTATTCATATTCGCTATCAACGGAAAGTGCCGGCCATTATTAATCACTTCATCAAAATCTCGAAAGAGCTGGGCTGTCGAAATTTTTTCCTCGTCTCTTGAATCGTATAATTTCCCCAGTTTTTCGAGTAGATCGTAAATAGTGTCTATATTTTTAGGCTTTAAATCTGGTATTTGTTTGCTTTGGAGAATGGCTTCTGTGATTTTTTCATTGATAGTAAATTTGTGGCTGGTGAGTGAAATTCGGCTGCGATTCTTTGCTTGTTCTTTGTGTAAAATTCCTGTTTGATGCAGAAAATCAAAGTCATCGCTGTATTCCAATAATTTCATTGGATTGCTGTGAAAATAGCTGTTCAGATCATTCAGATTGAGCGTTTCCCCTTTTGAATTAAATGCAAAGACCATTGCGATTAAAAGGGATTGGTTATTTGTAGTCTGAAAATATTCAGAAAGCACACCCAGTTCGGGTTCTATCTTTTCGAAAAATTCTGATGAGAGATTACAGCAATCTCCCTGGTCGTATATTTTTGCGATGCTATTTAAGATTGACTGTTTGATGTTTTTTTCTGTTTTCATAATCATTTCCCTTTTTCTTTTTAGCAAAGATATTGGGGAGGTGCGACAAGATATGTCGTTGGGTAAAGAAGCCGAGTGTTATGATCTACTTTTATTACGAGATTCTAAGTTGGCAGTATATTAATTGAAAGAAAAGAGTCGAATAGGAATTGTTCATTTGATAAAACAGATTTTGATTTTTTAGTACATTGCAGGAGCAATGAATATTCGAAAAACCATATCCTTTTTACAGTTTACATGGTTCATGCTCATTTCGGGTATTTCTTTCGCCCAGTTAGAGCCAATAACAGATATCGAAATCCCGTGTCAAAAAGTCCTTCAGATCGATGGGAACAAGGCACTTGGTGTAAATTTTGCCGAAAATAAATATGTTGATATTGTATTATTTGATATCAATACAGGAGAGGTAATAGAGACCGTAGAAGGGGTAATTTATACCTATGCAGAGTACAACGATGTGTGGTATTTCTATATTCGATACGCATCCAGTTCTGCCGGCACATGGGTTATGGCGTACTCTTCGGGTGAGCTAACACTTCTTTCAACTTATATGAATCCGAGTTATGATATGTGGGTAATGCCCGGGCTAAATGGGGTGGTGGGATCGACATATTCAGGAATAGCTCTTTTTACGGAAGGGGCAATCCAGCCGGAATTAAATTTGGGTGAACGCGTGTTAAATATTATTCCGCAAGAATCGGGCTTTATTGCAATAACTTCTCATACTGTCAATTCGATAGATTTGGATTTTAATCTTGTCTCTTCCTATTCTTTTCCCGACGAATGGGAATCATTTGATGGAGCCTATCTCAATGGTGATTTTTTGCTCACCAATTCAGTTCCATTTGGGTTTCCAGATCGGTCTTTGGCCACATACCGTGAAGATATTGAGAGTCTGACTCCTATAACAAATGCGAATGGAGAAGAAATTATCGTTCCCTCATTTTTGCTGCCAGTAGGAGAAATAGAGGGTCAGTTTCTACTTGCCGGAAACGGGCATTATGCAAACGATAATAATCGCATTGTTAACCCCACAGGTTCCGGTTTGATAAACCCCAATTTAGGTGTTTTTACCGATTTCAGCAACAATCTGGAAATCTATACTCTTAGGTTACAACCAATATTAAAGCAAACAGGAAATGGCCCTTTACTTTTTGGGCGAATGGGTTACGAAGGTATTGAACCATATAGAATCTCTTCAAGTGGAGTAGAGGTGCTTAAAGATATATATCCGGGGTTTGGCAATAGTATGAATTTTGATGGCTTCCCAAATATCGGTGTATATCTGCCATTAGAAGATTTGAGCCCACTCGATATAATTTCAAAAAACGGAATTCTTTATTTTTCAGCTATTTCTCCAGGATTGGGGCATCAAATTTGGCGATCAGATGGCACCGCAGAAGGAACTTTTGCAATAACAAATATAACTCCCGAAAAAAAGGGAATTAAAGAAGCATTTTTTTCAGAACAGGAAGACGATATTATGGTGTCGATAAAGTATTCTAATGATCAAGTTTATTTATACAAGCTTGATGAAAATTCTCAGCCAGTTACAGACACATTGCCGAATGAGAAGAATTGGGAGGTAACTTATACAAAAAATCCTATCGTCTTTTCGGGAGTAAGGACTATTAGTTTGAATCATCCGGAAGTTATGTTGGCCGATGATGGCTCAATGGTATTTGTTCTGGAAAGAATGGATGTCTGGGTTGATTATTTTTCAATAAACCACAAATGGGTTTTGCGGGGACGCCATATTCCCGGTTTCTATTTCAATACAGCAATTCAATATCTGAATTCAGACGGTTCCTTAAGCGCTACAGGAATAGTTAGAGCATCAGAGCTTGAACGAAGAATAATTGGTCGCCGAGCGAGCGATGGTCATGTTTTTTTAGTCGTTTCGCATCTAACCGGCAGTTTGTCGAATTCAGATATTTTTGTAAATAATACTGAGCTTATTGGTAACATAAAAGGACATTATTTAATTGAGTTAGACAATTTTGGTCATCTGGTTCAATCTAAGCTTCTGCCTACCGGAGGGAAGGATTTAATGGATATGAGCCAAATTAAAATTGAAGCGGGCGGAATATATATGCTGGGTCAAGCTCGCACAGGATTTTCTATGGATGCATGTCCGCCTATCTATGTGGACCCCGGTCATAATGTAAGGACCATATTGTTTAAATATGATTTTAACCTGGAGCCAGTTTGGATTAAACCACTTCAAACAGATCAATTTTTGTTTGGTCCGGGATTAAATACTTTAGATATAGATGATACCCGTGTTTACGTGAGTAGTGGAGGGTCAGGATATAATGTGAGCAGCACATGTTCATATTTAGAATGGAATTATAGATTAGCAGGTTTAGATAAATCAAATGGTGATATCGTATGGGAGCAAACCTGTATTGCCGATGACGTAATGCGAATTACCACCATCCGTTCGCTTGATAAGGATCAATTATGGCTGGGAGGTTATACACGCGGTAATATGTCGGTAGGAGAAAAGTCGCTTTCTATCCGTCCAAATTATGTGGATTGCGGCGAAAATGGCTTTATGCTTTGCTTGAGCAAGTCGGCCGGCAGCGTGCTATATCTAAGAAACAATGATGCCTCACGTTTAAAATTTGTTCAGGATTTTGATTTTAAAGATGATTTACTTTACTCACTATCACTGGTATATGAAGAAGATTATTTTCCCAGACCTATATACGGGGGCGATGGGCGCTGGTCTCTGCAAATAGACCGAATGAATAGAAGTGGAAATCTTATTGATTCACTCAGATGGCTTACCACATTGTCAAGATTCGATTATGACGAAAAATTGAGTGAGAATAAATTCGGCATGAAGCTTCACCCTGATGGTGGGGTAATTATTACAGGTCAGCAAATGTGGAATGGAAGTATTGATGGACTTACTACTATGCCGGTGGAATCTGTTGGGATGAATACCTGGCTGATTTCACGAAGAGATGATTTGAGTTTTTCGAAAGCTTTAAGTGGCAGCTCAGAAGAAGATGGTATTATGGTTTACCCAAATCCTGTAAGTGGTAGTTCTATTTCTTTTGCTTTTCGCGAAAGCGATATCGGAAAATATCAAAACGTATTTATTTACAATAGTGAAGGCCGACTGATTTTCACGAAACCACTCTATTCTGAATTCAGCGACCATATTATTGAGCTTAATGGTGTTATGGCCAATGGAATTTATCTTTTAAAGTTGGACGGCACAGGCGGAGAGGAGACTGTGAAGTTTATGATGCTTAGGTGATTTTAAGTACTCGCGTCGCTTGTATGATGTTTGCTCTGCTGGGTATCGACCCTATAGTGAAGCTAATATCAATTTCGTTTCTTAATCTCCGCAGTCATTTTCAATGCTGCGGTATTTGTAAGGTTTTTATTCGTGTATTCGTAGCTAAGAACATTAACGCTACGAATACACGAATCCTTAAAGACTTTGACCTGCCATAGCCCAAGTTAAACTTTTGGTAAAAGTTTTTGCTGAAACTTCGTCGCTGTCGAAGACAGAAATAATTATTTGCCCTAAATGGGAAATCTTATTTTATAACGACCTTATAATCCACTATTTGAAGTGCTGTGCCGAAACTGTCGCGGGGCAAAGTTTCTCCAAACTCTCCAGAATTCCCCATTCAGCACATATCCTATTTTCGGCTTGTTCGCATCAAGCATCAGCAGGCAAGCGCAGTGTAGAGTTTCCTCATAAACAGGTCTGAATATTGCGAATACTTAGATAGAAAATTAACGAATCAAAAATAAGAAAATATGAAAATTGACAAGAAAGTAATCCTGATTACAGGAGCATCAAGCGGAATAGGACAAGCTACAGCTATGAAACTTGCAGGCAAGGGAGCCAAAGTAGTATTGTGCGCCCGGAGCGAAGACAAGCTTGAGAAACTCAAAAAAGAAATTGAAGCAGAAGGTGGAACGGCGATGGTCGTTACTTGCGATGTAACAAAGCCCGCCGATTTTAAAAATGCGGTTAAAGCGGCTGTGGATGAATACGGGGCTGTACATTGCCTGATAAATAACGCAGGCCTAATGCCACTTTCTTATCTAAAAAATCTGAAAACGGACGATTGGGAAGAAATGGTTGACGTGAACATAAAAGGTGTTTTGAATGGAGTGGCCGCTGTGCTGCCCACTATGATTGAAAATAAAGAAGGCCATATTATAAATATCTCATCTTCAGCAGCTCACCGCTATTTTCCCGGTGGTGCCGTGTATTGTGCAACTAAGGCGGCCGTGAAAATGCTCTCTGAAGGAATGAGACAAGAGCTGGCAAAGAAATACGGAATCAACGTTACTTCTATTGAACCCGGAGCAGTTGATACCAATTTATTTAACACCATTACCGACGAAGAAGTATTGAAGCAAATGGAAGGAATGAAAGATATGACAACCATGGAAGCTGAAGATATTGCCGAAGCGATATATTATGCCATATCACAACCGGGCAGGGTGAACATCAATGATGTTTATATCATGCCCACCGAGCAGCAATAATCGTTCAAAAAATAATGTTAAGAACCTTAAAATAGACTATAATGAGTACCGAAACACTTGAAGATCAAATTACCACCGTGAATCCAACCACGGGCGAAGAGTTGGAGCATTACCCATACCATACGGACACGGAAGTGACGAATGCCATTGAAAATTGCCACAAAGCTTTCTTGAACTGGAGGCATGTGCCACTAGAAAAGCGCGCCAAAACGATAGCAGCAATAGGCAAGGAGCTTACAGCAAATAAAGATGCATTGGGTCAACTCATGACCGATGAGATGGGAAAACTCCTAAAGCAAAGCGGGCAAGAGGTTGATCTCTGCGCTGCGATATGCGCTTATACAGCCGAGCATGGCCCCGAAGAGTTGAAAGGCGATGAGCGGACTAGGCTAAACGGCGGAAAAGGACTTGTGTCTTATGAGCCGATAGGAGTTATTTACGGAGTTCAGCCTTGGAATTATCCATCTTATCAAGTTATCCGCTTTGCAATTGCCAGTTTGATGGCTGGTAATGGCGTTATACTAAAGCACGCATCTAATGTAACCGGGACAGGTAAAATGCTTGAAAAGATTTTTAAAGATGCCGGGTTGCCAGATCATTTATTTTCCACATTGGTTATTGAGCACGATCAGTCTGATGCGATCATTGAAAACGATCTGATACGCGGCGTTACCCTTACGGGAAGTCCGAGTGCTGGTAGAAAAATTGCCGAAAAGACGGGCTCTGAGCTTAAGAAATCGGTGATGGAGCTAGGTAGTAACGATGCATATATTGTGCTTGAAGATGCGGATTTAGAACTCGCAGTTAAAATGTGTGTAAAAGGTAGAATCTACAACAATGGCGAGACGTGTATTGCCGCAAAACGGTTTATCGTAGTAGATAAAATATACGATAAGTTTAAAGAAGGATTTGTCGCTGCGATGAAAGCTATCAAATTGGGTGATCCCAATAACGATGAGTCCCAATTAGGCCCCATGGCACGAGAAGACCTCCGCGAAACCCTGCACAAACAGGTTACCAAAAGTGTAAGCCATGGCGCTGAAATTCTCTGCGGTGGCGAGATTCCCAATGGGAAAGGATTTTACTATCCGGCCACAGTGCTTGGATCGGTTAAGCCCGGACAACCTGCTTATGACGATGAGCTTTTCGGACCGGTGGCATCGCTTATAAAAGCGAAAGACACCGATGATGCCATGCGCATAGCCAATGACAGTAGATTTGGTTTGGGTGGCGGAATTTTCTCGAAAGATGAGAAAGGAGCCATTGAGCTTGCACAAAAACACTTCGACACAGGAATGATTTTCATCAATACCTTTGGACTGGCCGATCCGGCGATGCCATTTGGCGGTGTGAAAGACTCCGGTTACGGACGCGAGCACGGCGGATTTGGGTTGAAGGAATTTGTGAATGTGAAGTCTGTGATTTTAGGAAAATCGAAATAATTAAGTACTAATGCTCTCGAATATTTTCGGGATGTATAGAAATTAAAAAAGCAAAGCCGTGAACTTTAGAGTTTCCGGCTTTGTGTTTTTCAGTGGCGGAGTAGTTTGCGCTATCGCAGACGTTCTGAAATTGATGAAATGCAATTCTTCCAAATGAATGAATGATTCGAAATTTCATAAATCGGAATTTCACTGGCAATAAGGTCATGGAGCGTTCAGCTACAGCAAAAAGGAAATTGATGAGGTTTATAATTATATCCTAAATCAAGAAGCGCATCATAAAAAACAATATTTTTCGAGATGAGTATGTAGATCTACTCAAAATGGACGATGTGGATTATGATGAGCGATATCTTTTTCATCCGCCTATCTTACTATATCTTTTTACACTGGGCGTACCTGCGACACGCTGGCGCCAACAGCTCATGGGTTACCTAATGTAAATCTCCGGCTTACAATAAGGAGCGTACCTGCGGCACGCTGGCGATATCTGCTTTGGCTATCGGTGATAAACCCCCCTGGCTTATCAAAATGTTCGTCCGGAAGGCACGGCCTCAACAACACTTGTATTACGGCAGGGTCGCACTTATCTCCATCAGCACTGTTTATGCTGTTTCCTCACAAGGCAGTTCTCGTTGAATCAATGCCTACCACAACTGCAATCTCTTTTCGGGATTTTTAGAACCAGAGCGGAAGGTGATGTTGATATTGTGGATGGCGGGCACAATGGCACTGAACTCCTGAAGAAATCCATTGTACGCATAGCCTATCGTAATGTATCTGGTGTCGACCCCAATGGCACCTACGAGGGTGTTGGTGGTGCGGGCGCCGGCCTTGATCCAGACTTGATTTTTGAAGTCGATTTTTGCACTAAACTCGGCAGAGATTGGAGCTACGTTTGAGCCGAACATTAGCGCTTCGGGTCGGATGCCAATTACTTCGCCGGCCTGGATGCGGTATGACACATTGGCGAGGTATATTGGGTTAAAATCGCTCTCGGTACGTGCGAAGGAGGGCATTGAAAATCCGGCTTTCAGCTTGTTGAGGTAGTTGTAGCCCAGGCCAAAACCAAAGATGAAGCGGTATTGCGGAAAGGCATTGTCCACAAGCATGGGGTCGGTGCGGTTTACAAACTCATTGAGCTCATTGGTGCGCAGTGAATTGAATTGCATTCCAGCGCCGAAACCTGCAAAGAGATGGCTGTTGGCGTTAAGGCGCACTTTCTTGGCGGTTTCGAACTGCATTGTGCTGGTTCGAAAAAGGCCGTAGTATTTCGACTCTACCCGCGTACCAATAGCCAAACCTGACTTTTCCAGTTGGGTAAACCCTTGAAAGTTGATCTGTCCGGTATTCTGTATACCACCGCCTGTCGTGTTTGTAAGCGCTACGGTGAAGGTGGCGTCATCGTCTGCGATAAAGGCGGAGTTGTAGCCAAATTCAGAAAAGTTGATGTTCTGCATCAGCAATGCATCTTGCGCATTTGCCGAAAGGCATAACAAAATGCTGTAAGCGAGTATGGTGAATCTTATTGCGGAATTTTTCATGGCTAAAATTTATTTTCCCGGTAGAGGTGAATGTCACCTTCAAACCGATTTTGGTTATTATCAACTTCTTGAAATATATAGTAGTAAGTTCCGGTGGGCAAAGCAACGCCGCGGTTGGTGTTCCCATACCAGGAATTGTCGTAGTCGCGCATGTCGTAAACTAAATTGCCGATGGCATTGTACACCAGCAATTCGTAATTGACATAAAAGGCCAAATTGGGAATAAAAAAGGTGTCGTTGTATCCGTCACTATTTGGCGATAGAAGATTGCTGGCTTGCAATTCGCCCAATTCTATCACGTCAATGACACGCACCAAGATTGTGGTCGATATCGAATTGCCTGAAAGGTCGGTAATGCGGATATCCAAGTGGTAGGTGTTTTGTGTTTCGTAATCGAGCGGTCGAGTGGTGTAGAGCTTATCGCCGGTAAGTTCAAATGCTGCATGGTCTAAATTGACATCTCCACTTTCGTCGAAAGCGTAAACATGTTCGTCGCCGGTGGTTTCGTCGAGAGCTTCGAGGGTTCCTACCAGCCTTCCAGAAGGTTCATTTTCGGGAACAAAAAGGGTGTCTGTAGTCAGACCTGTGGGCGGCACGTTGGTGTTTTGTACAGTGATTGCTAACACTTGATCAAGCGAGCAACCATCTGGAGTAGTGCCACTTATATGCACGCTAAGCGTATCAGGAAGTGTAGCACCCACTTCACCTTCCCAGATTAGAAACGAGGTGAGAATGCTAAATAGCGAATTGTCCGACCCGAGACTGTCGTTTACAAAAGTGAAATCTCCCACCAATGTATCTCCAATTTCATTGATCAGGAAAAGCTCACCAACCGATTCGCCCGTTTCCGTAAAATCAAAAATGGTATTTGCCGAAAGGGAAAGCTGTCCGATACCATACTGATCGCGAAACTGAAAAGGGGCATCCTGGTTTCCGGCTATTAGGCCATCCGAAAAAACGAATTCTTCAACAGCATCTGTCACCACGTCATCTGCGGCGTTGTAGAGCTTAAAACTCACGACACTTCCCGCTGCTACATGGTCGTAAATGGTGAGATAGGCGAGTTGCACCCCGTTCACTTCGGTGCCAAAAGCTGCTACCCCGCGCACTTCGCCATCGATAAATGCCGCCACCCGATCCATAGGGTTATTCGAGTTGGTACAATTGAATATTCCCATTCCTGTTGCCGTCATGGTGTATTGATAGTCGGGCGCGTTGACTTCCCAATTGGGTTGTGCGAATGCTGTATGAGCGAAGAGCAGTAATATTGTAGCCCCAATCGCGCAATTCCATGTTTTTATCGCTTTCATATCTCTTTAATTAGCGTGATTTAAAAATCTTTTCGGTGTGTATCGCAGCATTTGTTGTAAGCGTGATTACGTAAGCACCAGTGGCAAACTTACCTTCCGGCAAATCCAAGATCCATTGATTCAAGCCTTCTACTGCTATTAATTGCTCACTGTAAATGTCGCGGCCGCTCATATCGCGGATTACTACCACCGCGGTACCTTCGTTGGCGGAAGCCATAAATTTGATCTCCAAATAGTTTTGGAAAAGGGTGGGGTATACGCTGAATATACTGGAAGCAGGAGCGGAAGATGACCGGCAAAAGTCCGATGGAAGCTGTAAGATGTACGGCTGGTCGATGCTGCCAATATGGTCGTTGCCATTGTAACCCACGCCGCCCGTAGCTTGCCAAATTTCACCATTCTCTCGGTCTATCCAGTGCAGATCAATAGTTTCAATGGCATCGCCCCCAATGGTCAAGAAGCTGTACGCATTATCGCTTACTTCAACGAGTTCTGAAATCCCACGAATTTGGCCCTGGCGATCGAAAGCTCCTATGAGCAATCCCGCATCGAAAGCTGATTGCGCGCAAGAATCGGATGGCTGCACAATCATGGTCATATTGGTAGAATAAGCGGCGTAATCAGGCATCCAGCGGGGGTCAATAGGTTTCGAAGGTTTTTGATTCCCGCTTTTGAACATGCCTGCAAAGGGGTAGGTGAATGCCGTGTTTTGGGCAGATTTGTACATGTAGCCACGCCCGGGAACAAGGGTTTGAAGCGTACCCTGCCAACCCAATTGCTGATTTACATACACCGCAAATTGAGACCTTCCCTTTATCTGATCACCCGGTGCTGGGTTGAGATTGCCCAATGCCTGCGCGATGCCCTGGTTGCGAATTGAGATAAAACCAATCCAGTTCCAGCCTGTACTCAGTGTAATTGGCCTTGTGGTTGGGTCTATGATATCACCCTTAATGATTAACGTATCGGCATCGGAAGTGTAGAGTTTATTCAATTGCTCCGGTCGCAATCCCGCATTTTGCAAAGGCCCGTTCCAACCGCTGCCCGTGCTGTAATTTGCAAATTGTGTTTGACCACTAAGCTGATCGCCTGTTTCAGAATCAAGACTTTCTAGAAGGACATTGAAATTCGTACTGTCGGCATTGAGCAAGAAATGTGAGATCCAATTGTAGCCGGCGTCAAGTGGTATTTCTGTTTCTATTTGATAATTTGTGCTGAATATTTGGGGGTCAAGCGCCGAGCCTACCAAACTGTTCGTTGCAAAAGGAATCAATTCGGGTGTTACTTCGCTGTAAATGATTCCTGCGCTGGCATCCCAAATTTTAAAGGTCAGGTTTTCGCCTGCATTCACATTGCTATACACATCCATAAACACCAGGTAGCGGTCTATGGCTTCAATATATTCTACATTTTGACTACCGCGAACTTCGCCATTCACAAAAGCTGCAAGCAAATCTTCCGAATCGCTTGAAACAATATCCTTGATTCTGATCAAGCCCACGATGCCCATTGCTTGGCTCCACTGCGAGGGATCCACCGTCCATTCGGGCGGGGTTTCCCGCACCTTGAGCGCTATGGTAAGCTTTTCAGGAAAGTTGAAGTCCGTGAGCAATTGTACGTCTTGGGCATAGTCGCCGATGTTTACTAAAGGATCTACAGTGAAATTCACATTCATGCTGCTGTTTGGCGGTATTGTCCCTGATGCGGGATTGGCAGATAGCCAGGAAGGTATGTTTTGGATATTGAAGGCTTTGGCTGCTCCACCTTGATTTACCACTTGCGTGGAAAATGAAAGGGTTTCGCCTACATTCTTTTCAAAGCTTAGCAAATCGTCGCCCCATACCACCTGATTTTTGTCGACATAGGCGATCCAGGTGGCCGGTGAAGCCATCACATTTCCTTGCAGGTCTCTCACATTTAATACCGTTACGTCCAGCGTCACATTCTCTACCATTTCCTGTGCGGTGGTGGGCGTGAAAATAATTTCGTCGTTATTCACAGACCAGGTATAGGCTATAGACCCAACAGGACGTTGGATTTTGATGGTGGGAACTTCTTCGGTAAGCACAGTGCCATTGCTTTCCACAAGGTGACCATCCGTGTCGATCTGCTCATTGAATGAGGGTGTGAGTATGGCAATGCCGGTGAGGTCAAGTTCGTAATTTTCCATAGGCAGGTAGAGCTTGAGCGATGGCTCGTTGCCTAACATGCGGTTGCGCTTGTCGCGGCGTATCTGCTCCAGCTTGCGGGCGGTATTCCAGAAACGAAATTCGTCGATCTGTCCGTCAAAATGGTTTTCGACAGTTTCCACCACACCAGTGAGATACCCATGCGCGCCGATATACATGGCAGCACCCGAAAGTTGTTTGAAAGGTGTGGCTTGTGCGGCCAGCTGCGGATTTCCGTCCACAATGGCAGAGAGATTGGCGCTGCGGTTCATCACCACTGCCAGGTGGTGCCACTGCCCGTCGAAATAATTGTTTTGCGAAATCAGAAAGTCGATCCCGTTATTCCGCAGGTGCAGCAGCCCGTTGGCATCTTTTTCGAGCACCCAGGCATAGAGCGAGTCGGAGTTGATACCGTCGGCCTTGCCATTGGAGTAGAGCACGCCTGGGTTGGTTCCGCTTCCGCGAAACCAGAATTCGAGCGTGAAGTCCATATCCTGGGTAATCGCCACATCGCCCGAGCCCACTTTCAGGTAGTTGGTACTTCCGTCAAAATCGGCAGCCGATCCACCCGGCTCCACGCTCCAGGTAGGGCCGAAGATGGCCGCATCGCGGCGGCGCACATGGTCGATCGCAAGGTTGCCTTCCACTTCATCCATGCGCCAGTTGTAGAGCAACCCCGCTTCGCCGCCGCCGAGAATGCGGTTCATGGTGGTGGTAAATTCGGAGAGGGAAAGGGTGCGGTCCCAAACGCGTACTTCGTGCATATTGCCGTGAAACCAGCTGGCATCGCCATGGCCTTTTTTGCCCATCCACACCCGGCCTGCGCCCTGGTAGTTGGGGAAAATCGAAGTATTGCCATTGTTGATCAGTCCGCTGTTCAATTCGTTGGCAAGAAATATTTCAGCAGATTCGTTTTCTAAACTGTAAGCCAAAGCAATATAATGCCACATGTCATTGGCGAGCGGCACCGCATCTGACATTACTTCCTGGTCGTTGATGCGGAATACGATCTGGTTATTTGCCGTAAGGCCAAGATAAAGCTGCTCACCGGGATCGGCGCCTTGCGCAAAGAGTGAGCGCTCGCCGCTGCCCGTGGGCTTGATGGCCATTTGAATGGTGAAGTCGCGGTTGGTCAATGCCGCACCACCCGATACTTCTACAAAATCATCCACCCCATCAAAGAATAGACTCGCGGCATGGCCAGTTTCGGTACCGTTCAGCACACCGCGTATATCGAAGTTCTGGAAGGTAAGCGAACCCTGATCGATCGGCTCGTTGAAGCGGATGGAGAGCTCGTCGTTGGGACTTAAAATGCCATCGGCTGGCGAAGGCGACCCAAAGGGGTGGGGATTGATGCGGTCGATGATCCCCGAATAAGTCACGGAACTTTTCTCGGCCAGCGCACACTGCGAGCGCGCCCGCAAGTCGTAGTTTCCATCGGGCAACTGTCCAATAAGCCAGTCGTAATCCGTAAAGGCCAAACCGGTGGGGATGGGCAGCGCATTCGGGTCGTTGAATCCCGTTGTGTCTTTGTAGAAGGTCTGCAGTCCGTTCCAGACGGCCTCGTTAGAAGGCTTGTATTCCACACGCAGTTCTTCCAAGTCAAAAAAGTTGATATTGTAACCTGCCATGCGGGTATTGATGGTATCGTTGTTGAAATTATTTGCTACCCACAATAGCTCGGGATCGATAAATTCCACATCCGTGCAGGCTGGTATAAACCGCGCCGAGATATACACTGAATCGACAATATCCACACCGTCGCTGGTCCCCGCGCTGTATTGACAAGGGGCGTAAATCACAAACAGCAGGCTGTCGTAATTGTATACCGGACCGGGTCCTTTTTCAACGGTCAGCACTTTGTTTACCGAAGTGGCCGCGTTGATCACAATATCAATGGACGACTGCCCGTCTATCCGCGCGATGGCGCCGAAAGGATTGCTGGTACTCACCAATTGCACCGTGTACTCCCGGCCAGATCCGCTCTCGGACTCATTGGTGAGCGTGAGGTTAAATACAGCCGCATCATCCACGGGTGTGTTGAAGAGTATGGTCGGGGCAGCTGCGATGGCCGGCTTGTCTATTTGGTCGGTCGATGCCGAAATCTGGGTGCCCGGCTCATAAAATTGGGTGAGTTCTGCCCCTTCATGCGGACATGCAGTCTGGCCGCCGGCTTCCTTCCGGAAAATGGGACCCCATCCCAGCATAGAAGGAAATACGCTCACCGAAATCTGATCTCCTTCATCCGGATCTTGCAGGGTATAGGCTACCGTTTCCGTTTCGGAACTTTCATTCGTCCAGTCGCGGCCCGAAGAGAAGTTTACTCCGATATTTTTTCCGAAACCTATTCCGTTGTTGCTGATTTTCGCACTCACTTCCAGGCGCAGCTCGGTACCGATTTCGTATTCGTAAAGCTCTGTGGTGGCATGGCCAGTTTCCTGTGTACTGCTGGCGGTGTATTCCACGCCGCCCCCGAAGGAGACATTTGTTCCTGCTATTGGTAAGAAACGCGCAGTGATCCGCGCCTTTGCAGCCAGGTACTTTTCGTAATCGTCAATGTGCTCACCGATAGAGATGCCCTGGGCAGTGGTAAGGGCAAATACAGGTATACCCAAATAGGCAGTACCGGGCACAGGAATCGATGCCAGCGAAAAGGCAAACTCCGGCGACAACTCGAAATCGGCTTCTTCCAGCTCCTGGTGCTTTGCTATAACATCGGCAAATTTGGCGTCAAGCCGCGCTATCTCCAGCGTCTTCACACTGTCGCGGGCCTGTGTATTGTCCACATTTACCTTTTCCCATTCATTCAGCCGTATCGCATTTTCCCAGTGGCGGATTTGATCGTTCGCAAAGCGCACAAAATCCCGCACACTGTCTTCTGCCGTAACGGGCAAATAGGTGTAGCTCGGCCCGTTAAAATCTTCGTATTCGCCGGTCTCGGGGGTATCGGTGCTCACCGCGGTGCCAAAAACGGGATCGTCATTGCTCTTGCCATAATTGGGATGCCCTATTATCAAATTGCTTGTATACAATGGATTGGCCTGCATGGCAATGTTGCGGGCTTCAAGAATTTCGGGTATCTCATAGTTCAGAATATCGTTCTCGCTGTATATGAAAGTGGTGGCATAGCCACCCGGCACCACCGACATGCCGTATTTTTTGGCCAGCTTGAATTCGCCACCGTCAATGGCTATTCCGAGACACTCCACCTGTGCACAAACCGAATCGGGTATAATGGCCAGATGCTCGGCTATGCCAAATTGTACATTTTGGGTTTTACCTACGTAAATGTCGCTGCCTTTTCCGGGCAGATCTGAACTGCCGTTGGTAGTCCATGCTTGGGTATTGGTGGTGGTCATAAATTGGTTTCCGCTGCGCCCACCGGTAATGGTGCTGTTAAATCCCACGGAGACATTGGCTTCCACTTCGGTATCGATGCTTACACCCAGCCCGGTGGCGAGAGATACCCCGACAAAAATATTGTCTTCGGCGTGCGCGGCACTTTCCAGTGTCCAGCTCCAGTTGTTCACCGTGCTGCGGGTCGTACCAACTTCCCGGGAAGCAAAGCTGCCGCTTCCGGGCGGGTCGCGCAGCACGTACTCCGGTACCTGTGGGCCTTCGGTGAGGAAGTTCTCACCGTTAGACCGACCTGCCAGCACATAACCGCGAAATTGTCCGTCGCTGTTTGCAGGCTCTTCAAAGCCGTAATCGGGCTCCCAAAATATGCTTTGGCCATTGGCTGTAAGCAGGGTCATTGACAAACTTCGGGTGTAGCTGTAGGCGGGGATGCTGGGATTTTGGGCAAAGTTTGGGCTACCCAACTGAAAACTGTACACCATGGCGCGCAGCGTATCCAGCTCGTTTACACCCGCCAGCGATACCGACGACGATTCGAGTGTTGCAAGACTGTTATTCACCACAAGGGTGCCATCGGTGGTGGGCACGCGGTCCAGAATATCTTCCGATCCGTCATAGTTGATGTATGGCTCATAAACCCAAATCATACAGCGGTAGTAGTATTCATCGTCACTGTTTGCAAATACCGGCCAGCGCATGGGCTGGTCTCGCAGGTCGCGGGTGAGCGTATCGCCCGTGGTCGCTGATATATAGGTGTAAAGCGTATCGCCGATGAAGGGGTTTACCCCATCGCGGTCTTTTACTTCCACCACAGGGTTTTTGCGGTGCACGTAGTCCAGCCTTCTGTGGTACTGTACCGAATCGAGTCCCAGCACATCCCCATTGGTATCGTACAAGGTATCGTACACCGTTTGCAGGTTCAGATTTACCGAAAGGTCGAGTACATTGAGCACCCCAAAATCAACGATTTCACTGGTATTCAAAACTTCTACATCCTGTGTATAGCGCAATGGCGGAAGGTGCATGATATACTCACCGGTTTCGGCAGAAGTAACAATGGTATCTCCTGCACATGCGGGCCCCGACTCTGAAAGAAACGTGAGCTGGGCAAGGCCGATATTGTTGGTCGACTTGCCAAAACCGGGGATTTTATTGCCTTCGCGCAAGCCACCCACCACACGGCCCACAACTGTGATCAGCGTGGCATCCTGAAATTCGATATTGGCAAGGTCGTCCTGAAAATTGTATTTCCCCGTTTCCGGAAAACGGCCAACAGAAAAAGTATGGTTCTGCTTCTGCACAGTGATATGGTGCAGGCCGATGGGAACCTGTATGGAAAAACTTCCGTCATTGGACGTTTCCAGGGGAAGGCCATCTTCTATCACGGGATTGCCATCTATAAAGAGACCTATGCCTGGCGCCGGACAGGATGTATTGTCATAAAAAACGGTGCCCGAAACCATAAAGCTGGATATATCTTCAAAGTCAATATTGTTGAAAACAGCGGAGCCATCGCCCACAAAAAGGGCCCTGGTGGAGGGATCGAACTGGTGTATGAGAAATGAAGGCGTGAGCACGAAACTCTCACCGGTATTGTTGTAAGGTATGCTCATGGTATAATTGCCAAGGGCATTGGTGTAGGCCGCGATGCTCAACTGGTTCACACTGGGTATGGTTTCCGAAAAAACGATGTTGCCCGCAAAGCTTCCATGGTTCCGGTTAAAGGAATTGCCCACTTTCGATACATCGTAGGCAAAAGATCCGTAGCCTTCGTCCATACGCAGGTACAGACGTAGATTGGCTTCACCGCCCAGCATAAGTCTGCTGTGGTCCTGGGCCATTTGAAGGGAATCCTTTCCGGCTTTCCAAAAGCGCACCTCGTCCATGTGGCCCTGAAAACCGTTGCCCAGAATGAAGTCATCTGCACCGGCTTCCACAGCGGCATCGGTGGTGGTGAAGGTGGATGCTACCTGCTGCCCATTGATGAATAGCTGCAGGCTGTCCTGATAGAGCTGAAAGGCGAGGTGACTGTAATTATTCAGTGCGAAATCCGGGTCTGAATGCGTCAGGGTATAGCCGGTTCCATCAGTCGCTGTAATACCAAATTCCATGATGTCAGCCAGCGCATCATACTGCGCATAGTAGTCCGATCCCTTTTGGAAAAAGACTGCTGTACCCGAAAGTGCGGTGGGTCGAACCCAGGCTTCCATGAGGAAGGCCGTATCGGGGTTCAGGTCGGTATCATGCGCCACATCAATCTGCGAACTCCCATCGAGCAGGACGCTTTTACCGAAAATCTGGGATGTGCTCTCGGCAGCAATCTTCACACCTTCCACGGCAATTCCGCCGGTATAGGTCACTTTTCCGGTTACGGTGCCAAAAGGACGCCGAAAGCCCACGGTTTGCACGGCATTGGTATAGAGCGTAGCCGATTCGCACTGCGTTTCGCCCACGATGGTGTATGCGTAGAGTACCCCGGCATCGGCAAAATTGTCGATGTAAAGGTTGGTTCCGGAGGTTTCAGATGCCACCTGCACCGAGTCTTCGTCAGAACCAAGCTGCTTCCGGTAAATTTTGAATCCGTTGAGGATATTGTTGTTGTTGGCCACCGTCCAGCTCACTTCCACACGGTTTGAGAAGAAACCCTTCGATCCGCTCAAGGCATTTGGATTGAATGTATTGGAAAGATCGGGCACCAGGTTCCCAAAACGGGTGGAATCGCTGGGTACTCCATTGGGCGCACAGCCATTCACCGAACGCACCCGGTATTCATAGGTTTGGCAGGCCAGAATCGACCCATCCATAAAAGTGGTCAAATCGTTGTCCACCTCAAAGAAGGTTCCCCCGCCCCCGCCGACCTGGGTGCGCTCCACGCGGTAAGAATCGACGCCGATCACCGGCTCCCAGTCTATTTGAATGCCTTCGCCAGGAAGAATCTCTAGCAGCACATTGGCCGAACCGATCGGAAGACCGGGTGACACCCCTTCCAACTCCTGTGAAAAAGGCCCCCAACCACAATTATTTTTTGCCCGGATGGTGTAATTGAAACCTGTATCGCTGTCGGGAACCGGATCGCTGAAGTTGGTTACGCTGCCGGCCACTGCACCTACTGAAGCGCCATCGCGAAATATTTCAAGGCTATCTGTGCCGTTTACAAAATTCCAGGTGAGGGATACATTGTCAGTGCAATTTGTGGTGGACACGGAAAAACCGGGTGGGGGTGGCTGAGGGGCTTTGCGCATACCAATAACATTTGCCGAAAGCGGCCCGCTATTGAAACTCGTACCTGACTCATTTGTGGGAGCCAATTGATTTTCCATATAAGCCCTATAGATATATTCATCTCCACTCTCAACATTCAAATCAAGATATGTCCCGTCCATATAGGGAATCGAAGCAATAAGTTCAAAAGGGCTTCCCGGACTGCCATTGCTCCGCTCAATATTTACGCGGGTTTGGCTACAGATATTTGGAGGATAAGTCCACTCAAGGCTTACTCCCTCGCAGGAGGTATTATTAGAAGCTAAAAAATTACTCAACGCCGGCTGAGGAGGAATAAGTGCGTCCGCAAAATCGGGACTTACACCCCCTGATGACCATGTTCCATTTGCAAGACGAAACTGCATATTTTCACCTATGTGGTCGCCCAGATCCACGAAAGTGGTGTATATCATGTACGGATCGTTGTTGTCAAAAAAGTCGGTGTAAAAAGTATACTCGCTTTGATTGTAAGTTCTATAAGCGAGTCTGTAAGGTGTGAAATTGCTGAATACATTTTTCAATAGAACATAGCCTGGCGGCAAGGTACCTACGGGAGGAAAGAGCCTGTATTTTGCTATAGTGGTCCAGGATATGTCATTTCCGAACTTCAGCTGGAAATCTACACCCCACTCATATTGCTCGAAGCCGGTGTATGCGAAGAGTGCATCCGAAAGTGCAACGTTAAAATAATCATAATAAATCGCGTACTGCGCTGTTACAATTCCATTGCATTCGAAAAAAACTAGATTCGACCAATCATCCTGATAAGCCGGGGGTCCCTGAGCTTGTGCAAAATGACCGGTAATTGCTAAAGTACATAAGAACGACAGCCTTATGCAGATACTTTTTAGGATGGTACTTGACTTCTTCATTATATGGATTTTTAAAGATCAGAAAGCAATTTCGATGGTGGAGTATTGGAAAGAGGATGCGTTTACAGGTAAAATTTTGGTGGACATTGAATGAATTAATTAGAGCCAAACAATTCCCGAAACAAAGATGCCGCTCCTGCCTGTTTGTTGCTAAAACCAGCGTTCCAAATCCTTACAACCTTCGGGAATACATTGTCAGAATCGGTCTAAAATCTGCCATTATTGTTCCGGGTCTCTGATGCCAATCACAACTCAAATAGCTCATATATATGAAGGTTACACACCTTTGGCGAGTTGCAAAACATTGGTGCATTCTTGCAATTGTATTCAGGAATTCCGGGTCGGATGATTGTAGGTGAAATTTTGGAATTATGGACTCATGCAGGTATAGGTCAAAGAATAGTTCCGGAAGATCTACCCATATTTCATGCTTTAATTCCACCAGCCTATCAATTCCATCTCAAAGGCTATCACAATGGTTTCAAAATGCACTTTCAACTTTCAAATTGTCTCTGGTTTTCTCACCTTTACGTCATGATAGTGCGCCCACCCCTTATGCGAATCGTTTTACTCTGGTTCGTTCTGATGATTATTGCGTGCAGCGCGAGTAGTCAAATGGCGAATTACGACCTAAGGTTTCAGACGCTCACCATTGACGACGGGCTCACCCAAAATATGGTGCGAACTATGCTAGTGGACAAAACAGGTTTTCTCTGGATTGGCACTTCTGATGGCTTAAACCGCTTTGACGGTACCGATTTTATTCCCTTTCGCCATAACCCGGATGACCCGAAATCTCTACCGGCCAACCAAGTGTTATCGCTATATGAAGACAGTGGCTCCAGAATCTGGATCGGAACCGCTGATGGGGTGGCCATATACGACCCGACGACCGAACTATTTCGCCGAATTGCCGAACCGGAATCTGATGATTTATCGAAAAACCCGATTCATAGCATTGCGGAAGACCCGTATGGCAATATGTGGCTGGGGAGTTCAAAAGGACTTTTCAAAGTTGTGGTAAGCAATGCGAGTGAGTTCGATTCTGAAGTTTATGAGTTGTTGTTGATTGAGAAATTCCCGGCTTACTCTGTTACCGAATTGGCAAGGACAATGGTGGTGCGCATTTCGAGCTCCGGTCACGTTTACATGGGTTGCAATTCAGGGCTATTTGTGGCGAAAGCCTTAGAAACATCAGGAGCAAAAGAAGAGTTCAGGCAAATCAACGATTCGCCTGTAAGCCACATGGCTATTGATCGAAAAGACCGGATATGGTATGGATCTGCGCGGTTATATATATATCGGCCTATTGAAGGCATTTTTCTCGAGCCACTGCCAAATGAATTTACCCAGGGAAGTGCCATAAGAGCCATAGAGGTCGACCCAAAAGGTGCAATTTGGGTGAGCGTTTACAATTTCACCGAATTTGAAAGCGCAAGTAATCGGCTCTTCAAATTCGATTCTGAAACGCTTGTTCCAAATGAAATAAATGGATCGGATCGATTTTTTATTTCGCTCGCTTTTACGAGAAGTGACCTTGTTTGGGGCGGAACGGCCGGTTACGGCTTAATGCGTGGCGATTTGAAAAGCGCTAACTTCTCGGTGCACGATCTCAAAGCAGAGCTACACGAACTCCGGAATCCCAAGTCGGGAGAGTCTTTTTTCATTCAAAAAGGCAATCCACATTTTGTGCGGCTTCCTACCGAGACCCAACCTTCCAAAACGTACTACGACCCGCTATCAGAGCGAAACATGCCTTTTTCTGATAACCAGATTTTCCCTACCCAGTCTCACTTACCTGCCCACATTTCTACGCAATTTGCACACAAGGCCATCCGCGACAATAGAGGGCATTACTGGGTATTTTTAAACGGTAAGGATGGGCTCCGTGAGCTTCGCGAATACGACCCTTACATGAAGTTGATTCAGCGCAAAGATTTCAATTTGCCCTTAGTTCAGATTGTCTATTTCGATTCCAAAGGCAAGTTGTGGATATCGCTCGGCAAGGAGATTGCATTGTTTGATGAAAACAACTGGACTTTCCAAAAGCACGTTGTGCTCGATCAACCTAATTCTACCACCACGGTGAGTACGATTCTTTCTGATCGAAAGGGCATTTTTTGGCTTGGAACCGACGAAGGCCTCGTGCGATACGATCCCACCATTCGGAATGCTACACACTATCGCAACATCAATTCGGCTCTTAATTATGGCGTGCTCTCCCTATTAAATGATCCGCTGGTGCCCGATGATTATTTATGGGTAGGAACAGAAGGTGGTGGACTCATTAAACTTCAGAAATCTACTGGTACAACTACTCGGTATACAGAAAAAGAGGGCTTGTCCAATCTTGTAATTTACGGCATACTGCCTGATGTACTCGGCACGCTCTGGATCAGTACCAATAATGGCCTTATCCGCATCGATACCAGATCAATGTCTTTCTCTCACTTTACACGTGAGGATGGCTTGCCCACCAACGAATTTAACCGATTCATGTATGGAATCATCAACAATGGACACCTTTGGTTTGAATCGCTGGAGGGTATAGTGGCTTTCGATCCGCTTAAAGTATCGCTCGACACCGTGGCACCGCAAATGGCATTTACCCAAGTGAAGAGTTTCAACGATGTGCTTACCCCGGCCACGTACCCTGATCTTATCGATAAACCCATACCTTTCGCGAAAACAATAACCCTGCCCTGGAACGACAATGTGGTGACTTTTAACTACACCACTCTCGATTTTCGTGCACCGGGCAAGAATCAATTCAGCACACTGATGGAAGGTGTTGACAAGGATTGGTCGCCGCCAATGACTGAACGTACCGCCACCTATGCCAATCTCGCCCCAGGGAAGTACAAGTTTCGGGTGCTGGCTACCAACAGCAATGGAATTTGGAATGAAGAGGGCATCGCCATCACACTTACCATTTTGGCACCCTGGTGGCAAACGGGCTGGGCTTATGCGGTTTATATTTTGCTTCTGATAGCAGTAGTGCATGCCTTGTACAAGGTTCGGACTAACCGGATAAGGCTGCAATACAGCTTCAACAACCAGCGCCTTGAAGCTGGCAGACTCCAGGAAGTGGATCGATTAAAAAACGAGTTTTTCTCAAATATTACGCACGAATTCAGAACGCCGATTACGCTTATCATCAATCCCATTCAGCGCCTTCTGGCAAATACGGAAGTACCGGAAGAGCGCACCGAATTGCGGCGGATACACCGAAGCGCCAATCAGCTGCTACGTCTGATAAACCAGCTTCTCGACCTGAGCAAGATTGATAGCGGAATGATGCATATCGATCATGCCAGAGGCGAAGTGGTGCGCTTTGTGCGCGAAATAGTCGACTCATTTGCTCCCTTGGCAAATAGCAAGCAAATTAGCTTGCAACTGCATTGTTCTGATCCGCACCGCGAAGTTCTCTTTGATCCCGGTGCCTTGGAAAAGATTACTTACAACCTTCTTTCCAATGCCATAAAATATACTGACAAAAACGGCAGGGTAGATGTGTATCTGCGTTTTGAAGTCAAAGACGGCGATAGCAGGCTTTATTTGGAGGTCGCAGACACTGGTCCTGGAATCGCCCCATTCGACCAAAAGCGCATATTCGACCGCTATTACCGCAGCCGCGAAGGTAGCAACAATGCGGGTGGTGGCACGGGTATTGGGCTGGCTCTCGTACGCGAACTTACCCGAATATATGGCGGCGACCTGAGGCTGGAAAGCACACTAGGTGAGGGAAGTAAGTTTTCTGTTACATTGCCCATTCCGGAAACGGATAAGGGGCAGCACCTCCTTGATGGCCACATCGAGCGCACGCCTGTTGACGAATTTGAAGAAGATGAAGGTGATATTGGCGCAGATGAGAAACACTTGAACGATGAAAAACCAGTAGTACTCGTCGCCGAAGACAATGACGATTTGCGAAGCTTCTTACACACTTGCCTCGCTGAACAGTATGCTGTGATTGAGGCGGCAAATGGACAGGAAGCCTTCGACCTGGCTATAGCCCACATTCCAGATGCGGTATTGTGCGACGTTATGATGCCTGTGATGGATGGATTGAAATTTCTTGAAAAAGTCAAAGCCAACCAAAGCACGAGCCACATTCCCGTTATTATGCTAACAGCAAAAACGAACCGTACCGACCGTGAAGCGGGACTTACCAAAGGAGCCGACGCGTACCTTACCAAACCTTTTTACGAAACAGAGCTTCTCGCCTTGCTAAAAAATCTGCTCGTTTTGCGGGCTCAAACCTGGAATCTGCACAGGGCTTCTGTCATTAAGATTCAAAAAACTGGTCGCGACAACGCCGAAGATGCTTTTATTGGCAAATTGCAGACTTACATCGAGTCTCACCTTTCTGATACCGGAATTGGCGTAGATCATCTCTGCCAGGTAGCGGCGATGAGTCGTACACAGCTTCACCGAAAGCTAAAGGCACTTACGGGTTACTCCACCGGCACACTCATACGTCGGGTGCGCATTGAAAAAGCCCGCGAACTGCTGGAAGTAAAGGATGCCAATATTTCTGAAGTGGCCTTTATGACAGGGTTTAATACCCATAGCTATTTTTCAAAGTGCTTTGCAGATACTTACGGCATGAGCCCTACTGATTACCAGAAGCAATTCAGGACTTCAGATGGAGAAATGGCTGATTGAGGGCTGAAAAGCTACTGACTCATTGCGGATCGGTCAGCAAAAAAAGAGGTCCTCGTTTGGCACATGTACCGAGTTTGAAGGCGCATTAAAGAGCGGGATGTTTAAGGACAAACCTCTGTATGAGGGTATTGGAAATTGCACTTTGAAAGAAGGGAGGCAGGTTCAAGCCGAAATGGCTCTTGATCGCAGCCGCTTCTTCGCAGTCGGGAAGGGCACATTATTCAGAATCAGCCGGTAGCTATGATTATTGGGCGAAAGGGGTAAGGAGTCTTTAGTGACTTAAAACCGATTGACCCTAAAATGCCACTGCAAAATTTAAGGTTAGGGTTCGAATGGTTTCCCGGGTTTCTGAAGGGCCGAATCCTGTAAAGAAATTACCTCTGCGGTTTTCTACCGTATTTAAAATGTCAAAATTTTCGTAACCAATGGTTATCATTACTGAAGACTTACCAGAATTTTTTATAGAAATTCCTCCTTTTAGCATGAGTATGGGACCAGTATTCGCCCATTCTAAATTTGGCTGAAAACTCCCACCCAAACCGAGAACGAACACAGGAGAAATTTTTGTATTCATGGGGCGTAAGCGCATATCGAAAAACAAAGGTATTATGACTGCTTCTCTCTCTAAGGGTAGCCTAAGTCCGATACCGACCCCCATGGAGAGTACATCATAAAAACCAAAACCGTTAATGAAGTTAATATTGAAACACTTGATTCAGATAAAGGTATTCCAAAACCAGCCGAGAAAATTCCTTGATAATAGGCAGATCTTTCAGTGCTATAACTCTTTTTCCCGGTCACCACTTTTTTGGTGTAAGCATATCGTCTCACCTCTGAAGTGATGAGGGCAATTTCTTCGTTTGCTATGATTCTGCTCGCAGTGTCTCCTGCCAGAATTGTAACGCTCTCAGAGGGGATGCTATCAGTGATTGTGCCTCTAATCACTTCGGCACTTTTTAGCATTATTACGTCCCAGTAATTTGATTGCGCGTTCGCTTGATTTACGCACAATATCAATAAAAAAAGGGTTAAAATCCTGATTGCATTAATTCGCTTTGGAATGCCCATCACCGTCATAGTTTTTATTCATAGAAAACCAGTTTCGAATTTACCCTTTTAATTGAAACGGGCAATTATAAGCACTTTTAGTAATAGTCGATTTCCAATTGGGCCCTGTATAGGTATTGTCACTTCCTGTAAGTTTTGGTGGACAAAAACAACCCTAAAGTGCCACGGTAAAATTTAAGTGTACCGTGCAACCATCAAAACCCTTTCATCGTCAATTGATTACATTTGTTTCTCCTATGAGAAAACCAATCTCTTACCTCGCTTTACTATTCGCTTATTTTTTCACTCTCAATTTGGGATTAGCTCAATCTCAAATATTCCAGTACGATTGGGTATTGGCATCACCATACCCACAAGCGGGGAATCCGTTTTTGGGAACAGATGCATTTGCGGTAAGCGCTACCGGCGATCAATTTACTGCGCTTACTTCTGAAGGTTTTATTGACACAGGAGCGGGAAATATGGGATCAATAGATCTTACACGTTACGATTCTGAGGGTAACCTCATCTGGTCGATAAATTTGAACGACACCTTGTTTATCAACCAAATTGTTGCTACAACAAGCGGGGGATGCATTCTATTTGGAAGTTTTAATGGCAATCTTATTCTGGGAAACTTTATGCTGCCAGTAGCGGAGACAGCGGCTCAAAGCGTGCTTATTCGTGTTTCAGAGGCAGGTGCAATTGAAGATGTAATTCCTGCATCGTCAACTGTCGGAGATCAAAATCCTGCCGCTATTTGCCTGAAAGGTGATTTGCTCTATGCGATGTTAAACGGCAATGGCTTTGTAGATTACAGTTATATTGAAATATACAATTCAACAACATTTGAGCATCTTGAGACGATAAGTCAGAATAGTGTTTTTACCAATGATCTTGACGTGGATGCTTTAAGTAATATATACCTCACGGGATCTTGCCTTAGTCAGGATGGCACCTCAGATTTTAATGGAACAACGGTGGAAGGAGCCGGAGATTACAATAAATTTCTTGTGAAATACAATAGTTCTCACGAGTTTGAGTGGATACGTATTTTTGACGATGTGACCTGCCCGGAGCCGAGTGTGCGGGTATCTCCAGACGGGAATTCCATCTATTTTAGCGACGAATTATACGACGGTGTTATGATGGGAGATATTGCTCTCGAGGGGCCAAACTGGGTATATGATTTTTATATTGCTAAATATAATCCTCAGGGAGAACTTCATTGGGCCAAAGAAGTCCCTAATTTTGCTGTAGGCGATGCCAACCCCGGTAAAGGAGAATTTCTGGTTGCCGAAAATGACGGGCTGGCCATAACTGGGTTTTTTAGAAATTACCTCACCTGGAATCAGGATACCCTGCTCGCTGATCCGGGGTCACAGAGTTCCCTTTTTGTCCTTAAGCTAGATGTTCTTGGTGATGCTCAATGGTATAAAGGGGTACAGACCCAATCGGGAACTACCAGTGGTTTGTCTATGAGCCGTGCAGGAAATAGTTATTATGTCAACGGATTCATGTTGGGCAATTGTACTTTTTCAGAAGAATACAGTTTTACGGGAGATTTTTATCAAACATTTACTGCGAAGTTGAGTGAAACAGCAACCGATATCTCAAAAATTTCTAAGGAATCAGAACTGCAACTGTATCCCAATCCGTCATCAGATTTTCTTCAAATCAATCACGCTTCAACTCTATCCGGAAAGTCTTTCTCTATTTATTCCGTTTCCGGAAAACGTTTAATCCAGGGGGTTTTGAGTAATTCGATTCAATCAGTTGATCTGCGATCTTTTCCGGCGGGGGTTTATATCCTGAGCATATCGGGAGACGTTAGCATGATGGCACGGTTCGTTAAGATGTAGCTACTAAAAAAGTCAGAGTCCTTCTGCATTAATAATAAAATTTCTAGGCTTCGCTCTGCGTTCAATTCCCATAACGCCCTATTCTCTAGATTCATATTAATTGTTCGGGCCTTTCGTCTGGTATCTATTATGCTATCCATAGGTGAATTTATAAATCTTATCGATTCTCAATTCAAACTAAGCTAATATCCTGAACTTCAGTTTGCATTTTTCTGTATTCATACCAGAACAATCTCTGAAGAAAGATGAAAAAAAACATCCCCCAAGCTTCTATTGCGACCAGCATTATTATTTTCCTATTTCATTTTGCTATGCCCGCAGTCTCTCAGGTTTCTCAAGAATCACCTTCGCCATTAAATACGTCCAATGAATTGGCCTTATTCACGAAAGTAATAGACAGTAAAATAAACAGAAACGATACAGAAGTAGTACGCGCACTTCTTGAAAATTCTGGTCATGCTGAAATGCTGAAAAGCTACAGTAGCAACACCCTTTACATTATGGATTTAGACCAGTTTGAAGAAGGTATGGCCGATTTTGAAGTTTTTGGAAAGGAAGTTAAAGTTCTAACCAAATATGAACTGATGGACATAACCATTCCATATTTATCTCACAATAGATGGTTTTGACAAAAAAGGGACAAGTTGTGAAGCGGTAGTAACCATTCATCAGAAGAACGGAGAAGGTAAAGTGAGTGAGTCAAAGGTGATTAAGCTGCGCAAGTCTGCCCAAAACTGGGAGAAGCAAAATTTATCGAAATAAAATAGTCTTGAAAGAACCTCAAACAACGAAAGATATGGAAAGAAATCTACAACTCAACTTACGATCCACGTCACTCAAGTTTGTACTGCTAGTATTACTTGGAATGGTATCTATGCAAGGCAGCGCACAAACCGTTATTGAAAATGGAAAGCTGCGTTTTGGAAATGGTAGTCAAAACTCGGTGAATGCCACCGGTAATCTTCAGCAGCCCTTTTATTATAGCGTTCAACACAGCAGTTGGAGGCGACTTACTTTTTCAAATATTTCACTCAACGAAACAATTGCTTTCGGTGGTGACGGTACCGATGACTGGAATACACAAGGTACACGCATATCAGATTGTGCATTGACCAACCAAATAGTCAATACCTCTGGTTTTGAATATATTACTGGTACATCCGGCGCGGGTAGTGGTCAAATTATTTCTACGGGTACGCTTTCGGCTGATGGAAGAGTACTAGAAGTAGAAAACACCTATACCATTGCATCTTCTTGTTTTATTACCATAAAAACTAAGATTACTAACATAGGGTCTGTGAGTGCACCAAACCTGCGCTACTGGATAGGCACGCGTGATGATTATGTAGGTGGTATAGATGAACCACTTAAAGAAAGAGGAAATTTAGAAGGCGGAAATTTTGCCTTAATAGCAAATGCGACAGATCAGGCAAAGGCTATTCGCATAAAAACGGCTCAAGAGGGAGTCTTATTCTTCTCTACTTCAGACCGCACGCAGACAATTATTAACAATTGCTGCTCGTGGGATAATGTGCTCTATCAAAACCCTTCGTCCGCACCAATTTCTGTGACAAATGATGGGAGCTATGGAATATATGTACGAATGAATGATTTGGCCCCGGAAGAGAGCGATGAATTTATATGGTATTATGCCGCGGCCAATTTGACTGACCTTGATGCGTTGATAAGCCAAGTAGCCGTCGCTGCCGGAGGACTTGGAAATGTAACTTGCAACAGTGCTGTGTATGAAGCACAATCTAATGTGCAGGGCACAGGGTATTTAATGACCGTTCCTGATGGAGCGGTAGCCCCCGATGCTGAACAGATTAAGGCAGGAGTAGCTTATGGCGGAGTTACACCAATAAGCGCTTTATCTCAGGCTATGACTACAGATTCGACCTATGTGTTTAGTATTTCAGGGCTACTGCCAAATACAACTTACAAAACTTATTTCGTGCTTGAAGATACAAATGCTGTATTTATGAATGTTACAAACGCAGATATTACAACAGCCGGAAATCCTGAAATAACTTTTACGGTTACTGACGCCAACTGCATAAATAGTAGTGATGGTGTTTTGACTGCCTCTGCAACAAACGGAACAGCGCCCTTTGTATTTCACTGGACAGACGGCCCCGCAGATGCCACTTACAGCAATTTAAATGCGGGAGATTATGAAGTGTTGGCGACCGATGCTAATAATTGCCAGGCCACAGCCACCACTACAATTACCGTTCTTGATACTATAAAGCCAGATTTCTTTCTTGAAAGTATTGAACTCGAATTGAATGATGAAGGTGTTTCTTTTCTTTCGCAAAACATGGTGCTTCCATACGCAAGCGATAATTGTGCAATTGCCGAAGTAGAAATCCAAACACAGTCTTATTCATGCGAGAGCTTGCAGGAAGGAACTTCGACACAGATTTTGGTTACTGATATTTATGGAAATAGTGCGCAGAAAACACTCTTGGTAAATGTGGTTGATAGATCTTATCCGGAAATTGAAGTCATGGATATTGAAATCGAGCTCAATCACGATGGTATGGCGGTATTAACATCGGAAATGCTTGATATGAGGGAGAGAGATAATTGCGGAATCGTAAGCCATACTTTGAGCAAAACACAGTTTAGTTGTGAAGATTTAGGTAGCTCAATTATTGTAATGACTGTGAGCGACTTTTCAGGAAATGCCAGCAGCACAAGCTTCAGTGTGAGTGTGGTTGATAAAATGGCACCACAAATTATTCAGCCCGAGCCGATACAAATGTGTGAAGGAATTTTAGAATCTGTTTCAATCATCGTTTCAGACAATTGCTCTGCACAGCTTGAGCAAATTGATGGTCCTGTACCGGGATATTTCCTCACTCAAGGCGAATATGCGCTTACTTATCTGGCTACTGATGCTTCCGGAAATGAAGCGAGCGTTTCAGTAGAATTGCTGGTGTTTGCGAATCCTTTAGTGAATTTAGGAGACGATATTGAGGCCACGGAAGGAACTATGGTAACGCTTACAGCGGGCGATGATGCCGGTGCAACTTATCTGTGGAGTACCGGCGAGACCGATAATGAGATAATGGTTGAGGTTACAGAATCAACCACAATTTCAGTTCAGGTTTATTCTGAAACGGGATGCATGGATGAAGACAAAATTTTTATCGAATTGCTCAATCCATTGGGTGTTGACGACATTGAAAAAGGTGGCATTCAGGTATACCCTAACCCAACTGCCGATTACTTGAATATTGTACCTACGGGAGCTGATAATTTAGAAGGAGTTGCCATTCGAATATTCAACATGAACGGTAAGATGGTTTATGCTCAAGGGTCAGGTTCTTTTATTAAGGGTCAGCCTTCGGTACTTGATCTTTCAAACCTTAGTAAAGGAGTGTATGTTTTGAGTCTACAGTCTGATTATATCAACGCGACTCAACGAATTGTGAAACAGTAAAATTAAAGAGTAAGTAGTGAGAATTCAGTAAAGCCTCACGCCTTAATTGGTGTGGGGCTTTTTTGGTTGAAATGAAAATAACCTGGTGAATTTATGGCTGACTATCGGTCAATCGGATCTGCCTATAAAAATGATATCGGTCAAAGAAAATATTGTGACTATGAACATCGAAGCCACTAAATTAGAGTTAATGCAGCTTTTGCTTCAAACGCAAAAAGAAAGTTTATTGATTAAAATTAAAGCTCTGTTAGAAGCAGAGCAAGAAGACTGGTGGAGTGCAATGTCAAAAGTAGAGCAAGAAGAAATCAAAACAGGATTAGACCAGGCGGATAAAGGCGAATATATTTCTAATGAAGAGATAATGAAACGTTTTGATAGATGGCACTAATAGCAGCTACACGGTTTCTTAGGTAAGACATAAATTGGAATACATCGCCAAATTCAGTATCCTTAATTTAAAATTGAGTTATGGATCTCTTGATTAAAAAAGACATTTTAGAGAAGGCGGAAATAACCGCCGAAGAGTTGACAATAGAAATTGCAGTTCATCTATACGATACTAGCAGGCTATCTATGGGGCAAGCCAGAAACTTAGCTCAGCTTGACCAAATTTCTTTTCAAAAGCAATTGGCGAAAAGAGATGTTTACGTTAAGTACGACATCGAAGATTTGGAAACTGATTTGGAAAATCTAAGAATATTGAAAGAGAAAAGGGCATCGTAACAGATGAGAAATCTTTAAACTATTTAGTGTCCGTCGTCCAAATTGTATGTCTAGGTCATAAAGTTCAAGGCTTGTGAAGATGTGAAAATCAAGGAGTTTACATTTGTAAATGACTGTTTTCCAATCGAGCATAACGCAGATATTGGGCTTTATGGCCAGACATACCCTAATTCCGAAAAGTCAAAACCACCTCAGTCCCAACCCCAACTTCACTATTCAACTGTATTTTTCCTTCGTGCAAAGTCATGATCTGTTTGCAAAGGCTCAAGCCAATACCGCTTCCGGTTTTTTTGGTGCTGAAAAATGGAATGAAAATACTGTCGGCTATTTCTGCAGGAATGCCTTTTCCATTGTCCATGATTCTTATTTGCTCAATGCCTTTGTGATTCAATCCGGCAGAAACCGTGATTTGTGGATTGGCAACATTTTCAGTGGCATCTATGGCGTTTAAAATGACGTTGATTAGCACCTGCTCTATCAAATAAGAATCAATTTCAAAAATGAGTTTCTGATCGGTGAGGTCGAAATGGAGTTCTACAGACTTTTCTTCCAGCGATGGTTTCATCAAGGCATGTATACTGCTAAACAGGCTGGATGCTTCAATGCGCTCTTTGTTTACATGGGTTACCTTGTTCAAGGTTCTGTATGTCTTTGCAAACTTCATCAAGCCTTCGCTTCGTTTTTTAATGCTTCTCAGGCCGGCGTTTACATCTTCCAGTTCCAGTTTTTCAGAGCTGGGGTTTTCGATACTGTTCTGGATGTTTAGCTGAAGGGTTTCGGCAAGTGATGAAATCGGCGCAATGCTATTCATGATTTCGTGGGTCATTACGCTTAGCAGTTTTTTCCAGGCTTCACTCTCATTTCTGTTCAGCGTATCTTCAATATTTTGAATGACGATGAGCTTAAAGGAGTTGGCTTCCATTTCAAAAACCGTATCGGTAATCAATACTTTTAGCTTTTCCCGATTCATTTCCAGCGTTGCAGAAGTGGTGTTTGAATGGTAGGTTTCAAAAAGTTCGTCGTAGATTTTCGGACTCCTTTTTTCAACAAAGCTCACGTTTTTGAAAGCCGGGAAATTCAACATTTTTAAAACAGAATCATTTGCCCAAAGCACTTTGCCGGTTTCCACATTGTAGGCAAAAATTCCAACATCCACCATCTCCAAAATCTTCTGAAGGTATAGAAGTTGAGCCTGCCTTTCCTGGTCAATTGTCTTTATGGTTTTGTTTACGAGATTAAAACCACTGTGCAAACGGCGGATGTCGGCGGGGCCGTGTTCTTCTGAAAACCACCTTGAAAAATCGCGGTATTTCACGGACTCAAAAAAGTCGTCCATCTCAACAAAACGTTTCACCTGAAACCGATACAAATAGTAAACTGAAATTAATGAAAGTACCGATCCACCCACAATGGCGTAGGTGTTTTGCAGGCTTACGCCAAATGCCAGAACCAGCAGGGAGATGAGCACAGCCATAACCCGAATAAAAATCGAAAACCGGTAGCTATTAGAGTTCATATTTATTGAGTCGGCGGTAAAGTGCGGCGCGTGTAATGCCCAGTTCTTTGGCAGATTTCGTGATATTGCCGTTGTTTTTTTCGATTACGGCGTAAATGGTATTTCGTTCAATGGCATCGAGATTTGTCTCTTTTTGCACATCCGCTTTGAGCGGTTTTTCAATTGCAGAAAAGGTTAAATCGTCGGCTGCTAAAGAGGCTTTCTCTGCCATGATCACGGCGCGTTCCAAAACATATTGCAGTTCGCGGACATTTCCCGGAAACGGGTGCCCTTTTAATTTTTTCAAAAATTCAGGTGACATAGACAGACTTCCTTTGCTGTATTTCTGACTGTAAAAATCAACGAAATAATTTGCGAGAAGATTGAGGTCGCTTTCCCTTTCGCGCAAAGCGGGAATTGTAAAATCTATCGTATTAATCCGATAAATCAAATCCTTCCGAAAGGTGTTCTCATCTGCAAGGTCAGCAATGGACAAGTTGGTGGCGCAAATCAGGCGAATATCGATCGGAATAGATTCATTGGAGCCCAGTGGAGTGACCTGTCTGTTTTGCAAAACCGTAAGCAAGCGTGCCTGCTGGCGAAGGGGAATATTACCGATTTCATCTAAAAAAAGCGTTCCACCATGAGCAGACTCAAACCTGCCTTTTCGATCGGCGCGAGCATCGGTAAAAGCACCTTTTTTATACCCGAAAAGTTCGCTTTCGAAAAGGGTTTCGGTGAGCGCACCGACATCTACTTTTACAAAAGGCTTGTTTTTACGGAGCGAATTATCGTGAATGGCACGGGCAACGAGATCTTTTCCTGTTCCGTTTTCTCCCAGAATCAAAATGTTGGCGTCGGTCGGAGCTACTTTTTTCAGTTTCACAAACACGTTTTCCATGGCGGGGCTGTCGCCGATAATTGGGTTTTCGGAGTTCAGGTTGAGCTTGGGTTGCTTTTTCTTTTTCTCGACAAGTGCCTGGACTGCATTTAATATTTTTTCGTTTTGCCAGGGTTTTATTATAAAATCAGAAGCACCTTCCTTAAGCGACCGAATAGCCAAGTCGATATCGCCATAAGCGGTTATCAAAATCACATCGATTTCGGGATTAATCTCCTTAATTCTATTGAGCCAAAAGATGCCTTCATTCCCGGTATTTACGAGACTATTAAAATTCATGTCGAGAATAACCAAATCGAAAGCAGTGGCTTCCATCAAGTTTTGAATGCGATTTGGATTTTTACTGACTACGACTTCTTTCACTTTCGACTTGAGCAAAAGACGCAGGGCAGTGAGGACGTCTTCGTCGTCGTCAATGATTAATATTTTGGTGTTTTGAAGGTGCATTTTTTAAAATTGGTGCAAGATATGAAAGTATGGTGGTTTGACGAGAATTGTTATTTTTCCAAAATAGATGATAGTATTTTCATAGCGGTTTAACTTATTAGTGCTGTAGGCACGATAGTTATTTTAACCACGGGTTTGTAACCCGTGGTTAATTTCGTTTATTAGTTTACAAGTGCCATTGGCACGATCGTTTTTGCCTGATTCTCTTAGTTCGAGAAAATAAAATTTGAAAATCAATGTGTAATAACTGTCGTGCCTCTGGCACTTTGGTGGTATGGGATATTCTTAACCCAGGGTTAAACTTAGCGAAGCGATCTCACAACCGAAGGGCGTAAACCCTGGGCTACAATAATGGTCGTGCCTCTGGCACTATAAAGTATATTATCCTTCATCCTTCCAGAATTCATGAGTAATCGCAAAACGAATTACTCCCTTTTCGAACAGATTAATTTTGGAATATTACTATCATCTTTCACAAATCAATCAACCAAATCAATTCGTTCGTATATAACCATCCATCCACCCCACAATAGTACAAATTTCACATTCGCCGAAAGGCATAAAATATATCTGTACCACCACCGAACAGAGACTGTATTAAAACCGAACACTTTTAATATTTCACGAAGGTGTAAATTACTGAAAAACATAGCACAACGTTTCTGGCACTGTATTCACACCCCATTTTATGAAAAGATATGTAAAATGGACATCCCAATTGAAAAGAAACGATTTAGTACCAAGAAAATCCTGCTTTATGGCGGTATCCTTTTACTCTTGTGCTTTATTGTTTTTGTGATTGCTTCTGCTAGTGGCGTTTCGAAACTGAACGTGGAGATAGAGCGGATGAGTATCAGTACGGTGAGCGATGGTGTTTTTCAGGAAAATATTCCGGTAAATGGAATTGTGCTTCCTATCACTACCATTTATCTCGATGCCCTTGAAGGCGGTCGTGTAGAAGAAAAATATGTTGAGGATGGAGAAGTTTTGGAAATAGGTGATCCGATTTTGAGACTTTCAAATACCGACTTGGAATTGAGCCTTGTAAACCAGGAAACGCAGGTTTATAACTTGCTTACGCAAATGCAAATTTCGCAAAATGCAGCACGCCAAAACACCATCAACAAGCTCAACCAATACACCGATGTGGAGAGTAGTTTGATTGAATCAAAACGGGTTTATGAACTCAATAAAGTGCTGCATGAAAAGGGAGCCATTGGAAGACAGGATTTCATTAAAGCCGAAAATGATTACAACTATCAAAAAGAACGAATGAAGCTTTCGGGCGAAATTTTGAAGGAGGATTCTATCGCCATCATGCAGGAAAACGAGCAGGTAAAAAGCAGCTATGCCCGCACCCAAAGCGCATTGGATTTGATGCGTCGCAAAGTGGCTGATCTTGTTGTGAAATCGCCAATCGCAGGACAGCTTACTTCGCTCGATGCAGAAATTGGCCAGTCTAAAAACAAAGGTGACCGCCTGGGACAAATCGATGTTTTGAGTGGATTTAAAGTCCGTGCAGACATTGATGAGCATTACATTTCGAGAATTTACACTGGTCAGACGGGGAGTTTTACGATGAATGACCAATCGTATTCGTTGGTTATCAAGAAGGTCTACACGCAGGTTACAAGTGGCCGTTTTCAAGTCGATATGCAATTTGCAGATTCGGTGCCCCAGGGAATACGACGGGGACAGACATTGCAAATACGCCTGGCCTTGAGCGACGAAAAGCAGGCTGTATTGATCCCAAAAGGTGGCTTTTTTCAGCAAACGGGTGGAAACTGGATTTTCAAAATCAGCGAAGATGGGAATACGGCTTATAGAACTGATATTTCATTGGGTAGTCAAAATACAGAATACTACGAAGTTTTAAGTGGTTTGAATCCCGGTGATAAAGTGATTACGAGCAGTTATGATAATTATGGGGATGTGAAGGAATTGGTGTTGAAGGAGTGATGTTTTTTTTAATCGCCAAGTCGCAAACCTCGGATCAAGCCAGAGGCATGAGGTTAAGCGCAAAGAGCTTTATGTACAAGGACACACTTTTTGAAAAAAGATTAAATGAATTATTTTAATATAAATATAAGTGTTTGAATTATAGAGTTTGATAGCAAGGTGCACGCACTTTTGGAAATCAAGGAGTTGACGCATGTCAATGACTGTTTACAAAAGAGCGTGCAACGCAGATAGCGAACTATATAAACAGACACCAATTAAAGGAAAAGATGATAAAAATAAAAGATTTAGAAAAGTACTACGCTACCGAAGATGTGAAGACCATTGCCTTGAACAAATTGTCTTTTGAAGTGAAAGAAGGTGAATTCGTTGCCGTTATGGGGCCTTCGGGTTGCGGCAAATCTACGCTGCTCAATATTTTGGGTCTATTGGACGATCCTGATGGTGGCAGCTTCCTGTTTAATGGCACCGAAGTAGCTGGCTACAACGAGCGAAAGCGCGCCAATTTGCGGAAGCATAACCTCGGATTTGTTTTCCAGAGCTTCAACTTGATAGATGAGCTTACCGTTTTTGAAAACGTGGAACTTCCGCTGATTTATACGGGTGTAAAACCAGCAGAACGCAAACAGCGGGTAGAAGAAGTGCTTGAAAAAATGGGGATTATGCACAGGCGCAAACACTTCCCGCAGCAGCTTTCAGGTGGGCAGCAGCAGCGCGTGGCTGTAGCGCGTGCCGTGGTAAATCACCCGAAGCTTATCCTTGCCGATGAGCCTACAGGGAACCTGGATAGCAGCAATGGAAATGACGTAATGGATTTGCTGACAGAACTCAACTCGGCTGGTACCACCATCATTATGGTCACGCACAGCGAGCACGACGCCAAGTACAGCCACCGCATTATCAGAATGCTCGACGGCCAGAAAGTTACAGAGAACATTTTATCAGAGTTTACGCACTAAAAAGATGATCAGGAATCACATTAAAATATCGCTTCGCAATTTGTGGAAAAACAAACTACTTTCCAGTCTTAATCTTCTGGGATTGAGCATAGGAATTGGTAGCGTACTAACCCTTATTTTCTCAGTGTATGCTTATTATAATGCAGATTCTAATATTGAGAATCAAGAGAACATCTACTATTTAAAAACGATGACCACCGGCGGCGATTCATATTCGCAGACTCCATACCCGCTGCTAAAAGAAATCGTTAAAGCGTCTACGGAAGTTATTGCCGCAACTCACATACAAGGCTGGACTCAACCGTGGTTGGAATATGGCGAATTGGATTTCCAAGAACAGACGGATTATGTAGAACCCGAATTTTTTCAAGTTTTCTCATTGCCATTCAAATATGGTGATCCGGAAACGGCGTTGGATAAAAAGTACTCTATTGTACTGACCAACAAGGTCAGCCTCAAAATTTTTGGCGAAGAGAATCCGGTTGGTAAAATCATAAGTGTTCATGACACGCTGAACTTAACGATAACCGGAGTTTTGGAACCTATAAGTCCGTATTCCGCATTCCGTCTGGGTGTTATAATGCCTACCAAACTTTTAGAAGACATTCCCAGCTTTAAAGCGCGTGCCAATTGGAGCGACAGTTTCACGATGAATTTTTTAAAGCTAAGACCATCTACGAATATTGCTCAGTTTGAAAGGCGTATCAACGATTTGGTCGAGACAAACTACTCAAATCCGACTACAATTGCGGCTATAAAGCTAATGCCTTTCGCGGGTATGAGAACGGATTCGATTCCGGTGGTCGATACTATTATCAGTGGCTCAATAGCAGCTTCGATTTTTGTATTGCTCATTGTACTTATCAATCTGCTCAATCTGAATGCTTCTACGATGTTTCACCGTACCAAGAATATCGCGGTGCGTAAAATATTAGGCGGCACCAAAAGAAGTGTCATCATACAGTTTTGTATTGAGAATGGCATATTGGTATTTGCATCGATCTCTATTTCAGCACTTCTTTTTCTCGGAATTTTGTTGCCAAAATTGAACGATATCTACGGAGCCGATTTTGGTAAGATCTCCTTTACTGTTGCAAAGGATTATCCGGTCATCCTTTTCGCGATAGGATTAGGATTGTTGGTTACCCTGGTAGTAGGTATACTTCCAACACTACGGTTTATCTCCGTACCAATTTCAACAGGTATAAAGGGAAAGATTGATGCCATCAAGCGTAATTTTTTCGTTCGCAATTCTTTTATCGTCCTGCAGTTTTCTATAGCCATATTATTCATCTGTGTGGCCATCATCTTGAATAGCCAAATTGGCTTTATGAAAAATGCTGACTTGGGTTTCAACAAAGAAAATGTCATTATTGGGAACATTAATTTGGAATATAAAGATGAGGTATCTGCTTCAGCAAGTTTCAATACGCTTTTAAATAAGCTCGAAGCAAACCCTTATGTTAAAACCTATTCGGTAAGTCAGGCCATTCCTTCCGATTACAACTTCAATTATACTCAATTTTATGATCCTGAAACAGATAATGAAATCAGAACCCGTTATGCTCGTACAGATCAGGGTTACCTCAAAACACTTGAAATTCCATTGGTTATGGGTAGGGATTTTGATGAAAATCTCGATAAAGACGAAGATAATTCGGTAATTATCAATAGAACGGCGATGAAGGCCCTTGGATGGGAGTCTATTGAAGGAAAGCGGTTGAAGGGAAAAGAGAGCGGTTCACCAGATTATCCTGTGATAGGCGTAATGGAAGATTTTCATTATCAGGATATGCAAAACGCGGTTGAGCCGCTGGCTCATTTGTATCGTGAAAGAGATGCTATAGCATCTCATCGGTTTCTTTCTGCAAGAGTTGAAAAAGGACACGAAAAAAGTGTGCAGCAACAAATTGCAACTGGTATTGGAAACATCGATTCTCGCAGAGAATACAAACAGGAATTTTTGACTGACAAAGTTAGTGGCCAATATCGCTTGATTGAAGGGATGCTAAAAACGGTAAATGTGGTAGCACTTTTAACTATTTTTATTTCTTGCCTCGGTATGTTCGGTCTAATTAGTTTCATGGCTAAAAGGCGGGTAAAAGAAATTGGCATCAGAAAAGTTCTGGGTGCAGGTGTAGTAAAAATTATCGTTTTGCTTTCTAAAGATTATGTGCTACTTGTTGGTATTGCGGCGCTTATCGCCTTCCCGATAGCATGGTATGTTATGAACGCATGGTTGGCAGGTTTTGCTTATAGCATAAGCATTAAGTGGTGGATGTTTGCGCTTAGCGGATTAATCGCTTTACTCATAACATCGTTTACAGTCGGAATTCAAGCAATAAAATCGGCTACAGCAAACCCAACTAAAAGCTTAAAGACAGAATAGATTAATGGCCTGTAAAAGAAAATACAATGCTTAAAAACTACTTTAAAATAGCGTGGCGGAATATCCTGAAATACCGGGTGAATAGTCTGATTAATATTCTTGGTTTGGCTATTGGATTGACCTGTGTGATCTTGATTGGCTTATACATTCAAGACGAGTTGAGCTACGACACCTTTTTTAAAGATTCTGATCAGATTTACCGGGTCAATATTGATGGTAAAATGGGCGATAATGCTTTCTACGCCGGCTATACACCACCCCCCGCCGGGGCAGCTTTGGTCGAAAATTTTCCTGAAATTGAAAGCTTTACACGCATTTACCGACCTAATGCAGATGTAGTTGAAGCCAAAACGGAAAATGGCGAGCTGGTTTTTAACGAAACAAATATTTACGCTGTAGATGCCAATTTCCTTGAGTTGCTTTCATACCCACTCGCACAGGGAGATCCCACCACCTGTTTGAAAGCGGTCAATAGTGCGGTCGTTACTCATCAAATAGCCAAAAAGTATTTTGGTGAAACCAACCCCATTGGTCAAACACTTTTTTACGGAAGTGAAAAACAACCGCTCAAAGTAACGGGTGTTCTTGAAGACCTTACGAGCCTTCCGGCCACAGTAAAATTTGATATGCTTATGCCGGTCGAGAATTTCGGTGATGTAGCCTATTTCAACTGGAGTTGGGTATGGCTCAATGTGGCCACGTATGTAAAGCTGACTGATCAGGCCGCGAAAGACCCAAATACACTTGCCCGTCTGGAGTCAAAATTTCCAGACATGGTGAAAACCCAGGCCGCAGGAGCCTTCGATCGGATTGGTCAACCTTACGAACAGTTCTTGAAAAACGGCAACCATTGGGATCTTCATTTACAGCCACTTACCGACATTCATTTGCGATCGGGAGAGATTGTTTCGGCAATTTCGGATCAAGGCGATATTCAGAACCTTTATATTTTTGGTCTCATTGCTTTCTTCATCATCCTGCTTGCCTGTGTGAATTTCACCAATCTGGCAACGGCCCAGGCTGGCAAACGCAATAAAGAAATTGGAATCAGAAAGGTATTGGGTTCGCCTCGAAGTCAGCTTATGAAACTCTTTTTGGCGGAAGCTCTTTTATACACGCTCATTGCCGCGGGTTTCGCCGTTTTACTTGTCTTTTTGCTGCTTCCATTTTTCAATTCCCTTTCGGGAAAAACGATTTTCTTCACGGATATTTTCAATAATGGAATTTGGATAATCCTTATAGGACTGATTTTACTCACTGGTTTTCTCGCCGGTATTTATCCCGCATTTTTCCTTTCTTCATTCAAACCTGTTGCCGTATTAAAAGGAGGTTTAACCGCTACTAAAAATGGTTTTCTGCGGAATGGATTGGTGGTATTTCAGTTTGTTATCGCCATCGTAATGGTCATCTCAACGCTCATTGTGTTTATTCAGTTGAGGTATATTCAGCAGCGCGATCTTGGCTACGATAAAGAAAACATTTTGGTAATTAGCAACACGGAAACCCTTCGTAAAAGTGAGGATTTCTTCAGGCAAGAGTTGGCTGCGATGCCGCAGGTGAAGGCGGCCACAAGCTCTACAAGTATTTTCACAAAGGGGTCTTTTGGTGATTTTTATCTGCCGCAAACCAATGAGGCGAATCATGCGGTAGCGAAGGATATTGTTTTGGAATCGTATCTGGTTGATGACCATTTTATCTCTACGCTCGACCTTCAAATTATACATGGGCGGGGATTTGACGCTCGCTTCAATGATTCCCTTTCTATAGTCCTGAATGAGGCTGCTGCCAAACAAATCGGGTGGGTAAATCCTGTTGGTCAAAAAATTCGCTATCCCGGTGGCAATATGGAGGACTATACGGTGATAGGTGTGGTGAAAGATTTCAATCTGCAGTCGCTGCATCAGTCCATCCAGCCTTTCGCGCTTTTCTCGAATACATCGAAAAGCTATGATACCGGCACTTCTTTTATCACTGTCAAATACAAATCTGCCGATCCAAAAGAACTTCTGTCCAGTATAGAAAACAAATGGAAGCGCTATCAGCAGGATGTCCCTTTTCAATATTCCTTTTTGGAAGATGATCTCAATGCCGCATATCGATCAGACCAGCAATTGGCCAAGCTTTATGGAATTTTTACTTCCCTTTCTATTTTTATTGCATGCTTAGGGCTTTTTGGTTTGGTAGCATTTACCGCACAACAGCGAACCAAAGAAATAGGTATTCGCAAGGTGCTGGGAGCCAATGTTGCCGAAATCGTAAAACTGCTTTCTACCGACTTTTTACGGCTGGTACTCATCGCAGTTATTGTGGCTTCGCCCATTGCCTGGCTTGCTATGAACCAATGGCTTCAAGATTTTGCATATAGGATAGATATTCCCTGGTGGGTATTTGTCGTGGCTGGTACTTCGGCATTGGCAATTGCGATAATTACGGTGAGCATTCAAGCGGTAAAAGCTGCTATTGCAAACCCAGTAAAAAGTTTAAGAATGGAGTAATTTATATCAACCAAAAACCGAACAATCATGCTTAAAAATTACTTCAAAATAGCTTTTCGAAATTTGTGGAAACAAAAGGGATACAGCGCGCTCAATATTTTTGGTCTTGCTATTGGGATAGCCTGTGCAAGTTTGATTTTTCTTTGGGTACAAGATGAAGTGAGTTTTGATGATTATTTTGCTAATAAAGCTGATCTGTATAAGATAAAAACCTTCCTTGCGGATAAAAACAGTATCAATACTTATGATGCGACATCTGGGCTTTTGGCAGCTAATCTGTCGGCGGATATACCAGGGGTCGAAAATTCAGCCCGCTCTTCTGTAATTAGTCAAAAGCTCTTTTCCATAAACGAAAAGAACCTAAATGCTAAAGGAAATTATGTCGATCCTGCTTTTTTGGACATGTTTGAATTGAAATTTTTAAAAGGTTCTCCGTCTACTGCTTTCAATCAACTGTACTCTGTAATTCTCACTCAAAATTTAGCAAATAGGATTTTTGGATCCACAGATAATGTTATTGGCAAAAGCGTGAAAATCAATACGGAAAAAGAGTACGTTGTGAGTGGGATTATAGAAGATCTTCCCGACAACATGTCTTTTGAGTTCGAATGGCTTTTGCCTTTTAAAGTCTACGAACAAGAGAATAATTGGCTGGAATACTGGGCGAGCATCGGCGTAAACACCTATGCAGAACTCGAACCCAAAACCGATATTACCGCCATCAATAAAACACTCTACAATTATATAAGCACAAAGCATAAAGGATCCATAATGAAAATGTCATTATATCCCATGTCTCGATGGAGACTGTATGATACGTTTGAAAACGGAAAAGAAATCACCGGAAGAATAAAATATGTCAAACTCTTCAGCCTTATTGCGTGGATTATTTTGATAATCGCTTGTATCAATTTTATGAATCTCAGCACGGCACGTTCCCAAAAACGGGCAGGGGAAGTGGGTATAAGGAAAGTACTCGGCGCCGGAAAAAACAGGTTGATTTTTCAGTTTATGAGCGAGTCTATTATCACGGCGCTCATCGCTACACTGTTGGCGGTGTTATTGATCTATATCTCATTGCCCTTTTTTAATATTCTTGTCGAAAAAGAACTTTTAGTCAATTTTTTTGATCCGCTTCATTTAAGTAGTTTATTGAGTATAACGCTACTGTGTGGAGTTATTTCGGGAATATTTCCGGCCTATTACCTGTCTTCATTTAAACCCGTTAAAGTTTTAAAAGGGCTGAAAATAAAAGAAGGAAGTGCCAGATGGGTTAGGAAGGGATTAGTAGTGGCTCAGTTTAGCGTTTCGGTAATATTGATTATCAGCACCATATTAATCTATCAACAAATACAGCATATAAAGGACAGAAATCTGGGTTTTGACAAAGAGCATTTGGTCTATGCGAGTGTGAACGGGAATATTCAAAAGAATTTTGACCCGATAAAAAACGAACTTTTGCAAAGCGGTTTTGTGGACAATGTTTCCATGAGCACAAATACCCCATTAGATAAAGGCAGCAGTGCCGCAAACTTCAGTTGGCAGGGTAAAAATCCGGAAAACCAGGTTATGATAACCTACGAAGGAGTTACGCCAGATTACCTAAAAACAATGGGAATTAGTGTCAAAACGGGTCGTGATTTTTATGCCAATACAGATGCCGATAGTACCAACATTATAGTCAATCAAGCTTTTGCAGATGTTGTAGGGAATAAAAATATTGTGGGCTCTACTATTCAGTGGGAAAATGAGCCGTTGACGGTTGTTGGAGTTGTTAACGATTTTGTTTACAATAATTTATATGAGAAGAGTTCGCCGCTTGTGCTCTACGCAAGCGCGTCTGGAAATTACCTAAACATACGGTTCAAGCGAAATACCGACCTAGCCAATGCATTGCCGGCTCTCAAAAATATCATGGCGCAGAACAATCCCAGCTATCCTTTTGAATACAAATTTGCAGACGAGCAATTTGAAAAATCGTTCAAAACGGAAACCCTAATTGGCGAATTAGCGGGAATTTTTGCCGCGCTGGCCATTCTAATTTCCTGTTTGGGCCTTTTCGGTCTTGCCGCTTATACGGCAGAACAGCGCACCAAGGAAATTGGCGTGCGAAAGATTTTGGGTGCCAGCGTTCAAGGTCTTACAGCTTCGTTGTCTCTTGATTTTTTAAAACTCGTTGGTCTTTCCTGTATCATCAGCTTTCCCTTTGCTTGGTGGATAATGGATGATTGGCTTCAAAATTACGCGTATAGAATAAATATTGATTGGTGGGTTTTTGCCATTGCCGGGCTTGCAGCTGTTTTGATTGCCCTGTTGTCTGTGAGCTATCAGGCCATTAAAGCGGCCATAGCAAACCCTGTAAAAAGTTTAAGAACGGAGTAATTTATATCAACCAAAAACCGAACAATCATGCTTAAAAATTACTTCAAAATAGCTTTTCGAAATCTCTGGAAAAACAAGCTTTTTTCATTGATCAACATCATCAGTTTGGCCATTGGGTTGAGCGCTTCTTTTGTAATTGGCCTGATGGTTTATTACGATTTTACGTTTGATAATTTTCACGAAGATGGTGATCGCATGTTTAGAATTACATCCATTTTTAATGATCCTGAAGGTGGTGCTTTCAATTCAGGAATTTCAATACCGCTGGTTGATGTGGTCAGAGAAGAATTTTCGGGAATTGAAACTTCACTGTTTTTTTATAAATATAGTCCTGTCAATGTCACCCAAGAAAAGCAAGAGGTAAAATTCAAACTACCACAATTGGTCATTTTTACAGACCAGAACTATTTTGATTTTTTCGAATATAAATGGTTGGCTGGGTCGCAAAACAACGTTTTATCGAATCCCTATGAGGTCATTTTAACCAAATCAAGAGCCGAACATTATTTTCCGAATTTGACGCCCTCGCAAGCAATCGGTAAAACGTTGATTTACAACGATTCTATTCCTGTCAAAATTACAGGGGTCGTCGCTGATTTTATAGCGCGAACAGACATTGTCTTTCAAGAATTTGTGTCGCTAAAAACTGCAGCGAAAACCGATGTTGCAGACCGGGTTTTTAACTCCAATTGGCATGGGACAGATGGCAATGCTCAACTTTGGATAAAACTAAAGCCGCTTACCTCTTTAGCAAGTGTTCAGGAGCAGTTAGAAAAAACAGCACGTGCCCACGAAACCAAACAATCTATAAAAACCGGTGAAACACGAGAATTCTTTACCCAGCCAATTACAGATTTACATTTCAACGAGCGCTATAATATCTATGATGAAACCAGATCTGTTGCTGATAAAGATGTATTGGTGATGCTAAGTCTGGTGGCTCTTTTTTTGCTGATCTTGGGTTGTGCGAATTTTATCAATCTCAATACCGCACAAGCAACGCAAAGGGCTAAAGAAATAGGTATTCGAAAAACTTTAGGCAGCTCTAAAAAACAATTGATTGTCCAATTTTTAGTAGAAACATTTTTGTTAACGGTCATTGCGGGAATAGTTTCCGTAATCCTATCCGTTTGGCTGATCAATATATTTGATGATTTTATAGCAGAAGGTGTAAATATTTCTCTTTTGACTGATCCATATCTACTATCATTCGTAGGGATTTTATTGCTATCAGTTGCTTTGCTTGCGGGGTTTTATCCCGGAATAATACTCTCAAAATTTCATCCGGCCAAAGTTCTAAAAGGTCAAAATTTAACTGCTCGGGGTAAAAATGGTTTGCGAAAATTCTTGATTGTATTCCAATTTACGATAGCATACATATTTATCATCGCAACGTTTTTAGTAACTAAACAAATCGATTTTCTCGTTCAGAAGGATATGGGATTTAAGACAGAATCAATAGTTTATGTAGAGACGCCTTGGCACGATAAGAAAGTAGATAGCAGAGAATTACTCCTTCAAAAATTAAGGAACATTCCACAAATCGAGAAAGTGAGTATGGGTGGACAACCTCCAGCCTCTTTTGGCTTCAGCATGACTTCATTTGATTACACAAATGGTGAAAATGAAACAACGGCAAATGTGCTACTTCTCTTCGGAGATTCAACCTATCTTGAACTATACGATATACCGCTATTGGCCGGTCGAATGCGTCGAAACGATACAATTCGTGAAGCAATAATTAATGCGATAACTGTCCAAAAGCTAGGGTTTGCAAATAATGAAGAAGCTTTAAATAAAACTGTTTTATCCGGTGGCACGCCCTACGTGATAACAGGAGTTATGGCCGATTTTAACCAAGGGTCTCTTAAAGGCGCTATTGACCCCATGGCATTTGTGGGAGATCTATACAGAAAAGTCTGGAAAACACAATTTACCGTTATTCATATAAGTCTGCCAATGGAAAATACGATAAACCTAAGTTCAACTTTAGCGCAAGTAGAAGAAGATTTTAAAGAGGTTTATCCCGATTCAGATTTCAATTTGCAGTTTATGGATGAGACCGTTTTAAAGTTTTACAATAAAGAGCGTAGCATGTCCAAGTTGCTCAAGTGGGCAATGGGATTATCGGTGCTAATTAGCTGTCTGGGATTGCTTGGCTTGGTTATTTACACTACAGAACGAAGGGTAAAGGAAATCGGTATTCGTAAAATAATGGGAGCTTCCATCGTACAAATCAACACCTTATTATGCAAAGACTTTGTGTTGCTGATTGTTATAGCATTTGCGATTGCAACTCCCATAGCCTATTGGGCACTTGATATCTGGCTTAAAGATTTTGCCAATAGAACGACATTAAACTGGTGGGTTTTCGCTGTCTGTGGTATAGCCATGATTGGATTAGCCCTGGTTATCATGAGCATTAAAACCATAAAAACGGCAATGGAAAACCCGGTAAAAAGTTTAAGAACGGAGTAATTTATACCAACCAATAACCGAACAATCATGCTAAAAAACTACTTCAAAATAGCTTTTCGAAATCTCTGGAAAAACAAGCTTTTTTCATTGATCAATGTCATCAGTTTGGCCATTGGCTTGAGCGCTTCTTTTGTAATTGGCCTGATGGTTTATTACGATTTTACGTTTGATAATTTTCACGAAGATGGGGAGCTGATTTATCGTATCACAACTGATTATAGTTCACCAGAAGGGGACAACTACAATTCAGGAGTTGCGGTTCCGTTAACCAAAGCAATAAAAGAAGGATTTACAGGCGTTCAAAAATCGACTACTTTTTTCACTTCCGAGCCGGCTAGAGTAGAGGCTGGTTCTTCGGCAAAAACTTTCAATAATCCAGAAAAAGTTATTTATGCCGATACTGATTTTTTCCAATTTTTGAATTATGATTTCCTTGCGGGAAATCAGGCAACTGCCCTACAGAATCCCAATGAAGTTGTATTGACTGAAAGCCGTGCGAAGAAATATTTTCCAAATACAGATTTTGATAATCTAATTGGTGAAACGCTTACTTACGATGATTCTGTGATGGCGAAAGTGACCGGAGTTGTTGCCGATTTTAAAGGACGTTCAGATTTTACTTTTCAAGAATTTATCTCTTTGGCTACGGCAAATCAGTCGTATATGAAGGATCAAATATTGGACGACAACTGGCATAGCACAAGTTCCAACACCCAGCTTTTTGTAAAATTAAATAATAAAAATGCCCATACAAATGTTCAGACCCAATTGGACGAATTGGCGAAAGAGCATGAAAGTGAAGACGCTGAAACATATGGAGACTATCGCACATTTCACCTTCAGCCTTTAAGCGATCTTCACTTTAGTGAGAACTATGGTGTTTTTGATTTCACGCCTCACCATGCAGATAAGTCTGTGCTCATCAGTCTGCTCTTAATTGCACTTTTTCTGCTGACTTTGGGCTGCATCAATTTTATTAATCTCAATACGGCTCAGGCGTCTCAGCGCGCCAAAGAAATTGGGATTCGCAAGACATTGGGAAGCTCCAAAAAGCAACTCGTATTTCAATTTCTTGGTGAGACGTTCGTGCTCACACTGTTTGCGGCGGCGATATCAATTCTTTTGGCGGCAGGATTGCTCAAAATATTTGCCGATTTCATTCCCGAAGGATTGCATTTCGGCTTGTTTGCCGATCCGGTAATAATTGGTGCGGCATTGGTTTTGATTATTTTAGTTACTTTTCTGTCAGGGTTTTATCCGGGATTGGTTCTTTCATCTTTCAAACCTGTTTCGGTTTTTAAATCCAGAATTTTCTCTTCCAATAGTCACGCAACTTTACGTAAAAGTTTGATCGTTTTTCAATTTGTAATTGCACAGGTATTTATCATTTCTACGATCATGGTGGGCAAGCAAATTCACTTTTTGATGCAGGAAGATATGGGTTTCAAAACAGATGCCATAACGTATGTGAGAACACCATGGCTTGATAGCTCGATGGAAAAAAGGGAGTTGTTTATTCAAAAGCTGAAGGCTATTCCGGAAATTGAAAAAATAAGCCTTGGTGGTTCACCGCCAGCTTCATTTAGTTGGCATTCTACGGAAGTAGATTATCTTGATGGAGAGAATCAAATTCACAGCGAATTGCAATTGCTTTATGGTGATAGCAGCTATCTGAATCTTTATGGTATTGGCCTTCTTGCCGGTCGAAAATTACGGAATGATACCATCCGCGAATTTATCATCAACGAAACGTTTCGTAAGGTACTGGGTTTTGAAACGCCACAGGATGCCATTGGCAAAATGATCGATTACAGTGGTGAAAAGGTGCCAATTGTTGGGGTGATGGGCGATTTTAATCAGCGCTCCCTAAAATCGAAAATAGAACCCATGGCCTTCGTTGGCGATTGGAGTCGACAGAGGTATTCCCAATTTAATACCGTTCATTTAGCACTACATGAAGCCAATTCAGCCGATTGGTCGGGCGTGATAGCAAAAGCCGAAAACCATTGGAAGTCGGTTTATCCTGGAGCTGATTTTGATTTACAATTTATGGATGAAACCGTAGAAAAATTTTACCGAAAGGAAACCAGCATGACCAAGCTGCTCAATTGGGCAACCGGGCTTTCAGTTTTGATTAGCTGCCTTGGGCTTTTGGGTCTGGTTATTTATACCACCGAACGGCGCGTGAAAGAAATCGGGGTAAGAAAAATTCTTGGTGCGTCCATCGCTCAAATCAATGTTTTACTCTGCAAAGATTTCCTGGTTCTCGTGGTCATCGCATTTGCCTTAGCGGCGCCACTGGCCTGGTATGGATTGAATAGCTGGCTGCAGGATTATGCCTATAAAACCAGTTTGAGCTGGTGGGTTTTTGTGAGTAGTGGTTTGGGAATTTTGATTTTAGCTTTGATTATTATGAGCTTTAAAACGATTTCTACAGCGCGGAGAAATCCGGTAAAAAGTTTGAGAACGGAGTAACGCAGAAGACCTGCCGGGTTTTCAAAACCTGGCAGGTCTCAATAAAAAAATCATTAATAAAAACAAAACACCATGCTAAAAAACTACTTCAAAATAGCCCTTCGGAATCTCTGGAAAAACCGAACGTTCACAGCCCTGAATATCGTTGGCTTGACCGCCGCCTTTGGTGTTGCTTTTCTATTGAGCATGTACGCCATTTTCGATCTTTCTTACGATCGTTTTCACGAAAACACCGGCTCAATCTTCAGTGTTTATGCAAATGAGCAGACACCGGAAGGAGCCGAGTCAGATGAAGCCAATCCGATTCCATTTGCGGAAGCATTGCGAAATGAAGTGCCTGGGGTTGAGCATATCGCGAAATACGTTACCGGTGGCGTGCTCATTACCTACAAGGATAAGACACTTGGGATGAGCAGCGCGCTTACCGATCCCGAATTCTTCCAGATTTTTACTTTTCCGGTTTTGGAAGGCGATGAGAATAATCTTATTGCAGATAAGAATTCGATTGCTCTTACCCGCAAGGCTGCAACGATAATTTTTGGCGAAGAACCGGCTTTGGGCAAAACGGTTACCGTGCAAAGGGGTGGGATGGAAGTACCCGTTACCGTGACAGCTATTTTAAAAGATATTCCGGAAACGAGCGATTTTAATTTTAGCGCCCTTTTTAATTTTAAAAGTCTTCCCGATGCTTTTTATGCAGACAATCTGGATGATTGGAGTGCGCACAATCACAGTGTGTACTTAAAGTTGGCCGATGGCGTAACACCAAGACAATTCGAAAGATCTACCCGCACTTTTTCGGAATTGCATTATGCCGACAATATCTCGAGTGCAAAACGCGATGGAGCACAGCCAAATGCCGAGGGGAATTATCGCCAAATAAAACTTCTCCCTGTGGAAGACCAGAGTTTTGCATCGATCAAAAATGGCGTTATTACAGTGAGCAAAACGCTTCAGTACATCGTTTTGGGAATCGCTTTCCTGATACTTTTTATCGCAAGCGTAAACTTTATTAATATGAGTATTGCCAAGAGTGCGCAGCGCTTGCGCGAAATAGGCATGCGCAAAACATTGGGAGCCGGAAAATCACAATTGTTCTTTCAACTCTGGGGTGAAAGTGGTTTGGTATTCCTGATTGCAGTAGTTCTGGGAAGCCTATTGGCAGTGGGTTTACTCAAACCATTCCAAACGCTATTTGACACGAAAGCTTCTTTTGGTTCTATTTTAAGTCTGCCGATTCTTACCGCAGTATTTTTGGTGATTGGACTAATTACTTTGGTGGCAGGGGGCTACCCATCGCTGCTTATGAGCAAGCTGGGTACTTTGCAAGCTTTAAAAGGAAAGATGCAAAACACAGGCAAAAACAGGCTGCGCGATGTGTTAATGGTCTTGCAATTTAGCATTACCATTTTGCTCATAGCCGGAACGCTTGTGCTTTGGCAGCAACTCGAATTTTTGCGACACAAAGACCTTGGCTTTAATAAAGAACAGGTCATAGCGTTTCCGCTGAACACCAAACAAGACCCGGACAATATAATCCAACTCTTGCGAAATGAACTCTCAAAAAGCCCTGAAATATTGGGTCTCACCGCTGCAGATGATAATTTGGGGCTGGGTCGCGACGGACGTGCAAGTGCGACAGTTTTAGGCTTTGACTTTAAGAATAGACAGGTATCTACAAATATGCTTTTTGTAGATTACGATTATGCAAAAACGCTTGATATTCCAATTCTTCAAGGGCGCAGTTTTGATCGCAGTTTTCCCGGCGATAGCCTTTCAGTTGTAATAAATGAAGCTATGGTAAAAGAGCTTGGTGAGCAGGATGCTTTAAACGTTCAGTTTTATCTTGATGATTCTGTCAAATATTCGGTAATAGGAGTGGTGAAAGATTATAATTTCGATGCCCTTGATATGGCCATTGAGCCTATTACTTATTTTATGGATGGTGGTTCGCCAATGCACTACGTGTATGTAAAAGTGGTGCCCCAAAATCTTACAGATTCTTATGAAACGGTGAAAGAAGCGTGGAGTAGAATAGAGCCAAGCACCCTGTTTATGGGTTCATTTTTAGATGAAAATATAGACAGAACATTAACTAAAGAACGCATGATGACCACCATGATTTCAAGTGGTTCCTTGCTGGCAATTGTTTTGAGTTGTATTGGTCTTTTTGCGATTTCACTTTTGGTTGTAACCCAAAGGCGAAAGGAAATTGGAATCAGAAAAGTCGTTGGCGCATCGGTTTCAACTATTACCATTTTACTGACTAAAGATTTTCTAAAATTAGTTGCTCTCTCATTTTTTATCGCAACGCCGATTGCCTGGTATTTTTCATCGCAATGGCTTCAGAATTATGTGTATCGGATTAATCTTACTCTTTGGGTTTTTCTTGGCGCTGGCGGAATAGCCCTTGTCATTGCTTTGGCAACGATTGGTGTGCGCACCATTCAAGCGGCAATGCAAAACCCTGTTGATAGTTTAAAAACGGAGTAGCTATGATAAAAAATTACTTTAAAATAGCTTGGCGAAATATTGTAAAACACAAAGGCATCTTCTTCATCAATATTTTCGGATTGGCAATTGGCATTGCGACCTGTTTAATGATAGCTTTATTGGTTTTTAATGAGTTGAGTTATGACAAATACAATGAAAAAGCCGATCAGATAGTTCGTGTAGTATTTCACGCCAGAGTGAATGGCGAGAATATTAAAGAAGCTGTAGTTATGGCTCCAGTTGCCGAGGCTTTTAAGCGAGAAATCCCGGAAGTTATTGATGCGACCCGACTCACGAATTTATTTAATCCAAAAATTACTTATAAAAACAATACTTATAGAGATACACGGTTTGCCTATGTTGATCCCAATTTCTTTGATGTTTTTACCCTTCAAATTATTGAAGGGAATTCTAAAACTCCATTGAACCAACCCAATAGTATCGTAATTTCAACCAAAGCGGCGAAGAAATACTTCGGCAGTGAAAATGCAATAGGAAAAGTGCTGCATTTGGAAAATTATAATCGAGACTTCATGGTTACTGCAATAATGGATGAAGTGCCTGAAAATTCGCATTTCCATTTCGATATGTTTGCTTCTACAATTGGCTATCCTGCTGCAGAAAAGAAATCATGGATGGAGTCTGAATTCTTTACCTATTTGGTATTGAAAAAAGGAAAAAATATCATCGAAGTGGAAGCCAAGATTCCACCCATGATTGAGAAATATATGGGGCCGCAAATGCAAGAGAGCATGGGGATGTCATTTTCTGAATTTTCAAAGAATAATCAGATTGAACTTTCGCTTCAACCGCTCACAGATATCCATTTAAACGCAGACTTTTCAGGCGCATCGCAGTTGGAACCGGGAGGTGATATTAAGTACATTTATATTTTCAGTGCCATAGCTCTTTTTATGCTGCTGATCGCTTGCATCAACTTTATGAACCTTGCCACAGCTTCTGCATCAAAAAGAGCGAAGGAAGTTGGTATTCGCAAAGTATTGGGTTCAAATCAAAAGCAGCTTATTTTTCAGTTCTTATCAGAGTCATTCATAGCCACACTACTGGCAACAGTTCTTGGTGTACTTCTTTTAATTCTTGCTTTGCCAATATTCAATGCTATTTCAGGTAAGGAATTAGAGATAAGCTATTTGGTTCGGCCTCCTGTTGTAATTTTTCTAATAGTAATTGTAATAGGAATCACTGTTTTTGCGGGAGGATACCCAGCGTTTTTTCTTTCATCTTTCAAACCTGTTGCCACGCTTAAAAGCAAATTTATTGGCCCTGGAAATAGCAGAGTTGTAAGGAGTGGATTGGTGGTTTTTCAGTTCGTAATTTCCGCCGGACTTATTCTTGCAACCCTTGTGGTGCACCAACAAATGGAATATATTCAAAATAAGCAGCTCGGCTATGAAAAAGATCAACTGCTTGTATTGCGCGATTCTTATTTGTTGGGTCAAAACGAGGCGGCCTTTAAAAATGAATTAATGCACGATCCGGCAGTTGCGAATGTTTCACAATCTGCTTTCGTTCCCGCAGGAGATACCGATAATAATATGTCGCCAATCTTTATCGGTGATAGACTTATAAGGAGAATGGCTGTATATCATGTAGACGACCAATATATTCCAACCATGGGAATGGAGCTGGTTTCGGGTCGTAATTTTTCTAAAGAATTTGGTTCCGATTCTACGAAAGTTATTATAAATGAGCAGGCGGCAAAGGTACTGGGTTTTGGTGATGATGTGCTTGGAAAACAGATAAGGAAGGGGAGTACTAATGGAGGTCAAATATTAACGATTGTAGGAGTTATTAAGGATTTTAATTTTAGATCTCTGCATCAGAATATTGAGCCATTGATTATGGTAAATCACCCTTACGGCGGTCTAATTGTCCGTGCCAAAGTGGGGGATATGGCTGATTTAATCGATCAGGCAAATTCTCTTTGGTTGGGATTTAATACCAAGGAAGCTTTTAGCTATTCCATAATGGACGACTCGTACAATCAAACCTACCTGGCGGAGCAGAAGATGGGAAATATCCTTGCCCTATTTGCCATCCTTACCATTTTGGTAGCCTGTCTGGGATTATTTGGACTGGTGACCTACACAGCAGAACAACGATATAAAGAAATTGGGATACGGAAAGTACTGGGATCAAGTATTGCTCAAATTGTGGCATTGCTCTCCAAAGATTTTTTAAAGCTTATTCTTATCTCATTCTTAATTGCCTTTCCATTAGCTATCTACTTGATGAATATGTGGCTTCAAGACTTTGCCTATCGCATTGATATTAAATGGTGGTTGGTTGCTGTAGCTGCTATAATCACCACTGCTGTGGCTTTCGCAACCATTAGTTTTAAAAGTATTAAAGCGGCGGTTGCTAACCCTGTGGATAGTTTAAAAACGGAGTAGCTTGAAAAGACCTGCCAGGATTATGTCACGTGTGTTTATTTTTTAAAAGTGTTCATGAGATCGCTTCGCTAAGTTTGCAAAACCTGACAGGTCTCACTGGAAAAAACCCTGTACCATCACCGAACAGAGAGTGTATTAAAACCGAACAGTTTCTGAATTTCACGAAAGTGTAATGAATTGACAGGAAGCTGTATAGGGTTGTGGCACTGTTTTCACTTTCTGTTTAATGAAAATAAAAATACAATGCTCAAAAACTACTTCAAAATAGCCTGGAGAAATATCGCTGCCAATAAGCTCTTCACCACCCTCAATATTGCAGGGCTCGCCATTGGAATTTGCGTTTGTATTGTGTTGTTCGCTTTTGTGAATAACGAACTAAGCTTTGACAAGATGTATTCAAATTCAGAGCATATCTACCGGGTCAATATGGAAACTTCGGAAGAGTACAATTATGAAACATGGCCTACTTTGCCCAACGCGGTTGGCCCGGCTGTCGCCAATGAAATTTCGCAGGTTAAATACATGTCGCGGCTTATCAAAGATGATTTTGGATCAACAGCTTCACTGAAAGTTGGCACCAGGAATTTTAAAGAAGACGGGTTGTATCTCGCAGATTCTGCGCTTTTCGACATGTTTGATTTTAAGTTTGTGGAAAGCGCCGGCCAAAATCCGTTCTCACGACCAAATTCCGTTGTGATTTCCCAATCGTCGAAAGCCAGATTGTTTGGCGACGAAAATGCAATTGGTAGAATTATTACGGTCAACAACAACGACAGTTTAGAAGTGTCTGGAATCTATGAAGACCTTCCCAAAAACAGTGTTATTGATTGCAATATGGTTTACAACATCCTGGATTCGTGGATGGGAACCAATGAGTATTGGGGCAATGCGAGCTATGAAACCTATATTTTGTTGCAGCCCGATGCCAATGTTGCCGAAGTGCAAAGCCAGGCCACAGCATTAATCGATAAACACGTAGATAAAGAAGAGCAGTATTTCACAAAATTCTTATTGCAGCCTTTGACTAAAATCCATCTCTATTCTGCTGATATAGGAGAAGGCTACACGTCAAAACTGGGAAGTGTGGGCACAGTAAAAAGCCTTTTGTTTCTTTCAATTTTGGTGTTGTTGATTGCCTGCGTGAATTATATGAATCTGGCTACAGCCAATTCACAAAAGCGCTCAAAAAGCATTGGAATGAACAAAGTTCTGGGCGCCAACAAAGGTCAGATGTTATCGCTTTTTTATATCGAGACGGGCATTCTTGTGCTTATTTCAATTGGTATTGGATATGCCGTGGCGTTTGCATCTCTCCCTGTTTTTCAAAATATTACAGGCAATGAATTGGCTTACGCTGATTTGCTTTCTCTGCCTATTCTCTTGAGCCTGTTGGCAATATGGGTAATTGTAACCATCGTTGCCGGAAGTTATCCTGCCATTTCCATGTCGGCCATTTCACCTTTGGTATTGGTTAAAAAGACCAAAACGACCTATTCAGTTGCCGATTTTGTTCGGAAAGGTTTGGTCGTTTTTCAGTTTGCAGCTTCCATAATTCTGATCATTGCAGTTACCGTTATCCTTCAGCAGATGAATTATATCCGGACTAAAAATCTGGGGTATAATCCCGAAGGCGTTGTGGCCGTTTCTGTGAATTCGGCGGAAACACAAACCCAAATTGACAATGTGATCGCCGCTTTCAAACGACAGCCAAATGTAGAAAGTGTAACGGCTGTGCAATCCATTCCCGGTGCAAACGAGAGCGGCAGATCTGTGCGAAAGTTGAGCACGGACAATGTGGGAATGCCAATTAGCAGTTGCAATACCACTGGGGGAATTGTGAAAACCATGCAACTCGATTTGCTCGCCGGAAACGACCTGCCGGAGCATATCGCCAAAGGCGACTCGACCAATTACACGCTTATAAACGAGAAGATTCTTACTTATCTGGGTTTTGAAACACCCGAAGATGCCGTGGGAAAAAGTATCAATACCGAATTGGGCGATCATTCTGTTGTGACCGGTGTGGTAAAAAACTTCAACTACAAATCCTTAAAAGAAGACGTTGGCGGCTATATGTATTACAGCGGGCGCTATGCACCCGAAGGCGTGCGAACGGTGGTGCTGCGCTACAATTCTCAAAATTTATCGGCTTTGATCGATCAATTGCAAACCACTTTTAATGCCCATTTGCCCAATGTGGCTTTCGATTACGCGTTTATAGATCAGCACGTAGCAGCCTTCTATGCTTCCGAAGAAAAAACGGCAAACACAGCAACTGCTTTTTCCATCCTCGCCATTTTTATTGCCTGTCTTGGATTGTTCGGTCTCTCGGCTTTCACTGCCGAGGCGCGCACCAAAGAAATCGGCGTACGAAAAGTCTTGGGTGCCACGGTTTCGGGGGTGGTGCGATTGCTCACCAAAGATTTTTTGAAACTGGTGCTTGTAGCCTTTTTAATTGCCGGCCCTTTAGCCTGGTGGCTCATGCACAATTGGCTTTTAGATTTCGCATTTCGCACAGAGATAAAATGGTGGGTGTTTTTATTCGCCGGCGGTATGGCGGTGTTTATTGCGCTACTAACAATAAGTTTTCAAGCCATTAAAGCGGCTATTGCCAATCCTGTGAAGAGTTTACGGACGGAGTAGGAAATTAATTAAAATAATTAATGAAACCCCAAAGGTTTCAAAACTTAGCGATGCGTTCTCAGGATTGAAGTGACTCCGTATGGACGCAGCGAAGCAAGTAAACTTTGGGGTCAGAGACGAATAAAAAACGAAACTATGCTATTAGAACTAAAAAACATTTACAAGTGGGTAGACCAGGGTGGAAAGCGTATTTTCCTGCTCAAAGATTTAAGTTTCAAAGTCGAAGAAGGTGAGTTTATCTCCATCATGGGCCCATCGGGTTCAGGAAAATCAACTTTGCTCAATGTGATTGGAATGCTCGATGATTTCCAGGAAGGTGCATATACTTTTCTGGACGAGCAGGTGCATTCTATGAAAGATAAGAACCGCTCAAAGCTCTACAAAGAATATATTGGTTTTGTATTTCAGGCTTATCATTTAATTGATGAGCTCACAGTTTATGAAAATATCGAAACGCCCCTGCTTTACAAAAATGTGAAATCAGCAGAGCGAAAAGCACTGGTAGCCGATATGCTTGATCGCTTCAATATTGTTGGCAAAAAAGATCTTTTTCCGAGTCAGTTGAGTGGTGGTCAGCAGCAGCTTGTTGGCGTAGCGCGCGCTTTAATTGCCAAGCCCAAACTCCTATTGGCCGATGAGCCAACCGGTAATCTCAACTCCGCACAAAGTGAAGAAATCATGAAGCTTTTTAAAGAGCTGAACAATGAAGGGGTTACCATTATTCAGGCTTCACATTCTGAATCGAATGCGGCGTATGGTTCGCGAATAGTAAAGCTATTAGATGGCATGGTTGACAATAGCTAAGCTGATTTTAAATCCTTGAATGCATCGCAATTATGAAAATTAGACTTTTAATATTCTTGTATTTTCTCGCAAGTATGGCGCTTTTCGCGCAAAGCGAAGAAAGCATAACATATACCCTTGATGAATGCATAAATGCGGCCATTCAAAATAACCTCAATTTGAAATCGGTTAAGTTGGACGCCATGAGCAATGATGTGTTTTTTAATCAAAGCAAGAATGCCTTGTTGCCAAATATCAATGGTTCGTACAATTTGGGTGTGGCAAATGGTAGAAATATCGATCCATTTACGAATGCTTTTGTCGACGAGCGCCTCACATTTTCGAATGCCGGACTGGCGCTGGATGCAACTGTTTTTAATGGTTTCCGGCTTATGAATGGATGGAAACAGGCAAAGCTCAATCTCGAAGCGGCAGAAATGGAAATCCAGGCTGCAAAGCAAGCCCTGATTTTGGAAGTTACACTTGCTTATCTTCGGGTATTGAGCGAACAAGATTTGGTGGTGCTTGCAAAAGCGCGAATTAAAACCACCGAAGATCAACTGGCGCGACTAAAAACTTTCTATGATGCAGAAACTGGCAACCCCGCAGAATATCATGACCTTCAAGGCCAACTTGCAGCTGATTTAGCGAATCTTGCAGAAAATAGAAACACGCTAAAATCGTCGATTCTTGGCTTAAATACATTGGTAAATTCCGACGAAAAGATTGCTGCAGCGCCTTTAAATAATAAGCTGGAATTAGAAAAATATCCCTACTCCGCCGATGAAGTTTATGCGCAAGCGTTGAATGTATTCCCAACAATTAAATCGAATGAATTGAGTCTGGCTTCCGCCGAAAAAGGCGTATCAATTGCCCGTTCGCAATTCACTCCCGAAATAAGTTTCTTCGCGGGTTTAAACACAAATTTTTCAAGCGCAGCCAGGCTTTTTAACGAAACAGGATCAAATATTGTCGGCACCAACGATTATGTATCGGTCAATAATCAGGATTACCAAGTTCTTTCAAATCAAATGAATTATTCAAGTCTGGAAATATCGTACCGCGATCAATTTGAAAACAATTTGAATTCTTCATTTGGCATAGCAGTTACCATTCCTATTTTAAATGGATTCAGAGCCAAGAACAACGTTACACTTCAAAAGATACGGCAGAATGAAGCGCTCACTGCCGTACAGCAAACCAAGTTGGATTTGAAGGAAGCCATCGGTCAATCATACAATGCCATGCAATCTGCTTTCGAACGGCTTCAATTGCATCAAGATCAAGTGAACGCTTACCGCGAATCGTTCCGGATCAATGAAATTAGGTTTAACAGCGGCGTGTCTAATAGTGTAGATTATCTCAATAGCAAAAACAACATTGACAATGCAGAAATCAACCTGTCTAATGTGAGGTATGCCTATACCCTTCGTGCGAAGGTTTTGGAGTATTACAGGGTTGGGTTGTAGGGTAGCTGTAAAAAGGAATTCAGAAATCTTATCATTATTTCTGTCGGAGTGTAATGAAAGATCACGAAAGGTTTAATTAGTGTCTGTCCATAAAGTCCACTATCGGCGTTAATGACGATAAATGTCATTATCGAGATGCACTTGTCTTGAAAACAGTCATCCCGCCCCAGCGGACTCCTTGATTTTCAATCCTACGTGCGCCTTGCTATTGGACTTTATGATCCAGCCACGTGAGTGTATTGACAGACTCTAATTAGTGTCTGTCCATACAGTCATCAGATTAATGTGATGGAAATTATTGAGATCAATTCGTTAGACCAAATCTTAGACTAAGTCTTTAAATTAAGACATCTCCATGACCTGAAATTACTATTGCGACTTTTTAAAACTTGAGTTAAATTAGAGTAAAATGTAAGCCTTCAGCCTTAAACGACTCCACCAAATTATGCAATTTCACTAGTACACTTTTCGTGCTTAATCCAGAGACTGCGGCATCAACCGGATGTCTTTTAGTTGCTAATTATTAGATTTAAAAAAAAGGCCACATCAAAAAATGTGGCCCTTAATTTTAGGTGAATCAACTTAGAAAGTTACCTTCTTTGTTTGTCCGTCTCCTTGAAATTCTCATCAATGTCAACTTCAGTCTCGCGAACGGTATCAGAAACTTTTTCTTCGTGGACTTTTACGTCTTTGTTTACAGCAATTTCTTCTACCACACGTGTGCTTTTGTCCACTACGGCTTTTTCGTCGCGCTCGGTCATTTCAATAGTTTTGTCTTTAAAAGCATCTTTGCCCGAAACGGCTTTATCCACAGGCTTACGAGTAACGTAAACGCGTTCATCGCGCAGTCTGATGTTTTCTTGTACCGGCTTTTCTACAATGCGACTTTTAATTTGAACGCCACCTTGATTAACTTCACGTTTGCCAACATTCATTTCTTCTTTCTTTACTTCAATAGAATCACCACGCTTGCCAGAATTAATGTCTTGATTTTTTCTACCCGTTAATTTCTGGTCGTAATCATCTACATCTAAAGCTCCACAATTATCTAAAATAGAAGCAGCGTTTTTCGCACCTTCTTTATCCTTAGCATAAACTGTAACAACATTGGTGCGCGCACCTACTCGACTGTGGCGCTCACGATTGTCGTCGTTGTTATCAAATAACCAACTCCAGAACCCCGAAGTCTTGTCATCTTCTTTGTAGTCATAGTCGGCGTTGGTATATTCACCTTGGGTCTTAAATGGCGATAAATCTACTTGGTTATTTGCAAATCCACCACTCATAAGTTGTTTTTCGGCATTTTGTGCCTCGTCTTTTTCATTAAAAAATCCTACTATTGTGTAATTCATGATATATATATTTTAATTATGTGTATTCATCCAATCGTTTTGGATGTTCTTTATCCTTTTCTGTCTATCGAAACGCTTTCTTTTCTAAGCGCAGTTTCTATGTTTTCTATTTTTTCGACTTGCTCCTTAGTAATATGAATTTCTTTAATAAGCATCAATTTTTTCGTAACCACCGCAACCTCTTCCACTACCGAAATAATGGTAGTATTGCCTTCTTTCCGAATCTTCGGCATCTCTGCTACTTCTTTATTCACGGTGATTTCCTCTATGTTGATCTTTTCGTGAACAAGCGGAATTTCGTGGTTTGATGTTTCCGTTTTCACGGTTTTGCGAATAGTAACTTTACCCTTCTCTACCACTTCCTTCGAGATGTTGAAATCCTCTCGATGAACCTTAATCGTTTTTTTTTCTTTCTTCATCTTGATTTTTTCTTCCATTTCCATACTATTTTAGTATGAAATTTATTTAAGCCTATTTGATCTCAAGAAATTCAGTTGTAGTTATATCTCGAATTAATAAGTATTGTTTTCGAGTTTCGTTACATTAAACATTTACTTGGTCGCAAACTCTTCCCTGTCGTAAAATGAATCGTCTCTCGGATATTCAGATTGCCGATCATCACGGTTGTAAGAATCTAAAACTGTTTCTTCATATTCTCTGTGCAAGGGAGAGCCTTTTTTCATCCGTTTCGTTTCTGAAAACGTGTTGCGGTCTATACTTTTGGTCAGAACCGTTTCGCTATCCATATTGAGATCTGCCAAACCGATAGGAACAATCAGATGGTCTTCGCCGTCTTTATTCAGGAATTCATGCGCGCCATCTTTACTTTTGTTACTGTATGGCTTATGGTTTGCTTTTATGATGGAAGCGTCAACTTCCACATCGAGATAAACTACGCGCTTCGTATTTTTATTGACCAATAAATTGTCAACTTTTCCTACTACGGTACCATCTTTGTCTTTTACATCCCAACCACGAACATCTTTGTCATTGTCGGCTACTTTATAATCAGATAATTCTTCTAAATAGAACAAATTTCTTTCTTTTTCCGTGCTCATGATTACTTGTTTTTCATATTGGTTAATAATTGCCCTGCTTTCTGAAAGAAGTCATTAATGGCATCTTTTTGATTAAGGGTTTGTGTGTCTGGAGCAATAGCACTTGCTGCATTTCCTACCTCGGCACAACTCTCATCTAAATCAGGGAATTTCTGTACCTGGATTTTTTTCAGTGCCTGGAATATAATGTTTGCCGCATTTTCAATTGTGTTTGCATGATCCACTTCATAAGGGTCATCTTCAATATCGCCAGCATTGGCGCGCGCAGTTTCCAAATCTGCTCTTAAGTCAATATCAAGTGAATTTGACACCGCTTCGGTTGCGTCAATAAGTCTATCAAGAGCGCCGTGCGTATATTCATGGTCTAAACTCATATTTGCCTCATTGCCTATAAAGCTTGTATAATCAGTTATTTCCGAGATTGCCGATTCAGAGAGTTTAATTGTTTGCTCTTCATTTACCATTTCTACTTTATCGGTAGCAACATCTGCAGTATCATCATCTTTTAAGAAAAAGAAATAAACCACTGAAACCACTGCTAGAATTACGAGAATCACTATTATCCAAGGCCAGACAGGTTGTTTTTTTTCAATTTTGATTTCAGTCATAATTTGTTGTTTTTAGTTTAAGTTTTGAATCGGTGTTACTTTTGTTAAATATGAACGAACGACCTTTGTTGAACCTGTAATTTTTCTTTTAAAATATATTTGTCGCTCTCGATGTTATGATTTTTAACAATTTCATAAATATATTGGCACGAATTGTTGTCATAACATCCTAATTTAAAAACAATTAAATCTGTTAAATGTTTAAATAAATTGGAATTTATTTTTAAGGATCAAATTATTTTTACATATCAAATCAATAGCGTCCTAAACGTTTAAAAATTTCAAAAAAGAAAGAGGGAAGTTTTGTATTTCAAATTAACTTTGAATTGCACAACAAAAACACTCCCTCTTATGGCAAATATAACGTTGTTTTCTCAGATTATCTCAAAATTAGATCGCTCAAAATTCAA
>NZ_JAAGVY010000022.1 GCF_010686655.1 Cryomorpha ignava | reverse complement strand
GGGCTTTTAGTTTGGAACAATCCTGCTAGCATCCAGAAAATTTAGGCATTAAAAAACCATTCTGGCGCAGCCGAATGGGTCTGTGGTCGCTGCGTAGCGCCCCCTCTGGGATGCCGCGCCATTTTTTTCGGCGCGGCAATCCCGAGTGGGGCAGCGTGGGCTTTTAGTTTGGAACAATCCTGCTAGCATCCATAAAATTTTGGCATGAAAAAACCATTCTGGCGCAGCCGAATGGGTCTGTGGTCGCTGCGTAGCATCACCACTCGCAGTGCTTTATTTTTCAATTTCCCTATGGAAATACTACCCGTTTGAAAACCCCCAAAGTGATTAAAATGAATTGAATACCTTTAATTAAAACAACTAAAATCCCCTAAGTAACTTAAGTTACCATAAAGCTCTAAAATGCTGATTACCTTTCATAAAAATTAAAGAAATGTCTAAAGTTGTTATCCTCGGTGCTGGTATTTCCGGTCATGTAGCTGCGGCACATTTACGCAGAAAGCTACCAAAAGAACACGAAGTTGTAGTAGTGTCACCTAATAGTAACTACCAATGGATCCCATCAAATATTTGGGTTGGTATTGGTAGAATGAAGTCGAAAGAAATCCTTTTTCCGCTGGCACCATTATATAAGAAAAAGGGTATTGGCTTTGAACAGGCAAAAGTTACATCCTTTTATCCCGAAGGTGATAGCGAAACAGAACAGCCTTATGTACTGGCTGAATATGTTAACCAAGAAAAAAAGGGTGAAACTGAAAAAATAACCTACGATTATTTAATCAACGCTACAGGTCCCAAACTTAATTTTGAAGCTACTGAAGGGCTAAACCCCGGAACGAATAAAGCATATTCGGTTTGCACCTACACCCATGCCGATCATGCCTGGCAAGGTTTGAAAGCACTCATTGAAGAAATGAAGCTTGGAAAGGAAGTTCGAATAGTAATTGGCACAGGTCACGCGAAAGCGACATGCCAGGGTGCAGCTTTTGAATACATCTTAAATGTTGAGCAGGAACTTCGCCGTCACAATGTGCGCGATAAAGCTAAAATAACCTGGATATCAAATGAATATGAACTAGGTGATTTTGGAATGGATGGTATGTTGCTCAGTTATGGCAGCAATATTATGAAATCACATGAGATGATTGAGATGGTTTTTGAAGATCGGGGTATAGATTGGATTCTGGGTGCAGGTGTGAATAAAATTGAAGACGGAATTGCCCATTATGAAAATTTGGACGGTGATCAAAGATCTATCGAGTATGATTTTGCCATGTTAATTCCTTCTTTTTCCGGTCACGGGTTTGAAGCTTTCGACAAGAACAATCTGGATATTACTGATAAACTGTTTAAAGGATTTATGATTGTAGATGCCGACTACACACCAAAACCTTACGAAGAATGGCGTGTGCAGGACTGGCCGGAAACATATCAAAACCCAAGTTATAAAAACATTTTCGCTCCCGGCATCGCATTCGCTCCGCCGCATAGTATCTCGAAACCGCGAAAAAGCCCCAATGGAACGGAAATTTTTCCGGCACCACCCAGAACTGGAATGCCATCTGGAATTACTGCAAGATTAGTCGCTGACAATATTATTGACAGTATTATGCAAAATAAAGAATCACTTCATCACAAAGGCTCTATGGGTAATATGGGTGCCGCTTGTATAGCGTCTGCTGGTTTTGGAATGACCAAAGGAAGCGGTGTAAGTATAACCACTTATCCAATTGTTCCAGATTATATTAAATATCCGGACACTCAAGGAAGAAAACTTGGCAAAACGTTTGGCGAGATTGGTCTTGCCGGCCATTGGCTGAAGCTGATGCTTCACTATGCATTTATCTACAAAGCCAAAATGAAACCTTTTTGGTACTTAATTCCTGAATAAAACCATATAACCATGACAAAAAGAATATCAAAATTCAAACGATTTGTGATGATGAACCCCATCATCCAGTTTTTCAAATTTATTTATTTGAGCCTTAAAGTGTTGGTTATTGTGGCTGGCGGGCATGGCGGAACGCGATGAGATTAGAAAGTGTTAATAATTCCGGCTATTGATTTCTTTAAGAAAAGTGATAGAATGTTTGTAATGTGAGTTTTAAGGCGATGGCTGCGCAATCTTCTTAGCAGTTAAATAGTTTTTATAGATTCATTAACACTGTGAATTTTTTTTTGAATAAATATTCAGTTGAGATCTATTTTATCCAAGATTTTAAAAAAATTATTTATTCCAGTTTAATCTCTTTTTTGGATAGGGGATATGTCTGTGAAAAACCGTTCTGAAGCAAGAACTAAGGGAAGCTAACTCTTATTTACCTTTAAGAAGATCCCATTCAACATCTTTCAATCTCTTAGCAATCTGCATTAACGATTCCAAAACTTGGTTTTGATCTGGCAGTTCACTTGTTAGTAATTCTTTAAAAGAACCTTTATAAGTCTTGCTTAACTCTGCCCATACTTTTTCTGTTTTGCTGAATAACAAAGATTCCGCTGGGTGTTTAAACAGCCACTCCTTGTCATTTGATATGGCTTTGTCATCATCTTTCCCGGTAATATTAAGCATGGTTTCAAAATCAATAGAATTTAAAAAAGTAGTAATTCGTTCTTCCTGCAGCAGTTGATGTAAGTCGTAAGTGTGACGAACTTTATTAGCCAAATCATCTAAAGGTGTATCGGTATATGAGAATCGGACTAGGCTTATTATTTTTTCGCAAAAAGTACGCTCAATACTAATTACTGCAACTGGAAAAAGGTCAAGCAGGTATTCATTAGCTATTATTGGGTTATTGGTTGTGGAAATAAATTCAGAAATCATTGTCTGAATATTAACTGTTTCAGATGGATGTGAATTTCCCAGACTTGATACTTCGAGTACGATGTGGTCTCGCACTTGTCCATAAGCTCCTTTAAGTCCTGCTTTGTCGTAGCTGTACACCACTTTTCTTATTTTACCGCGTTTATTCTCCAATGGGTGATTCGGAATTACAGACAAAACACCATCCAAGGTGCTCGTTATCTTCTTTAATTTTCTTTTTAAAGAATTGTCAGTCTCACCATCTTCTTTAATTACAACCAAATCGATGTCTTCTGAAAAACGGTCTATGATTTTGAAACATTTAGATAGTGATGTTCCACCTTTAAAAACAGCAATATCCTTTGAGTTGGTATTTGTGAAGATCTGCTTTAACGCAAGCGTCACCCAATAATCCTTTTCGATATAAATTTCAGAAATTCCAAAATGCTGTGCTGTTGCAATAACGGCATCATTAAATACAGCTTTATCAAGGTGTAAAATCATTAAAAGATATTCCAGTTTGAGATAGTGGGTAATGTATTTTCAGATATTCCAAATTCAAACCTGCTCAATGAGTTAAGAGTTTGCTTAAGCGGTTTACTTAATTCGTCATAACAAAGAACTTCAAGAATCGACCCAAGTAATGCCCTTACTTTCGGGGGGTATAGTTTTGCAAAAGCAACCAATTTAACTCTTTCTGCTTCAGATAGTTTTTTAATACTCTCTTTTAAAAAAGTAACCCCAACTTCTTGATTCATATCGGGAATGCTTTTAAAATCTTTGAATACGTCTAAGAGTTGCAAAAACCGCACATTGCTCTTAGAAACAGCCACGTAACTCTTGGCTGGTTTTATAACAAGACTTCCAATTTTAGCTTTTATAATTTTATCCTTACTTGCCAATTTCACAACATTTGAAACTTGTGTGGTCAAACCAAATTGATTGTACAGTCGAACGCCTGTTATGTAGGCAACCTGCTTATTATTCTCAAAGAGATAGCTGTTAATTAAGGCATCTTCTCTGGGCTTAATTTCGCCAAAAACTGTTTGTTTTGGTTTGTAATATTTTCCATTTTTAAACCTTTTGATTACACCGTCAGCAACCATTCGGCTTAAAGCCTTTGCGGCAGCCGAAAATTTGTCTTTTGGAATAGCCAAGGTATCGTATGTAAATACTTCTCCTGATTCTATTCCAGCAACTTTATATTTTATGGATGTTGTTGTATTCATAACTGTAAACTCCAAATGTACTGAATAATAGTATAAATGTCAAGTAATATATGGCATTTACTTGACATATACTGTTTCTCCGTTTTTAATTCTTTAGTTTAGATTAAACAAGGTTCTATAAAATTCAAAGCCCATTCTCAGCTTTCATTCACCAATAATTGGGCAGGCATTACACAGGTTCACAACCATTCTAAATTGTTTGCCAACAAGGAGCTAAGCAAACGTTACAAATACAAGTGTCGGTTCTGCGACATATCACTTACATATTGTAAGAATCCATTCTGTATTCTCTAATTTTGGGACAAATATTAGGCTTTCAGAAGGCTCTGATACAGCAACGAACATTACAGACCGGCCAAATCATTTAACTTTATCTAAAAACAGGGATATGACTCGTAATAAAAAAATGAACCTGATTTCGATTCTGCTTGCATTAACAGCTCTAGTAATGATTGTTTTGGGACTTGTTATGAAAATACCGGCGCCTGCAATTACAGGAGTCGGCTTTTTATTAATTGTATGGGGTTTTCAAGTTTTGAAATAAGAAAGTGTTCAAATGTGTTACCTGATAACCCTTTGCTATATGAACATTTTGCTATGCATTTAGTGGAAAGCTGAATGAATCTTTAATGAACTGTTAAAGGTGGTGTTTTTTAGTCCCTGAGTAACCTAAGTTACAAAGTTCGGTGCTTAATTCCCTTACGTTTGTGCCAGAAGTGAAAGCAAGTACTTACATAGCGCTATTCTTAGTTTCCGTTTTTGTGGTAAAATTCATTGCCATAGATGCAGATGGACTGAACGCCGTATTCGGCGAAAGCGAAATCGCAATTGTAAACCCGTATTGTAAATCTAAGAATAGCCCAAAGCAGATAAATAGGTCAGCTGATTTTTCGCAGATAGACCATTTAGATTCGCCAAACCTTGTATTAAACTCACTTTGTACTTCACCATTTGAGCTAAAACTGCTCCCCGTGGGTGCAGATATTATCCAGCCCATTGTTCTTTTTACCGAACACTTTTCTTCAAGCTTGTTGAGTTATCTTTTCATCGATAACGATTGCCCACCTCCCAGGTTGGCCTAACTCTCATTCTGCAAATTTTTAAGTCGGTGCTTCCGCAGCAGTTCTTTGTGTTTAAAGAAATGCAAGCACATGGCCTATTGCGAAAGTCACCGCACAATTTCCATCATCTTTTTAAAATCATTTACAATGACGACAAACGTTTTAGTCAGCCGTCGTTCCATACAGCTCTTGCGCATTTTGGTAAGCGGAATATTTCTGGTAGCCGGTTTTAATCACCTGCTCAATGTAGAAAAAACCGCTCAACGAATAGAGCAAGCGAGCTTTAAGGGACTGGCCAATTTTTTTGGAAACCCAGAGTTGCTCATAATACTTTCTGGTATAGCAATGCTTGCGGCAGGTTTTCTATTCTTAATAGGGTACAAAACCAAGTGGGCGGCTTTAATATTAATGGCGGTACTAATTCCCATAACATTAACTGTTCAAGTAGGACAGATAACGACGCTGGGGCCGCTTTTTAAAAACATTGCAATTTTAGGTGGACTTCTTTTTTTCGTACTGAACGACACCGGTAACCTTTTAAATAAAACAAAATGAAAAAGTACATTTTTAGTATAACCTTAGTAGCGCTCACCATGTTTGGAGCGAGTAATGTGATAGCTCAACAAATGGAAAGCAAAAATAATTACGTAGTGCTCACCAAAAAAGTACCACAGCTAAAGCCTATAATCTTAACTGCTGAAGCGCTTAAAGAAGAAGATGGGCAAAGCCACGGCGATTTTCAGGTCATTATTTGTGGAAAGGATATTGGTGAAATAACGGAAACTGAAAAAATGCAGAAGTTTATTGAAATGGCCGAAAAAGCAGGTGTAGAATTAGTGGCCTGCGGCTTTTCACTAAATAAATTTAAAATTGATAAAACAAAAGTCCCAAAAGAAATGAAGATTGTCGAGAATGGAATTCTTCACAATTTCCAACTTCAAAATAAAGGATATAAAAGTATAAGTCTATAATTATGAAAACATTAAGCAAAAATATATTAGCATCAGCGTCCCTTTTTGGAATACTGATTTTCGCGTCAGCGTGTCAAACCGGTAACGCGAAAGATTCAGATAAAACTGCTGACAATGCCAAAGACACCGTGAGCATTACCGTGCTTCAAACTGCAGATATTCACGGGCAGCTTGATACACATCCCGAACTATTCTGGGAAAATGAAAAAGTGGTTTTTAAAAACCGTGGTGGTATGGCAAATATCAAAACACTTTTTGATCGGGAAGAACAAAAAAATCCGAATAGAACCATAATTGTCGATGGTGGCGATTTGATACAAGGTAGCGGCTATGCTGCATTATCACAAGGTAAAGTAATGCCCGATGTAGTGAAAAACATGGGTTACGACGTTATCATTCCAGGAAACTGGGAAGTGGTTTATGGTAAAGACATAATGATGGATTTGATGAAAGGCTACGACACCCAGGTAATTGTACAGAATATGTACCATGACGAAGATGAAGAGCCTTTGTTTCCGGCCTATTGGATTAAGGAAATAGAAGGAATTCGCATAGGGTTTATTGGTATCAACGATCCGGATGTTCCCGTAAGACAGAATCCGATTTTTAGCGAAGGCATTGCTTTTAGTGGCCTTGACGACAACTTGAAAAAGCTTGTAGATGATGTAAAGGTCAACGAAAATGTAGATGTACTTTTCCTAATTACACATCTCGGAATTTTCAAACAAGTAGAGCTTGCCAATAGTCCAATATCCGAAAATGCCGACTATGTTTTGGGTAATGACACCCACGAGCGGGTGCGTGAGCTTATACAAGGCAAGCACGCCAAAGTTACCGAGCCGGGTGCTTTCGGATCTTTTGTCGGGAAGTTGACACTGCATTTTGTAGATGGAAAATTGGTGGGCGATGACTATGAGCTTATTGATGTTGATCCGCAAATTTACCCGGCAGATGAAAAGATTCAAGCCATAGTCGATAGAGAAAAAGCACCATACAAAGAATATTTGGAAACAGTAGTTGGTTATACAGAAACTCCTTTGTACCGATATCTTACTGTTGAAAACAGCATGGATAATATGATAACGGATGCGGCTCGCTGGAAAACAGGAGCAGATATTTCCATTTCTAATGGGTTCCGTTTTGGTAATCCCATTGTTCCCGAAGATGGCCAACCTGCGCCTATAACCAGAGCAAATCTTTGGAATTTACTTCCGGTTAACGAAAAGGTAAAAACAGGCAAGGTAACTGGGAAACAGATTAAAGATTGGTTAGAAAAAGAAATGCACAATGCATTTGCTGAATATCCTATGGAGCGCTTCGGCGGATGGATGGTGCGTTTTTCGGGAATGGAAGTTGATTTTAATAGTCAAAATGGAAAGGGTAAGCGCATTTCAACAATAACCGTAAAAGGCGAGCCAATGCAAGACGAAGAATACTATACCATCTCGGCATGTGAACGCCCTGGCGACCCAATTGATAATTTGTGCCGAATGCCCAATGTAAAAGACGTTGAGTTTAAAGATTATACCATTCATGAAGCGGTGGAAGAATATCTCCAAAAAAACTCGCCGGTTTCGCCAGTCTTGGACGGGAGAGCCTATTGTGAATACTTGGGTGAATATTCTTTTTCGACTGTTCCGGGAACCGATTATAAATTTCAATAAAATTATAAGATTATGAAAACGAAAAAAAATAGGAGTACAAAGAAAACATGGATACAGTACGGCATTTTAGCCGTAGCTGCTATTACTATTTTCGCAACGGGCATGCAGGCCGAAGTAATAACCTGAGTTCGACTCTTATTTGGAAATTCAGATTTTCATAGAATTGAATAGACAAGGCGTCTTTGTGAAGATATAGCGGGCTATATCGAGCTAAGACAACACAGTATATTGGATTCTATGGAAAAGTTTTTTTTCTCATACCACCTCTAAACAGCGATTTTCTGCCTAAAAATGCTTTGCAATAGCCCGCTATTACTTCATTATTTTTAGTTGAAACTTACTATTTATTGGCGTTCTGAATCCAAAATAATAATCGAACTCAGGTTAATAGGTTTTGCACAACGCGGCCTTCTCGCCACAGGCTTGATGAACCCCAATGTGAAAGTAGCTGCTCAGCCTGAACTGGATGAAAGTGGGAGAGAAGTGGGAACAAGAACGATGTCTGAATTGCCAAAGGCAGATTTCAATTTGGAACTGATGGATAAGGATGGCAACACCACATCATTGGAAGATTTGAAAGGCAAGGTGATTTTCATGAACCTTTGGGCTACCTGGTGCCCGCCTTGTATTGCCGAAATGCCGAGTATTGAAAAACTATATAAAGAAATGGGTCAGGAAGTTGCTTTTGTGATGCTTTCGCTCGACCGAAACTTCGAAACAGCTAAAGCTTTCGATAAAAAGAAGGGGTACAACTTGCCTATTTATGCACCGGCAAGCAGCCTGCCAGCAATGTATCAGTCGTCGTCAATTCCTACTACTTATGTTATTGACGCTGATGGGAATTTGGCATGGTCGCATAAAGGAATGGCAGATTATAGCGACTCTGACTTTAAGGAATTTTTAAACAGTTTAAGGTAAATAGGATTATTTTCGGAAAGGATGGATATTAAGTGCGCTTATGTCCATCCCTTTCGGGGATAGCAAAAACCCACCGACATTATCCAAATTTGGCTTTGGGAATTCTGGACAAAACTCACTCCATGTAAAAAAAAGTGTTTCCGATTGGTTTGATCTCGGTGATTTTTAAGCAACAATAGCGATCATGTTAAGGATTCTAAAGGATTGGGATTATTCCTTTATTCCCACAAACCGTATAACGTCAGCTTTCCCTTGATGGAATTGACCTTCGTTAAGCTGGATGAATTTTTCTTCCATCAGTATAAATTGTATTCCGGAAAACTCGGCTTCAATTTCTTCAATAGAAAATAGCATTTCGAGACTTTTAGGGCCGCCAGAAGGATTTCCCAATTGTGTTTTAGCGAAAGCTTCAAAAATTACAATTCCGCCGGGTTTAAGTAATTCAATCAATCGTTGGTTAGCCGCTTTTCGAATTTCTATTGGAAAATGGGCATAAATAAAACCCAAAACATCAAATTTTTTGTTGGTTTTAAATTCCAATACATCGGCTACTTCATAGTGCATTGCTACGCCATGATCCAATGAGAGTTGTATAGCTTTTTTTCTACCGCCACTGCTACTGTCAAATGCAGTCACGTTCCAGCCTTGCTTAGCGGCGTGCAGCGCATTGCGACCCTCGCCTTCGGCGGGCAATAATATATCACCTGGTTTTATCGCGTCAAGCTGGGCTTTAAAAAAGTCGTTGGGCGCAATGCCGTAAGCATATTCAGCATCAGCATACCGCTCATTCCAAAAATCTGAAGGTAGATTATTCATTAGTTTCTAAATAAATCTACGTGTTCGCTTTTTGTATTCTGGATAATCAGGATATTTTTGTGTCAGCAGGCTTTCTTCATATTTCGACTTGAAATAAAACAGAATAACCAAAAGCAAGGTTATGAAGAGTTTAAAAATTGATTCCTGATAAATGGCATACCCAAATCCCGAAAAAATCAAAGATGTATAAATTGGATGTCTGGCAACTCGAAAGACTCCGTTTGTAACTAATTTCCCTGATTCCAAAGGAGTTGGATAAGGTGAGATGTTTGTATTTAACTGCACGAAAGCCATAATTCCAAATACAACGGCCAATATTAACATGATTAAGCCGGCATAATTCAACCAAACCGGCAGTGCTATCGTCGACAACAAGTGCACGGGTAAAAAGTACACTGCGAAAAGCAATAGTTGAACGATAACAAAAACGTAATCTTTTGTGGGTTTTTTTAAGCTCACTTTTTAAATTGTTCTATATCATCACTCAAATCATATACTCTAACACCTTTTAGTTCTTTGTTGAGAATGCTGCTTCCCGCCGCGCTGCGATACCCACCCGCACAATGCACCACGATGGGCTTGTCTGTTGGGATTTTACTTGCTGTGCCGCGTAGCTCATTTAGCGGATGTGAAAGTGCTTTATTAAAAAACTTGCCTTCGTTTATCTCGCTTTGGTTGCGTATGTCAACAATGGTGTAGTTATCGGGATTATTTTTAAAATCAGCCAGATCTAATTTTTCTGTATTTACAAGATTTTCTTTCGGAAGTGTGACAATTTGCTTCAGCTGTTGTTCATAGCCAATTTTGGCTACACGGTGCAAAATATTGTCTTTACTACTTTCACTATCAACAACTAATGTGAATTCTTCCTTAGGCTGAACTATAGCGCCTAACCAAGTTTCAAATTTATCATCTTCCGATGCTGCATCAATGTTGATACTGTTCTTTAAATGGCCTTTTTTAAAGGTTTCTTTTTTGCGCATATCGATTATAAGTCCGGTAGGAACTGAATTTTCCACAAATGGAATTTTAGAAATTGCTGGTTTCAAATCTGCTGCACCCCTTTTATTGATATCCACATTATAACCAAAATAAGACGGAATAAACGGTTGACCTTCGAGCAAAGTGTCCATAAATTGCTTTTTGGATTGATCCTTAAATGCCCAATTGCCCATTCGCTCACTGCCCAAACTGCTACTGTTTGCATCACTCAAATTCTTACCGCATAGTGAACCCGCACCGTGAGCTGGATAAACCACAGCATCATCTGGCAAATCTTTGAACTTATTCTGCATAGTGTTGTACATCATTTCAGCAAGCTCTTCCCGCTTCGCTTTCATATTTCCAGCCTTCTCGCGCAAGTCTGGACGACCAACATCACCGATAAAAAGTGTATCTCCAGTAAAAAGTGTTGTTTTATCACCTTCAGTAGCTATTATTGTTATACTGTCTGGTGAGTGGCCGGGGGTATTTATAGCCTTTAGCGTAATATTCCCCAAAGCAATACTATCACCTTCATCAAATGATTGATGCGGATAGTCAGCACCTAATTTTTTACTGTTGTATATAGTTGCTCCTGTCTTTTTGTGAATCTCAAGATGTGAACTCACAAAATCAGCGTGAGGATGCGTTTCTATGATGGCAACTATTTCTGCATTGTTCGCTTTCGCGAAAGCGTAATACTGTTCCGGATTTCTTTCCGGATCTATAACGGCCATTTTGCCTTTACTTACTATTGCGTATGAATAGTGGGCAAGTGGTTTGTATTCGAATTGTTTGATATTCATAAGGTTCCGTTTTTCTATACTATTGAATACGTAAAGGTTACAGCAAATTGCTGTAACCGCTAATAAATTGACAACACTAGTTTTAGTCCTATTTTTTCGGGCAAGTGTTTACGCCAAATAATCGATATAAAGGACAAAAATTGATGAAACTCGTGATTAAAAATATTACTGCAAATGCCAGCAATACATAAGCCAATGTTCCTGCAATTATGCCTTGCCAATATAAAATACCAACTACTATTGCGATAATGATTCGAATAATGCGATCTGCACCGCCCATGTTTTTTTTCATGATTGTATATTTTAATTTCTACCAAAAACAAAGCCTGCGACTATGGTAAAACTAATCACCGGCGCCAATTGTGAGATTATACAGATTTGGCCTATCCAATAACATATATCACTAAAATATTTTCTTCGTAGCATCAGCCTTCAATCACCACCGCTATACTTTAACCAAGAAATCACGAACTCCAAATAACCTGTAGTCTTTTAATCAGGGTCATTTTGATAGGACTTCTTTATTCGTTTCTTCACGTACAACATCCTAAACAAGCCGATGAAAAATAAAATTGGTCCAATCACAATGAGAGCATAACCAATCCAAATTACCTCTCGAAGCATTTCCAATTTAATTATGGCAAATCCTGAACTCAAAAACACAATTGCCGATCTGAAATAGGCCAGAAAAGTACGTTCGTTTGCAAGTCTGGTTCGTTCAATGGCTAATTTATCTGTGAGTTTGAGTTCCATTTTCCAAATGTAATTCAATATTTGAAAATTAAAGTGGCAATTTCTCGCCGCTTTAATTCTTTCTTATCAAACTTAACTAAAATTCAAGAAGACCAATTACAATGATTTTTTGGCGAGATAAAAATCTACTTTCTCATAACGATCATCTTTAAGTCTATCAGCCATCTCATCCAATGTTTTTGGTGGTGGAACGATTACCTTATCTCCTTTTTTCCAGTCCAAAGGCATTGCTACACCATGCTCATCAGATATTTGCAGAGCTTCTAACGCTCTCAAAATTTCATTCATGTTTCTACCTACATTTAGTGGGTAATACATAATCAAACGTATTTTTTTCTTAGGGTCTATAAAAAAGACAGCTCTAACAGCTGCAGTTTCGCTTTCATTTGGTTGCAGCATACCGTAAAGTTTAGCTACTTTCATATCAATATCGGCTATAATCGGAAAGTCGAAATAAACGCCCGTTTTTTCATGCACGTTATTAACCCAACCCAAATGTGCGTGAATACTATCGATACTCAATCCTAAAAGCTCTGTATTGAGTGCGTCAAACTCATTTTTACGCGTTGCGAAGCCACTCAATTCTGTGGTGCATACAGGCGTAAAATCGGCAGGGTGCGAAAACATCACAATCCATTTATCTTTTGCAAATTTTGATAACTCAATATCGCCTTTGGTTGTTTTTGCTTTAAAGTCTGGTGCCTGGTCGCCAATTCTTGGCATTGGATTGACCGCAACTGGTTCTGTATTTTCCATTTTAATTGCTTTTATTAATTTTACATAAAGATCGCGTATTTATTCCTTATTTACAGTGACTTACGTTACAGATGAATCAACTAATATTTCTAGCTTATAACGGTTTAAAATCCTAATGAATTACAAACAGACCTACGACCTAATTGGCAATGTTGATATCTACATTATCGACCAGATTTTGAAAGGGCGCTACCAGCCCGGTGAATCCATTTTGGATGCAGGCTGCGGGAGTGGACGAAATTTGAAATGGTTTTATCAGAATTATTTCACCCTTGCGGGAATTGACGCCGATGCTGAAAGAATTGCGCAGGCAAAAGAGAATTATCCAGACATTTCAAAAAATTTTACGGTAGGAAACTTAGATAGTTTGTCTTTCGGCGAAAGTGCTTTCGACCACATTCTCTGCAGTGCTGTATTGCATTTCGCGCAAAGCAGGGAGCAGTTTGATGTTATGTTTTCTCAATTAGTAAGGGTATTGAAACCGGAAGGCACTTTATTTATACGCGTCGCTTCAGATATTGGATTAGACGGTAAAAAGCCTTGGGTTCAAGATGGAATAAGCAAAGAAGCCGGCAATTTTTATGTTACCAGAAGAATAATATCAGAACTTTTACAATCCTACCCTTTAAAGCTCATTGAACCAGTAAAAACAACCAATGTTCAAGATTTAAGGGCAATGACCACCTTGGTATTTCAGAAATTTTAGAAAAAGTGAATAGTTGCTTCTTCATTTTATAAAAAAAGGAAATCCTCAAAACCAAGGGAACAAGGTATGAGGATTTCCTAGCTATGAAACAGAAAGTTTAAACCTACAAAAAATAATTTAATATCTCCTGCTTCGGTATATTTTAGAATTGCTCATTAGACGTCCTTAGATATTTTACGTAGTTTTAAATCATGGGAAAAACGATATTAGGGACATGGCTATTTCTTGTTTTGATTTTGCAACATGGCTACGGGCAAAATATAGAGGTCAATACAAAGAGGGGGAAGAGCAAAGGAAAGATTGAACGGCAAATTGCTGAAGAGCAAATTAAGAATCTGAAAAAGGGAATTTTGCTGATTAGACTGTCAACGAAGTCACAAACGCTTGAGACAATAAGAGAAAAGGGCTATGACCAGAAGGCAAATGAAATGGAAGCCGACCAAATAGCGCTAAATAAGGCCATTGCGACAACCTTTCCGGTTAATATTAAATTCTGTAAAACCGCATTCTTCTACAGCGAAGAAACAGATAAGCTTATTTCAAAAGATTTTGACAATATGAAATTTATGAATGGGCAGCTAAATGAAATTCCAAACCCGCTGGTAAATGATGTGTATTACCTGGTTCTTGATTTGGCTATTTTAAAAGAACGCGACCCCCGGTATGATACTTATAGACAGGTAGTCACCGAAAAAGGAATTGAAAATAAACCGGTTTATTATTCTTCGTCAAACTTGAGACTTCCGGCATTTGTTGTAAAAGATCAAAATCTTGAGCAACTCACCGATCCGTTTCCGTATTATGTGCGTGCCTATAGCTTAGAGCCTGAAATTGACAGGATACTCCTTGCTGCAAGAAAGCTGAATAAAAGCCTATTTAAGTTTTACAAAAAGGCAACTCGGTAGCACCACTGGTCAGTTTATTTATTTAGGCAAATGTCATGTGTTTATATGTTCCCGAAAAATATTAAACAAAATAATAATCCTTTGGTTAATTAAGCCTATAAATACACTACTGCAAAAATGGGATTCTACCAATTAATAAAAGAACAAAAAGTAAACGCGTCTATCGATGAAGTTTGGGATTTTATTTCATCTCCCGGCAATTTAAAAGAAATCACCCCCGACTATATGGGCTTCGATATTATTTCCAATAACCTTTCTGAAAAAATGTATCCCGGTATGATTATCAGCTATAAGGTAAGCCCTGTATTTGGAATTAAAACACTGTGGGTCACAGAGATAACTCATGTAAAGGAGAAAGAGTATTTTGTTGACGAGCAGCGGGTGGGGCCTTATGCTATTTGGCATCACCAGCATCATATTTCAGCAATTCCAAATGGCGTGTTGATGCGCGATATTGTGAGTTACAAGCCACCATTTGGCTTTTTAGGTGCTATGGCCAATGGGATTTTAATAAAAAGTAAACTTCAGGAAATTTTCGATTACCGCACAATGGCAGTAGATAAAAAGTTTGGTAAATATTCGAGTTAAGAACGAAACTTATGGAGTGCATTGCAGATTCTTAAGTAAGTTTGCAGAAAACAAGTATTGATGGCAAAACATCTTTTAAAGTTCTTACTGGTTACTTTGCCTGTGTCAATTTTTGCGCAAGATTTAGAATTGCTCACCCCACTATCTTCTACCATCAGCGAAAGCTCGGGCTTAATATACCTTAACGGAAAATTAATTACCCACAGTGATTCGGGTGGAGAAGCACGCCTTTACGAAATAGATAGCCTTACGGGAAATGTGCTTAGAACAGTGGCTGTGCTGAATGCTATCAATAAAGATTGGGAAGATCTTGCCCACGACAATACGTATATATACATAGGTGATTTTGGAAATAACAATGGAGTGCGTACCGATTTGAAAGTTTACCGAATTTTGCAAAGCGATTATTTTGAATCTGATAACGATCAGGCTACTGCCGAAGCAATTTCTTTTAACTATAGTGATCAAACAGATTTTACGTCGGCGCCATTTTCTACCAATTTCGATGCAGAAGCCTTTATTTCCTATCAGGACAGCCTGTACATCTTTACAAAAAACTGGGGCGACAACCGCACAAATGTATATCCCTTAAGCAAGCTACCGGGCAATTATGCACTAAACAGAACAGATAGTATGGATGCGCAGGGGATGATTACCGGTGCAGCTATAAATGAAAACACCGGAAGACTAATTTTGAGTGGCTATTCGCTAATAAGTCCGTTTGCAATTATTATTTCATCATTTCCCGAAGGACAATTTTCGCAGGGTATAACAGAGCATATTGATTTACAGGCTCCATCTGGTTATTCTTATCAAATAGAAGGAGTTTCAGAAATAAATCCGGGTCTCTTTTATTTCACTTCAGAAGGGGGCTTTTTGGGCAATTCAGGTTTATTTAAATTGAATTTAAATCTGACCGGAATAGCTAAAACTGAAAAAGAAGAATTCACGATAAGTCCCAATCCTGCAACCGATTATTTTACAGTAAACACTTCCGGCAAGATCAAATTAAAGCTTTTTAATTCTGCTGGAGATTTGGTTCAGGTAGAAGACTCAAACCGAATGGATGTTAGTAGTTTATCTCGTGGAATTTATCTCTTAGAAATTCGCGGAAGCGGAAACAAAATAATTGCTACCAAACGAATTGTCCTCAATTGATTTTATGCAACCCGGTCTTTTAATTTAAGAAACCAACCTTATATTTTATGAAAATTTCAATAGCAATACACGGTGGAGCAGGAACGCTCGTAAAAGGAATGATGACGCCCGAAAAGGAGCAAAATTACAGAGCCGACCTGGAAAAAGCCCTCAATGCGGGATATTCTGCCCTAGCTGAAGGAAAATCTGCCATTGATGCGGTAGAGATTGCGGTAAGGGTAATGGAAGACTCTCCGCTGTTTAACGCAGGTAAAGGAAGTGTTTTTACAGCCGATGAAACCCACGAGATGGATGCGGCAATAATGGATGGGAAGACACTTAACGCAGGTGCTGTATCGCTGATTTCGGGCATTAAAAACCCGGTGAGCCTTGCGCGCGATGTTATGGACAAAAGTGAACATGTTTTCCTGGCTGGAAAGGGAGCACTTCAATTTGCTAAACTACAGGGATATACACAGGAGCCTGATTCTTATTTTTACGATGAATTTCGCCACGAACAATGGCTTGAGATAAAAGATACCGACAGTTTTCAATTAGACCATTCGTCAAAAAAAGATTCAAAATTTGGAACCGTAGGTGCAGTAGCCTGTGATGCTGACGGAAATATTGCCGCAGCAACAAGCACAGGCGGAATGACCAATAAACGGTTTGGCCGCATCGGCGACAGCCCTATGATTGGTGCAGGCAATTATGCCAATAACGAAACCTGCGCAATATCGTGCACCGGAAGCGGCGAGTTTTTTATACGCGGCGTTGTGGCTTACGATGTGGCTTGCCTAATTGAGCACAAGGGATATTCACTTCAAAAGGCTGCTGATGAAGTTATTAACAAGCGGATTCTCAAAATAGGCGGCGACGGTGGTCTGATTGCTGTAAATTCAAAAGGCGACATAGCTATGCCCTTTAATACCGAGGGGATGTACAGAGGGTGTCGCAATTCTGATGGGTTGGAGGAGATTAATATTTATCTGTAGAGTTAATTTTGCAATAGGCAATGGGCAATAAGCAATTGGCAATAAGCAATAAGCAATTGGCAATAAGCAATAGGCAATTTGCAATAAGCAATTGGCAATTTGCAATAGACAATAACGATCTTAATTACTACTCAAATCCTTCCAATTAGATTCTAATTTTTATTATACCGTAAGGTAAACTCCCTTTCCTGCATCCGACGAGGCTTTTCGCCGACGACCGAAGGGAGTGCGTATGTACGACCGAAGGGAGTGCGTATGCAGAGGAATGCACAAGGGCGGCAATAAGCAATAAGCAATGGGCAATAAGCAATGGGCAAAAAGCAATAGTCAATAGGTGATAGGCAATAAGCAATAGGCAAGCAATAAGCCTTCGGTTTTTATCAAAGAACCGAAAACTCAAAACCGAATAACCCACTTGCAATTTACAGAATTACACAACAGCTTTAAAATTCCGCGCTGACGTGGTAGATTCCGCTGTAGAGTGAGACACGACAGACATTATCATTAAACAAACTCGGCATTCATAGGCAATACCTTAATCTTTCTTGTTTTTATCTCAAAACGATCTCCATTTGAAAGAATATGCGTTTTTAAATCTGTTAGGGTCATTGGAGTACCTTCTTCCAATATCCGCTGATTGTTGTGGGTAGAGGTTCGCGCATCAAACACAATGGCCATTCCAGATCCAATAACCTGAAACTCTGTATCATTTCTGATAATTAAACCTGTATCTTCTGCGAGACCAACTCCTACCAATTCGGGATATTTGGCTACTGCTTCTGTCAATCGGCCAAACCTTCCGCGACGAATAAAGTGTGAATCAATAATTAGCGATGGAATGAAGCCCATTCCCTTATCCATAAAAACGGTCCCCTTGCGGAATGAGTCGGTATTATTGCCACCGGTGATCATTTCTTGAGACATGCACATGGCACCCGCGCTGGTTCCGGCAATTACGAAATGCTCCTTTTGATACCGATCCATCATTATTTTATGAATGGTAGATCCGCCCATTTTGGCGACAATCTTAGACTGGTCGCCACCCGAAAACATAAGTGCATCAGCTGTTTTCACCAGATCTATAGACTTCTCTTTTTCAGAATCAGCCCGCTCTCGTATCTTTAAAAGATGCACGTTGGTACAACCCAGTTTTGTAAAAGCGTCGCGGTAATTTACGGCTACCTCTTTTGGGATGCTAGATGCGGCAGGAATAATGACAATTTTTGAGTTTTTTCCGCCTGCCTGTTTTACAACGTGTTGCAAAATCCCTTCTTCAATAAAGTCTAAAGCATACACATCTTCCAGATCGTATCCTTTATCCTCATTCCCCCCGATTGGTATCAAGACACCATTTGCGCTACTATCGCTCATCAAAGATTTTTTTTGAATAAAGTTCAAAATTACCCTATTTATTGAATCAAAACCATATATTTCGATGAATTTCCATACATAGTGGTCTTAATAACTTTAAAACTCTGATTAAATGAAAATACGTTCTATCAATGCCATGCGGGGGCCAAACTACTGGTCTGTGCGCCGTCATAAACTTATTGTTATGGTGCTCGACCTTCTGGAAATGGAGCAAAAACCTACCAATAAAGTAAATGGATTTAGAGAAAGACTTGAAAAGATGTTTCCCGGAATGTATGAGCATCGTTGCTCAGTAGGCACTGAAGGGGGTTTCTTTCAACGGGTAGATGAGGGAACCTGGATGGGTCACGTAATTGAGCATATTGCTTTAGAAATTCAAACCCTGGCAGGAATGGATGTTGGCTTCGGGCGTACCCGCGGCTTTGGCGAAGAAGGCGTTTATAACGTGGTTTTTGCCTATATGGAAGAGGCCGTGGGAAGATTTGCCGCCGAAAGCGCAGTTGCAATTTGTGAAGCATTGGTAAGCGGCGCTGATTACAATTTGGAAGCGGATATTCAGAAAATGCGCGAATTGCGTGAGGCGGTAAGACTGGGACCAAGCACAGGCTCTATTATTGAAGAAGCAGAGGCACGCGGTATTCCGTGGATTCGTTTAAATAAATATTCGCTTTGCCAGTTGGGTTATGGAGCAAATCAAAAACGCATCCAGGCCACTGTAACCAGCGAAACGAGTAGCATAGGAGTAGAGCTTGCCTGCGATAAGGAAGATACCAAATTTTTGCTTGAGCAAGCCGAGGTACAGGTTCCCCGCGGAGAGATTATTCGCAAAGAGAGCAGCCTTGAAGAAACGTGCAGATATGTCGGTTTTCCGCTGGTTATAAAACCGGTTGATGGAAACCACGGTCGTGGAATAACTGTTAATATAAAGAATTATGCTGATGCAGTTGTAGCATTTAATGCGGCAAAAGATATTTCACGCGCTGTTATTGTAGAGAAATATATTAATGGCGAAGATTATAGACTACTGGTAATTAACAATAAGCTGGTTGCGGCTGCTAAACGTACGCCAGCACATGTTATTGGAGACGGAAAATCAACTATTCAGCAGCTTGTTGACAAGGTTAATTCTGATCCGCGACGTGGGTATGGACATGAGAATGTGCTTACGCAAATAACTGTAAACGAACTTACAAAGACGATTATAGCTGCAAAAGGATATCATATTGACTCTGTAATTGCCGAAGGTGAGATGCTCATCCTTAAAGATACTGCCAATCTCTCAACGGGCGGTACTTCGGCAGATGTAACAGATATTGTGCATCCTTCTAATGTATCGATGGCCGAAAGGATTTCTAAAATTATTGACCTTGATATCTGTGGAATTGACATAATGACTACAGATATTTCCCAGCCGCTAAACGATACAGGTGGTGCTGTACTTGAGGTAAACGCCGGCCCCGGTTTTAGAATGCACCTTGCACCTACCTCGGGATTGGCGAGAAATGTTGCTGCACCGGTTATCGATAAGTTATTCCCACACGGCGATACCGGAAGAATTCCAATTATTGCAGTTACGGGAACAAATGGAAAAACGACCACTACCAGACTCATTGCCCATATTGCTAAACTCAATGGAAAGCGTGTAGGTTATACTACCAGCGATGGTGTTTACATTCAGAATAGATTGCTCGTTACGGGAGACTGCACAGGTCCCACCAGCGCTGAATTTGTATTGAAAGACCCTACCGTAAATTTTGCCGTTTTAGAATGTGCCCGTGGTGGTTTATTGCGAGCAGGACTCGGCTTTAAGAAATGCAATATAGGTATTGTAACTAATGTTGCTGCAGATCATCTCGGCCTTAGCGGAATACATACCATTGAGCAATTGGCTAAGGTTAAAGGAGTTATTCCTGAAACTGTGTTGCCATCCGGTTACGCCATATTAAATGCAGATGATGATCTGGTTTACGAAATGAGGAGAAACATTGAATGCAGTTTGGCATTGTTTTCTATGGATGAGAACAATCCACGCATCAAAGCTCTTCAAAAGCGGGGTGGAATTACAGCAATTTATGAAAATGGATATGTAACACTTTGCAGAGGAGAGTGGAAAATGCGTGTAATGCGTGCAGAGAATATTCCGCTTACCCATGGCGGAAAAGCGGAGTTTATGATTCAAAACGTCTTGCCAGCTATCCTTGCTGCAAATATTCAGGGAATAAGTATTGAAGATACAAAAGTGGCACTCGAAACGTTTATTCCGTCGCCTACGCAAACTCCGGGAAGACTTAATATGTTTAAGTTCAACAATTTCAACATTTTGCTCGATTATGCTCACAACCCTGCGGGAATGCGGGCATTAAAGAAATTTGTTGATTCTATTGAAGCCACCGTAAAAGTGGGGATAATAGCAGGAATTGGCGACAGACGCGAAGAAGACAATAACGCTATTGGCCAGATAGCTGCTGAAATGTTTGATGAAATCATTATCAGACAGGATAAGCGCTTGCGCGGAAAAACGGAAGAAGAGCTCATAAAAATGCTTCACGACGGCATTAAAATGCAAAACCCGAATATGAAGACTACCATAATCCCTTCAGAGAGAGAAGCGATTATTTTTGCGGTTGACAATGCCGTGGAAGGATCGCTAATTGTGCTCAGCAGCGATGTGATTCCAGATGCACTAGATTTGGTTATGAAGCTGAAAGACAGAGAGGTGAGTGGAGATACAAGTGTCTTACAATAAATTTTCTTATTCTGACATTAAGATTTCAATCAAATCAGAGCCCCAGATTGGGGCTTTTTTTTATTTGTAAAAATGGTATATTGGCTTTAAAAAAAGAACTCTTGGGCGGCGAAGGCAGCATAATGCACATGATAGTCAGCTACCGAAACAATACGGCATTGATTCGGAAGAAAAGATTATTCAAAAGTGGGAAATCTTATTTTCGCGCCAAAGAGGCCTATAGAAAAGCTGCGGGGGGCGAAGCAGCTTTTAGAACAGCCACACCTCAAGAGCGTGCATTAATTCGATCAAAAATCCGGAAAGAGTATCTTCGAGAAAAGATATTTCTCACCCTAATATCTGTGCTTATTTTTTCGATTGCCATTTGGCTTACAGTAATATTTTGGCCGTCGAGGCCTGCTGGTAAGATCATTCATTCAATTACAGTAACCACGTCAGATTTTATGGAATTTAATAAATATATGGCTCAAGGCGATAAATGGATGTTGGATAACAAATGGTATAGCGCCATTCACGAATATGATTTGGGGTATAGCTTAGTTTAAAAAGATTATTCTACCATTTCTCAAAGAGGGCTTAGGCTTGAATATCAAGATCAGTTGAGAAACATCAATCCTGCAGATGTATTGAATAAAGTCAATGATTTGATAATGAAATATCCAAACCGGCTTGAGCTTTATAAATTCAGGGCTGAATATCTCGTTCTTACCAATATGCATTCTTGGGCAGAAGCCGATTATAAAAAGATTGAAGAATTGATGAGGTAAATTTCCTTGTAGCAAAAAATCGTGTTGATTCTTCTGTCTCTTTGGTTCATTCAAAGGTATTGTAGTCACAGCTCTTTCCTCGTATGAGCAGTTCAAAAAAAAATCCAATTCCGATTAGTATCGTCATTGGATTAATTCTTTTGATTTTTATTGGTCGGCCGTTTGTTCTGAAGAAAATGAACGCTTATGCTGACAATTAAACCTATTACATCATTGAATTCACACGAGTCCAGCCACCGCCATTTTCGCAGTCAAGATCTTTTGACTTTAAGAAATTGCTGGCTTGTCCGCTTCTGGCACCGCTAGCACAACATAGCACAACAGGCTTTTTCATTGCTTTAAGCTTATCAACGTTTTTCTCGATCTCTTGAAGCGGAATATTTGTAGAGCCAGCCACGTGGCCACCCTGAAATTCTGCCGGGCTGCGCACATCTACCACTACAGCTCCATTTTGAAGCATTTCCTGAATTTTGTCTTTTTTCGAGCTGCCCGTTAGCATATCCATTAATCCCATAATATTTGTATTTTAAGTTCGTGATGTATTTTGAATGATGCAAAAGTCGCTATTTTAATGTGATTCTTAGGTGACTTTGATTACAATATCAGTTTTAGTGACGCTTTAGCTTTCGCACAATTCATAATCAATCAAAATTACATAATTCTTCAACTCTTCTAAAAAATGCAAGTAGTTTTGCAATGGAGAAGAAAAACCGCTTTTCTCATAAGAATCAAAAGTAGTTATTATGGATCATAAATTTAAACCCGAAAGCTTAATGATGACTTATGGCTACAAGCCAGAGTTATCTGAAGGAGCTATTAAATGTCCCATTTTTCAAACCTCAACCTTTGCTTTTAAAACAGCCGAAGAAGGAAAAGCCTTTTTTGAAGTAGCTTATGGGAAGCGCGATAAATTGCCAAACGAAGAGCTTGGATTAATATACAGTCGTATTAATAATCCCGATTTGGAGATTCTTGAGAATCGGCTATGCCTATGGGATAAAGCAGATGATTGTGCAGTATTTGAAAGTGGAATGGCCGCGATAAGCACAGTGCTTTTGGAGTTTTTAAAACCCGGTGATTTATTGGTTTACAGCACACCACTTTACGGTGGAACAGACCATTTTATTCAACATTTCCTGCCTAAGTTTGGTATTGAAACCCTCGGTTTTACATCGGGGCAAGAAGGAGATGAGCTGGAGAAAATGATCAGAGATAGTGGTAAAGCTGATAAGTTGGCAATGATGATATTAGAAACTCCCGCCAATCCTACCAATCATTTAATAGATATTGAATCGTGCAGGGCAGTGGCCAATAAATTCAACACCAGTGATAATGAAGTGCTAATTGCTGTAGACAATACATACATGGGACCGCTATGGCAACATCCGCTTCAGCTTGGGGCAGATTTTGTAATGTACTCGGCTACAAAATATATAGGCGGCCACAGCGATGTAATTGCAGGAGCTGTGCTGGGTCGTAAAGATTTAATGGTTCGAATAAAAACACTTCGTACCTTTTTAGGAAATATGGCTGGCCCCAATACGGGTTGGCTGCTAATGCGAAGCCTCGAAACGCTTAAAGTGAGAATGGAACGCCAGCAGCAAAATGCGATAAAAGTTGCTGGATTTTTAAATGCGCATCCAAAAGTGGAAAGTGTACACTATTTGGGATTGATTGATAAAAATTCGCCCGCTTACAAAATCTACAAACGTCAATACAGCGGTCCGGGCGCAATGGTTTCATTTGATATCGCCGGTGGAGAAAAAGAAGCTTTTAAATTTCTCAACTCGTTAAAGCTCATTAAGCTGGCAGTAAGCTTGGGTAGCACCGAGAGCTTGGCGCAACACCCTGTTACCATGACTCATACAGGTGTAGATCCTGACCATGCACGTAAGATGGGAATTACTGAAAAGCTAATCCGGGTTTCAATTGGAGTGGAAGATTCAGATGACATTATTTGGGATATTGAGCAGGCACTATCCAAAGTTTAATTACCTTTCGTGGCTTTAATTAATTTGAATTTAATAAATATGACTGAAGACGATAAACGATTTATGGAGCGCGCGATAGAGCTTTCTACTAAAGCTGTGGAAACCAATATGGGTGGCCCTTTTGGCTGCGTAGTAGTAAAAGATGGAAAAATTATCGCTGAAGGACATAATTGCGTTACCGGTACAAACGACCCAACAGCTCACGCCGAAATGGTTGCTATACGAAATGCGTGCAGGGAACTTAATACTTTTCAACTTGATGATTGTGTGATTTACACATCTTGCGAACCTTGCCCAATGTGCTTTGGTGCTATTTATTGGGCGCGACCCAAGAAAGTATATTTCGCTTGCACCAAAGAAGATGCTGCAAAGATTGACTTTGACGATCAGTTTATATACGATGAACTGGATAAAAAAAGTGAAAACCAGAAAATTGAATTTGTAAATATGATGCGGAGCGATGCCAATGTGGTATTTAACCAATGGGCAGAAAAGAATGATAAAGTGAAATATTAGCCAAATCTCTAAATTAAATCCTAAACCAACCAGAATATGCGTTCAGTTTTTCTAATATTCGCAGCCCTCGTGTTATGTGCAGCCAGCTGCGAAAAAACTACGCCAGCAGACGGCGCAAGGACAGATGCCAAATTGGTGAAAGCGCTGCAAGATACCCCCCAATCGCTTGTAGTTGATGGCAAAACGCTCCTTTTAAGCACAGAGCTGTGGCGCGATTTTATGCCATCTGTTGGTAAAGCAGAGCGTTCGCTGCGCGCAGCAGTAAGTATTTCAGCCCAAGATAATGAATCATTGCCGTCTAATTTGATTTTTAAAAGAATGGTGGTCTTAAATGGGGATAGCGTTTGGGTGCAAACCATGGTAAATTCTGAACGGTCAGATGACATCAGATTAAAGGCCAATACTACAGGCGGGCCAGAATGGACTCCTGACAGCCAGGTAGATGTGGTAGTGGAATTTATGTACCAGGAAAAGGATTATAAACTACGCCAGAATTCAGTTCAGATTAGAGCTACCTATTAAAATGAGAAGAGGTTTCCTGAAATGGATTGGTATACTATTGCTTACAGCTCTGACGATTTCAGGATGCTCCAGCATAAAAGGAGTATTGTACAAGTCAGAAAAGGTCTCTCAATTTTCAAGTCATCAGGAAATTTTGATTTTAGATGGCTCGCCAGAAATTCCAATGCGCGTTTATAAAATCACCAATAGAGAAGACTCTGTTCTGCTCAGGCAAGATTCTCAATACATTACTCCTGATGAAAATAATGAAGTTTTAACCAGATTTATAGCAAGGCTCTACCACACGGTAATAGATAGTGCATCAATGGGCGTGGGAATAGCTGCGCCACAAGTGGGTATTTTGAAAAATATCATTTGGGTGCAGCGCTTTGATAAAGAAGGGTTTCCGTTTGAACTATATTTGAATCCAAAAATTCTGCAGTATTCAGAAATGAAACAAACCCGGCGCGAAGGTTGCCTATCTGTTCCAAATAGAACAGATACCCTGCACTGCCGTTCTTACGCCATACTGATAGAATACGATAGAATGAATGGGGAGCAGAAAGTAGAAATGGTAGAAGATTTTACAGCTATAATTTTTCAGCATGAAATAGATCACCTAAATGGAATTCTCTATCTCGATCATTTGCAAAAAGAAATGGAAGACGCCCGCAGAAAGTAAAGCCAAAGTTAATTTTCATTGTATTTTTGCCGTAACAACAATTTCAGTTGCAAATAGGTATTTAAGCTAAATCCAAGTCATACTTCTTTATTGCTATGCTAAAGAAACCAGGTGTAATATTTCAAATTATTCTTTTCGCAATAATAATCTATTTGCGCTATTTTAATCAAACAGTTGAGGATATTCTGGATCGCAATCCTATGATATATGCCCTAATGGCATTTTTGATTTTCTACTTGTTTATTAAGCTTCTCTCTATTGTGATTATTGCTTACTATGCAAGGCGCAATAATAAACCTTTTAAGAAAAAGGACAACGTGCATTTTGGTATTGAAAATATTGCCAACATTCTTATTGCATTCGGTTTTATAGGTTTTGTCCTTCGGCTTTTCGGGGTAGATCCATTTGAAATAATTACCTCGGCAACCATAGTTGCAGCAGCTATTGCACTTGTAACACGCGACTATATCGCCGATTTCTTAAGCGGAATATATCTCAGCTTTTCAAATACATTTGGAATAGGCGATTATGTAAAACTCGATAATCACAAAGGAAGAATTATTGAAATAGGTATGTTGAAAATCAAAATATTAAATGATGACGACGACTTGGTGATTATGCCAAATTTCAAAGTCTATTTTAACGAAATTATAAATTATACCCGACGCGATGCACGTATTATGAGCATTGATTTTCAGGTAGGTTTAAAGAATGTAATCAGTATAGAAGAATTAGAAAAAGACCTTATACGCACTTTAGAAGGTTTTAGCGAGTACATTATGTCCAAGTCGTATAATCTAAAAGTGGTAGAAATGAAAGCCGATCATCTTGAAATGAAATTTCAGTATAAACTCAAGAACATTGATCCGCTCTTGCAAAGAGAAATAAGAAAGAAAACGATGCGCGAAGTTTTTAACTATATCTCTGTGCGAAGCCAGAAGAGGGAGGGAAATAGCACAGCTTAAAATTTTGATTTCTTTTCGCGAAAGGCTATTATAAATGAATGCCTTTAATAAGCATTTAAACAAAATCATGGATTTTCTTATTCTGAAAGAGTAGATTTGAAACTCATCCATAATGCACTATGACTTCTAAGATTTGGATTAAGGCTTCCCTTTTTTGTTTTCTCCTGCCCGTGTTATGGCTTATTAGTTGCAAGCCCACACCCCCTTCAGAAGCTGCAAATGAGCTATTTGCTGAAAAGGGAATAGACTCTACTCAGGCAGCACTCATTTTTAATAAAACGGATTATTTTCCAAATAGAACTCAAGTTTCTATCGCTATTCTTACCGATTCGGGAACTGTTTTTCTGGGAGTAATCTCCAGAAACGATACCATTTTAAGTGTTCACAATCAGGATGTACATTTTGAAATTGGCTCAATTACAAAAGTAATGACCGCCACTTTGCTTGCTGATTTTGTTGTAAGAGATAAGTTGAAATTAACAGACAGCATTTCAACACATCTGCCTGTAGTAATGAAAGATAGTACTGAAATAACATTTGAGCAATTGGCAAACAACACTTCAGGCTTACCAAATGTGCCAACGGGTATGCTCCTTACATCACTTTTAAGTATGCGAAACCCGTACAAAAATTTTGATGAGAAAACGCTTGCCGCATACTTGGAAAACGATCTTTCATTATCTAATCCGCCCGGAAAATCTTATTCTGATTCAAATCTTGGCTTTGGATTGCTTGGTTATACACTATCTAAAGTTGATGAAAAATCAATTGACGACCTACTTGAAGAGCGTATTTTCAAAAAGTATAAAATGTCGGCAACTACAACCCATCGCGAAGACATTAAGAATACTTTGGTTCCCGGTTTAAATAAAGACGGCAAGCATACTTCTAATTGGGATATGGCAGCGCTCGGCGGGGCCGGAGCAGCACTATCTACTGCTGAGGATTTGGCAAAATTCGCGAAAGCGCATTGCGATACTGCCGATAAAGTGCTAGCGCTTACGCGGAATCCTACTTTCAATCAAGACGATAAAACTGAAATAGGATTGGCCTGGAGGATTACCAGAAGCGAAAATGGAAATATGCTTTATTCGCAAAGGGGAAGTACAGGAGGCTATACGTCGTGCATGATTATTGACCCAAATAATTGCAGAGCCGTTGTTGTGCTTTCAAATGTTTCGGGATCCAATGCTTATTCAGGTAATCTTGAGGAACTCTGTTTTGGGTTAATGAAGTCTGTCGAAAGATAATTCGGCCGTTTTATTGGCGGCAGCCTTTATAAGAACATTTGTATCGGTGCAAAAGGCACCCTAAACAGAGCTGTTTTTATATCATAAATAAATGCGACCTTTGCACCCGCAAAAAATAGGAGGAAACTGTGTTAGAAACCCAAAATATAGCACTTCAATACGGAAAGAGAATTCTTTTTGATGAAGTAAATCTTAAATTTTATGGCGACAATTGCTATGGAGTAATTGGTGCCAATGGTGCAGGAAAGTCAACTTTTCTAAAAATTCTATCGGGAGATATTGATCCAAATACCGGTCATGTATATCTGGAGCCAGGTAAACGGATGGCTGTGCTAAACCAAAGCCACAGCGAATATAATGATGTGTCGGTAATTGATACTGTATTGATGGGGCATAAAAGGCTCTGGAAAATCATGCAGGAAAAAGATGCCGTTTATGCGAAACCAGATTTTTCGGATGCGGATGGTATTAAGGCATCTGAATTGGAAACTGAATTTGCAGACATGGATGGCTGGAATGCCGAGAGTGCTGCCGCAAGCTTGCTATCTGGTTTGGGCATTGTAGAAATGCTGCATTCTACTGAGGTAAAAAATCTTAGTGGTCCGCAAAAGGTACGCGTTTTGCTCGCACAGGCGCTTTTCGGAAATCCCGATGTATTGGTTCTCGATGAGCCTACCAACGACCTTGACTCCGAGACAATTGTATGGCTTGAAGATTTCTTGCTCAATTTTAAGAACACTGTTATTGTTGTCTCTCACGACCGCCACTTTTTAGATACCGTGTGTACGCACGTTGTCGATATCGACTTTTCGAAAATAAAGCTCTATACGGGTAACTATACTTTTTGGTACGAGAGCAGTCAGCTCGCCCTTCGTCAGCGGTCAAATGCCAATAAAAAGGCAGAAGAGAAAAAGAAAGAATTGCAAGAGTTTATTTCGCGTTTTAGCGCAAATGCTTCAAAATCTAAGCAGGCTACAAGTAGAAAGAAATTGCTTGAGAAAATAAATGTTGATGACATTCAGCCGTCAACCCGAAAGTATCCGGCTATTATTTTTAATCAAAACCGAGACGCGGGCGATCAGCTCTTGCATGTACGCGGCATGAGCAAAAGTATTGATGGGCAGGTTCTTTTTAAAAATGTGGATTTAAATGTGCGTAGAGGAGATAAGATTTCACTCCAAAGTCCGAGCAGCGTTGTAACTACTGCATTTTACAAAATCTTGAATGGCGAGATGGAACCGGATGAAGGAGAGTTTGAATTTGGAAAAACAATAACTACAGGGTACGTTCCTGCCGATAACGATAAATATTTCAAAAGCAACGATAATTTAATTGATTGGTTGCGCCAGTATTCTGAAGATAAGGATGAAGTTTACATCCGCGGATTTTTGGGCAAAATGCTTTTTACCGGACAGGAGACACTGAAAAAGTGCAGCGTTTTGTCAGGGGGCGAGAAAGTTCGCTGTATGATTTCGCGCGCTATGCTGGCCGGCCCTAATTTACTCATGCTCGATGAGCCAACAAATCACCTAGACCTGGAAAGTATTACGGCGTTTAACAATTCGCTTATTGATTATCCCGGAACAGTTATCTTAACCACGCATGACCAGACTTTTAGAGAAACTACCGCAAATCGGGTAGTGACGATAGGGCCTGATGGAGCCTTTGGATAAGATATACGAAAATAAATAGGTTAAACAACGAAGACTTATATTGTAGAATAAAAAAAGCCCCAATTATTGGGGCTTTCTCATTCTAAATGTTTTTGGAAATCACTCCACCATAAAAGTTCCGTTCATAGCAGCAAAGTGCCCTGGGAAAGTACAAAGGAATTGGTATTTACCTTTTGCCGGAGCTGTAAAAGTAATAGAAGTTTCTTCGCCACCACCTATCATGGCAGTGTGAGTGATTACTTTATTGGTACCTACCGGAATGTACTCGCTATCTTTTGCTGCTATCGCTTCGATTGCAAATTCCTGCATGTCAACACCTTTTTTAAGAAGCGTCCAGTTGTGACCCATTGCTGCTTTGTCCATTTTTCCAACATGCTTCAAAACCAAAGTCACTTCCTGACCGGCTTTTACAGATAGCATGTCTTTGTTGTACTTCATCTCGTCGTTTCCTTCAATGGTTAATGTTACAGCCTCAGGAGCCTCATCCATTACTTCGTCAGATTTAGATTCTGTGGCCGGAGTATTATCCATTGTAGAATCTGTGTTTTGCTCGCCGCCACCGCAGCTTACCAGCATAAGTGCTGATGCTAAAATAATTACAATTTGTTTCATTTAACTTTGGTTTTAAATTAATTTTCCTTTCGAGATTTTTAAATAATGCATTTTGATAAAGTATTAATAAGACAATTATGCCAGGCTTTTGTTTAAAATTTCTGTTGAAATTTAAACCGGCTAATCTGGCTAATACTACTCATGCAAGCTTTAAAATTTCGGTGCAAATGTATGTACAATATTTGTTTAAAATAAAGAATCATGAACATATTCAGATATACCACTCTTAATTTCAAATTGATCATTGATGCTTCGGTTCAGGATACTGAAAGTCAGCATAATACAGGATGTATATCCTTCCCGATGAAGTGCTTTATGTTGAAAAACCTTTTTTTGATTCATTAGCTTATTCTGTATAAGGCTGTGAATGAATAAAATAATTGAATTTTTTTTATTGTTTCACAATGATTTTCTGCACCTTTGAACGGATCAATCAAAATAACCAGATCATGTTTTACTCTATTGACCAAAAGAAAAAATTTCTGGTAGCTGAATTTTGGGCTTGATAAAATCTTTACTGTACATGTCGCAAAGCACAGCTATAATATCAAAAAAGAAGGGTAACAGAGTTTTTCTGCTTGTTGTTGCCGTGTTTGCGTGTGCGGTGCTCACTATCTTCAATTACAATACTATTAAAGTAGTCTCGGGCATAAATGCTTACATTTCAGGAGAGTCTACCTATTCGAAAAATCAGAAAGAAGGAGTAAGGCATCTCATGACTTACTTGGTTTATGAAGATCCTGTAGAATATGAACTATTTCTCCAGTATATTTCTATACCTTCCAGTACTGGCTCTGGTTTGCATGGTTTACTAAACTCCAGCTCCGATAGTTTTGTTAGAGAATCGCTTAGCAAAGGGCAGAACCCTCCCGAAAATATTGATAATATTATCTGGCTTTATAAAGGCTTCCGGCATTATAAATTTATGCAGAATGCTATTGCTATTTGGTGGCAGGGAGATTCTCTTGTCAATCAACTTATTCATCTCGGTGTTGATATAAATAAGGCTACACCTTTTGCAGACAGTAAGGCAGATAGCTTGTTAAAGCGTCAGTTTTTTAATGAAATCAATACATTGTCAATTGAGTTAACTTCGAAGGAGATCGAATTTTCGGCTGTGATGGGAAGAGTGGGTAGAAAATCTGCCAGCATCCTGTTCTGGGTTAATGCCATTGTAATTACTATAATGTTAACCAGTGTTGTTGCTTTTTCTAATATGTTGATCTATAAACTAGAGAAATCGAAGAGAAAGCTGAAGAAAATCAATACAGGACTTGTTGCAACGAACGATAAACTCGACAATTTCATTTTTGCTACTTCGCACGATTTAAAGGCGCCTATAAATAATTTGCAAGGACTGCTAAATCTACTTTTTATGATTCCTGCCACAGATCCGGTTCAGGAGAATATTCGCAATAAAATGAATGCATCTATTGTTGTGCTCAACGCTAACATAAATAGGCTTGAACAATTGATGCTTATTGATTCAAAGCCCGATGCGGATGGTGCAGAGATAGAACTGCAAGATTTGCTTTTTCAGATTCTGGAAGAGCATAAAGAGTTTATTGACGCAGCAGATACATCTGTTTCAACACATTTCGAATTAGAAAAACTACGCTATTCCGAGTCGGGAATAAAAGAAATCATTCTAAATCTATTATCCAATGCTATCAAATATAAATCACCCGATAGATCTGGAGAGATTAAAATTTCCACGTACTTAAAAGACGGGTTTTTCGTACTTCGATTTGCTGATAACGGATTGGGAATGGATGTATCGCTTCACGGCGATCAAATATTCGGTTTGTCTAAGCGCTTCCATAAAGATCTTTCTGGCAGTGGTGTAGAACTTTATCTGGTAAAGAAAATAGTTGAAAGAAATGGCGGTATGATAAAAGCTCAAAGCGAAATAGGGGTTGGAACCATTTTTGAATTATTTTTGCAAAAACCATAATGATGACTCTCGCACCAAAAAGCAAGAAGGGAATTAAACTGACAAGGAGTCGCAGCAATAGATGAAAAAATTTAAGAGCACACTCATAATTGACGATGATCCGATAAGTTGTTTTATTAACCAAAAGATTATAGAAAGAACAGAATTAACTCAGCATATTGCAGTGGTTCACAATGGTGCTGAAGCTCTTGAATACATTGTAAAAGATGTTAGCGCAAATTCGGAAACCGGAAATAAGCCTGATTTAATTTTTCTCGATTTAAATATGCCCGGAATGGATGGTTTTGAATTTCTTCAAAAATATAAAGCGCTCGAAAGAAATTATTGGGAAAACGTTGAAATTGTGGTGCTTACTTCTTCAAATAATCAAACCGACATTAATAAAACCAAAGGCTATAATGTAATGGCATATCTTACAAAGCCTCTAACGGTAGAAAGTTTAAATTCATTATTTAAACAAGAAGATAACCGGCAATAATTTATTCATTTTTTGATTTTCAAAATATTGATAAGCCGGTTTCAGATGTAAACCGCTCTAAAAACTTCATTCCCAAATAAGAATTTCCTTTTTTATTTAATTTCGGACTCCAGACTGCAATGCTGTAATTGTTTGGATATACGGCTACTATACCGCCGCCCACGCCACTTTTTCCCGGAAGGCCTACCTTGTATGTAAAATCTCCAGCCTCATCATAAAACCCGCATGTCAGCATAATGGCATTTAGGCGTTTCGTTTCACTTGATGTTAATATATCGCGATTTAATTCAAGATTACGCCCGTTATTTGCAAGGAAAACAAAAGTTTCAGCGAGCTCCTTACACGACATTTTGATAGAGCAGAGATTGAAATAGAAATCAAGTACTTTCTCCGAATCGTTTTTAATATTGCCAAACGATTTGATAAAATTTACCAGAGCCATATTGCGAAAACCTTGTGATTTTTCAGATTGAGCAATACGCATATCGTACTCAATACTGGAGTTGCCAGATGCCGTTCGAATAAAATCGAGCAATACCGCAGGCGCATCTTCATACTGGCTCATAAGCACATCGCAAATTACAATTGCCCCAGCATTAATGAGCGCATTCCGCGGTTTGCCGCAGTCGTATTCCAGTTGTATCAGTGAGTTAAATGGGTTTCCTGATGGCTCAACGCCTACACGTTTCCACAATTTAGCACCATCTGTTTTATAAGCCAACGCTAAAGAAAGTACTTTTGCAATACTTTGAATACTAAAAGGTACGTTACTGTCACCATAAAAAAAGGATTCCCCCTCAACAGTTCGTAAGTAAACGCCAAATTTTTCGGCAGATACAATTCCAAGTTCAGGAATATACGTAGCAACCTTGCCTTTATTTGGCTTGGCTTTTAATTCATTAAATATTTCTTCTATAATCTCCTGGTACTTTACTTGCGCCATTGTTTTTTTTACTTGTTTTGCAATCGTACGAATTTTCAGCAGATATCGGGCTATTTTCATTGTGATTTCGGTATGTTTACAGCTTCCAAAATTTGAAGTTTATGATCCATGGAACACACAATGCACTACAAGATGATCGCAACAATGAGATTGTAATTTATGTAAACGGAGAGCTGCTTCCGCGAAAGGATGCGAAAATATCGGTTTTTGACAGCGGATATCTCGTAGGCGATGGCATTTGGGAAGCAGTAAGATTGCACAAAGGTCAGCTCGTATTTCTGGATATGCATTTCGACAGGCTTTGGAATGCAGCTGCAACTGTGGGAATGGATTTGAAAATGACGCGGGAAGAGCTCGCAGAAAAAATACAGCAAACGCTTGATGCCAACAATATGAGCGACCATGTGCATGTACGCTTCATGGTAACCAGAGGAATTAAGAAAACCCCCTCTCAAGATCCAAGGCTCACCATAAGTGGCCCCAATCTCGTGATTATCGCCGAGCACAAAAAGGCATCAGAAGAATCGAAAGAAAAAGGTATTTCACTTTTTACCAGCACCATCCGTCGGGGAAGTCCTGATTATTTAGACCCGCGGCTCAACTGCCACAGCAAGCTTCACGAAGTACAGGCACTTATACAGGCACTAGAGGCTGGAGCCGACGAGGCACTAATGCTTGATATTCATGGGTTTGTAGCTACCTGCAATGCAACTAATTTCTTTATTGTAAAAAATGATGAAGTGCTTACATCTACCGGTCAATACTGCATGAATGGAATTACCAGAGCAAATATTATTCGGGTGTGCCGCGAAAATGGAATACCTTGTCGTGAAACTAATTTTTCGCTTTTTGATGTATATGGTGCTGATGAGGCTTTTGTAACCGGAAGTTTTGGAGGCGTTACACCTGTTGTGAAAATAGACGGTCGCCAAATTGGAAATGGCAAGTTTGGAAATATGAGCAGAAGATTAAGTGGCCTCTACCACGACCTGATTGAACGCGAAGTAAAACGATTAAATAATTCTGTAAATGCCTGATAGCGTAAAGCGCATAAATCTTTGGTCGGGGCCGCGCAATGTATCAACGGCGCTGATGTATGCATTTGCACAGCGAGGTGATACGCTCGTTTTTGACGAACCCTTGTACGCTCATTATTTGCGCAGCAGCGATGCCAAAGTATACCATCCATTGGCACAAGAAGTGCTTGATACCATGGAGAATGACGGGAATAAAGTCGTTGAAATGATGCTTGGAAAGGCCGAAAAACCGGTTCTTTTTTTCAAGCAAATGACCCATCATCTTATCAATATCGACTGGGCTTTTCTACCTGAAATGATCAATGTCATACTAACCCGAGATCCCAGAGAAATGCTTCCTTCTTACGCCAAAGAAATCGAAAACCCGACAATGTCAGATGTGGGCTATGCTATGCATATTGAATTGCTTGAATATTTGGAGGCCAATGAATTGCCGATAATAATATTAGACAGCAAGTCCATTTTACAAAGCCCTGAAAATCAGCTCAAAAAATTATGTGCTGCATTGGCAATTCCCTTTGATGAGGCAATGCTCACATGGGTATCAGGGCCTATTCCCGAAGACGGGGTTTGGGCAAAGCACTGGTACGGAAATGTACATAAGTCGACCGGTTTCCAACCCTACGAACCCAAAACTTCACCATTCCCCGAAAGGCTGAAACCCCTATTGAATGAATGCTTACCGCTTTACGAAAGATTAAAGCGTATTAGCTTGTCTTAAATAGTTTTTAGTGCTTGGTTTTTAGTTTTTTGACGAGTAGAATAATTTGGCTTAAAAGTTTCTAGTGATTGGTTTTTAGTTATTTTGACGCGTGGCATTACTTATCTTGATAGAGTTAGAATATAAGTGATATAGACCCTACTACTTTGATCAAGTTAATGGTTTTGCTACAAAAATTATATTTGTCCATGCCACCCTCCAGTTTCTCATTCCGATAGTATAACCCTAAGCGGCAGGAAGACCCAAAGGGAATAATCACCAAAAACAAAAAACCAATCCTTACCTTTGCAATTATGAAGGTCACTGGCTTCACTTTCGTTAAAAATGCGCTTATCTATGATTATCCTGTTGTGGAAGCCATTTTATCTATCCTTCCTATTTGCGATGATTTTGTAGTCGCAGTAGGAAAAAGTGATGATAAAACGCTGGAACTCATTCAGGCGATCGACCCCAAAAAAATACGTATTATAGAAACAGAATGGGATGAATCTTTGCGTGAAGGCGGGCGTGTGCTGGCAGTAGAAACAAATAAGGCTTTCGCCGAAGTGGCTGCCGATGCTGACTGGGCGTTTTACATTCAAGGCGATGAAGTGGTACATGAAAAATATCTTCCCGTTATTCGGAAAGCTATGGAGCAATATAAAGGTGATAAACAGGTGGATGGACTCCTCTTCAGTTACTTGCATTTTTACGGTTCGTACGATTATGTGGGCGCAAGTGCCAATTGGTATGCCCATGAGATAAGGGTAATTAAAAATGATAAGTCTATTTATTCATACCGAGATGCCCAGGGATTTAGAAAAGGCGAAAACCAAAAACTTAGTGTTGTGCCTATTGATGCCTATATCTATCACTACGGCTGGGTAAAAGACCCGAGAGCCATGCAAAAGAAACGTCAGAATTTTAATAAACTCTGGCACGACGACTCCTGGATTGAGGAAAATATTGAGAAGGGGGAATCGTTTGACTATGAGAGTCATGTGCGTGAGCTAAAACTCTTTGAGCGAGGTCATCCCGAAGTGATGAAGCCAAGAATTGAAAAGCTAAACTGGAAATTTGACTACGATATTTCAGAAAATCGGCGCAGTGGAAAAGATAAAACAAAAGCCGTATTGAAGAAATATCTCGGTATAGATACCTCCTACCGCAATTACGAGATTTTAAAAAAATACAAGAAAAAGAAATAGGGTGAGCATGGCTGATACTGAATTGGTAAGAATCAATAAATTTTTAACTGAAGCTGGCTATTGCTCAAGGCGCGCGGCTGATAAATTAATTGACCAGGGCAGAGTAACCATAAACGGGAAAGTGCCCGAGCTCGGCACCAAAGTAGCGCCGGGCGATGTAGTACACGTAAACGGAAAACTTATTACAACTCCGGAGGAAAAACCGGTTTACATCGCTTTTAACAAACCAGTGGGAATAGTGTGCACAACTGATACCCGAAGAGAGAAAGACAATATCGTTGATTTTATTAATTATCCAACGCGGATATTCCCTATAGGCCGACTGGATAAACCCAGTGAAGGCTTGATTTTATTGACAAACGATGGAGATATCGTAAATAAAATATTACGCTCAAGAAATAATCATGGCAAGGAGTATATTGTGCAGGTCGATAAGCCGGTAACACCGGAGTTTCTTGAGAAAATGTCTAATGGCGTTCCTATACTCGAAACAGTTACAAAAAAGTGCGAGGTTGAGCAGGTAGGAAACTATATTTTTAAAATTGTACTCACACAAGGCCTTAACCGACAAATTAGGCGTATGTGTGAATATTTGGATTATGAAGTGATAAAATTGAAGCGAACCCGCATAATAAATATCAGGCTTGACATTCCGGTAGGGAAGTGGCGCGACTTAACCAAAGCCGAACTTAACGAACTGAATCTACTTTTAGAAGATTCTGAAAAAACGATATAGCTTCATGTTTTCTGATCATCGCAAATTAAAAATTGGATTTATGCTCTTCTATCCCGGATAGGCGTAAAAGTCTGATTCTGATATTTTTTTTACTTTATAATCTACGCTCTCCAAAAATTTCGGAGCATCATCGGGCGAAATTTTTAAAAGCTTCATTCGGGGTAGATTAACTTCAAAATGGATATGTTTAATTCTTTTTTCTTTCAATAATCTTTCTGCGCCATACAGCACCCAGGTGTCGGCTCCTTCAGTATCTATTTTCAAAACATCGATACGTTCTATCCCGTTATCAGCTGTATAATTATCCAGGGTATTAACGTCTACTTCAACAGATTCGGTGTTTTCATCAATTGTTAAACCACCCCAGCCCGATTGATTTTTTTCGAGAGCCAAATTAAATCTCAATTTTCCTTTTTCTTTTCCCATGGCCAATTGATTGATTACCACCTGTGGAGAGAGGTCGTTTTTTGAGATATTGTTGGTCAGCGGATCCACATTTTTTGGCGACGCTTCAAAGGCATGCACCTTATTTTCACTATTTGCGGAAGCCCAAATACACGAATAGTAGCCATAATTAGCCCCTACATCAAACAATACCCCACCTTGCTGGGCAAGCTCGTGAATTTCGCGACTAAGGCCGAGTTCATAAAACCCATTCATAATTATCCTTCTATGCCCAAAATCGGTTTCAAGCAGATCCATCTTTACGTTTTTTCCAAAGAGCGTAGTTACATCCTTTGTATTCAAATGTTTATAAAACCTATTTAGTTTGTAGCTTACCCTATCGCGAAGAGAAAGGGGATAAATTACTCGAGTTATTAGCATGGCTTTTTCTGGTTAAGAATTCAAACAAGCAAGGTAGTAAAAGCAATGTTGAAAAGAGCTTTTAACGTAAATTTTTATATGGATTATTTAGCTAATTCCAAAATCCGGCGATTCTTTCAATCATCCAAAACATAGCGATTGATCCGATAGCATAGGCGGGTAATTTTTTAAGTGCCATTGGCCAGTTTTTATTCAGCGCCAATATTTTTATAAGAATCAATGCAAGAATAACAAATCCGATTTGCCCAAGCTCAACACCCACATTAAAGAATGCCAGAGCCAGAGGAATTTCACTCTGTGGCAAACCCACTTCGGCGAGGGCACCGGCAAATCCAAATCCGTGCAGAAGTCCAAAAGTAAAAGCAACTAACCACGGTTTTTTGCTCGTTAGAGTTTGCTCGCCATTTATATTTTTAAGAATTTCCACTGCCAAAAATACAATGCTCAATGCTATAATAGCTTCAACGGGTGGTCCCGGAACATTGGCATAGCCAAGTACAGCCATACTTAGTGTAATGCTATGTGCAAGTGTAAATGCGGTAATTGTTTTTAATACTTTCTTAAAACCTTTGGTAATAATTATCAAGGCCAGAACAAAAAGTAAGTGATCTAATCCAAATAAAATATGTTCCACTCCCAAAATGGTATATGTTTTTACAACCTGGCCCTTGTCAGTTTTTCCCGGAATGATTCCCGAATTTTTGCCCGGCTGAACCAAGAGCGATGCTTTTTCACCGTTGGCATACTCAATATTTATTAGAGCATCGATGCCGCTACTTGAAAGTCCTTCGATTGTAATTTGCTTCCCAGCCAGGCTTTCGTTTCCTTTCAGCACGTATGCGTACACCATCCCATTTCCGCGTGTTTGGGGCGTTCGGAGCATTTCTAATGTGTACCCTTTCGGGAAAATGGGTTTGATGTCGGGCTCAGCATTTCTTATGGTGGGCACTTTCCAGAAAACTTTATAGATGTTATTTCCAGTTTCGCTAATCTGCAAATAGGCGGGTCTTACCTCATGGGCAGCTACATTGGCTGAAAAGCCCAGAAAAAATAATACCAATACGAATGCTTTGAAAATTTTGAGCATATCAGTTTACGGTTTCCAAAATTCGTTTCTTCATAGCTGCATCCAATTCATTGGTTTCAACCTGTATCTTGTATTGGCTTTTAAGCTCCTGGTACATTGCGTTTTGTACTTCCTTTTCTTTTTCTGCGGCGAAATCGTTTGCGACTTTTTTTTCAATACTTTCCAGTTCGGGGAAGGTTGGTTCTAGCCGATCTACCAGAAAGAAAAGATGCTCACCGTATTTCGTTTCTATCGGGCCAAACCATTGCTTAAGAGGAGCTTTATCAAGCTTTTCAGCCATATCAGTACCCAATTCATATCCCAAAGCCTCAGCAGTCATACCGCTATACGAAAAAGATAATGGCAGATTACCTCCTTTATCACGCATATTCTCCACCGGTATATTATTAGCTTCTTTAAGAACATTTATTGCCGCTTCGCGGGCATTTGTTTCATTGTTTTTGCTAAACCCAATTTGATAAAAAGTATAGGTCGGTTTTGTTTTATACTTCTCCTTGTTTTGACTATAAAAAGCCGCAAGCTCTTCTGTGTCAGGCTCCGAATCTATAGCGGTAAGGTCGTTATTTAAAAACTCCATTTTTTGAGCGAGGCGTCCTTTTACCACATCGTCATTTTCATCTAAGTGCAAGCGCAGGGCTTCGCGATAGAAAATTTCCTGACGAATATTACTTTCTATAAGTGCCAGAAGCTCATCTTCTGATGGCGGTTTCTTGTACTCGAGTTGATGGAGCGCTATAATATGTTCCATTCTTCCATCATCTATCACGATATCATTTTCGCCCGCTTCGCCCTGATTTACAAAAGCATAAAGAATAAAAATAAGTATTCCGAAAAGCAGGAAGTGAAAAAGGGGTTCTCTGAAAAATTTTGGCATCGATTAGGTTATTTTAAACGGTTTGGCGGTGAATTTAAGAATTCAAAAAAAATATACGGCAATTTGGACGATTTGGATTTTTAAATCGTCTGGATATATTTCAAAAAGCAATGGAATTTATTATAAATCCATCACACATCTAAAACCCAAATGTTCCTGCCCGGAATCTATAGCAGTGGCCATCCGGGCGCTAGGGCGGTAATTGCTGCAGTATTCATCGCTGCATAAAAACGACCCTCCTTTAATAACGCGTTTCGGGACGAGTGGCTCGATAGGATCATAACTAGATTTGGGTCCTTGCGGATTAAAGCATCCCTTTGCAGACACCAGATTGGCAAGCTTATGCGAATCTGGTCTGTACCAGTCGTTTGTCCACTCCCAAACATTGCCTATCATATCATATAAGCCCAACGAATTTGGCGGATACATTTTTACCGGTGCGGCACCAGCATATCCATCATTCGCTGAATTATTATCAGGGAAAGAACCTTGAAAAAAATTGGCGAGATATTTCCCGTCAGGCATTAGTTTTTCGCCCCAGGCAAATGGTTTATGGCCTTTACCACCGCGACTGGCGTATTCCCATTCGGCTTCGGTAGGAAGTCGTTTCCCTGCCCATTTGGCGTAAGCTTGCGCATCTTCAAAAGCGATATGAACGACGGGGTAATTTTCTTTTCCATCAATATTGGTATCAGGCCCTTGGGGATGCCTCCAATTAGCACCCACTTTCCACGCCCACCATTGCGAGATATCGTAAAGATTGGTAACATTTGGAGCGGGACCAAAGATAAGGGAACCTGCCGTTAAGAGTGAGTCAGGTGGTTTAGGAGTGCCAGATGGAACTTGCGACTTCAAATCTTCCCAATCAATTGATCTTTCAGATATAGTTTTATACCCCGTTGCTTCAACAAAAGACGAGAATTGCGCATTTGTTACCTCAGTTTCATCTATGTAAAATCCTGAAACTTCTGCGTTTATTGCAGGACCTTCGGTACGCTGTGCTTCCGAATCTTCGCTTCCCAAAATGAACTTTCCGCCAGGAACAAAAACCATTCCTCGTGGTGGCTTGGCTATTAAATCTAATTTCTGATCCTGATTATTGGTTGCCCATAATTCCTTTTCGCCTGTTTTATTAGTTGGTGTAGCGCAGGAGGTAGTAAGAATAAATAGTAAGAATAAAATTTTAACCTTCATCGGAATCAAAAATAGGAAAATGAAGTGTAAAGATATTGAAATGGTAAGATAGGTACGATTTAAAGCGGTTTTTGAAATCGAATTCCCCACAGCAATAAATGTGCTGTTTTTTTAAATAGTGTTTGATCTGTTGAAAATCACTGAAATAGTAGCAATTTTCAGGCCTTCGTGTACCTTTTAAACGCTTCCTTACCCGTCAAGAAATACAAACTGAAGTAAGGAAATATACAAAGCGGGCAACTTGTGTAAAAAATTCTACATCAGTACTTTAGATTGGTGTTGGTAATCTGAATGTTACGTTTGGATTCAAATTTGAACACTAATTAAATGTAATATTTTAATAACCTTAAAATTTAAACGTCATGCCTACAGAAAAAAAACAAGAGAGAAAACCTGAAACTAAACCAGGTCAAAAAACTCCACAGGCCAAAAGCCAACAAGATCAAAATAAAAAACCACTGCCGAAAAAATAATAGAGCAAAAGCTTTATTAAACCGGTTAAAGTTTTGCAAAGATTGCCGCTTCGAATTATCGAGCGGCAATTTTTTTTTAAATTTGGGTAGGATTAACTCAGTGAAATCAGGAGATAATTGTGTCCAAAAGTCAACACAAGTGGGGATTCAAAACTGAAACCGTTTCAGGGTTTAATGCATAGTGTACTGAAGACCAGATGATAAAGGAATGGAATGTATTTTGGATTCACGTTTTGGCACCCTAAACTATTTTTGATGGAACCGGGAGCCCCTGACAGAAGGAAGTGACTGTTTTGGGCTTTCGGTTTCTATATTATGCTTTGTACTTTTAACATTTTTCTGAAACCGATCTGGCTCGGTCAGTTTTCGACGGAGGGCTAGTGCCAGGCAGAATTAGATAAAAAAGAGATTAATTATGAGATCAATCTGGAATGGATCAATATCATTTGGACTCGTGTCTATCCCCATAAAGCTTTATTCGGGATCAGAGCAACGCGGTATTGAGCTCGATATGCTTGATAAACATGACAATGCGCACATTCGCTATAAGCGGATAAACGAAAATACCGGAAAAGAGGTTGTGTGGGACGACATAGTAAAAGGCTTCAAAAAGGATGAAGGCTACGTAATATTGGAGGATGAAGATTATGAAAAAGCCAATTTTAAGAAAAGCCGTACTATAGATATTGAGTCTTTTGTAGAATCAGATGAGGTAGCCGATGTGCTTTACAAGAAACCTTATTTTGTAGAACCCCAAAAGGATGCCGGGAAATCATACAATCTCCTGCGCGACGCACTTAAAAAAACCGGAAAGCTGGGTGTGGCAACATTTGTAATGCGCCAAAGAGAAAATCTGTGTCTGGTAGGCGTTTACCAAGATGCGCTGGTATTGCACATCATTCGCTTTGCTCACGAATTGCGAGATCCACAAAAAATGAAGTTGCCTGACACGAAAGTTTCTAAGAAAGAAGTTGATATGGCCATTTCGCTGATAGATCAATACACTGAAAAGTTCGATTTTAAGAAGTATAAGGATGTGTATTCAGACGAGTTGATGAAAATAATTAACGACAAGGCTGCCGGTAAAGAAACCAAAGTGAAAAAGACAAAATCGACACCTACGGCGGCCAAAGATTTGATGGCGAAACTTAAAGCCAGCCTCGATAAAAAGAAGAAAAAAGTGGCCTGATATGGGTTTGGATGATTACAATAAAAAACGGAAATTTGATAAAACACCAGAGCCGGAGGGTGATTTGGATAAATCTGATGGCGGGAGGTTTGTAATTCAAAGACATCAGGCCAGCCGTTTGCACTATGACCTGCGTCTTGAGATGGAAGGCGTTTTGAAAAGCTGGGCCGTTCCAAGGGGTCCATCGCTTAATCCGGATGATAAAAGGCTGGCCGTGCAAACCGAAGATCATCCTGTGAAGTATCTCACCTTTCACGGAAATATTCCAAAGGGGAATTATGGAGCTGGCGATATGAAGATCTGGGATAAAGGTACATACATCATCAATGAAAGAAAAGGTGTGAAGGATGCCGCGGAACAGCTAAAGAAAGGAGACTTAAAAATTCATTTTCAGGGAACGAAAGTAAAAGGTGATTTTGCACTCGTAAAAGCACACTTCGAAAAAGGGAAAAACAACTGGCTTCTCATTAAAAAAGACGATGAATACGCGGTTGATGTGCCTTATGATTCGGAAACATTTGCCGAAAAGGCGCACCACCAATTAGAAAAAGGTAAGGGCGGCAATAGAATTGGAATAAGTGGAAGTGATGCCAACCAATTGGTAAAACCAATGCTCGCTAAAACGGGCAAAAAAATCTTCGATGATAAGAACTGGATTTACGAATTAAAGTGGGATGGATACCGGACGATGGCATCTGTCAAAAATGGAAAAGTTCAGCTCTATTCTCGAAATGGGTTGTCTCTAAATGAAAAATTTGCGCCAATTGCCAGGAGTTTTACGTCTCTTGACGACGAAGTTATGCTGGATGGAGAAGTGGTAATATTAAATGCAGAGGGGTATTCGGATTTTGAAAAATTGCAGAACTACAAAGGTGAAGAAAATGACAATTTGGTTTTTTACGTTTTCGATCTCGTTTATTTAAATGGGCATTCTACAATTTCGCTTCCGCTGAAAGACAGAAAAGAGCTGCTCAAAGTCCTTGTAGAAAATGCCGGCTCGGAAAATATTCGCTATTGCGATCACATAGAAACGCTCGGCTCTGCCTTTTACGAAAAAGTGATAAAAGCCGGTTTTGAGGGCATAATGGCTAAAGATGGGGCAAGTGCGTATTATCCGGGAGCGCGAAGTGAAGTTTGGTTGAAGTTTAAAAATGTAAACGATAGAGAAGCCATTATTTGCGGATACACAGAATCTGAAGGAGTAGAGTTTGGCTCGCTGATTTTGGGAGCTTACCAAAATAACAAGCTCGAGTATATTGGCAATTGTGGAACCGGTTTTAGCAGCGAGATGCGCGCAAATCTTTTGAAGAAAATGAAAAGCCTAAAGGCTCAAAAACATCCTTTCAAGTCTGCACCAAATTTAAAAGGCAGGAAGCCCCATTGGATTTTACCCAAACTAATTTGCGAGGTAAATTATAGCGAAATTACCGGTAAAGGTTTGCTGCGTCATCCGGTTTTTAAACGTTTACGGGATGATAAATCCCTTGACAAAATAGCAGTTGCAGACAAAACACCAACGGGTAAAACACCAACAAAAGTTAAGGAGAGTAAAAGTGCTAAAATGAGTTCGGATTCAGTGCTTGAAATAGACGGCAAGCAGGTCGCCATAACCCATCCCGCTAAAATATATTTTCCCGGAGAAGGCATTCGAAAATATGATATAATTGATTACTACATCCAGATTGCCGATACCATTATGCCTTATTTGATAGATAGACCTCAAAATTTGCACAGGCATCCCAATGGTATTGATAAGGAAGGCTTTTATCAAAAAGACAATGAAAATTTGCCCGATTGGGTTGATACAATTGCGATACACTCAAAATCGACCGATAAGAATATTGATTATTTGCTTTGTCAAGATGAGGCAACGTTAATATATATGGCAAATCTGGGTTGCATTGAAATAAACCCCTGGAATTCAAACGTTGGCAAACTGGATAACCCCACTTATACGGTTATTGACATTGACCCTTCAGAGAAGACACCTTTCTCGCAAGTGGTAGAAGTGGCGCTAGTGGCCAAAGAAATTTTAGATCAGGTAAAAATTGAAGGATATTGCAAAACTTCAGGTTCCACAGGTTTGCATATTTATATTCCCCTTTCGGGAAAATACGATTACGACGAATCGCGCTCTTTTGCCAAGCTTATTTGTCATTTTATTCAAGAGAGGCTTCCAAAAACGACAAGTATGGAAAGATCTATAAAAGCCAGGAACGGAAAAATATATCTTGACTTTATGCAAAATAAGAAGGGGCAAACCCTCGCTGCTCCATATTGTGTGCGCCCAAGACCGGGGGCTACTGTTTCTACCCCGCTACATTGGGATGAAGTTAATAAAAATCTGAAAATCAGTGATTTCGATATTCATAATATGCCAAGCAGAATAGAAAAGGAAGGAGACCTTTTTGAAAAAGTGCTAACTGAAAAGCTTGATATGAACAAGGCTTTAGAGCAATTCGATAGTCTCTAAAATAAAAATAATTCTCCCTTTTGGAACAAAAATTTCTCGAAATAGATTCTTAATAATTAGAATACTGTTTTTTATCTTACGTCATCCTTAATCGAATAGATATGACTAGTATGCGTTTTGACGAATTGCTTAACGATATAAAAGTGTATAAAACGAATCATGAACTTGATTTTCAATGTACCACGGCTTGTAAGAGATACAGTATTGGCGTTTATTGCAATCCTCCTGATTTTATGAATTCCAATTGCAATAGGGCGCTTAATAAACCCTTTCTTGGAGTGTTTCCGAGTATTCATTTCACTGACCTCACAAGGCCGGTTATTAAGAATGAGCAAATTTTCCTAATGTTTTCTGAATGTTTTGAGAAGGCCTTTACGTATCGATTACACTTTGACTGCGATAAAGGTGAAGCATTTTTAAAAGTGCTTGATATGCCAAATACCAATGACGGTATAGTAACAGAAAGAGAAATAAATGGCATTTCCAAAGCTATTCATCCGGATCTTATTAAATTTCTTGCGCCGAGAGTCGTTGGTAGTTTTGGTTACTAATTTTTAGAAATCCCTTATCAGACTCCTGTTATTTACAGAAAATTAAAAATGGCTTCCAATTTATTCGGAAGCCATTTTCTAGTTTAAAAAACTATCCTCTAAACTGTAGTTTTGCCGTTTCGTTTTGAAGTGTCTGATGACGATTTGTTTTCATCATCAGAATACTTGCTATCATTTGAGTTTGAACCAGTTTTTGAGTCTGACTCTGATGAACTCGAGTTTGATGAGCTTGAACCGGAATCATTCGATTTAGATTCTACATGGATTCGATTTTCCACATTGTTCACACCCGAAATGTAGTCAATTGCGTATTCGGCTTCGCGTTTTGCCTGGCGATTTTCCACATGACCACTTAAAATCACATTACCTTCTTTTACTTCAACATTAATATGAGAAGCATCAATATTGTGGTGATCTGTAAGTGCATCGTTCACATCATCCTTGACTCTGGAATCATCGCGCTTATAATTTTTCGGGCCTTTACCTCTATGGCTGCCGCTGGCATAATCAGTACCGGAATCTCTCAAGTCTCTGCGTCCAAGACTTTTGCCGTCTCTGTAGTCTTCGTTATCATCCCAACCTTGGGTATGCGAGCCATAACGTCCCTGTGGTGCATTTTCAAAGTTTTGACCTGAAGATCGATAATCAGTGTTGTCTCCATAATTTCCTCTTTCATAACGGTCAGATGAACCGCCCGTTGAGCCACGACGTTGGCGGTCGCTGAACTGTGGATTGCCATATCGTGGATCACTCATACCCTGGGCACTGTAATTCTGGTTAGGTCTGTTATCATTATTGCGCCCTTGATAGGTATTGCCATAATTTCCAGAACGCTCAAAGTCTCTCTCTTGAAAGTGATTACGACCCTCGTTTTGGTTGCGCCCCTCGTTCATGCTGCTGTTTGGCGCATTTTGATCCCAGCTGGGGTTTCTGCCACTGCGAGAATTTTGCTCGCTATTTCTGTTACTTTCGTAACGATGGTCAGAACTGTCAATACTACCGGAATTTGAGGTGGCAAATTCAGAATTATTCCTGTATCCCGAGTCGCCGGAGCCTTGTCGCTCATTCTGGTTTTCCCATCTTGGGTTGTAATTGGAATTTTCTTTGTGTCTGCGGCGTTCTTCGCGCCAGTCATCATTATAATTCATTGTATTTAAGTTTAAGATTAGGCTAAGAGTAATGAGAATAACGTGCCAGAAATAGCTCCTTACACTTATATAAACTCAACGGGCAACATCCTGCATTTAAAAATTTTTAGTAAATCGATATATGTGTTCTTATTTAAAGACTAAGATTATAAGATTTTGCCAAAGCGCAACTATAGCTAGAATTATATGAATCATTAATGACGGGAAAAATTGATAGCGTCAGCCTGATTATTTTTAATATGTTCAAATTTCTTTACGTAACTTTAAATATTATTGATACTATTTTGGCTTAAATAATGGCCAACTCAATAGTGCAGTCATTTAGAATCCTTCACCTTTTTTAAGTCTTTTTTGGTTCATATTGGCTCATCTATTTCCCGTACGTAAAATTCAATATTATAAGGTGTGTAGCTATGTTCCCACAGTGTTGTGCTATTTATCCTCATGCCATTCTTGTAGCCAAGGTTGAATAGATGCATGATAATTCTCTATGTTTCTAATTCCCATGGGTACGTTGCTCGATCTACATTGCTTGTATAAGTGATTTTCAAGGCATAATGTTCCAATCTTTTAGCGTCCGGAAATTGTAAATATTTCGTTGTGCCCTTAAAATTCTACACTTGGTGGAAATTTTGCTCTATATCTCGTATGCTAATATAGGAAATAGCGATGATAATCAGTCATTTACCGATTTTTATGAAAAGTGGATTAAGAATTGGATTGAAGCATAATCTAACCCTAAAATGAACAGTTATGAGTACTACAAAAAATGCTTCCGCGAATGGTGTTAAAGCCAAAAGTGGCGCAGCCAAAGATTTGAATGAATTATTTCTTGACAGCCTTAAAGATATTTATTGGGCAGAAAATGCGCTTACCAAGGCGATTCCCAAAATGGCTGAAAATGCATCTACCAAAAAATTGAAAGATGCACTAGATGATCATCTGAAAGAAACGAAAGAACAAATCTCTCGCTTAGATGAGGCCTTTGAAATGATAGATGAGAAGGCAGAAGGTAAGAAATGTGATGCTATGGCGGGTATCATCGCCGAAGGTGAGGATATCATGAAAGAAACTGAATCTGGAAAAGTACGTGATGCAGGTATAATTGCTGCCGGACAAAAAGTGGAGCATTATGAAATTGCCACCTACGGAACACTCATTGCCTGGGCCGAAGAACTCGGTATTGACGATGTAGCAAAGATTCTCAAAAAAACCTTGAAAGAAGAAAAAGCCGCCGACAAAAAATTGTCTGAGCTTGCCACCCAAAGCATCAATCAAAAAGCCAAGTAATAACTATATGCTTTGCTATTTGGTAATTATAGCTTAATTAAAATTTTGTTCAATTCAAAAAGAAAGGAGCCGCAATGGGCTCCTTTCTTCTTTTAATGAGATTGGGAAATTTTAGAATTTATACTCAACATCGTAGTGAGAATAAACATTTCTGGTAAATTCATGATCTGCTGTATTTGGCCAGTTGTCCTTATCAAAGCCCGGTGCGTCATCCAGAAAGTTTTTATCGACATCTAGGACAATGCGGTCTTCTGCGTCGGCTGTGTCAAATTCAAACGCTTCTAGCGGAATGGCAAACAATTTATCTCCCATTCCCAGAAAACCTCCAAACGAAAGTACCGCATAAGCCACCTGGCCAGTACTCCAGTCAACCATTAAATCTTTAATCTCTCCAATGTTTTCTCCTGACGGATTTTTTACATTGGTTCCTGCAATACTTGTTGAGGATAATAAATTTGGTGTGATGTTCATAATATTTGTTTTTAAAGGATTGAATATTTAGTTGGTATTACTTATGAAATAAACGTGCCGAAATTTTTCTTCGTTTATCTCATTGCAATTCCCGGAAGGAAATGAAGACATTCTTATTCCATCCTTTTTTTCTCGAACTCAAAGAATTGTTGCTACAGTAGATTATAAAAACCCGCCAAACTCCATCCAAATAAAATATGCGCTACCAGCAGTTGTTCAAAATAACCTTCCACATCTATACGCGGAGAGTAAGAATGCATTTTTAACATCCATTTCCAGCTTAGAATTCCTATAATACCAGCTACAAACCCATACCCAATTCCGTAGAGCCTCGTAAATTGCCAGTCGGTGAGATAGATTATGAATACAGCAAGAATGGTGAGCCCTAGACCAATGAGGTAATGGAGCACCCAACCGACCAGAGAATTACGCTTAGCAGGAAAAGGAAAGAACTGAAGTTGATCTAATACCCGGTTAAGCAATGCCGGCTCTTTATAGTTTCTTTTAAATATAAAACTTATGGCATAACTAAAGGCCGTCATAACCGTTGTAGCGCAAACGGCAGCTACAATTATTTTAAGAATAAAATTCATCTTAATACAAAATTGAAAAAATAATCCCGGCAGAATTACCTGCCGGGATTATTATATCATTATTTGAAACTTAATAATCTGATTTTGTAACGGTTTCTACTTCCAGTTCTTTTTCATAAATCACAAGTTGATCTGCACCCATGGCTCCACCAAATAGGGCGGCAGCTACACCTAATAAGAGGGCAAAAAAGGCAGCAATACTAAATTTGGCCATAGCCTCTGCAGCCTTATCGGCATAAGCAATTGCTTCTTGTTTTAACTCACGGAATTTTGCTTCAGCTTTATCAACAGCCTTTTGAATTTTGGTTTCCCATTTTTCGATCAGCCCATCAATTTCTTGTTTGGTCATCTGGGTATTATTTGCCAAATATGTTTTCAGCTTTTCCTTCTGAAAATATTCGTCATTTCCTTCTGTTGTAATTTTAAGGTTCCCCTCATTATCCAAATCAAAATTCAGGTCGCTTACAAATTCATCCACATCGAGGCTGTTAATTACACCACGTGCAGTAACGTCATTGTTCTTCATAACATCTTTTAGTTCCTGCGATGCATCATCAGGTAGAATATTCAATGACTGGCCTTTGTTAACCACTTGCATTATTTGCTGCTTTATTTTGTCCATACCCATATTGGTAGTCTTTTCAGCATCCTGTTGGGCACCTTCATAGTTTACCAAAACTTTGGATTTGTCGCCACCAAAGAGGTTTGATGCTGTGCCGGCTATTCCACTAAAGACGTTTCCTACGGCTGAAGTAATTAGGTATACAGACAAGAGTACATAAAGACTCCAGGCTATAGCTCCATGAAGTGCCCCATCCATTTTGTCGGTAAATCCCGCCAGGCGGCCTGCTATCATACCTCCTACAAAGAGTGCAATAAGGTTAGACAACGTCCACCAGATTATCGTACCCCAACCGAGGCCTTCCAACGGATCTCTCTCTTCTAAAGGATTTATGGTTGCGAAGCCAATACCGACTCCGAGTAGATTAAGCAGGAAAATAATAGATAAAGCCGCTACGAAACCGGCAAAAATAGCTCCCCACGACACGTGGCTAAGCTTATTAACTCTGTTTTCAATGTTAGTAGTAGTAGTTTTCATAATATAAGGTTTAGTGTTTTAATAATTAACACAAATTTTGTGCCTATAAGTCACACAAAGAGAGCCTGTTCCATTCGAAATTAATGTGGTTCGTATTCATAGAGATAAGTATCTATTAACCTGATATATAGTATTTTATAAATAATGTGAGTGTATGTTGTTATATTGCTGATTTAATACCACTTATATACTTGTGGAAACATCTCCCCACTATATTCCCCGACTCACCGCAAATCGCAGGGGTTATTCTTCGTCCAGGCTTTCGTTTTCTACTAGCCGATGGTCTTTTACACCAAGACCTACAATGTCAATCATATTAGTAACAGTGTTGTACAGCATTAAGATAACTGCTACAGTTCCGCCGCAGAGCAATGACGATGATATGAGCGTAGCCCAGTAAAGCAGATTGTACCAATCCTTAGGAAAATTTTCTGCTTCGGTTATAGGAATGTTTGAGAACTGAAAAAGCGTAATGGCGGCTATGAAAATTATGGTGTCCCATTTAGCGAGGAGAGCTACCTGATGATAATGGGTTTGGCTTAGGTGCGATTTTGATGTGGAGGAAATGCCGAGCACAGTTAACAATAAAGCAAGTATGGTGGCCGAAGCGAGCACAACAGTATTGCAAAGCATATTAAAACCCGGAATTGATTTGCCTAACAGTTCCCGAGCTTCATACTGACTTAAATTTCCGAGATAATAGATTCCGACTCCTATAATGGCAGAAGCTATGAGCCCGCCCCATAAAGGCCGCCTAATTTTACCCGATATTTTCATGCGTCATTTTAGAATTAAATACCGCTTCTTTATTACCGCTGGTTGTAAGATTGAGATCAAGGTTTTTAAGAATTTTAATTTCCGTGGTTTGGTTTTCACTCCATTCTATCAAACCTTGTTTTACAAATTTGGCTAACTTTTTTTTCATAGGCCATCCGCTCCATTTATTGAAAAAATAATTGCTGTGGTAAACAATGCTGTGCAAGTCAGGCTCTCCTGTGGATAGCTGTTCTACGATGGAATGATAGAAAGTATTTTTAGACAAATAAAAATCTTTTTTCTGTTGGAAAAGTTTATACATAAAATCGAGATAGGAAAAAGTAATCCCATTTTTATAATTTTCATCAAATCCACCCATTTCTATAAATTCCTTCTTACTTATTCCGAATCCCTGACCCCAAAATAAGTTGGGATCAAAACAAAGGGTAAGTTCTTTTTTAAGTTCTGGTCTAAGGGGATTATACCGGCTATTGGCAAATAAATCTGATTCACCAGTACGGGCTGACGCTGATAGTTTTAATTCACGGGGTTCTCCCATAATTAATCCAGTGGCGCATAGAAGGTGCTCTTCCATTTTTTCAATAAACGTTGTACTAGGAATACAATTAACATCCAAAAAAATGAGATTGTCGTCCCACGCCTTGCGGGCTCCGAGATTTTGTGCAGTCGAAATTGGACTGGCATCGTTTAGACCCTTATTCTGTTGAATTTTAACCATAAAGTTATATGCTTTATCAGTTTCTGCACTCCCGCTAAGATCTATTACAATAACTTCTCTGGGCATAGAAGTACCTGAAGCAATAGCATCAAGAAATATATGTAATGAATCATTCTTATTGGTGGTTACAGTAATCAGGCTGCTCATAGTAAAAGTTTCTTTGTAGTTAATTTCAGTCATTATTTATTGCAATTTGTTCACCGTTTTCATTTTGTATCGAAAAAGTTGACGTAGTAACTACTCATCTATCTGTTTTTAACCAAGTAGAATCGTAATTTTTTTATATAAAGTCACAGTTAAATATGCCTATAAATCAACCTCTATCAATAGGGGAATAACCTGTCTATTCGGGGAAGAGTTTCTACAAAAAAAATTAGTCTATGCTTCTTTCAGATTTTGGTAAATTAGATTTACCGGCAGTATATGCTACATTTTTCAATACTTCTTCAGAAACCTTATTGCTGGGTTCGCCGGTATGTAGCACAGAAATGTCGCCGGTGGTTTCAAGCACTACCACAAGTACCTGATCAAAATGAGAAACGTTGGCCGCGCGCAACTTGGCGAATAAATCAGCTTCAGAAACGCGCGTAGCTTCCAGATTTTCATAAAGAACCTTCTTTCCCTCCATGAGCAATACGGGAGTGTTCGTGATGATTTGTTCCAGTTTATCACTTTTCCTACGCATATGGGCTATAATCGCTTGCAGAAGCAGTAGTACAATTAGCGCCAAGACTCCTTTGGCAACAGACTGTTCTTCTAAAAGCATGGTAGATGCAATTAAACTACCAATGGCGATTGTGATCGCAAAATCAAAGCTGCTCATTTTTGCAAATGTTCTCAACCCATTTATTCGCGTAAGCACAATTACAGCGGTATAGATAAGAATGGTAGAAAAAATAGTGATTAGAACAGAATCCCAACTGATGAGAAGCCACTTTAAATTCTCAAAAACATCCATAGATTTATGATTTAAAGATATAAATAGGGAAAACAGAACGCAAATATGAAACCAGTTAGCGAGGCACATTTGTTAGAAATGAAATAAAGCAAAAAGTGAAGGGGTCTTTTTATATATGCTTTTAATTGGCAGTGAATTTAATTTGGGAATTTCGTTTAGCCTTTAAGAAAAGTTGCGAACATGAAACCGAATGGAGTACTTTTATACTTTTTTGGTCCGTTTTCAAATCAACGGCATTCTTGATAAACGTAAAAACCTACAATAAGATGAAAACCCCAAAATTTGTTATTGTAGTTGGTACTTCCGCCGGCGGTATGAGCGCACTGACTGAATTAGTTTCGCAATTGAAAGACAATATGGATGCAGCAGTCTTTATCGTGATGCACTTATCGCGTACAAGTATTTGCGATTTCTTAGTGCATCGGCTTCAACCACATACCTCTTTAAAATGTAAAGTAGCAAAAGAAGATAGCGAAATAGAAAAAGGACATATTTACGTTGCTGCACCAAATCAGCACTTACTCGTTAAGAAAAATAAAATTATTCTTGGTCGGGGACCCGAAGAAAATCGTTGGCGACCTTCCATTGATGTATTGTTTCGATCAGCAGCTGCCGCCTACAGCACAAGAGTTATCGGGGTCGTACTAACAGGCTCACTTGACGACGGTACTACAGGCATGCTGGCCATTAAAAGGAGTGGAGGAATCTGCATGGTGCAAGATCCTAACGAAGCAGAATATCCTGATATGCCCCTTTCGGTTCTCAATAACATGGAAGTTGATTACTGCCTTGCGCTACGCCAAATGGGTGAGACATTTTTTGAGATTACTCAAACGAATCGCGGAGAGATTGCCGCCCCACATGATGTTATTATAGAATCTGAAATTGCTGAAAGAGTGGTGGTAGACTATGAACATGTAAAACAGTTGGGCGTAAAAAGTATCTATGCTTGTCCTGATTGTGGAGGCGGCTTGTGGGACATTAAGAAACAAAATGGAAAACCAGACCGTTACCGTTGCCATATTGGACATTCGTATTCTGAAAAAGATTTGGTAGTGAAGCAAGGCGAAATATTAGAATCTACATTATGGACAGCCTTGCGCATTATGGAAGAGCGTAGAACGCTTTTAAAGAAAATGGAAGATGAAAATACTAAAAAAGGACTATCTAAAATGGCATCAAGCTATCAGCAAAAGGGAGAAAACATACAGTTTCATGTTGACAAAATGAAAGAAATTTTATTCGCCACTCAAAACACGTTGTAAATGACTTTCAATGTTTATTATTTACTTGGAAGAATATTATGGCAAATAACACAAAGGTATTCCATTGAAATGACCCATACGGTAACCAGGAGTATTTAGGGTCAGCCATCGGGTTTGCCTATGCGACCGGGAATGGCGTTTATAGCGTATTTCTATTTTCGTCATCGCCTGCATAATCAATGTTTATTAATAAACCAGCCTGAACTTTTTTGATCACCAAAATGTTTTATATTCACCAAAAGTACTCGGCACACTCTCATTGGCACTTCAGCCTTTGGAGATAACCTTGCGTGCATGGTTGTGAAGAGCTTTAAAATTAATAAAATTATTGTTTATACATTCTAAATGAATTATTAGTGGTAAAAACTACAGCAAAGGTGTCGGCTAGTAAATTAGATGATTTAAATGAAGATTTAGAAAATTACTTTGCCAACACCATTATTCCGCAATTGTACGTAGACGGCAACCTTATACTAAGGAAATTCACACCACCTGCTATGAAGCAATTTACCTTGACAGAAGCGGATATAAACAAACATATAGAAGATGTAACGGACAATATTCGTTACCCAACTTTAATTGAAAATATAAATGAAGTAATTTCCACAGGTGATATTCTCGAAAAAGAAGTTCAAACAACCGACAAAAAGTGGTTTCAGATGAACATTTTGCCCTACAAAATTAGGAAGGAAAATAGAACCAATGGTGTAATTCTAACCTTCGTAGATATAACAAAACGAATTGCTGTATTAAACGAACTGGAAAGATTAAATGCCGAAAACGACACTTTACTTTACACCTTGACTCACGACATAAGGCAGCCACTTTCAACTGTTTTATTGCTTGCAGATCAGTTAATGGAAGCATATAATTCTAAGGATACAGAACAATTTACAACATGGGTTGAAATGCTTACAAGAGCTTCTAACAATATGAGAGCATTGTTAAAAGAGTTTACCGATCATGTTCATGTAGAATCTAGTTTACCCAATGAAGAAGAACGCGTGAATATTGAAGATATATTTAATGATGTAATTCTTGCTTTAAGGAATGAGATTTACACTAATGGGATAGAAATACACACCCAATTTGATACGTCAGAAATAATTTTTTCAAGAAAAAACTTACGGAGCATTGTTTTTAATCTTTTAAGTAATGCCATTAAGTATAGAAGAACGGATGAAGCTTTAAAAATAGTGATTAAGACCGTGAAGCAGGAAGATTATGTGCTTCTTTCTATTAAAGACAACGGATTAGGTATCGACAAAATACATCATAAAAACATCTTTGATAAGTTTTCAAGAATAAACCCTCAAATTGAAGGCACAGGAATAGGTTTGTACATTGTAAACAGAATGCTAAATGATAAGGGTGGCAAGATAGAAGTAGAAAGCGTTATTGACGAAGGTTCAACCTTTAAAGTTTATTTTAAGAGCGATTACTAATTACTCAAGAAAACAACTTAGTATTGAACACACCACTCTTAAATTTGAAAGAATTTGAAAAGAATATTTTGATGGCTCATAATTACTGCGTTCCTGAATTGGGCAAAGGTCTTGGTCATGCTTTTTAGTATTGACATTTTATTTTTATTTCACAACGCTGTTTTAAGCACAAATAAATAAAGCAGAATGCTCTATCCGGAGGTGATGGTTTTTTGTCGTACTCCATGACACTATTCACTTCATTTTGGCAACCATTTCAGAGAGAGTTGTTGTGAGCAAGCTAACCATGGAAAGCGCTCCAATTTCAACTAACGAAGTTTCTCAGTCATTACTTAATTGAGGATTCAACACCGAATCAGTAATCACCGGTTTACCTTGAGCCGGGCAAAAGTGGGGAATGGCCTTGTATTGACAAGGTGCTTACCGATGCGGTAGATAAACCTGGCTGGGCGAAAACCCTGTTTTGCGTTTAGAAATAACTCACAATCTTAGATAAAATGGGGCTTCAATTCGTGTTTGAAGGGAGTGGGTGGATTGAAATCCGGATTATTATGTTAACTTGAAATAAATTAGAGGAAGTGAATTATTTGCGAGATTTACATGAAAATTGGTAAGCGATTACACTGAAAATACTTTAGAACAAACCGCTTTCAGATAAACAACCTAAAATCATTTCTGATGCGATTGACCAAAAAGGAAGTTAGATCTGCGCACAAAGCAATTTGAGCTTGAAAATATGGAAATGACTGATTTAAATGAGCAGATAGCGGAATCGAAAAGTTTTTCAGAAGCTGTGATTGCAAATATTCGGCAACCGCTACTGGTGCTCGATAAAAGCCTTCATATTGTGTCGGCAAACCACGCATTTCATCAAGTTTTTAATTTAAAAACAACGGAAACAGAAGGGGCTTTAATTTATAACCTTGGCAACAAACAATGGAATATTCCTTCACTGCGTAAACTTCTGGAAGAAATTTTACCGAAAAGAAAAAAGATTACTGATTATGAAGTAAAGCATCGTTTTCCTGATATTGGTGAGCGAACAATGCTCTTGAATGCCCAGGAGATTATACGCCATAGCGAGTCACAGAATTTAATCTTGCTTTCTATTGAAGACGTGACTGATGCAAATAAGGCAGACGAAGGAAATGCCACGCTGGCTACCATTGTGCAATCATCTGAATATGCCATCATAAGTAAAACACTTAAAGGAATTGTAACCAGCTGGAACCTTGGGGCAGAAAAATTATTTGGTTATACGCGTGCCGAAATGATTGGCCAGTCCATCCTCAAAATAATTCCCCCTGACCGCATTAATGAAGAACCTGAAATAATTAGAAAAATTCAAGAAGGTGAAACAATTGCCCATTTTGACACGCAGCGGGTCGCTAAGGACGGTAGGCTTATCGATATTTCGCTCACCATTTCACCAATTAAAGACAATAACGCACAGATAACCGGAGCATTAAAAATTGCGCGTGATATAACCGACCAAATTGAATCCAGAAAAAAAATAGAAGCAAGCGAAAAACGCATGCACAACCTTATTTACTCTTCGCCATCGGCCATGGCGATTTTAGATGGAGAAGATTTAGTTATTACCACGGCCAATGAAACAATTATAAATATATGGGGCAAGGGTAAAGACGTAATTGGGAAAAAGTACTTTGATGTATTGCCCGAATTGGCAGATCAGGGTTATAGGGAAATATTTACGGGAGTTTATAAAACAGGTGTACCTCATAATGCCATCGAAATGCCTGTAAGGTTTTTACACAATGGAGAGCCCACTTTAAATTATTACAATTTCATTTTATACCCACAGTATAATATGAATAATGAAATAGATGGTATTGGAATTATTGCAACTGATGTAACGGCACAGGCCTTGGTTAATAAAAGCATAAAAGAGAGCGAAGAACGCTTTCGCTCCCTCACACAAACCATACCTCAATTAATTTGGGTAACCGATGCACAAGGCAATGCAGAGTTTGCATCATCTCGGTGGAAGGAATATTCGGGTGTTGAGCCTGGAGGCGAAAAAGAATGGGAAGAAATAGTGCATCCTGACGACTATGCCGGCATAAATGAATCATGGATGAAGAGTTTAGCTACCGCCAACGTATATAAATCTGAAGTGCGGCTTAAAAACAGAGCCGGCGATTACAGATGGCATTCGGTCGTAGCAGAGCCTGTTTTAGATTCGGAAAATAAAATAATAAAATGGGTAGGAGCATTTACCGATATCAATGACCAAAAATTAAAAGACGAGAAAAAAGATGAATTTATGGGTATAGCCAGTCATGAAATGAAAACGCCACTTACCACGGCTAAGGCCTATTTGCAAATGCTGGAACTTACCTTAAGTGATACCGCAGAAGAAGCAAAAATGTTTGCTTTAAAAGCCAGCCAATCTGTTGACAGACTCAATGAATTAATTGGCGAATTGCTGGACGTGAGTAAGATACAATTCGGTAAATTAAATTATTCGATGACTACCTTCAATTTTAATGAAATGATAGTCGGTACCGTAGAGAATATACAGCTTACTTCGCCTGAAAGTATCATCATAAAGACCGGCAAAGTGAATGGTGCTGTAATGGGCGATAAAAACAGGCTACAGCAGGTGGTCATTAATTTACTCAGCAATGCTATTAAATATTCTCCCCATTCAGAAAGTGTTTTTATAACTTTAGCTCAAGAAAAAGATAGAATAACCGTGGCAGTAAAAGATACCGGAATCGGAATAGCCGAGCAGAGTCTGCATAAAATATTTGAAAAGTATCACCGCGTGGAAGAGCATGCCGTGCAGTTTCAAGGTATGGGTGTGGGTTTGTTTATTTCTTATGAAATAATAGAGCGCCACCACGGTAAATTGTGGGTAGAAAGCGAAGTAGGAAAAGGAAGTACATTTTATTTTACCCTGCCGGTAAATGGTGTGCAGCAGTCAGAATAAATTGAGGTTTCGTTAAAGAATAAATGCTTAAAATTGTGCGACTTTTTTAAGTAATAGAATAAAAATGGGTAAAAATAAGGTACTTCTTTCAGTTGAAGAGTTTCCTGCAGCGGGGGTGAAAAGTAAAGCAGATAAGTGTGTTTTAATATATGAAGACAATCTGGAGATTTTGTTTCTCTGCAAAATGCTCTTAACAAGAGATCAATACCGTGTGGAGACACGAACGAGATGTGATAATGTAATTGATGATATTGCCCTTATTAAGCCCGATCTTATTTTAATGGACCTTTGGATACCTGAAATTGGCGGTGAGAAAGCCGTAGTGCTCATTAAAGAGAATCCGGCAACCCAGCATGTTCCTGTTCTTCTTTTTTCGGCCAATGATAAAATTGAGGAAATCTGTAAAAAGACAAACGCCAATGGCTATATAGCGAAACCGTTTGATGTGCATACTTTTAATGAAACAATAGCGAGAAACATTTAAGGGGTATCCCAAAACGAAAAACCGAAAATATCCGGTTTGGTTATAGGCTAGACTTAGGTATTTGGTAAAAGCTCGGTGGGCTTTTTTTTATGGCCGGAGTCTAGCCCCCGTAGTATCTTTAAAAACGAAAGTACTATAATCGTCTGTTTTATTTTCTCGGGCCGCGTATTGAGGCGGCCTATTTAGAGTCTGTCAATAGAGTCAAGTGGCTGGATCATAAAGTTCAATAGCAAGGCGCATGCAGAATTGAAAATCAAGGAGTTGACATTTGTCAATAACTGTTTTCAATTCAATTGCAACGCCGATAGTGGACTTTATGGACAGACACTATTTAATCTCTTAGTGATTGTGTTGGTTTAAGTTTGCTTTATGCGATGGGAGTGAGGGATTCTTTTGCCTTTTCACATTTGCTATAAGATAAGTGGCAACCTTTTGGGTTTTTTGATTAAACTTGGGGTGCGGAAGTGGTTTGAAACAGCATACGCCCAAAACGGAAATAAGTGCAACAGTTGCGCTTATTTTTCAATAAGCGTAATAGAAGTTGCGTTTATTCCCTGATTTTGGGATATATAGTTAACTAGTTGCGCTTATTGATGTGTTAGCGGTCAGGCAAAATATGGTAACCACAAATGAAAAATAGGTGGACACAAATAATGAAAAAAAATAAAAGACTGAAATTAAAACCTCTTCAGACTTTAACTCATTATGGAATAGTCTTGTTTCTATTGTTTATCGTTTCATTGACAGCATGGAGTTTGATTCAAATTCACGTAACGGACACCTATACCGGAGTTCGGACTTCAAGAGAAATAATAAGAACTTCGTTACCATTTTTATTGCTTGCTCTATTTTTTGCTTTTATCCAATATAGGCGCCTGAAATTTAAAGAAATCGATGTTACATTTTCAGACGAGCAATTTCAAGAAGCCGTTGATAGGACTGCAAGAGAATTAAAATGGAGTATTGAGCGTAATAACAAGAATTTTTTAAGAGCATATCGATCTTGGAATTGGACAGCAAGTTGGGGTGAGATGGTTACAATTGCAAAAGATAAAGACCGCCTTTTTGTGAACAGCATTTGCAGCCCTGAAAGTATGAGCTCTGTAGCCTCATTTGGATGGAATAGGAAAAATATTAGTACATTCTTGGAAAACTTGACAGCTGTCAAAAATGGAAAACCAGAAGTAGTTAAAATTGAAAGAGTGAAAAGCGAATGGAGCTTAAAAAGAGTTTTAATCAGACTTTTAGCTTATCCATTTTGCATTTCTCTGATTATCCTTGGCATTTATATGATTTCACAATCTATGACTGTTAGAGCAGTTATAGCCGGAATTGCAGCAATTACAATTGCATGCATTTACCTGTATTCAGATATTAAAATTATGACAACAAAAAATAATAAAAGAAGAAACCCGAACCGCTAACATTTTATAAACGTAATGCGGGCTGTACGTCTAAAAATGAATATCTTGCAATCAAGGAACATTACGGTTTATTGAAAGTATGTGCTTCGAAATCCCGCACTACGCTTATATTGCCGTTGGCATAATTAAACTGAATGACGAAGAACAAATATTTATTTAACATTAAGACTTCTAATAATGGGCAAATATCTGTTCCATTGGCGGAGGGTGAGCCGTCTTCGTTCTCGGAGCAAATGGGGTTGGGAAGTCCACATTAATGCATAACTTATATGCTAGTAACAGAGCCCATGCGAAACGGATTTTAGCGCATAGGCAAACTTGGTTTACAAGTAATTCTATGGATTTAACTGCTGCGAAAAAGAAGCAGACAGAGACGAATATAAATAACCAAGACCAGCAAATCACTTCAAGATGGCAAGACGTATATTCTTCTCAAAGATCTAGCATTTCAATATTTGATCTCATAAACTCTCAAAATATTCGAGCTAGACATATTGCAAAAGCGGTAGATGAAGATGATATGGATTCAGCCAAAAAACTCTCAAATGCTCAAGCGCCTATTGAAGGAATCAATGAGTTACTTGCAATAGCAAACATACCCATTGAAATCTCACTTGGTAAAGATGAACAGTTGTTCGCTTCTAAGAATGGTAGCGCTTTGTACAGCATCGCTGAACTTTCAGATGGCGAACGAAATGCATTACTTATTGCTGCAGATGTATTAACCTCTGATCCAAACACATTAATAATAATTGATGAACCTGAAAGCCATTTACACCGTGCAATAATTTCCCCTCTATTGACATCACTGTTTCTCAAAAGAAGCGATTGCGCCTTTGTAATTTCAATCCACGACATTTTTCTACCAGTAGACAACTTCAAATCAAGTACTTTGCTAGTAAGAAACTGCAGCTGGAACGGAAAGAATATTGACAGTTGGGATGCAGATTTAATAGCAGAATCAGCTCAAATTTCGCCAGAAATTAAAAAAAGTATATTAGGAGCAAAACGAGAAATTCTTTTTGTTGAAGGCAATAATGAAAGTTTAGATAGACAGATTTACCAATTAATATATCCTACTGTCTCCGTTGTTCCAAAAGGCAGTTGTAAAGATGTTGAAAGCTGTAGAAGGCATAACTAGTAGTGAATCCTTACACTGGATTAATGCTTTTGGTCTTATTGATGCAGATGACAGAACAACTGACCAAATTCAAGAATTGTTTGAAAAAAGAATAATAGCAACCAAATGTTATTCCGTTGAGTCCCTATATTATCATTTAGATATTATAAGATTCGTTGCTAACACTTATGCGGAACTCACAGGGTCAGATAGTGATGAATTGTTCGGTACTGCAACAGTAAATATAGTTAGTTACATTAGCTCACATAAAGAGAGACTCTGTTCCAGATTATCTGAAAAAAGAGTTAGAACCGAGATTATGTCTATGCTTCCAAAACATACTGACATTATTGAAAATAAAGATTTTGAACTCAAACTTAGTCTTGAAGATTATTTCAATCAAGAGGTAGCCAAATTTGATCAATTAATTTATGACAAAAATTTAAATGGTCTTATTGCTCGCTATCCAGTAAGAGAAACACCCGTGCTTAATAACATTGCTAATGGTTTAGGTATTGATAGGGCAACATATGAAAGTATTGTAAGGAAGTTAATCATTGATGATGAAGCTGTATTAAAAACCTTGAGGACGATACTTGGTGAATTAACTGCATTGATAATAAAAGAAAACTATGCCCAATCGAGTAGACAGCTCCGCCCCTAAATAGGGACGGAGTGCGCACATCGACAAGCACTTCGACAAGCACTTCGACAAGCACTTCGACAAGCTCAGTAACCACTCTGCAACCACCTCTCACACCATCCCGATGTACCGGGACGGTTCGTTGCGTTGTGGAGCGATTTTATGGTGGAGTTCCGAAGCCGATAAGTATCTTCTGCCACGTAACCGACAAGAAATTGGTAAAAGATCTTACGGAAGCATCAGAAATACAGCACCCTAGAGCCGTGGAATAATTTGTATGTTTATGCTGATCAAAAAAATAAATGAAATGAAAGCAATCCATATAACGAAATCCGGTGGGCCGGAAGTATTAAAACTAGAAGAAACCCCAAAACCAAAACCGGACAAAAACCAGGTGTTAATCAAAGTGAAAGCAGCGGGTGTGAATCGCAGCGATGTAGTAACACGCAAAAACACAAAGGCCTATGGCAAAGGATCTTCTGATGCGTTGATCCCCGGCCTGGAAGTTTCGGGTGAGATTATAGAGATAGGTTCCGATGTTAGCGATAAAAAAATTGGCGACAAAGTTTGCGCGCTGATTGCGAGCGGTGGTTATGCCGAATATGTCGCTGTTGAGAGTTCTCATTGCCTTCCTGTACCCGAAGGAATAAGTTTAACCGATGCCGCTGCAATTCCCGAAACTGTTTTCACGGTTTGGTTCAATGTATTTCAATTGGGAAATCTTCAACCCGGTGAAAAATTATTGATTCACGGTGGCACAAGCGGCATCGGCACCATGGGTTTGCAAATGGCTAAGGCTCTGGGCTCCAAGGTGTATACAACCGCCGGCACTGATAAAAAGATCGATTTTCTGAATAAAATGGATCTTGGCAAGGCCATAAACTACAAAAAAGAAGCCTTCGAAGAAGTTTTAAAAGACGAAAGAATAGATGTCATTCTGGATATGGTCGGTGGAGATTATACTCAAAAGAATCTCGAAATTCTCAATAAAAAAGGTCGACTGATTAATATAAACGGAATGAAGAGTATGGACGTAAAGATTAATCTTCGCACTGTAATGAGTAAAAACCTGGTATTGACCGGAAGCTTTCTGAAGCCGCAATCCGCAGCTGTAAAAACGCAGATTGCCAAGGAAGTTGAAAAAACCATATGGCCATTGTTCCGTTCTGAAAAAATACACCCCGTTATTTACAAGAAGTTTCCACTTGGAGATGCGTCGGAAGCGCATAAGTTGATGGAAAGTAGCGCGCATATTGGGAAAATTTTGTTGACGGTGGACTAAAAAAGTGACCTAGTTCGTTATGCAAGGTTGTGCGCAAATGGGCTAAATTAACTTTGCGGAAGAAGGTTTTAGTTTCATTATGCTTTTATGCAGTTATGCGATTAGTTCTAATCTTTTGGGTTTTTAGCTAAACTCGGGGTGCCAAAGATGTTGGCATCTGTAAAAAGGATAGATGCCCAAAAGTTGGGATAGTTGGGGGATAGCCTTGTCCGGCATGTCCAGTTTTAGCCAAGACTTCAAAAACAATTCGTGCATGAAAAAGTACATACTAATAGGACTGATAGTATTGACGTCATTTTGTTGCAGAAGTCAAGAAAGCCTATCAAATGGAGCCAATTCAAAACAAGTATTGGATTCTATAATTTCGATTGCAAAAGCAAAGATGGAACCACGCATAAAGATGGAATAATACCTGATAACTTTTTGCCAGTGAATCTTTCGACGATAAAAACCCTACAACCGGCGAAGTTATTGAAGAAGCAAAAACATGGATAAGTGACGGCTACGATTTAATTAAAAAATAGCGACTTTAGTACAAAACTAAAAATGTAAATATAGAGTAGGGAATCACCAATTAACAGAAAGGTTGGTGATTAAATCCCATTCTTTTAAACGATCGTTAAAGGCAAATAAATGCATTACAGACTGATACAACATAACCACTCCACTTTGCTAAGCGAAGTGCTTTATGACGTGTATGAGTTAAAAAATGGACTTACAGAGAAAAGATATACCACAGCGCCAAATGGAATAATTGGAATTGCTTTTTTTTTAGAGGGTGATTCTCACCTCAAAGAAAATCAAGGCTGGAACAAAGCGCCGGAATCTTGCATTTACGGACTAATAAAAAAACCAGATTTAATTAAAATCAGCCCTAATTTTAGAGAAATTGCCATAGGGTTCAAGCCATTTTTTTTCCATTTACTGGTGTCAAATCCAATGAGTGACATTGTAAATTGTCCCCACCTGAACACAAAGGAGATTTTTAAGGCATCAGCAGTCGATAAACTGCAAGAAGAGCTGCTTACCTGCGATAACGATCGTTTAATTATTCAGGCAATCGAAGAATTTATCCTGGCACATATTCGGAATAAGTATGATCAGCGGGTGCTGCATGTTATGCGTCGTATTTATTCGGCTGAAACAAACCGTGTGGATAGTCTTTGTGAAGAATTAAATGTATCATCAAATACATTGCGAAATTTGTGTCTCTCTGGACTTGGTAGGTCAACCAAAGAGATGATTCAAATAATCAGAATCAATAAAACATTAAGTTCAATCCAGCCTAACCTATCTATCAATTTGCAGGATATTGCATTTAACAATGGTTATTTCGATCAGGCACATTTTATTCATGACTTCAAAAGTACGATGCACATGACCCCAAAAAAATATTTTGATAATAAAGACCTAACGTTCGATTTTTACAATTCTAAAAGATGGAATGGTGATATTTTTGATGAAACTTCTCACTAAAAATTTACCTCATGCTTAGATTATTTGCAGTCTTCATTTTTTTATTTGTGTTAAAACTAAATGGCTATTCTCAAAACTATGAAAACCACATAAACTCTGTAGAAGCAGTTGTTGAAGGGATAAACAATTCGGATTATAAAGTGGTGAAAAAGTCATGGGGGCTCATCGGAAAGGTACTAATCAGACAAAAAAAACTCGAACAAGAATACTTGCCGTTTACCCAGAAATACGGACAAGTAGTAATAGACACTATCATTTTCACATCTAAGTATAGTGCTACTGCACAATTGACTACCCCCGCATTTGCAAGCAAAAGGACATTTATGCAGTTCATCTTCAATGAAAAAGGCAAACTTCAAGGAATGGGATTTGGTTACCCCACATTTGTATATCGAAACACCGGAGAATTGAAAAACCACAAGGATGATGCACATCAAATTGATTCTGTTGTACAAAAAACAATTCGCTCCACTGGTCAATATAGCTTTAATGGCTGCATTTTGGTTTCCAGTGGTGATAGCATTTTATATAAAAAGAATGTCGGCTACCTGAACTTCCAAGATTCACTGGCACTCAATGACAGTTCACTTTTTTTACTTGCGTCGTGTTCAAAGCAATTTACCGCGTTGGCCATCATGCAACTGCAAGAAAGGGGTAAATTAAATTGCAGCGATCAGGTTCGCAAATACTTGCCTAATTTTCCCTATCCTGAAATTACCATTGAACAATTACTAACGCACACTTCCGGCCTTCCTGATTATATGGCCTTATTGAAAAAACATTGGGATCATTCAAAATTTGCCACAAACGAAGACATACTGACCTTATTTGCTGAACAGAAACCTGAATTATTATTCAATTCTGGTGATCGATGGGATTACTCAAACACGGGCTACGTAGTGCTTTCAAGTATTATTCAAAAGATCTCCAATCAAACTTACGGTGCCTTCTTAAAAGAAAATATTTTTATGCCCTTAAACATGGATCAGTCGATTGTGTACCACAGAAGAATTCAAAAGGATTCACTTTCAAATTATGCAAGTGGACATGTATTTTCGGCTCAAAGAAATAAATTTGTATTGCCTGATAGCTTATCCAGGTATGATTATGTGTCGTTTATGGATGGTATTACGGGCGACGATGGCGTAAGCTCTTCTATTTTGGATTTGCAGAAATGGAATGACGGATTAAAGCAGAATGCAATTCTTAGCGAAGAATCAACAAAGAGGATGAATACCCCATATGTTTTAAAAAATGGCAAACCAACGAATTATGGGTATGGAGTCTTTCTAACGCAAGGCGATAATATTCAAGACTTAGAATATCACACGGGGAGTTGGCCGGGTTATTCAACACTGATCATGCGCATGCCAGATTCTGATAAAACGATTATTTTCCTATCCAACAATGCGTATTATAATATGGCGGCTCTAGTAGATGAGATAGCTGCGATTGTACTGTAGAGTGGAAGATTGATGCTAATAACTGTGTAGTAAGTTTTAATCATTTGGGTTTTTTGATTAAACTTGGGGTGCGAAAGGGTCACAGAGGTTACGTCCAATGCGGAAATAAGCGTACATGTACGCTTATCGGAATGTTGTGAGCAATTTGAGTATTTGAATAACTACTAATTCTTATCAACAAAAAATTCTAACATGAATGACCATTTTCATTTCACTCTGCGGGTTTCGCTGACTTTTCTCATACTTCTCATGGCTGTCTTGAGAATGAACGCTCAATCGGTTCGAGTAGAATTAGAAAAAGATACCATAGGAGTGGACGAATTAATTAAAGTATCCATAAAAATCGATTTCGAGCCAGACTCCGTAAGTTTTCCCAACTTCAAAAACTTTGCGGTTTCATTTGGTCCCCAAAAGCTCAAGCAAATAAGGTTTGCAGACGGTCTGAAGACTTCAGAAACGGAATACATATATAAATTAAGACCTCTTAATGTCGGAAGCTTTAAAATGGAATGCATATCGGCATATCTGAACGAATCCATTATTCCTTGTGAGAATATCTTTCTAACGGTTGTACCATCCGATAAGAAAGAAAGCAGAATTAAACTTGAAAGACTGGTATTTGATTCTTCGAAACCTGAAGGTACTATCAGAATATCTTTTCATGAGGAAACAGGATTCATTGAGAAATTTGAAAACAGCGAATGGGTATTCATTCGTCTACTTAATCTTAAAGAGATAAATAAGATTAAAAAAGTAGAATAACTTCTCACAACATTCTGTATAGTGCATGCCCTACGGGACACGTACCATACAGTTGCCGTTTTGCCCAATGCAAAAAATGACAAAACAGGCAGCCATAATAACATTTGAGACAATATTGCTAATTTCTTGTAATAAGACAATGCTAGTGGTTTTTTGGACTGACTTCGATAAGAATAACAAAATAAAGCAATTGACCGACCAAGAACCTTGGGGCGGTCAGCGCGCAATGTTCTGGAAAAGTGAGAAACAAGGAACTTTTGACATTGAAAGAATTATTCAATTCGCATCAAAGAACGGTTGGACATTTGTTGATACCACTAAATATATGACGGTTGACCTAAAAACATGGACTTATTTCGACAAGGAAATTTTTCCACTTTCTCATGAAGGTTTTAATCCGAATGTAACCCCACTAATCACCAATTTCCGAGATGGATAAAATCAGACGTTTGGATTTTGTGTTTTCTTACGATAAACTCATGGAAATTTTCAGAACCCTAAAGATTGTTCACCCAGTTTTCTACGGTATTTTCTTAATGAGACTCCGTAGAGCTAAAAGCTTGTAAATATGCAAAACACGCACAAACTTTCTTATAAGCGCAAAAAGTACAGGGCATTGTACAAACTCGAAGCAGGGCTTGAAATTCCAATGTTTATTTTGTCACTCCTTTGGCTTTACTTGCTTATTGTAGATCTGGTGAAAGGATTGGGCCAGATCCAGAACACGATATTTTACATCATCTGGGGCATTTTTATTTTTGAATATATTTTAAAGCTATACCTGGCGGCTAGCAAATGGACATACATAAAACAAAACTGGATTACGCTGCTCGCATTAATAATTCCTGCATTTAGAGTATTTCGGTTGCTTAACGCCATTCGGATTTTGCGTTCGGCGAGTTTCATTTCTTCTACAAATGTGTTGCGCTCATTAACTTCAGGACGCCGATTTTTAACAGCATTAAAGGAAGCGAAAGGCCCGCAACCAGAGCCTGAAATGAATATCGGGATATTAATTGAATACAGTAAAAAGGAGTCGAAGGAAGAATTAAAGCAGTTTGCCGAGCAGTTAATATTAGATGTAATGTCTCCATTGCAGGCTGCTACCGGTATCCCGTGGAGCTTCGATATCACAGATCCATCACAGTTGGCCACTGATAAAGCCAGGCGACCTTCAGATTTTCTGGATGATACTAGCCTCCGAATGGCCGAAGGGCCCTATGATATGATGCTGGTAATAACAGATGTTGCCTTGGCAACCGTAAAAAACAGGGTTGACGCTGGTTTCACATCTAGCGTAGCCCGAATCGCCATGATATCCACTCGAAAATTGGTGACTACTGGGAGAAAACAGCCGATGCTTTCATTGAACGATGAATCGGTAAGGTATAATGCGGCTGCACTATTCTTGCACTTGGTAGGAGAGATCCTGGAACTAAGCCGCACAAAGAAAGGTCGTTCTAAAATTATGTCTACTTTCGAGTTCATACCAGATCGCAAATCGGTGCCTGCTTTCACGCAAGCAGAGATAGATAGGTTACATAAGAATAACGAGCGCCTGCCTGAACGGGAGTTACGCGGCGGCAATGGACTGGAGAGTTTTATGTTTCATTTGTTAATGGCATTTCGTCATCCCAAACAACTAATCAAACCCATTTTAAGAAATAGGGCGATCTTGCTTCCTCTGTCGCTTCCAAAGCTGGTAACCGCAGCCGTAAGTCCTTCATTTATCCTACTATTCACTGCAGAGATATGGGATGTAGGGATAAATATGCCCAATTCTGTTGCCATCATGTTTGCGGTAATGAGTATTATGGGTGCCAGCTTTTATCTCGTTACAATACAATCACTTTTCTTACCGCGGAAAGAAAAAAGAATTCTGACAGAACATCTTGCCGTAGCAAATACAACTATATACCTAAGCATATTCCTTGCTTGCATCGGCCTTTTTTTAATGGTCGGTTTGCTGATGTTGTTTATGGAACTCTATGTGTTCCCGGGAGACCTGATACAAACCTGGCCTACCTTAAATAAGCAGGCAGTTGAATTAACCGATTTGATACGCCTGGCTGCATTCATTAGTACTGTGGGGGTAACTACCGGCGCACTTGCAGGAGGGTTTGAAAGCCGCGCGGTAATCAGGGAGTTGTCACTGTTTAAAAGACAGAAATAGTATTGCGAAAATTGGCGCTGGCTATTTCAGGCGCCATTGGCCAGCATTACATTGATTGAGTAGCTCGCCTGGTAAATTTATCTTTCTATTAAAAAGTAAAAACCCTATTACTTATATAGAACTTCGACAGGCGGTTGGGAAATCCATGCTTCTCGGCTTAGAAATATTAATCGCAGCCGATATAATGGCAACAGTTGTTACTGAACCTTCCTTAAAATCAGTTTCAATACTGGGTTTAATTGTTCTTATTAGAACATTTTTAAGCCTTTCACTCCAAGTTGAGCTAGAAGGAGAGTTTCGCTGGCAAAAATTTAAAATAGAGAATTCTAAAAAAGATAAGTGAAAAAACAAATCGAATAAATAATTACTGACAATAGCCCAATATTCGTCGCTCGCGAGTACTTTTTCCTCAACATACCGCATTGACATTTTAAGTGAGCCAGAAGATGATAAAAGCGTTTCAAAAATAGCATTAATAGATCCTATAAATGCTTAGCAACAGTCAGGAAGCAATTTATAACCTGGCTAAAGCTTTGGCGATTTTCTGAAATAAATATAGTAGTTTAGACTTGTAATATAAGCGCTTTTTGATGGCAACTAAGTAAGGCAATTTCACGACCTTGGGTTCCAATCTTTTCAAGTGTTCTCGTAGTCCGTTTAGCCGTCAGTGCGCTAGATTTGAGAAGCTTGAGATGAAATTCCCCCTGCTTGATCGATGCCGATACGTTGTATATAGTTTAAAAATTAACCAATTAAATAAGCAATATGGATTGGATATATAGTAGCAACGACCCGCTTTTTCAGACCTTAGTTGGGTGTGTCATTATTTTTGTGGTCATAATAATATTGACCAGAATCGTGGGTCTTAGAGCCTTTGCAAAATTTACAGCTTATGATTTTGCTTTTACCGTGGCTATTGGCAGTATTATTTCTTCCACCCTTACCTCATCTACATCATTGGCTCATGGATCTATTGCAATTGCAGGCCTTCTGTTTTTAGCGATGACTTTTTCTTTCCTACAAAAAAAATTTCCATCACTAAGTAGAACTATTTCCAACGCACCTTTACTTCTTATGGATGGCAATACGATTTTGCATGAGAATTTAAAATATGCACGAATAGAAGAGGATCAAGTAATTGCTAAACTACGAGAGGCCAATGTACTTAACTATGACCAAGTCTTTGCCGTTGTACTCGAATCTACGGGAGATATCTCGGTGCTTCATTCCGCCGATAGCGATAAAAATGAAAGATTCGACAAAAAATTACTTTCAGGTGTAAGAATAAAACCATAGAATTATTGTCCATGTATTACTATCTTAAAAATAGGGCCTGTGGTTAGACTGAAAACCGAATACTTCTATCTAGCCTATCTTTCTTTTACTGTTCGTTTTATTCATATACCATTTGTCTAAAGCTATTTGAGCAACAACTAAAATAAAGATGAAGGAATCAATTTTTAAGTACCTTTAAGAGGATGAAAAAAACAAGGAAGGTTCTGTATATCGTCATTATCGTGATAGCATTGATTTTGGCATTATGTTCAATATTTTCCATCTTGAGAAATACCGAAAGTCTTTACTTAAAAATGCTTGATTTTCCGCGCATCCAGTTTTTCATCGCATCCTTTATTTGTCTTGCAATACTAGTTATATTGATAAGGCGTTGGCGATGGTATGATTATATGTTCATCGGTGTACTTTTAATGGGCATGGTTATAAATGGTTCTTATCTTATCAATTATACACCTTTGGTTTCTGTTGAAGTTCCTTCAGTAGAGGAAATAAAACCAAATGATGCCCAATTAAGCCTATTAATAGCTAATGTGAAAATGTCCAATAAAAGTGCTCAACTATTCATCAATTTGATTGAAATTAAACAACCTGATTTGATCTTGGCCATGGAGGTAAATGAATGGTGGGACAAACAACTTAAAGTTCTTGAAAATGATTATCCTTATTCCCAACATACAATCAACAACGTTACCTACGGAATGGTTATTTTCAGTAAGTTCCCGATAGAAAAAGTAGAAGTTGATTATTTACAAAATGAAAATGTGCCTTCTTTTGAGAGTACAATTATTCTTTCTGGGGGTAAGTATATCAGCTTTCATTCTCTACATCCTGTCCCACCTACACATTTTAAAAATTTACCAGATAATGAAGGTCAGAAGGAAGATGCTTTAAAGAAATTGGGAAAGAAAATCAAAGGTAGAAAGTTTCCGACCATCGTGGCAGGAGATTTTAATGATGTGGTTTGGTCATATGTTGATGAATTGACCGGAACTGAAAGCATACTTTATGATGTTAGGGTAGGAAGAGGATTTTATAACAGTTACAATGCAACGAACATTTTAAATAGGTGGCCATTAGATCATGTTTTTGTAACTGATGAATTCCGATTAAAAACATTGGAGCGCCTGCCAGAAATGGGTTCAGACCATTTTCCTATTTTTGTTGAGTTGGTATTGTAAAAAAGGTTTGCATGGCATAATTTAAACACCCTTAAAACCAGCCATTAATGAAAGGATGAACTACTTAAAATTGAAATAAGAATGATGACAATAATTACAGTAATCTTTGTGTCAGCAACACTTATTATAGGCGCATTCTGGAGGCAAGAATTAAAATAAACTGAGTTCAGATTTTGTTCAAATGAAAATTATAGCTCCAATAGATTCTAAGATGGGAAATCACACTGTAAAAGTTGAATCAAATGGTTCTATTAAGGAATTGAAATTGGATAGTGGATTAAATAGAGTTTGTCAATAGAGTCAAGTGGCTGGATCATAAAGTTCAATAGCAAGGCGCATGCAGAATTGAAAATCAAGGAGTTGACATTTGTCAATAACTGTTTTCAATTCAAGTGCAACGCCGATAGTGGACTTTATGGACAGACACTAAATAGACTTGGGTTCTCTATAAGTGTATTTATTTCTTGTGATTGCCAACCTTTTTTGCAGTAAGATATATAGAATTCAAGTAGTAGCAACCTAATTAGAGTCTGTCAATAGAGTCAGGTGGCTGGATCATAAAGTTCAATAGCAAGGCGCACGTAGGATTGAAAATAAAGGAGTCCCGCTGGGGCGGGATGACTGTTTTCAAGACAAGTGCAACGCAGATAGTGGACTGTATGGACAGACACTAATTAGTAGCAGTAGGGAATTCGCGCTGGAAAGAGAACCAGGATATAATGTTAAGTACATAGCAAAGATTGAAAGAAGCGCATCATATGAATAATTTTTTAGTACATGACAAAAATATAACCCGCTGATAATCAGCAAATTAAATGTTAAAAAATTAGTATAAAGCATTGGTAATCAGTATCTTAGAAGGATAATCTCAAACATCTTTCAAGAACATGAAAACC
>NZ_JAAGVY010000021.1 GCF_010686655.1 Cryomorpha ignava | reverse complement strand
GTAGAACCTATGGCCTGGCTTACTGCCGTGCTTGGCAAAATCGCCGATCATCCGGTCAACAAACTTTTTGAACTCTTCCCTGGGAATATAGACATACCAGAAAAGTTAACAAGCTTTGGTGAGTTGGAAAATCAGGCGGTGTAGTTGGTCGGGTGGATACGATAAAACAAGATTTTATAAAGAAGTGAAAAATGAGAATCTAATCCTTTTTAGTGACCAAAGCAATTTACATTCACATGCCTATGGATCAGATTCGACATATGCCGTCTTTATTAAAGGTACAGATATACTCTTATGTGAAGATTCGAATATTGAAAGGATTATTAAAAAATTTAAGTGATGGCTATTTCGGTCGGACGGTGCCACTCATTTCGGAGTAATGGTGCCACTTTAAAAGACCTACAATTGTACTAATTATTTTTGTTTGATTCCACTGTTTTAATGGCTTTTCTCATGGACTCACCTTTGAGTTCTATTCTGTGCGAAGAGCTCACAATGCGATCCAGTATGGCATCTGCTATAGTACCTTCTCCTATTATGTCGTACCACGTTGATACTGGAAGTTGGGACGCTATTATTATCAAAATTCTTTTGGTGGAATTACAGCATTTAGTAGAAAAGATTCTTGCCTTAAAAAAAACATAATCCTACAGCAGACACCCCATAGTTGAAAAACCAAATTTACCAATTGGTTTACAAACTTTACGACATGACCGAAGATGAAATTGAAATTATTGAAAATAGCTAATGGAAGAATTCTACAACATATTTGAATCGGTTCAATGGTGTCGATATCTACAGAGACCTATGGATTTAAAATCATAAATCGGGGGATAACTTATTACCTTTAACCATGTGAGATTTTTTAAAAAATATGCGTGCTCAAATGGCCATCAAATGAAAACAATCGCTCTTCTCAGTAATGCGTTTAAAGCGGTTTGATTTTCCACCGAGATTTATAATATTTGAAACCGTATCTTTCCGACTCAATAACTTATCATAGCTGATGAAATATCAATTTGTTGAAAATTACAATGTATTAGTAAAACAACTGAATGACTTTAAATCAGAATGCACATCCATTTTGAAAAGCAATTCTAATAAAACTACAGAAGAGTTTAATGAGTTGATTGACCAATGGGAGGAAAGACTTATAAGTTGTATCGTAAGGCATATAGCACCAAAACCAAGTTTTTTGATTAACGCTTTTCATGCTGGTTTAGGCAACATTTTTTTTGATGATTTAATGCACAGATATTTCGCCAAGGGTGAGGAGGGAAAACAGCTGTTTTTTAATAGTTTAGTCAATAGTAAGCTGAAAGGACTTCGGATCATTAATGGTTATCTTTTAATCCTAAATGATATAAACCAAAACCCAATACCCGAGGTTAACAATATCCAAAAGAAATTTGACTACTTAATGCATAAACTTTACTTAGTGTATAGTGAAGATTTTTACTCTGTTGAATATCTTCTTGATTTAAATGGGATTGATTATCGAGGGGAAGAGCCGGCTGGGCTAGGCGAAGCCTTACGTTTGAAGGGGTACGTTAAGTCAACTGACCGCCGTAATTTATTTATCAAGTTAACCGTGAAGGGAGCGGCATATCTGGAGCGAAAAGTAGAAGCTAGTAATAAAAGTAAAAATCAATTAGATAGTGATGAACTGATTCAAAAGATAGATTTAGTTATAAATAAACTACAATCTTTAGGATATGGCCATGAAATTCTTTTTAATGAAATTGAGGAACTCAAATCGGCAGCGAGTAAATTAAATAAAAAGAATTGGATGGAGCTTTTGAAAGGGAAAGTTCTTGACCTGGTGGTTGACGAAATATAAACAAAGATACAGCAGCATACATTTTTGATACTCTTAGTGATGGTGCATCAAAGATTTTGTTGAAATAAAAGAACTTTTAAATCCCCGCTTCATCACAGATTGGGTCGATCATATTGGAAGATAGGGAATAACGAGAAAGCTGACAAAGTTATCTCTGATTGGTTTGAAAATGCTTTTATTGAGTTCAAAAAAATAATTGATAAGAAAGCTGAATTACCCTTATAGAATGCCATTTAAACTTTTCACAACTAAAAATCTAAGCCATGTTAACATTTCAAGAAATTATAGAGAACCGTACAGACGTATTAAAGAATGCCAATGTAAAGCTCGTCCGCCACAAAGACAATCGCACAGAATACCGCGATATTCTCAAAGATGAAGACAAGTTGCTTCAATATCAGAAAGAACAAGCAAAAGAAGTTTTTAAGGGTATTGATTATATCGTATCCTTTATTGGGCAGGAAGGAACCAAAGCCTTACTATTTGGCATTTTCAAAGTCGGGGAAGTTACGTTCCGGAACAATCAATACTATTATGAACTTACCAAAGTTGATATTTGCGAAGATCTCGTTAAACGGGTAGTGATAGACTGGGGCAAGGCAGCAATATCTTGGCATCAAAAATATGACAAACAACCAAAAGAAATAGTTGAGATACTACCAGCAGGTTATATTGGCACTTTTCCAGGGCTTACTAATTTCGTTTTAGACTTTTCAGAATTACAAAAGCTGGTTAACAATCCTGATGCAAATAGAGATTGGAAACTTAATCTCTCTGCTGTGGATGGCATATACTTGATTCTTGACACAAACACGGAAGAAGGTCGCCAATATGTTGGATCAGCTCGCGGCAAGGATGGGATATGGGGTAGATGGATGGAGTACAGTAAAAACTCTCACGGCAACAACAAACAAATGGTAACGTTGCATTCTCTGAACCTTGATCACGCTAAGGGATACAAATTCTCTATACTTCAAGCACTCCCGAGTAATCTCACTCAAAAAGAGATTGAGAAAATTGAAAAGATGTATAAGGAGAAGCTTGGTACTAAGATGACGGGGTTGAATTCTAATTGATTAGAGTAAACGTTCAATCTCTACGCCTCTCGATCTAACCAAATAGAATTCTTGATTCTATACCACTATTGGAAATAAGTGAAGTTATTATAGTAATGTCAAAGCTCAAAATAATATGATTCAGACTCATAATTTATTCAGCCAATACTTTGAATTCATTCCAGAAATTAAGCGAAACCACCTTGAAAGAAATAGAAAAACAAATTGCAACTCCTAATACCTTTTTTAATAATTACAGAAAAGTTTCTGATTCAATCGAAGCGGCAAAAAGTGACAAGCCAAAAAACCAAAGAACATGTCGATTCTGTGGTTCAAAAAACGAAACGAATTATAGAACGAAAGCACATATCATACCTGAACTTCTAGGCGCGCACAACCATTTATCAGATAGTGAATGTGATTTATGTAATAGGATATTTGCTGAACATGAAAATCATTTAGCAAACTTCTATGGACCATTTAATTCATTGCTTGGTATTCGGACAAAGAAAAAAGTGCCTGTATTTAAAAGTCGAAATGAACAGTATTGTACTTCTATAAGTGTCAAAAATGAAAATGGCACACCTCGTATTTTCTTCGGAGATAATTTAAATGACTTCAAATTTGATAATGACCGTAAAAGGCTGACTATAAATTTTAAGAAAAAATCGTTCATTCCAGTGGCAGTCTATAAATCTTTTCTCAAAATGGCAATATCTATTTGCCCTGATGATAGTTTAATACACTTTGAGTCATTAATTAAATGGTTGATGGATGTAAAATCAAAACATCCCGCCAACCAGTTTCCATTTTTACTTTATCGAACCCGATTAACTAAGATGAAATTTGACAAGCCTTTTGCGACTCTTTATTTTCCCAGCATCACATCTAATACCAATCCCAATTTTTCACGTTTGGCAACCATTGTTGTACATGCAGGTATATCGGTATTTCAAACCTTTTTTCTCATTGATGAGAATTTGGAAATCGACACGAAAGATGAGATTCCATTTTACAAATACCCCGCATATGTACACGATATTAAAACCCCTGATAACTGTGAGAAATTTGAAGTTCCAATAAACTCCTTATCCAAACTCAAGCAAATAATTTTAAATGGAGATAAAAAAGTTGACTATGATGATGAATTGATTCATCTTTCATTTAAAAAAGTGAGACGCTCGAAAGATATAGAGTAAAATAAACCAATCGGAGTGTACGAAATTTTATTAGGTATCTATTCGCACACTTTTAAATATTTTTCATTTATTAAAATCACAATCTGAAATGAAGCAAATTAGGGTAGAATTAAAAAAGAGAGGCCAGAAATTGGATAAAATTGTGGCACTACAAAACGAAATCGGTGGTGCGATAGATCTCATTCATGGCAGTTTTATTTTGATTAAAGGATTAAAAAATGTTGATTCCAACAATTACGCCTACCTCAATTGCTTGAGTAATGGTTTCGAAAGACTTATGAAGATTTTTATTATTGGTGATTATTATGAAACCAATCAAACTTTTCCTGAAAGCACTAAATTATTTAAAGGTGTTCAATATAAAAGTGGCCACGAATTAAAAGCTATGTTCGAAAACAATTATGTCCGAATTTTTAAGAACTGTCAGCGTGATAAGCAGAAAGAATTGAACAACCAAAAAAAATTAATTTTTCAATATTTGGGAATTTTACAAGATTATTCCGTAAATCATCGGTATGGAAACATTAGTAAAATTTGTGCTCAAAACCCATTCAATATAAATGAGAATGTTTTCGGTAGAGTAAGGGCATTTATTTCGGGCTTTGTTGAGCCTAGTGAATCCCAAGAGCTACAGTTAGAAGCGACAGATATATTAGCCTTTAATCGCTTCATTCATTTCAATAAACTAATTGTAAATTGCCTTATGTCAAGTTATTACAATTTTACTGAAATCCCTTATGTATGGAGCAATGAAAGTGTGCTTGACGAAATTCCTTCGCCAACTGATTTTACCACTTCTTTAAATATGTATCGACTAGGTTTAAGAAAGTCTTCTTTAAAATTTTGGTCAATATATCTGAAAGCCGATAAGTTGATTTTAAAACAAGGAATGTTCCCTAAAGAATGGCCTTTTACTATAAAAAAAATCAAGTATCTAAAAGTTCGCAAATCATCATACCTAATAATTGGCGGGAGACTATATACTGCCAATGGTCTGGCTAGCAGAGCTGATATACCCAGCTACTTTAGCTCTCCAGAATTATTAGTACGACAACATGCTGTGAAGCAAATTGATTTTGCAAAAGAAGTTTTGAAATTAAATGTTTTAAGTAAATAAGACAGCTCTTTTTTATAGTCTGGAAATGAGATCACTAATAAGTTTTTCAATAGCTTTTTCCAAAACATTTTTATTTTGCCAATTTGTAAAGTCAGGAATGTGATATTCGCGAAGTTCTACTCCTAAATCTTTACCAAGATCGGAGTCGAAGCATTTCCATTCTTTTAACTTCTCAAAATCTACTATTCTAATCGGGAATAACTTTTGCACTCCAATTTCCTTCTCAATTGCTAAAGCCTCTCTCAATTCTGATTTAACCCACTCACTATTTAGACTATCATCTGATAAAATTATCAATAGTCGATCATATTTTTTCACAGCATTCTGAATTTGATCAATCGATTTCTTGCCGCCTTGCATATCCATTGGAGCGTACCAAACATTTATATCAGCAGCTTTAAGTTCTTCATACAAAGCATTTGCAAAAATCGTGTCTTTATGACTGTATGAAATAAAACAAGAAGTATTAATTTTATTTACTTCAATATCGGTTAATGACCTTAGCCTTTCAATTATAATCTCCGAAGCTCCAACTCCCTGCAGAAAATCTGAATTTAAAATTTTCAATGATTTCATAATAGTGTTAATATCGAGATAGGAAGGCCCTTCATGTATTATTTTATCCAAATTAATAATTCCAGCTAAATCATTATTTCCAAATTTAGTCCAACCAAATTGAGCCCCGTCAAGATTTGAGTTTTTAAAAATAGCATCGATTAACGTTGCACCTCCAAAGTCAGCATTCTTAAGATCAGAATTGATAAAACTAACTCTTCTAAGATCTGCACCGGAAAAATTAGCAATATCCGTTCTGGCATCATCAAAAATACTATCGTGTAGTGATGCACCATGAAAAGCGGTGTTAATAACTAAAGTATTTGAAAAATTTGAATTATGACAATGAGATTCAATAAAAGCGCAACCATCGATAATTGCAGATTCGAACCGACATCTCTCAAATATGCAATTGTCAAAAATAACTTCTTTTAGCACGCTTCCGTTAAAATTAGCATGTGAAAGATGAATTTCTGAAAAATCAAATCCTATAAGAATCTTATCTTTAAATTCTCCTTTGCGTAAAACAGGTTTTACATTTGGATTTTCTTTTCTCCAAGAATTCCAGATTGAAGAACCCTTTTTAAAAAGGGTTTCAAAAAAATCGAGATCGTAAAGATTATTAATCATAATTTAAATGATTTAGCTGACCCAATTTACTGAATTCTTACCCGCCAAAATAATCATTATCATTTAAACATTTCAATATCCCATTTCCACTTAATCTGCACTAAATTATAAACCAGCAATTCTGGATCAATTAATTGTTGAGTCCTAATTTGGTATGCACACGCTTCGACAAACTTAGAGAGAACGGATAACTAATGTTTTTCAAATCGGTTTTTTTAAAATTCATTGTAAGGCGAAGTTGACTTTTAGGAATGCATAACTCACTACTAATTTTTTTCACAAAATCTTCTAAGGTACATTCGACTGAACCAAAATGATTTTTACCAGCAGACACCATAATTTCAACATTATGCAGTTTTATGGATTCAATAATAAATACTGTCTCATCATAATCCTCGTAAAAATCTGAAACTTCTTTAAAAAGTATTTCAATAGGCAAGGTCGTTGGCGGATAAAAAGGCATATAGAAAACGAACTCGTCGAAAGGCATAATTTGATTTGTAATAAATTCGAAGGCCTTCTCAAAATTGTTTCTGTTTTCTGAACTAAAAATCTCATCAATAAATGAACACTTAAAATCCCTTTGTCTAAATTGTCCTCGTGAATTAAAATAAATCTCAAATAAAATTCCGTTTAAAACATGATTTTCATCTTCTGTATTCCATCTTTTCAACTAATTAGATAAGTTTCTTAAAATTGAATCAGCTGAAAATTCACCACCTTCTGCTACTTGCAGAATATTACGACCAATTAAAAAACGGGTGCTTTCATCAACTGTTTTAGTGTTAATTATACTTAACATTGTTTATAGCCTTATTTTGAACTGGCCAATTTCGCTCCCTTAAATTTTTTACTATATCAAGAATTTTCGACCCATCTGATTCAAAATCTTCGTCAGATATATATTCTGCTTTATAAGGAAGATCGACTGAATGGACTAATTGACCTGAATTAAAACAAAAAGTTCCAATTAATGACGTATGTTCCCAACTAGTTTGTTTACCTTCAGAAAGGGAATATACTGATGTTCTAACTCTCTTAAAAAAATCTTCTATTGAAATATTACTATCATCAATATGGTTTAATAAAGAACCAGTATAAATACTGTTCCTTCCAGATCCAAAATCCATTGCTTTTTCTCCTGGAGAAGTCGAGAATGCTATAATTGTTCCTTTAGGCGCATAAATTGGAGCTAACCCTTGCGGAAGTATACCTCGGTATTGACTCGGTAATGGGTTGTCCCGACAGGCATCCAGAATTAATATGTTTATGTTGGGCTTTGCTGCTTGCATGTAATCTATTACCTCATCTAACGGAAGAGATGTGTGAGTTGCAGAAATATCATCTGCGAAACTTGTGTTGATTGCCGTCAAATAATTTCGTCCTTTTATTTGTAAGCCATGTCCCGAGAAATAGAATAAACCAATGTCGTATTTTTTTAAATCCTCCCCAAATTTTCTAATTTGCCTGTCGAATGATTCTGTGGTACAGTTAATTGCCGTTATTACTGTAAATCCTAGATTTAGTAATTTCTGGGCAATATCTTCGGCGTCATTTACAGCGTTGACAAGCTTATCCTTCTCTTGAGAATATTCAGCATTGCCAATAACTAAGGCTAGTGCATTCATTTTTTAAAATTTCCGTTATCAGTTCTTTTAAAGTAATACTTATTTTATTGTTCCCATTAATTCAAACGCATACCTATAACTAATAACAGCTTTCTCTTTTTCATTTTTTTTCCAGGCTTCTTCCAGATGGCTTGTTTCGATAATGCTATCCGTGCTTGACTTTTTAAATTCTTCCACCACCTTATTTAGAATAGTCATCTCTATTTCTGTAAAGAGATCTTGATTAAAAGGTCTTTCTTTTCTAGCTTTAAATTGTTCGCCTATGTATCCTTGTGGAAAATGTGTGTATTTGATATCAATGAAATCATTATTGGCCAGATACTCGAAAATACTTTGAAAATTATTGGGCCCTGGACCCATATCAATAGCTCTATATCTAATGCCACTTATTGAGAAACAAGTTTGCTTGAACATCAGGAAATCTGCTTAAAAAAGAAGCTTATTCATTTTCGTTTTAAATGGCTCCATTTGTTCCGAAAAGAACACCACCAACAGTCTCGATTTGCAATAAAAGCATTCCAAAAAATCAAACCTTTCATTGATCTTAACCTACCCCCAAAAAAAAAGACGAGCTATTGCGCGTCTCTTTCTTGGTTGTTTAAAGTTTACTGTCTGAATGATTGATTATCGGGGTTATTTTGTCGCGGCTTGTATAAAGAATCTAGCTGTGGGTAAAAGTATTTTTTAAGAAGCCATTTATTAATTCGTTCTGTTATTGTAAGTGATCAGCGACAAAAATAAGACATTCATCTAAAAGGCAGATCACCTGTTTGGGTGATATTTAAAAATATTCCGGAAGTATATTTGTTTCTACGCCCAACCGCTCACATTCTAATCGGTACCGCTGTTGCCTTCTGGTTTTGAATAAGAGCCAGGCTTTTTAAAGCTCACCAGATAAACGCCAATAAAAATAAGTGCTGCCGCAACTAAAGCCCGAAAGGTGAGTATATCTTTTCCAAGCATTAAGGCAACGCTCGTGGCAAATAAGGGTTGTAAATAGATGTAAATACTCACCGTCGAACTGGTCAAAGTCTTAAGTGCATACACATTAAAGAGGTACGCCAGAAAAGTTGTGCACACCACCACAAAAAGCACTTGTGCTGTAACCGTAGGTGTGAATGCAGTCCATTCAATAGCAGAAAATTGACCAATTCCGGCAGGAATTACAAAGATCATTCCTGCTGCAAAAACCCATTTTATAACCAGCAAGGCATCGTATTTTCGCATCAGCGGTTTTACGATAACCAGATAAACGGCGTAGCTCGCTGCATTGAAAAATATAAAAAGGTTGCCAAGTTCTGTATCACTATTCAATAGGGATATTTCGCCTTTACCCAAAATAAGAATTAAGGCTCCAGCTGCACCCAGTATTACACCCAAAATACGCCATTTGCCCATGGTTTCTTTGAGCAAAATGGCGCTCATAACCAATACCAGAACAGGATTTACGGTCATAATAACCGCCGCATTTATGGGGGTTGTAAGGTTTAAGCCTTCGAAAAACAAAAGCTGATTTGAGGCTACACCAAAAACGCCGCAGAGCAATACCCGAAACCAATCTTTTCGCTCTATTTTTTGCTTGCTTTTTACAAAAACTGAGAGGATAAAAAATAGGGCAGAGGCACCCACCACGCGCATAAATATAAAACCACGCGGCAAAATGTATTTCGGCATAACTTCTTTGGCAACAATATAATTGAGACCGTAAATTAGAGCTACTGCCAGTAGCGCGAGGTGTGCTTTTGTGCGAGCCGTCATATTTGGAGCGCAAAGATGCGATGATTATTGGAATTTCACTGCAACAGCCGAACATGCTATTTAACTTGGTTCGATTGAAGATTCGTGAAGTTTTTAAATCTTTACCTTATTTATATCCGTAATCATTGAGCTCTTGTACCAGATTCATCGAAAAAATCTGTGTGTTATTCCAGTTATATTGCCATTTATAAAAGCCGTAGCTCGATGAAAAATAATAATTCACACAGCAGGTATCTCCTTCCAGATTTCCGCATCCGGAAAGAGCGACCGCTTCACGGTTAATAGATTTGTCAAAATAAATACTGTCAACGGTCAAACAATAAGTCGTTGATTTTCCATTCCAATCATCCCAGTTATTAGTCATGGTAATAGAGCCATCCACTTTTTTTCCTATTTCAGGAGGCAGAGAGATCTGAGGATAGGGTGCTAACTGAGTTATTCGTTTAAACTTATCGGTTCTCGGCGGGTGTAGCCATATTTTATCGGTTGTTTCTTAAAAACCCGTAATACTTTCCGATTTGAAATTCCACTCTTTCTTTTCAGCAGATTTATACCTCAAAACGTCGTAGCTCAATTTCTTTTGAAAAAGAAAAAATGAATTTCCGGTTTTAAGTACAATTGAGTAAAAGGTCGTATCGTTGTTGCTAATGTCAATATGGCTTGCATCAAACGCAAACGACTTGTCTTCTCCCTTGTATATACAATCCTGGCAATTGTCATCATCTAAACTGCACGATACCATTGCTATACAAACAATAGATGTTGCTATCAAATATAAAAAAGGTATTTTAACGTTGAGAAATCCCATAATTGTGAGATAAATTTAAGCAATAATAGAGTTGAGCGTGCGAGACAAACACTCGATTACCAAAGCAAACAGTTTTTAGCGATATTTTTTGAGGGGTTAAATCAAAATTTCAAAACCACAATTTAAAACAAAGTCTCATCAAAATTCTACCGACTTCCCGTCATTTCCCTAATACGAAACAAAGCCTGTGTTCTATTACTCACATCCAGTTTTTCAAAAAGATGAAGCATATGGGTCTTCACTGTATTTACCGAAATAAAAAGCGCATCGGCCATTTCTTTGTTCGTTTTTCCTGTTTTAAGAAGCGTCAATATTTCAAACTCACGCTGACTTAAAGCCACAGGAAGAGCCTCATTCAATCCGTTTAAATCGGGTTCAGTTCGCCCAATTCCATTTTGCTGCGAGTGGCTAAAAATGGCAATCTCGAGCGAGGTCATGATGTCTTTTCCATCAAATGGCTTTAATAAGTATCCTGCGGGAATGGTTTGCTTTGCCCGGTCTAAAGTTGCTTTATCGGCATGACTTGTTAAAAACACAACCGGAATTTTCTCAGTCGTTCTAATCTGGGTTGCCAGCTCAATGCCGTCCATCCCATCGCCCAGATTGATGTCGAGTAAAATGGCATCAGGCATATTATCTTTCAAAATTTCAAGGGCTTCTTTGGCATTATTGGCAATAGCCAAAACAGCAAAGCCGTTTTCTAAAAGATACCCTGCAATATCTTCGGCGATTAGTGGCTCATCTTCTACCACGAGTACGGAATATTTTCGGCTCATATCTTTTTATAATTTCCAATAGAAAATAATACGGAATAACCATTTTCAGTGTTCATTTCAAGCTCGGCTTTTAGTTTGTTTTTAAAAGCATTAATCAACTTGGTTCCAAAAGATATCTGCGATCCGGACACTGCACTTTTGCCTACACCATTGTCGCTTACACGCAAATTCAAACGCTGATTTTCTTCATGCAATTTTACGCTCAACACTCCATTGGCATTTTTGGGAAAAGCGTATTTCAATGCGTTTGTAATAAGCTCATTGATAATGATTCCCAGTGGAATCGCCGTGTCCACATCAAGTAATAGTGGATCTACATCTACTTCAAGTTTTACCAAATTGTGATCTAATTTATAAGCATTAAAAAGATTGGTGCTAAGCTGCTGTACATATTGCTGCATATCTATACTCTTTAAGTCGTTTTCACTGTACAGATATTGATGTATCAAAGCCATAGACTGAACTCGGTGCTTACTTTCATTTACAGCTTCAAGTGCTTTTTCGTCAGAAATTTCTCTGCCCTGAATACTTAAAAGGCTACTTACCACCTGAAGGTTGTTTTTTACGCGGTGATGAATTTCTTTTAGGAGAATTTCTCGATCGTGGAGGGCCGCAGCAATGGTTTCATTTTTCCCCTGAAGCAAAGTTGCCGTACGCTGTTCTTTTCTGTAGCGGTAAAACGCAAACCATACAGCAAGCCCAAGGATAATGGCGATAAATATCAGTATTCTCCGTTGATCTTTGCCTGCTTTAGAAATTAATTTCTGTTCGGCACTCGCCAATTCCAGTTCGGTAATTTGACGTTCTTTACGCTCAGTTTCATATTTTTTTTCCAACTCGTTTGTTTGATTTATAAGCTCTAAATTGGTTAGCGAGTCATTCATCACAAAAAACTTCTTATTAAAAACATAGGCCTGTTCAAAATCTCCGATTGCAGCGTAAACAGCTGCCTTATCTGAATAAATTCTTTTTAGATATTCAATAGAATGCAATTCTTGAGCAAGAGCCTCAGCACGCTCCAAATAGAGTAAAGCCTTTGCCGCTTCTCCTGTATTGGTATATATTTCGGCAAGTCCTACATTTATTACCACCTCATTGCCCTTATTCGTATTTCCCGAAAGGTTTAATGCTTCCTCAAAATAGTAAAGCGCTGAATCTGAATTGTTTTCTTCGCGATGCAGATTGCCCAGATTTATCATGGCATGCGCTTCAATATCTTGTTTATCAATATATTTTGCAATTGATAAGGCCTCCCATAAATGGTGCTGTAAAGAATCTCTTCTATTGAGGTGTTTTTCGGTAATAGCCATATTAATAAGACTCGCAGCGATACCTTCTTTATTATTTTTTTGAACTTCTATCAGGTAAGATTGCCTGAAATAGTCATATGCTGTTTCAAAATTATTCTGGGTTCGAAAAATGATTGCCATATTGTTATACGTATTTTCGAGACCCTTGCCACCTATGCTTTCGCGAATGGGTATAACCTCAAAGTACAGCTTTATGGCCTCTTCATTTTGACCGGATATTTCTTTTAAAATCGCCAGCATCTCTAGTGACACAGCTTTCCAGTAAGGATCGTTTAATTCATCGGCATGATTAATTGCTATTTCCACATAGTGGCTTGCGCTGTCAAAATCACTGTAAGAATATTCCCAGGCAAGATCGTTGTAAATTCCTGTCTGCTTCTTCAGGTCGTCCGTATTCTGCAAATGCGACTTTAGCCGAAGTACTTCATCAGAATCAGACTGGCCAAAACCTGTTGAAAAGTTTAAAATCAATAAGAGAATTATAAGGTTTCGCAAGGTGGGTTGTTTTAGGTGCCTAAAATAGGCATAACCTTGATTAATACACCTTCAGAAACTATATTTCTACATTTCACATTAATTTAAAAGGCTTATCGATTGTTAAGAAATTATAAGATGTTAAAAATTGACCTGTTCACTACAAATTTAACCGGAGGTTGTTTTAGGTGAGTAAATTAGATCGATGAATTCAATTGAAGATATATTAATTATTCTCCAAAATCTGAAATTGGAAATTTTTGAAAGGTTTGATATCAGATACATAGCTGTGCTTGAATCGAGCCTTTCTGATGAGCCTGTGCTCACCTCCGGTATCGGCGTGGTGGTTGAATTTGAAGATGCTTCAAATCCGAAATTCATTGAGCTTGAAAGCTATCTTACTGAACTTTTAGGCAGATCTGTGCATCTGATCGTAAAGAATGGAATGAGCGACGAGATGTTTGATCGCATGAGTAATGACATTCATATTTTGTGATGTCATACCATTTCGCCTACCGATTTTCCAACATAAGTTCCCAGTGCTATTCCCATTCCGCCAAATCTAAAGGCTGCGATCGTAGAGGCTCCCACCTTTTCTAAAATCACTTCTTTTGATTGACCAACGCCCATAATTCCGCTCCATGTCTGATCAATTTCAAAATCGCCTTCAGGCAAAATGGTCGACTTCATAAGATCGCTGAGGTAGTCTGTTATTTCGAGGGTATTGCCCATTTCATACGTTTCTTCTGCTACCTTGTTTAAATGGCGACCGCCACCGAGCAAAATGCGGTCATCGATATTTCTGAAATAATTGTACCCACAATTGTGGTGAAAGCAGCCCTCTATCTTCAGATTCTTTATTGGTTTTGTAATGATTACCTGCGCTCGGGCGGGTTTTATATCCCTTTCGGGAAATAGCCTTCCGGCAAATCCATTCGTGGCAACAACAACCGTTCCTGTCTTAATCTCACCATAGTTGGTATTAAGTTGTGGTCGTTCGCCCGAATAATCTATATCACTTACTTCCACGCCATTGTATATTTCTACTCCCTCGCTTCGTGCCAAATCTATAAGGTTTTTCATCATCAGGCCGGTATCTATCGTTCCCTCATAAGCATTGGAAATAATGTGGTTTACATTTTTAAAACCAAATTGATCTATTTGTCCATCTGCATTTTCAAAGGTTTTATGACCAATGGTTTGTGCAATAGTTTCATTCACAAAGTGTAGTCGATGCATACAATTTTCGTAAATTTCACGTTCATTATCAGTGAAAATCTCAAAACCTTTGGTGGGCATGTATCCTGTTTGTTTATCACTTAGCAGTCTGCGCAATGCAAGCAGTCCGTTAAATCTATTTTTAAGCAAATTAAAAACGGATTCTTCGCTGGCTGTTTCCAGATCGTCAAGTATTTCAGACATGCTGCCAAAGCAAGCGAACCCTGCATTTTTTGTGCTGGCGCCGCTCGGTAGCATTCCACGTTCTAAAATGGTTACTTTGGCTTTGGGATATTTTCGCTTTATGAAAATGGCGCCAGTTAAGCCGGTAATACCGCTACCGATAATTGTAAAATCCCAATAATTCCAAAAATGCTTTCTCTCCCAGTAACTAAAATTTTTCATAGACGTTATACTTTCTACACATATTTGATCGAAAGAAACAGAAAATTCTTCGATCTTTGCAACCGATGAGCTACCTGCAAGGCCCATTTTCTAAAAAACCTTCTCTGAGAGCGGTCATTTCCCTGTTTGGGTTATGGCTGGCTATGCTTTCGCCTATACTTATTTTTGGTCAAGACGATTTAAATGTACACGGCGTCGTTTCAGATGCCATGACCTCTTCAAAAATATCTGAAGTGAAAGTTTCGGTTAAGAAAAATGGTTCTGTTCATGATTCCTTTACCACGCGTGCCAATGGTAAATATGAGTTCTATCTGGATAGCGATGCGCAATACGAGTTTGTTTTTAAGAAAGATGGATTTGCCAATAGGACATTAATTATTGATGCCACCAGTGTGCCTGCTGAATTTATAGGTGCAGGACTTCTTATGTCTGTAGATATGAGCATGTACGAAATTACCGAGGCAATGAAAGGTCAGGATCTGTCTGTCTTTGATCCGCCAATCGGAAAATCAAAGTACGATCCGGTAGAAAATGACATGGTATGGGATTATGATCATACCGCTAAGGTAAAAGCGGCCATTACATCCTTTATTCGTGATGCGGAGAAGCGGCAGAAGGAGCTTGATAAAGACGCCACTGATGCAGAAAAAGCTGTTGCAGAAAACGAAGCAAAGTTCAATCAGTTCGTGAAAGATGGCGAAGCGGCAATGGGAAAACAAAACTTTCAGGATGCGGTCTTAAATTTTAAAGCGGCTCTTGAAATCAAACCCAACGACCTGATTGTAAAAGGTAAGTTGGGCGATGCCGAAACCAAGTACAATGCTCTGCAAGCTAAGAATAAGCTCGATGCTGATTATTCGGCTGCACTCGACGCCGGCGATGGGTTTATACGCACCGAAGAATTCCAAAAGGCCATAGATAGCTACAATGCTGCGTTGGCACTAAAACCAGGAGAGAAATATCCAACCGATCAAATTGCCCTCGCAACAAAAACAATGGAAGAGCGCGCTGCCAACATGAAAAAACAGGAGCAGTTTAATCCGCTAATGGCCGAAGGTGAGAAGCTTTTTAAGGATAAGGAATACGAGAACTCATTGGCAAAATACCAGGAAGCTAAAAAAGTTTTTCCCGACGATAAGGAAGTGGCTCGAAAAATTACCGAAGTTACTGATGCTATAGCCAATAAAGACGCAATTGCTGCAAAGCTGGCTAAATATGATGGATTGATCGCCTCGGCAGATCAGAAATTCTCAGCCAAAGAGTATCAGGCAGCTCTAATAGATTATGAAGCTGCCGGCGAATTGCTGCCCGATGAAGCGTATCCGCCGCAACGAATTGCTGAAGCAGAAGCGAAGATTGCAGCTTTGGCAAATGCAGCCGAGCAGCAAAAAGCGTTTGATGCCCTTATCGCTGATGGAGACAAGGCGATGACAGCCACTGATTACCAAACTGCTATTGATAAATATACCGAAGCTCTTGTGATTTTTAGCGATGATGCTACAGCCAAATCGAAGCTTAAAGACGCGCAAAGCATATTTGGCGAAAAGCAGGCTGCCGCACAAAAGCAAGAAAACTACGATGCTCTGATTGTTGAAGCCGACGATTTATTTAAAGACGAAGAGCTAAGCCCGGCAAAGGCAAAATACGAGGAAGCCCGAAAACTTATCCCCGAAGAAACCTATCCACTTGATCAAATTACCAAAATCGATGCGCGACTAAAAGCACTGGCAGCATCTGCGGAAGCACAAGAAAATTACGATGCGGCTATGGCGGCAGGCACCACTGCCGTGGAGGGAAAAAAATATACCGAGGCAATCACACAGTTCGAAACGGCATTGGGCATTGTTCCAAAAGATAAAGAAGCTACATCTGCCCTTGAAAATGCCAAAGCGCTGAAAAAAGAATTTGATGCCAACCAGGAAACAGAGGCTGCTTATGCCGAGAAATTAGCTTCGGCAGATAAGAAAATGGCAAATGAAGCTTTCGCGGAAGCGCGCACCGAATACTTAGACGCGCAAGGTCTAAAACCCGATGAAACCTACCCTCAAACCCAGATAGAGCTTATAGACGCTACATTGGCCCAGCGAAAAGTCGAAGCCGCCAAAGCTGCCGAGCAGGATGCACTCGAAGCTGAATATCAAAAATTTATCAATGCAGGCGATGCAGCAATTGGAAAAAGTGATTTTGCGGAAGCGATTTCACGCTACGAAGATGCACTGGGCGTAAAAGCAGGAGATGTAATTGCTCAGGCAAAACTCGATGAAGCCAAAGCCGCACAGAAAGCAAAATTGCAGGCATCTGAAATTAATGAGCAATATACCGAATGGATAACTCGCGGTGATGAAAAACTTGGCGAATCGGCACTCGATGATGCACTAGCTGCTTACCGCGAAGCATCGCAGCTGAAAGCAGAAGAAGAATATCCCAAAAACCAGATTAAACTCATTGAAGAGCGCATTGCTACAGAAGCTAAGGCTGCTGCCGATGCTGATGCGAAAGCCAAAGCAGAACAAGTGAATGCGCTCATTTTGCAAGGCGACAATATGGTGAAAGAGAGTGCATTTGAAAATGGTATTGTTAAGTACAATGAGGCTCTCGCTCTGGCACCCGAAAGGGCAGATATTCAACCTAAAATTGATGCGGCAATGAGTAAGATGTTGGCGTATCAGGAGGCAGCCGGAGTGGATGAAGCCTATGAAGCGGCAATCAGCGAGGCTGATAAAGATTTTGGCAAAAGCAATTGGCAGCGGGCAAAAGCATCGTACGAACAGGCAGTGCAGATAAAATCGGGTGAGCAGTATCCAAAAGATCAGATTACCGAAATAGAAGCTAAAATAGCTGCCGAAGAAGCGGCGGCAGAGGCAGAGCGACAAAAACAAATACAGTCAGAATTTGATGATTTTATTGCCGATGGCGATAAATCGTTTAAAAAGCAGAAATACGAAGATGCCCTCGTGCAATACGAAGATGCCCTCGCCCTTATTCCTTCAAGTGAGCTTGCACTAGAAAAAATAGGCGAGGTAAACGAATTACTTGGAGCGCTTGATAAAGAACTTGCCGACCAGAGGAAGTACGATAAGCTGGTAGGAGAGGGCGATGCGCTTTTCGCGGAAGCGGACTACGAAATGGCACGACTCAAATTTTTGGATGCCAAGGAATTAAAACCGGAAGAGAAATACCCTGAAAAGAAAATTCAGGAAATTGATATTCAGCTCGAAAAATTGCGACTGGCTGCTATGGCCAATGAGGCAGATGCTTTAAATCAACAATACCGCGAAGCTGTGAAAAGTGGCGACGCACTAATGGTTGATCAGAATTACGAATCGGCAATAACTGCTTTTGAAGGTGCGCTTGAATTGAAACCTGACGAAATTTATCCGCAAGGACAAATAGAGCGGGCAAACCTTATGATTAAAGAGAAAGCCGAAGATGCAGCGCGAAAGCAACGGCTTGCTGACCGCAAAAAGACTGAAGAAGAGAAGCCTAAGCGGGCAAATGAGAAACTAAGTCGTGTAAACAGTAATTCTGAAGAGCAAGCCGAACAGTTTATGCGCGACGCCCGCGAAGCCCAGGAAAGAGAGAAGTACGAACGCATTAAAAAACTGAAAGATCAACAGGCTTCGAATGTTGAAAATCGTGAAAACGAATCGAAAGAAGCGCGTGATGCAGAATACAATCGTATAGCAGAAATGAAGGCGCAAGATCAGTTTGCAGAAGCTAAAGCCTTGAGCGACGAAAAGGCAAAAACATCTGTACAATACAAGCAGGCTTTAATGGATAGCCGCGAAATACGTGCAGAAACGCACGATGTGCTTACTAAGGAGGCATTTGACAATATCCGGAAAGACGCTGCAAAGCGCAAGGGGTGGATGGCAGATCGCGAGAGCCTTCATGAAGAGCAAACAGCAAAATTTACCAAACAAAGAGAAAATCAGCTTAAGCAGATTCAGGAATGGAGCTACGCAAGTGCCGAAGAGCGTATGAAGATGAGCGAAAAAATTCAGAAAGAAGCTTTAAAACGGTATAGCGAAAATCAGCAAGCGGAAGAATCTCGAAAGGAAAGCATTGCACAAATTAAAGAGTGGGAAACTGAGATTGGTGAGCAGCGCGCTAGTCTTTTGAGTAATAATTTAGAAGACATTAAAGCTTACGCCGCTAAGAACAGAGAAGCGCAGCAAACGTCTGCCACCCGCCAAATGGAAAAAAACGATCGGAAAGTTACTGATGGAGCGCGCAAAATACAGCAAGAAAAGGCACGGTACAGCACCGCACTTGACGACGCTTCTGCACAGGCCGATATTAGACGAGCCGAGGCAGCCGAAGACTTGAGCAATGTACAATCAAACGAGCCAAAGGCTTATAACGACTATTTTAGAAGTCAGCTTGCCGAAAACTATCCCGCCGGCGTGAGCGAAGAAAGTGCTACTCTTGGTAATAAGGTGATCATTACCCGGATAGTTGTGAAAGGGAATAGGGGAGATGAGTACAAAAAAGTGCTCGATAAAGCCGGTAACTACTATTTTAAGAATGGCCAGTCCATTTCTGAAAATACCTGGAATAGAGAAACCATTGAGGCATTTAATAAGAAAGATTAAAATCTGATGAGCGCAGATAAGGAGCTACGTAAAGGAAAAGTAAAGTTTTATATCGATGAAAAACTCTTTGGTTTTTTGAATGATCTTGAAACCGACCGCGAAATTTATATTCCTGTAGCCGGTTTGATTGATGAAATCAGAAAAAACGATATTGTGAGCTATCGGGAAGTAGACGGAACGAATGGCCCCGAAGCCATTGATGTGAAGATTACTAAATTGTAGCTGGTGGGTGTTTAGTTTTTGGTTTTTAGTTATTAGTGCTTGGTTTTTGAGAGGTGCATCTATCCGCTCCTTCGACCATCGAGAGTGGTATGTAAGTGGTATTTACCCCGCAAAGCGGGATCTAAAGACCTGCGGAATCAAGTCTAGTTTTTACTTATAGATTAGGTCACATCCGCTCCGCAGCGGTATCCACCCTGCGGAATCAAGTTAAGTTTGTACTTATAACTTCAAGTCACATCCGCTCCTCAGCTCCGCAGTGGTGTAATATTTGCTCGGCTGATTCTATGTAATCGTGGTAAAACGTTTAATTTTTATGGGTAATATGATAGGTTGTGGGGTTTATTTACGGAAAAGAACCATTGATTTCAGTCGCTATCTTGAATGCTGCGAAATAATGATATATGTCCGTGTTAAAAGCTATCCGCATGGACTTGTAGTGCGCAATTCAGTTCGATTTAGAAATTCAAATATGGGTAAAAATCAGATAAATGAGGTTGCAAATTTTTACTTACAGCGAATAATTTTTTTAATTAAATAACCATATTTATTCAGCTATTAGGGGTATAGCATTACAAGATTGAGGCTTTACAAAGATTCTTCTATACAACATAATTGCAATTGCTGCGATGGTTTCGATGTTGTAAAACAAATAATAAATAGGTATGAAAAAAGGTATTGTTATTTTTTGCTTCACACTTGCAGCCATCGTAATTATTATAATTAATAATAGAACTCCATTCTTTTTGCCAGCCACAGGGGCTTGGTCAATAGGCTGTAGCACTTATGACAGCATTCCAACTAAATTAAATATTGAAGGGAATCCTATTTTTTCAATTGAGAGATTGACAAACATGGAGGATAGTGCACTTTTTTTAGCCGATCCTTTTTTTATAATTCAAGGAGATACCACTTATATTTTCTTCGAATACCAAACCAATAAAGTTGGGGCTGATATTGCTGTTATGAAGTCAGCCGATGCGGTAAATTTTAAGTATGACCGTGTTGTTCTGGATGAACATTTTCATCTATCGTACCCTTCGGTTTTTAAACATCACAATTCATACTATATGCTTCCGGAAACAGGGGAGGCCGGCAACGTTTTACTTTATAAGTCCTACAATTTCCCATATGACTGGAGAGTATGCGATACCTTGATTAAAAACGTTGTTTTGTATGATCCCAGCATTTATCTTTCAGATTCACTAAATTTTCTAATCGCTTCTGACCCTCAATGGAATTTATATATGTACGAAGCTGATTCACTATTCGGAAAATGGTCAAAGCGTAAAAATGGAAGTCCGATAAGGTCGGGGACTGAAGCCCGGCCAGCGGGAAGAATTTTTGTAAATCAAGATGAACAAATAACAATTCCCCTGCAGAATAGAACCAAAGGGTATGGATACGGAGTATCGTTTTATCAGTTAAATTCGGATAAAGAAAACAATCTGGAATTAAATTTAACGAAGAAGTTTTTCCTTAAAGCGAAAGAAAATATAGATGAATTTTCAGGTGGGATGCATCATGTTGACATACAAAAATACAAAGGAAAGTATTTTATTGTTTATGATGGTACTTGTCTGGTAAAGGATGCAGATATGGAATTTAACTTGAAACTTCCCTTGAAGGCTTCATACACAGATATCAAAAATTATTTTTATCAGTGATTCAAAAAATAGGTTTTACAGCTACAAATAAGCACATTTATAGCGCGTATTTTTATTGCAAACTGTTAAATTGAGCAATAAAGTAGAAGCAGAAATACAATACCTGAAATAATCCCAGCTTAAACGCCCGCGAGGAAAATTCGATTTAACCGAAGATTTATCATGGCCTGTTCTATTTGTACGAAAAACATAATGGGGTAACAGACGGCGGAGCCAACAGATATTCTTTGGCAGCTAATCTAAGTTGTAATTAGATCGCTCCATTTAAGCCGACGACCTTGCTCCGCTCCGTTTCATTTTATTGCTTCCCCTACAGCAGCCCTGAGGCTGTAGAGCGAATTGTAGCGTAGAATAGGAAGTCAAATTTGACAGACCCCAAAGTTCCAAAACCTTTCGGGTCTGAGTGTACGCTCCGCGCTCCACAGCTGTAAATCGAAAAGCTTGGTTTAAAACCCGCGGCTTAACTTCATTCACACCACCAAATCACTTCTCAATATCAATATCCAACCACCTTTCTAAAGTAGAGATTAGCTTTTTCCGTTCAGCAGGAGACATATTTTGAATAAGCGCATTTCCATGGTGCTTTCCATTCATCAAAAACCATACTGCGTCCACTTGGTCTGACGGGGGCACGGCCGAAGCCGACCAGGTGTCTAAAGTACCATAAATGTGGATGATTTTATTGCCATGAGCAGGCAGCCAGGCGTTTATTTCATTCAGATAAGTATCATCAAAAGGCACTTTCATTTTGTTTGGCGTGAAGGCAGCGTAGAAATTTTTGTATGTAGGCAATTCCCTGATCAATCCTTTAAAATCACTTGTTTTAAACCCGTAATACCCCATTTCATTGGCTGATTGATAATAATGAGGAGCAAGTAGCGCTATTGATTCATCGCTAAAGAAGGTAATATTGCTGATAGAAAGAAAATACTCTAGAGCATCAAAATCAGAAATAGCTTCAGTTGGAATTTCTTCGCAGTTGTGGCCGTATTGCCAAAACGAAAACGAGAATTCCATTACCGCGAGTTCATAAGCTTTTTCAATAGAATTATATGTGAAATTTGTTTGATCTCCGAGAACATACGCCTTAACCAAAGGCATTATTTCATCTCGTCTTTTCAGCATATACTCCTGAAACGATCTTATTTTGGCTCTGCACTCCGGGCTTCCCACAGTGTCTAAAAAGTGATAGATCCGAGGTTCTTCGTAAGCGGTGTTTATCGGGCCAACATAGTTTACGCTTACGTCCACATCTTCTGGATATAAATAGCGGTAAAACAGGGTAGTGGCTCCGCCTTTGCTTCTTCCGCTAGCGAGCCATTTACTTTTGTAAATACGCTTAAACAGCGTATTAATATGATGCAAATCTGCCGTTAATTGACTAATTGTTAGGTAACTGTAATCAAGAGTATCGGGAAGGCTTTCGCCGAAAAAACGGTGTTCGATTAAGATTTGATTTCCATCAATGAGTTCTGTCAGTTCGTTTATTCTGTTTTTAGAACGTCCGTAGCCCTCAGTTATCATAACTGTTGGCCTGTCAAACCCTTTGTGCGAAAGAAATACCCGTTGAAAGAAATATCCTTTTGTTAAATCGGAATGATCAATGGGTTGTTTTATTTTAAGCTCATATGTACTCGTGAAGTTCTCTGCTGTTTCAATCTTGTTAAAAACCACATCAGGCAATTCGAATAGAAGTGTTTCAAGGTCAAATTCCTGGGCGACTAAACATTGAATTAATCCCAGCAAGAATACCAGAAAAAGCGCGGAGTTTCTAAAGAGTTTCTTCATAAATTAGTTTTTTATCAGCTACCGGTTCTGCATCTGGCAAAGTGCTCCGATAGTCATTTCCGAATTTAAGAATTTCTTTCGATTAAGATGTACTCCTACTAAATCACATGTCTTCTACTAATCCTTTTTCAGCTTGTCGAATAATTTTCTTATCCATCCTTCATCGTCTTCCTCTGCACCGGAACTTGAACTATCTCTTTTAGCCTTTATCTCACGTCTTTCTTGCTTACGATCATTGTCAAAAAGATTTTCGAGAAAGTTTTCTGTTCTACTTTCAATAAATAGCGGACAAAGCAAATCCAATTCCAGATCGATAGAATTTTCAGGAAACGACCGACCCAGAATATTTGGAACATCTTTATTTGTTTCCACATTTTTAAGCCATGTAGCAACAATAGGAAGTGCTGTAGCGGCACCCTGCCCCAAAGCTGTACTTCTAAACCTCACCACCGGCGATTGCCCACCAACCCATGCGCCGCAAACCACACGTGGCGATAAGGCCATAAACCAGCCGTCGGCATTGTTTTGAGTCGTACCCGTTTTTCCCCCAAGGGGCGTGCGTACATTAAATCGACTTCTGATAGAACGGGCGGTTCCGCTGTCAACAGCCATCTCTAACATGCTTCGCATTGCATGTGCCGTATAGAGGTCGAGTACCGGCTTGGCCTTTGCTTGTTTTGCTTCGTAAAGCACATCGCCATTCGCGGCTTTTATTCGTTTTATAAAAACAGGTTTGGTGCTTTTCCCTTCATTCCCGAACATGGTATAAGCTCTTACCATTTCAAAAAGCGAAATATCGGCAACGCCAAGGGCAATGGAAGGTCCTTTTGGCAAATAACTTTCTATTCCGGCTCTTGCAGCCAGTCTGCGCACAGGTTCGGGACCGGTTTGGCTTATTAGTCTCGCCGCTACCGTATTTACCGAGTAGGTTAATCCGCCCTTTACGGAATAATAGCCCCCATATTTCCCATCTGCATTCTCCGGTGACCAATCATCGTAATTAGAGAATATAAGTTGTTCATTATCGATATAATCGCACGGTTTTATTCCCGCTTCAAGTGCTGCCGTATAAACGAAAGGTTTGAAAGTAGAACCTACTTGCCGCTTTCCATAAACATGGTCGTAGGGAAAATATCCGAAATCAATACCGCCCACATAGGCGAGCACATCTCCCGTATGCGAGTCCATTGCGAGAAAACCTGTTTGGAGAATCATTTGATGATAAGCTACAGAATCCATTGGAGTCATTTCAACCGGTTTTAAACCGTCGTAAGAAAATACGAGAAGTTTAGTTTTCTGATTGAAGTTGGCTTTGATTTCAGCCTCAGTTTTTTTGGCTGCAGCCAATCGTTTGTAACGTTCAGATTTCTTGGCTTCATTCCAAATAAAATCCCTGTATTTCGCCCATGGTTCTTTTCCCTTCCAATGCTGGTCAAAACTCTCCTGAAGTTTTTTCATGTTTTGCCTCACCGATTTTTCAGCTTCGGCTTGAAGAATACTGTTAATGCTAATTTCTATGCGAAGCCCATCGGAGTATAGACTATAAGGTTCGTTGTTTTCTTTTTGAGTTTTGCTCAATATCTCATTCAGCTCGCCTTCTATCATTGCTCTAAGGTATGGTGCAGATCCAAATTGACCTTCCATTTTCTGATAGTCGAGCGTGAGCGGCTTTTCGAGTAATTCCTGGAGTTTATCGGGCTCTATATCTCCTTGTTGCGCCATAAGAGCGAGAACTGTATTTCTGCGTTCTTTCGATTTTTCGGGGTGCAGACGTGGGTTATAGCTCGTATTTGCCTTGAGCATACCAATTAATGTAGCCGCTTCTTCTGTAGAAAGTTGTTCCGGGTTTTTACCAAAAAAACGTTGGCCTGCCGCTTTTATACCGTACACGTTTTCGCCAAAGCTTACCGTATTTAAATACAGTGTTATGATTTCTTCCTTGTTGTAGGTTTCTTCCAGCTTAAGGGCAGTAATATTTTCCTTGAGCTTATTTACAGGCATCGAAAGAGCGCCATAATTTTGGCGTCCAAAAAGGTTTTTTACCAGCTGTTGCGAAATAGTGCTTCCACCACCCCCGGTGCGATCGCCCAGTATTGCTGTCTTAATAACAACACGTGGAATACTGTAAAAATCAATGCCTTCGTGCTCAAAAAAACGACTGTCCTCGGTGGCCACTAGCGCATTTATTACCACCTTGGGAATATCATCGTAGCTTACGCTACTGCGGTTTTGGACAAAATATTTACCCAGAACGACGCCATCAGATGAAAACACTTCACTTGCATTGTCGTTTTTTATGTCTTTTAAATCTTCTGCCGTAGGCAGTTTACCAAAAAGTCCGATATAAACAGATCCAAATAGCGCAAAGAGCAATACAGCTCCCAAAATAATGGCATAAATTGACAGTCTGACGATCTTTTTCCAGATGGGTTTTTGCTGTTTTTTCTTTTTCGGATTAGATTTCTTTTTGGAAACAGATTTCTTAGAAGTGGATTTCTTGGAGGCCATTTAAAGGCTAACTATTTTGTAAAGGTTAAAATTGTGATGGATTGATAAGATAAAAAAGCTTTCAAAGGTAATTGAATGATTTCGAAAACATGATCATATTTTATTTGCATAAATGAATTTTCAAGAATAATGAAGCTCATAAAAAAAATTGCCTCTTCGAGAAGAGGCAATTAAATTCAAATATCATTACTAAAAAGCTGCTTATACTTTTTTTAAGTTCTAATTATACCTCAGGGTGCGACCAACACGTAAGGTTGTGTTTGACCGTATTCCATTTAACTTACAGAGCGCACTCACCGTGGTGCCCTGCTTACGCGCTATTCCCGAAAGGGTATCGCCACTTCGAATGGTGTAATATTTTGTTTTTCTGATCTCTTTGAGATAAGCAAAATGCTGCTTATTCAGCAAAAGATCGTTGCTTAGCAATTCTCCGGTTTCCCAGTCAATGATGTCGTTTGGATTAATAGGCTCGCCTTTATACCGCACTTCAAAATGCAAGTGGCTTCCGGTGCTGCGACCCGTATTACCGCCAAGGCCTACAATATCACCGGCATCAAGCCAGTCGCCTTCGCGCACTTTTAATTCTGATAAATGAGCATAAAGAGTTTCCAGACCGTTAGGGTGGCGGACCACCACAACCTTTCCGTAATCACCGTCGTAATGAGCTACCCGCACCACGCCTTCAAAGGCAGAACTAATCGGGTCGCCTACATACACTTTAATATCTACACCGTAATGATGGCGGTAGCGTCGAGCACCGAAATCTGATGTTTTACGACCTATAAATGGAGCCACAAAGCTACACGAATCGAAAGCCAGCGGAATAAATACCGTGTCTTTCATATTTGTGAGATTATAAGAATAGGGATGAACTCGTTTTGAATTCCAGGAGCAATATGTATCGTATGCAGGAATGTAAGATAGGGAGTCGTTTATATCCCAGAGATTTGCTTTACCATCAGTTTCAGCAACAACTTTTTCGAATTCGTAGATGTTTGCAAGATGGGTTTCTGAGATCAGTTCTTGAGCTGAAAGGCTAAAAGAGAGCATTGTAAAAATGCATACGGAAATAAATGGCTTCATAAATATGGTTTCAAAATTACAAACATAGTCTTGCAGGACTCATGTTGTTAGCGCCGAAAATATAAATTCCAACAACCAACTTTTAATATGTGTACCCTGAAAAAACTCTATTTAACAGACTTTATTGTTTCCTTACGGCAAATAGCCTTTTGGAGTTTCGTTACACTTGAATTGGGGCAGCATTTTATTTCCGAGATCGTTTTACTATGTAAAAACCTGAGTTCAACTATTATTAGGGAATTTAGATTTTCATAAATTTCAATAGACAAGGCGTCTTTATAAAGATATAGCGGGCTATATCGAGTGAAGACAACGATGGATGTTGGAATTAAGGGGAAAGAATTTTACATTCCACCTCTGCACAGCGATTTTCTGCCTAAAAATGTCTTGCAACTAAGCGCAGCGTTCTCTTTATAGCCTTTGAAAATAAACACTTCTAAAAATAGCCCGCTATTGCTTCGCTATTTTAGTTGAAACTCACAACTGAGCGAAGCGACATCACGACCAACGGGAGCCCGAAGGGTGAGAGAAACGAATAATTTACAGACGGTTTGAATCCTAAAGAATAATCGACTCAGGTTAAAGAACTAAAACAAAAAACCCGACATATGCCGGGTTTTGAAATTTTTAATAAAAGCGGTAAATTACTTTTTCTTATCGCTGCAAGATTTTTTCTCGGCCGATCCGGCACAGCAACCTTTACCTGATGTAGCATCGGCTTTTGCCTTGCCCATTTCGCAGGTCATTTTGCATTCTTCCATTAGTTTTTCTGCTTTTTTAGCAGGAATAACTTCTAGAAGTGCTGCATAATAAGCTTCGTGTTGCTTATCCATACTTGCAGTTTCTTTTCTAGAGGCTGCATCTTGTTTTGCACTGGCTTTCACGTCAGGACCGCAATATTTTTGTTGTATAGCCCAAACCTTATCGGCCTCAGCATCAGTAAGAGCAAGCGATTTCTGAATTTCTTCCTTACCCATAGTTTTGGTAACTGATTCGCTCTTGGTTGCAGAAACATCAGGTGCAGCTTTCATTGAGCCACTTTGAGCCATCACTGTAGTGCCGGCGAATAATAGGAATGCTAAAAAAATGTTTTTCATAATTTGATTAATTAGTTATTGTTGCCAAAGATGATGAAAAAAAACTGAATGATGCTCAAAATTATTCACTCTCTCTGATTCTGGTACGGGTTTGTTCAGGTTTGTCCTCAATATCTCGTAAGTGCTTTCTATTGTTTCTTTCATTCATTAATAACTGATGAACTTTTGAGGCGGGAAGAATTTCCAGAAATTGATTGTAGTATGATTCATCAAGTTTTATGCGCTCACGCTGCATTTCCAGGCCAGCTCGATATGCGCTCTCGTAATCTGCATCACTCATCTTTTCACTACCTGATTTAATACGTTTCATACTTTTTCCCTTTTTCTCCATTAGGTTCTTTTTAGCTGATTTGTATTCTGTGTATTTCAACCAGACTCTCTCAGCTTCTTCCTTCGAAAGAGATAAACCTTTAGCGAGCTCTTCGGCATTAGCAAACTCTTGTGGTTGGTCGGGAGCTATCGTTTCGGCCGTTCTGGATTGCTGAACACTGGAATTACCCTTATTGGTCTGGGCATTAGCTACTGTGGCTGCTCCAAATAGCAGTATTAAAAATAGGTGCTTCATTTTTATTGTTTTTAAGATTTCGGTTAATTGGATGTAATAATGAGCAAGAGGTTTAATTCTGAAGGTGAGAATTTAATAATTTCTCTTTCTATTAACATAAGTTGTGTACCTTGGTCACCGAAATTGAAATCCTTGAGATGATGAAAACTTCTATTTTAATATCTAATCTATTAAATATCAGGCTTCTATTTTTTGCTTTGATAAGCCTCATACTTTTTTCCTGTAAATCGGGTGAAACTATCGCCGATAAGGGCATTATTCAAAAACGAAAATATCAAAAAGGCTATCATGTAAATATAAAGAGTCCTTTTGACTCAAATAATAATTCAGTCCATATTGAAAAGACTTCAGAAGAAACCTTTACCGCTTCACTAAGGGCAAGCTTACCATCAAAATCAATTGAGCCTGTATTGGCAAAGCCGGTTGCCAAAGAGTCGAAATTAAAAGCTGAAAGTATCGACGTAAAACGTCCGAAAAAAACAAAAGCTGATAATACACTTGCGAATGAGTATGTTAAAGAGGCATCTGCATCTTTAGATAAGTCGGTTTTATTGAAATCTGAAAAGAATTTTTATTCCAATAAAAACCAAATTCAGAATCAACCCCAGGATTATTATTCTGCCAGGCGATTAAGCACTGTATCGCTATTGAGTTTTATTTTTGGAGTTCTTTCGTTATTTATTCTTGGAATACCCTTTGGAATTGCTGCAGTGGTTTTAGGGATAATCGGTATTGTGCAAGTGGAGAAAAATAGAGATATTTATAAAGGTCAGGGGTTTGCAATAGCCGGACTTATTATCGGATTAATCTCTGTTGTAATCTTATTAGCTGTACTTTCTGCGGCAGCTTAATAATACGATAGTTGCCTAATTTGCAATCCATTGTTATAAAAGCATAGAACTAATCACAAGTCTTTGTACTTTTGCGCCCAAATTCATATAAATGGCTTTAAAGTGTGGTATTGTTGGTTTGCCAAATGTTGGAAAATCAACACTTTTTAATTGTCTTTCAAATGCGAAGGCGCAATCGGCAAATTTTCCGTTTTGTACTATCGAACCAAATGTAGGTACGATAACAGTCCCTGATGAGCGACTCAATAAGTTGAGCGAACTGGTTCATCCTGAACGGGTACTACCCACCACCATTGAAATTGTGGATATTGCCGGGCTGGTAAAAGGCGCAAGCAAAGGTGAGGGTCTTGGAAATAAATTTCTAGGAAATATTCGTGAAACTGATGCTATAATTCACGTTTTGCGTTGCTTTGATGACGATAATATAGTCCATGTTGATGGAAGTGTTGACCCTGTACGCGACAAGGAAATCATAGATATCGAACTTCAGCTGAAAGATCTGGAAACAGTTGACAAACGATTAATTGCAGCAGGAAAATCTGCCCGTTCGGGAGATAAAAACATTCTAAGCATGGTGTCAATTCTCGAACGCTATAAAAAAGCGCTTGAATCTGCACTCTCTGCGCGTACCGTTGAGCTTAATGAGGCTGAAAAACTTCTCGCCCGCGACTTGCAATTGCTTACCAATAAGCCTATTATGTATGTTTGCAATGTGGATGAAGATTCGGTAAAAACCGGAAATAAATACGTAGATGCGGTGCGTAAATCTGTAGCTGATGAAAATGCGGAAGTCTTAGTAATAGGGGCCGCAATAGAAGCCGACATTGCTGAATTGGAAACCTATGAAGAGCGTCAGGAATTTTTAGGAGATTTGGGTCTGGAAGAAGCTGGTGTAGCAAAGCTTATTAAGGCTGCTTATAAACTATTGAATCTATACACCTATTTTACTGCAGGAGTAAAGGAAGTGCGCGCCTGGACGATAAAATCCGGATTTACAGCTCCACAGGCAGCAGGCGTAATCCACTCCGATTTTGAAAAAGGTTTTATTCGCGCCGAAGTGATAAAATACGATGATTATATCAAGCATGGATCTGAAGCGGCGGTAAAAGATGCTGGTAAACTCGGGGTAGAAGGGAAGGAATACGTTGTAGAAGACGGCGATGTTATGCATTTTCGATTTAATGTGTAAGTACTAAGTTTTTAGTTTTTAGTTCTTGGTTTTTTGTTCTTGGATTGATGTTATAATAGGGAATTAAGAGCTAAGTATCGCCTTTTCTCAAGCGTTTTGACATCAAAACAAGAATAGCTTGATTTGATAGTTTATAGATTAAAACATAAGGTAAGCCTGCAGTAGAGAAATATAATTTTCATTTGTATAATGAATTCATTTACAATACAAATCCAATAAAACCCCTCGATGATTCGTAAAATCCTACTCCCTTTTTCTATCGTTTTTTTTAATGCTATTGCCTTTGCACAGGGGCCTGTTGACGGGTTTTATAAGGGAAAAGGCAATGCCGAAATAGGTATTGGAGGAGGAGCATCTTTGAATAAGAATTTCTATGCTGGCACCGATCTTATTGCCCTGAAGCGGAATATCGTTAACGTCAGCATTTTTGCAGGTGTAGGACTTACAGAAAATCTGGACGTCTATGCAAGTCTTCCATTTCTCGCAATTAACGATGAAAAATCTCTGCAAGATGCAAGCGTTTATTTAAAATACAGACTACTTAACCGCAAGCTATCCGGCGGAAGCCTTCAACTTAGCTTGGCCGCCGGTTTTTCTTCAAATCTGGTTGATTATCAAACTGAAGGAGGAAGCGCACTGGGTCAACAAGCCAAAGTGATAGACATTAGACCTGTTTTGCATTTTGCATCAAATAGTGGCTGGTTTTACACATTGCAAGGCGCTTATCTTTACAAGTTTAGCCCCGTACCCGAAGCTATGAATGCCGGATTGAAAATAGGGAAGGCCACTTCAAATTACTACTTCGATTTATGGTACGCCTACCAATATTCCTTTGGTGGACTTGATTATCGCGGAGATCCTGCGCCGGCAACTTTTAGAGAGCTTGGTGTGGATTACAATCAAATAGGAGGAACGTATTATAGACCATTTACAGATAAGCTAGGTGGATATATTGGGGCTTCTTATTCTTTTGCCGGTCGAAATACAGTTAATGGATATGGATTCAATCTGGGTATGACATTTAAGTTCTGAAATTGCAGTTTGCAGGTGAGCCGAGCTATTGAGTATTTAGTATTTAGTATTGAGTATTTAGTATTTAGTATTGAGTATTTAGTATTGAGTATTGAGTATTGAGTATTCTGTATCTCAAAGTACCATGCCTATTGCCGCCCTTGTGCATTCCTCTCGGCGAAAAGCCTCGTCGGATGCAGGAAAGGGAGTTTACCTCACGGTAGAATAAAAATTAGAATCTAATTGGAAGGATTTGAGTAGTAATTAAGATCGTTATTGCCAATTGCAAATTGCAAATTCCCCTTGCCCATTGCCCATTGCCCATTGCCCATTGCCAATTGCCAATTGCCAGTTGCCTATTGCCAGTTGCCTATTGCCAGTTGCCTATTGCAAATTCCCCTTGCCAATTGCAAATTGAACTTCTACCTTCGCGCCCCATGGATATCGTGTACATATTAGACATAATAGGTGTGTTTGTATTTGCTACAAGTGGCGTGCTCACAGCCATCGACAATAAGTTTGATTTGGTGGGTTCTGCAGTTATTGGTTTCATTACAGCGCTCGGTGGGGGTACACTTAGAGATATTATGATAGGCCAAACGCCGGTTGGGTGGATGTACGATGTAAATTATCTATGGACTATCCTTGCAGCGCTTATTTTATCATACCTTTTCAGGAAACGAATAGTAAAGTTGCGCAGAAGTTTGTTTGTTTTTGACACGATCGGTATTGGTCTTTTTACAATTCTCGGCCTTCAGCGCACGCTCGCTACCGGTCTCGATCCTGCAATTGCTCTTATTATGGGAATGGTTAGTGCTGTGTTTGGTGGCGTATTACGCGATGTTTTAACCAATGAAATTCCGCTTATTTTTAGAAGAGAAATTTATGCTACAGCTTGTCTCGCGGGGGGATTGGTGTTTTTGCTTCTCACCAAATTTTATGACCATGAATTACTCGCCATGGCAATATCTATGGGTACTGTGTTTATTATCCGATACATGGCTGTACGCTACAACTGGTCGCTTAATTTAAGAGCACGCAATTAAGCTCCAATAAATTGAGTTCCCAAAAATCTGCATTACCTGTCTTCTAAAAGATTCATTACGTATGCTTATCTTTCGTGATTTATAAACGAAAAAATCGGAAGTTATGTTGAATAAGGTATTTTTAAGTTTGTGTGTAAGTACATTTTTCATTTCTGTATCAGCTCAGGATTCTACCAAAGAAGTTAAAATCCCTTCCAAAGAGGCTCAAGTCAGAACTGCGTTATACGCAGCTCCTGACGATAAAAAAGAGGGAGCCATGATTTATGGTTACGATCAGGACGGAGGTCTTATTGTTTTGCGCCCTGGAACAAATGAACTTATTTGCTTATCAGACAATCCGAATAAAAGTGGAATAAGTGCGGCTTGCTATTACAAGGAACTTGAACCTTTTATGGCGCGGGGCAGAGAACTAACAGCTCAGGGGAAATCAACTACCGAAACACGTGAAATACGCAGTGAAGAGATAAAAGCCGGAAAAATTAAAATGCCGGAAGCCGGAATGCTTTTTGTCTATTCTGCCAAAGAGGAAGATCACAATTCAAACACCGGAGACATAACTGAAGGCGATCTGAGGTATGTTATTTACATGCCATTTGCCACACCCGAATCTACGGGAATATCAGACAAGCCATCTGTGGCCGGAATGCCTTGGCTTATGGATCCCGGTACGCCTAGAGCGCATATAATGATTACACCGGCTAAATAATATTGATATGACACGCTTCATAATAACTGCATTACGTATTCCGCAGCAGCGCAACTTACGAAGCGAAGCGATATAACCGAGTTGCTTGCCCGGCATCATAAGCCATGTTGTATTTAGTTTGTAAGATGGTGTTACAACAAAAGCGGTTTATGAATCAATGCTGTTGGCTTGTGAGTTTATATTTGGGTTGTTCTGATTATGAGATTGCGGATAGAGTGAGTTTTTGCACGGGTATCATGAGGGTTTTGTTTAAGACCGTTAACAATCGAGTAAGTAATTTACAAAGTGCCTAAAGGAATTCCTTTTTTGTTGTGAAATAGAGTAAAAAAAGAGGCTGTTCAAATGAACAGCCTCAAGAAATTATTACTACTTTTTATTCTTCTTAGAAATATATATTGATGTTAAATGTTCCAAGTTGCGCTGTTTGAAAGCCCGTATTCGTAGGCGTTAATTTTGTTTCACCTGAATACACCTGGTCTAATTTATATGTTTCAATAATTCCAGTCTCCTCGGTAGTAAAACTTCCAAAGAAGAAAAGATTATATTCTACACCCATCGAAATATTTTTAGTAATAAAGAAATCGGCTCCGGCGTAAAGACCTCCACCATAGCGAATTACATTCCCGCCAGTGGTTTCCAAAGTTCTATGCGTTGGATTTTGAACCATGTCGGTCACAAAGTTATAAGTCGTTGGAGTTTGGTTAGTTGCGCTCATGGCATTGCCATAAGTATATGATGAACTATTGTAGATAAATGCTCCAAAAACTTCAGCTCCACCATAGCCTTGCATTCTCCACAAGTTCTTTCTTCGCTCTAATCCTATTCCTAGCTCAACCTGACTGTTCCTTTGTTTATATTCATCAACTGTCTTATCGTAAGTTAATGGGTCGTCATTTAATGGATTGTCCATATTGGCAACATCATCATATACAAAAACACGTGAAGTTGTATTGTTTACGCCAAGTCCGAGACGTAGCCTAATCGCCATATCATCTGTTAAGAAATATCTCCCATATATCGTAGGGCGCACTGATACAGAGGTCGTTGACGGCTCAACCAAGCTATTGTTAGGAAAGTTAGACTCGCCATTAGCGCTAAAGCTATTTCCAATAAATTGAATGACATTAGACATATCTAAGCCTAAAGAAAAATCGCCTGCTTCGGGAAACAACTGCGAATAATCTGTTTTGTCGTCCTGACCAAATACCATTGGTGACGCCAGGAAAAGAGACACACTTATTATTATAAACTTTTTCATCTTTTATATTATTTATATTTTAGTACAAAAAAGTTAATTATTCTACCTCTTGTAGAAAGGTGTCCTGCGAATATTGATAATCTTTATTTGTGTAATTAATAAAGTACAGATTATCAACAATGTTCAAATTATAGATGTACAAATAGTTCTCATCAAGAATTTCATTTTCGAATTGAAGGATTTCTGTACTACTCACCTCTATGGAAGCAGTTCCATTTTGAACCAGTGGCACATCTATTTGATAATTTCCGTTAGCAGTTGTAGTTACAGTTTTGGTTTGCTGGAACTCTTTATCTCCAAACTCATTTAAAGAAACTATAGTAACAAGTAGATTTGTTCCTTCAGGAATTGGTGCGTAGATTAAGGTATCCGGTTGATTCACACCTTCTCTAAGCTTAATTTCGTAAGTAAGATTACCTGCATAGGTGATAGATGTTGAAGGTGTAAAACTTCCTGCATTGGGATCTGTAGAAGTAACCATGTATTCTAAAGATCCTAAATCAATAAGCTCTTGAGAATTACCTGATCCCAAACCAGAAATAGTTTTATCTGCAAGCTCGAAATGAGATGTGTTTTCAGAAACTTCAGTTAGTCCAATTTCTTCAAGAACTGTAGCGGTGAAGCTTTCAAAAGAAATTCTGGCATTAATTCCGCTCGATACAACAGGCACTTGAATTGAGAATTTACCATTCTCATCAGTTTGGGTTGTTACAAAGTGCTTTCCACCAGAGGAATTGTTCGGATTATAATCTGAAAGCGGAATAGCTACGGTTACTTTTAAATCCGCTGGCGCCATTTCTAGATTGCTGTTTGTTTTGTCTAATTGAGCATACATATCACCTTTAATGGTTACGGTGCGTAGCGATGATAATTCAAGTGGTTCAGAAACGTCATACTTCTCACATGACGTAAATGCAAAAGCTAGCATTAATGCTGCTACTGCAGAGAAAGTTACTTTTTTCATAAGGTTTTTAGTTAGATTTCGGCAAAGATATTGATATGTTTTAATTTTGCATATTTATTTTATGTTTAGATTTGGTTTACGATTTCGGTAAATGCAGCCTTCATATCGCTGCTACATTTATTCGCTACGGTCATCCGTACGGAGTCCTTTCAGTAAAGAGAACACACCAAAAGTACGGGGTAAACCTCGCTATGATAGCCTACCGCTCATCAACCCCTAAGGAATCACTCAGTGTGCAGACTCCCATTGGTCGTAAGTCTAGAAACTTTCAAGTCTAAAGTTTATCTACCCAAGCAATCGGTGGAGCAAACTTCTGATAAAGCACCCAATAACGGCCAAGCTTTGCGACTCATTCTCGAGACTCGCGACTAGAGACTCGCGACTAACTGACTCGCGACTATTTCATCACCTCAATAGTCCCCGTAAAGGATTCCTTCGTTTCTTTGTAAATGAATTCGATCGTCTGGAAATAGGTACCTGTTTTTGCTTCGCTGTCATTCCCATAAGTTCCCGGCCACACAAAGGCAGGGTCTTGAGTCGTAAAGACTTCCTTGCCCCAGCGATCCCAAACCATTGCTTTGAAACCTAGCAAGCATGGATCATCCTTATTCTCGATTGTCCACATGTCGTTTCGTCCATCACCATTTGGCGTAATAATATTTGCAATGGGTTCGATAATTCCTTTTGTAGGTGTTGTAACCAGAATATTTACCGATACTGAAACTGCATTCAATTTCTGGCAACTTGAGGACAAGAGAGCGAAAACAACTTCATACGGTGTGTCTAAAACATCAGCGCAAGCTGGAGCCCAGGTGAATTTTCCAACTGAGGTCTCAGTAATTCCCTGTGTTTCAAATGTTGGAGAAGTCTGTAAAGCACTGTTTACCGATCCCGCATATTGGAGCAAGAGGGTGTCATACGGATCAGGGTCAGAACCTAAAACGTCAATATCAACGGGCTCATCGCCAATGTAATATTCATAATATGCACCATCAGAAGGCATGCTTATTGACGCCGAATTTTCTGGGGGCAGTGTAAGGAATATTTCAACCGTATAGTCTACAACCTTCGCAGTTTTACAGCTATTGGCAGTAGCCTGAAATGTAATTACGTAAGGCTCCGGGCGTACATCCCTGCAGCTCGGCGTCCAATCTATCTGGCCTTGCACGATTGAATTTCCGAAAAGACTATCAGATATGGTAGCCGCACTTCGCGGAAGGGAGAAAATAGGTGAAGATGCAGTAACATTTAAGGTATCGAAATAATTAGCATCGGTTACTATAATAGGAATTGAGAGTGAACTGGCTGAATAAAATTCAAAATAAATTTGCTGTGCCGGCTGTGCAAAAACCGTCGGTTCATCGTCTTGAACGATAACAAAAATCGGCACCGAAAAAGTGGTTGTATCATTCACTTCGCAGTTGGTGGCTACTACCTGAAAATCTACGAAATATGGTTCGTCGCGCACATCGGCGCAAGCCACATCCCAGCAAAATGGCAGAGATATTTGACCCTGATCATTGCCAAAAGGCTCTATCGTTACCTCATCGCGTAAAAACAGATCTGAACTGGCTATCACGTTAAGTGAATCCGCTATGTTTGGATCAATGAATTGAAAATCAAAACAATGGGTAGATGGGTCGTAAAGATCGATAATCGCTGCTCCCGGCCCATTTGGCGTAGAAGGCTGCGCTAATTGGGTAGGTTCATCTACTGCGAGAATTACATTGATGTAAATGTCTTGGGTAGTAACGAGCACTTCATTGGCACAGCCTCGGCTAAAGGCTGTAAAGGTTACCAAATAAGGCTCATCTTGCACATTCGTGCAGATTGGCGACCAGCAAAACTCACCGGTTACAGTAGAAAAACTATCTACAGGAGGGAATAATGCGCCAGGTTCAACGCTGCCATCAAAAAGTTCGCCGCCGGCTTCCAGAAACAAAGTATCTCCCAAATTAGGATCGGTTGCTGTAATGTCTATACAAAACACCGTATTGGCATAAACATCGAAAATCGTATCATTGTTTGGTGTGGTTATTTCGGATGGCATATCCATTGCGCAGATTGTGCTGGCCAGCTGTAACTCGCGTCGAATTTCTCCGATTTTTATACCATCGCGGTATTCTTCAACTTTTACGGCTACAGTAAATATACCAAGTTGGGTAGGCTGAGCAGTTACTAGTCCGGTTACCGGATTTATAGTCATTGGCACGGCACCTCCTACCTGATTGTCGGTAGAGAAGCCGGCAGCCCATGGAACCTGCGCAAAAGGCTTGGCAGAAGCTATAGCTGGGTTGGCATTAAAGTCATCGGTAGAACCTCTAAGAGGTTCAGTTAAACTGTAAACAAGCGAATCGTCATCTGCATCGAATGCACCAAAATCAATAAAGTTATTTCCATTAATGCAAAAATAGGCGTCGGTGGGAAAAGGATTAAAAAGGGGACTTGAATTTTCAAGAGCAGGATCGGGCACATCTACGGTGAAAACAAAACCTAAATTAAATCCGGCAAGATTATTTGATGCATTGTTTCTACAGCAACGCTCTTTTGTTAGGTAGTATCCATTTGGATTGTCGGGTAAAGTAAAAACAGCGGAATAATTACCCACTTGCAGGCAGATATCCGGTACAAAGCAAGAATTCCCAAGTTCTGCTTCATAGTCTGTAAAACCGATAAAAGTAAAATCCAGATCGGTGAAGTGTTCGTCGGTCAGCAAGTCCCTTACCGTTATTATCACATTCTGATCCAGTTCTGCTCCACTCGAATTGCAGTCGCGGTAAAGTGTGAGCAGGCCTTCAAAAGTATTTCCGTCTACATGCTGTATACTAAAATCGCCACCGGTTATATGTTCAGCTTTCAATTGATAAGAAAAACTAAGAGCGAGTATTATCGTTATCCATTTAATCATATTAAATCTTGTTCTAAATTCAGGAGGCGAAAGATGGTTAAAATATCTTAAACCAAGGCCATTGATGATTAGAAATATGCATCTACCATTTAGTGACCTTTAAGCCAGCGCGCTACAGATTGGTTTCATGAGCTGACTCATTGTCACGTATAAAACACTAAAAAGTTCTATCACCACAATCCGTTACTTACTCAGCGATCACCTCGTTAAAACTTAAAAATTAATTCGGATTTTTTCACCCAAAAACTTGGGTTCTGTGTTTAGAAAATGGATATCTAATATGGTCTTTACACGCGCCAGAAACTCGCGAGCTTGTGTTTTGAGACCATAAGATCGCGTTACATCCTGGGCATTAAAGCCGATAGCCTTAATACCCTTGTGGTAGGCAATGTACAAAGCGCGCTCATTGTGAAAGGATTGCGAGACAACCGTTATACTTGTTTGCGAAAATATTTCTTTAGATCGCACCACTGAATCGAGCGTGCGAAAACCTGCGAAGTCGAGGTAAATGAGCGATGCCGGAACGCCCATTTTTACCAGGTCGGCCTTCATTGTGCTTGGCTCATCGTAGTATCTTGTGGCATTGTCGCCACTGCAAATAATCGCTTTTACCTTTCCGGCTTTAAACAATTTTACGGCGGCCTCCATTCGGTATCGATAATAAAGATTCCTACCGCCATTTTTACGGTATTTTGCAGTGCCAAGTAAAAGAGCAACATCGCTTTCGGGAATTTCTGTGACTGATGTATAACAATCTTTAGATTCATTGCTCACCAGTTTATTCGAAATCAAAATAAGCATCAGGCCGGCAATAAATAGCGGCAGCAACACGAATTTCAGTATTTTCCCAATCTTTTTTTTCAATCTTCTTAGAGTTTGTCAATTATTCCCTGCGGTCATGAGATCGCTAGGCTTAGTTCACTCGCGTGTCTGGTTCAAAAAGTTCAAGAGCCCATACGGGCGCCCTGTGGTTGCAAGGCTTGCGAAGTCGCTTGAAACCGCAGTTTACTCTTGTAAATGAGGATTTCAAGCGGCGAGCGTAACGCAGCTATTGGACTTTATGGACAGACACTACTTGGTCTCTACTTTAATGTTTGTAATTAGCGTTTCTCCGGTATTATCTACCATCAGCAGGCGATATGAACCGGTAGGCACCTGTATCTCCATTTGATGAAAACCTGAAGTCACTCCAATATATTCATCATTTATATGCCAGTAAATTACGGCATTTGGCCGCGTATGTGCTGCTTTTAACACAATTTTTTCTTTTTCACCGCCTAATTCTCTCGGAATGAATACACTCGATTCTTCACGTGGGTAAATCATACGCATCACATTTCCAGATTTTTGGGGATTGCAATCCGCCTTCCAGTCTGGCAATCTCGTGTAATCTGCATTGTATCGCTGATAATACCAGGCTTCGAGCGGAGGCAGCAAAAACCATGATTTCGTATGAATTTTAGACTGGGGATAGCAATCAGTATTTACTCTATATTCTTCATTTTCATCTACGTGTACCCATTCGCAATAGTTGCACGCCGGAGTTTCAAGACAAGTTTTTGGTATTTGCTCGCTCCGTATATCAGCACAAATATTAGATGCACGCATTCCACTGCGCGCGCACATATTGGCCAGAGCAAATTCAGCTGTGGGTTGCATAAACCACCGTGTATCTGGAAGGATGTTAAAAATATCGAACATTACAGGTGCGGCAGCATTCAGCCCCGTAATCCCCGGACGGCCTTCACCACTGGCATTTCCCACCCAAACGCCTACCGTGTATTTGGCAGTAATGCCCACCGCCCAAGCATCTCTAAAACCATAGCTTGTCCCAGTTTTCCAGGCTATTTTTTCAGATCCGCCAAAAACTTCCCAGCTTGCACGTTCATCCGGTCGGGTTACCATAGCCATCGCGTCGGCAGTGGAATAGCAGGCACCGGCATCTATAGAATATTTTGGCAATGTATCTCGCTGGTTTAGGCTGTAGCCAATAGAAATAAAAGGCGGGTGCGATGGATATCGGTTTAACGTATTTCCCATCATCCGGTATGCGTTTACCAAATCCCAGAGGGTAACTTCTGCACCACCCAATATCAAACTTAATCCGTAATGCCCAGGGCTTTTAGTAATTGTCGTAAATCCAATTTCATTCAGCGTTTTATGAAAATTTGGAATACCATAATCGCGCAGCATTCTCACCGCAGGAATATTAAGCGACCTGGCGAGTGCTTCTTCAGCAGGCACTGCGCCGCTATACGATTCATCGTAGTTTTTTGGCGAAAATCCAGAGTATTGAGTTGGAATATCGGGTACGAGCTGACGGGGTGTCAGAACGCCGCTTTCTATCATGGCGCCAAAAAGAAAAGGCTTGAGAATAGATCCCGAACTTCGAGGAGTCATAATCATGTCATTAGCCGTTCCATCATTGTCTTCAAAAGGTTTCCCATTGCCTACATAAGCGAGTATTTCGCCTGTTTCTGTGTCTGAAATCAGGAGAGCCCCATTGTTAATGTGATTTCTGCGCAGGTCGTCAAGTCGCCGATTCAGAATATCTGTGGCATCGTTTTGCAATCTGCTTTTTATGGTCAATTCAATGCGCTGACCATCTTTTGTTTTAGCGGCTGTGGCGAGAAGATGCCGTGCATTTTCAGGTAGTGGAAGGGGAGTGGACGGCAAATCTTCGAGCAGCGCGAGGCTGTAATCTTCGTCGCTAATAATCTCATTTTCGCGCAAATCTTTGAGTAATCCATTTCGCTTTCGCAAAAGCTCTGCGGGATTTCGTCCCGGATAGATCATTCCCGGCGCATTTGGCAATACAGCAAGCACGGCACTTTCTGACCACGACAGGGCATAAGCAGGCTTATTAAAATACCGCCAGGCTGCCGCATCAAGGCCTACTACATTTCCACCAAACGGAGCATTGGATGCATATAAATTGAGAATTTCATCTTTAGAATAGCGCCATTCTGCTCGCGTTGCCCAGCTGATTTCAATTAGTTTTTGCCATATCGATCTGGGTTTAGGACTTCTCGACATCCGCATGATCTGCATTGTAATTGTGCTGGCTCCGCTCACTACGCCACCACGATTTACATTCTGCCATGCAGCGCGCAACATAGCTCCAGGGCTTATGCCCGGGTGACTGTAAAAACCGCCGTCTTCATAAGTTGTAATGCAGGCTGCAAATTTCACGGGAACAGTATCCGTTTCCGGAAATCGCCACTGTCCATCATCGGCAATTCGCGCACCAATCAACTGTCCGGTTCTATCGAGCACGATGGTGCTCAAAGGTTTATCAAATAAATTCGCCGGAAGGCAAAACAACCACCATATGCCAATTGCCAAAAAAATGGCGGCCAAGGCAATGCTTATTCTGCGGCGAACGGACATGAATTTACACTAATCCACTTTTGATTTTATAATAAAATAGATGGCCAAAATGACTACTGCCCACACCACAAACCCGATTACTGCTTGCATCAATTGCAGTACTGCACCTGCTACAAGCCCAACGGCTGCTATAATTCCTACGATGACCAGGATGGTAATTATTGCTCCTTTTCCCATTTTTTTGAATTGATTTAATAATTTGTTGCGTTAATTTCCAAAAATACAATTAGATATCACATTCGGCATAAGCTTTTGCAAATGGGTTCAAAATTCAAATAAGTCAAACCCCTAAGTTTATTCCAAAAATTAAAATATTTCGTTAAAGACCTGCCAGGTTTTCAAACTTAGCGTAGCGATCTCTTGAACGACATAGTCCTCACGAATACCAAAAAAAGAATAGTAATCATGATTAATTCCTTAAAAAATAGACACGAATGAATAAACCTGGAAGGTCTCAATCACAATCCTAATCACTTAACCACCTCAATCCATTTACCCGGCTCAATAGCAATAATAGACTCATCATACATGGCATGGCACTTTATAGCTGGCATATAAAAACGTCCCTGATACGTAGCATTCAACCGTATTTTAAACTTTATTCTATCGCCAGTTCCCAAATCAAAATACGACAGTACGCTATCGTCACGAATATCCTGATAAGTAGGAGTTGCACCGCTTGCATCGTTGGCATCACTCATGCGCGGGTTCAGAATTTCCCAACCTGATGGGAAAATTTGAGTCAGCGCCATTTCCTGATATCGACCGCGAGTTCCAGGGTTAATAATGGTAACATCTGCAATAAAATCGATGCCCATTTTCAGTTTTGAAACATCAATCGGGTTGTGATTTGCGTCCAGATATTTTATCTCCATCCGCAAATTGCTCGCTATTCGCGCTTCCTTGCCTTCTATCGGCTTGCCCGAAATCAGCAAACGCGCAAACATATTTTCATTTGAGTTATTCTGCGCTGTGACATTCCCTTTCTCACCATTCACAGTAAGGATTTCCTGAATCAAATCTTTGCCGGTATTTATTTCCTTTGGTTTCCCGTTTCCGGAAATGGTGGTTTTCAAGCCGCTATCTTTCGTATTGCCCATGTATAAGGCGAGTGCCCCAAGGCTGTACGCCACAGTTTGGGTGCTGTACCAGCGGTCGCTGCCCATGCGCTCTGCAATGTGGCGTGCCACCATAGCTGCATCTGTTTTCATATTAAGGGCCACCAGTGTTTGAAGTACAAAGCCTTCATCCCGCAAGCCCGAGCCATAAGAATAGGATAGCTCGGTATAGTTTGGAATATCGCGAACCTGGCCTTCTACGAGATTTTTGGCTACTTCGGGCTGGCCGGCAGTAGTGTATGCCAAAGCCAACATCCATCGCGCTGAAATATTGAGCGTTGATTGTGCCTTGAGCACATTCATAGAACCATAATCAGGCTCTCCGGCCAATGCGAGCGTAAAAAGTCGGTAAGACTGAATGCGCTGCTCATAATCGCGGCTTCTGTACTCATTGCTGTTCCATTTGCGTGAAGCAGATTTCTGATACTTTATCCATTGCGCTTTAAGTCCGGCGGGTAGGGCATACCCCTGCTTTTCGGCTTCGAGCATAAAGTGTCCGGCATAGTTAGTACCCCAATCATTTTCGCTTCTCGCACCGGGCCAATAGGATAATCCGCCGCCGGGCCGCTGAAAATTGCGGTAAGCCCGAAGTACAACTTTTACATTGTCCTCAATTTCAATCTTTTGGCTGCTTGATAAGTCAATCATCTTGCCCAGATATATTTGCGGGAAAACACCTGAAGTAATCTGCTCAATACATCCATGTGGATACTGAATCAGAAACTCCAATCGTTTTTCAAGATTTAACGCAGGTAGTTTAGAGAGCTCTATCACTGCCTTATTGGTTTCATCTACCCCGAAAAGAGCGTAATTGGCATTCCATGTTTCTCCGGGAGCAATTACAGTATCGCGCACTGTGGTGTAGAGTGGATTAGAAGCTCTAACATCAATCTCTACTTCATACCGAGACACTTCTTTTCCGCTTTTGGCTTCGATGCTGATCTTTCCAATTCCCGTTTTACGAGAAGTGGTTAAATCAAAAAATACCAGATCGTCGCCGGTTTTATCAAAGTGCAATTTTTGGGTTTTATTTCCCGTAAGGGTCACCAAATCATTGGTTGTTACAGTTACGGTTACATCTTTTATCTGATCTTCCATTGCAAAGACATTTACCGGAAGGGAAACGCGCTCATTGGGGCCCAAAACCCGTGGAAGCGTGCCCAGCACCATCACCGGGCTGCGAACCGGAACTTCTTTCTCTGCATTTCCATAGGCTTTATCGCGACCGGCCACAACCATTATGCGCACCGCGCCAATGTAGTTTGGAATTGAAATTTCGTGATTGGCTGTTTTTCCGGCTTCGAGGTTGAAAGGGCCGAGAAATCGCACCACCGGTTTAAAGCGAATTGCCTTTTGCTTGCCCGGATCTACAGCTTCCTCGTCACCACCAATGCTCAATACATTTCCATCGCCATCGGCCAAAGCGCCAATAACCTCATCGTACATATCCCAGGTTTGCACACCAAGTGCCTCGCGAGCGTAAAAAGCATCCCACGGATTGGGCGTTTTAAAACGGGTTAAGCCGAGCAATCCTTCATCAACAACAGCAAGGGTGTAAGTCATTGGTTTGCCATCTGTTTCTTTTACTCCAATTTTTGCAGTTGTTTCGGGGCGCAGTACTTCAGCCGCAATAATCTCGGGTTTTAAGCGCGATTGCGGATTTTCTACGGGAATGGGAATCACTCCATACATCCGTATAGGCCGGTCGTTCACCGTTTGTGAATGGGGTTGAAGCAAACTGATATGCGCAAAAACATTTGGCGACATGGCAGCTGTGGTTGTAAATTCAAACTTGGTTTCGCCCGCCTTGGTTTCAACCCAGTATTTCTCTAAAATCTTTGTTCCGTTTTCAATGCAAATAAGTGCGCGACCAATTTCAGGACTCGGAAAGGTGAGTTTTACGCTTTCGCCAACATTGTAATTGTCTTTATCGCTGCTAAAACCAAGAATGGTTGCCGCTTCGCTATTTGTTCTGTTTGCACGCATCCAATACGGCCAGTCGAAATAAACAAACTGTGCCGAAGTATGTCCGCTTACCGGGTCTTCAATATGAATCAAATAGCGCCCCCAGCTGCGCTCCGGAATCGTGATATTATATGTTCCACGACCCTTGGTAAGGGCCACTTTTTCTGATCTTATCTCTTGGTAATAGCTACTATTCAGGTAATTGTATGTGTTTCCGTTGTAGCTGTCATACCACCAATAGTTATCTATTCGAAATACTTTTACAAGCAGTTCTTTTCTGTCGGTTGGTTTTCCTTTCGCATCAACAGATACCAGCTTGATCTCATGTTCCTGATCGGTTTCAAGTGCATTTCCCCACATATTGCTTTCGGGAAGTTCCATACCCGCAAAACTGTTGTATGGAGCGTAATTGATGCTGTGATAATCAACGCTGAAATTGCCGCCCGGCTCATAAACTTTTGTACTGAAAGACGCTTTGAGCATTCCGGGAGCATTTTGGGTTTTGTCGCCCATATCTATATTCAGATTGGCTTTCCCTTCGGCATTTAGTTTCCCATCAAATATCTCTGTAGATTCTGTACTAAAACCTTCGCGAATATTATTGTCAAAATGATATTTTTCAAATCCCTTAATGGTTGTTTTCATTCCTCGGAGAGACATGGTAACATCTGCCGTAAGGTTTGAAGCTGTTGCTCCGTGCAGCCATTTGGCTTCCAGCACTCCTTTTAGATTTTTGGCGTTGGCCTGCACATCGTCAAATTCAAAACTGATTTTTAACCGATTGGGCTTAACGGTTTCAATTTTTATACTCTTGTTAAATGATCTGTTACCCACAGAAATATTCATCCGGTAGTCTCCGGTTGGTGCTTCGCTATTTGTCGCCGTTCTAAAATCGTAAAATCCATTTACACTTTTGGTTTTCACAATTCGGGTTACGAGTTGCCCCAGTGGATTGTAAAGTTCCATTTCTACGGGGTGTGCCTTTGGCAATATCTGTTCGGTATCTTCAAGTATAAAGTTGAGATACAGCGAGTCGCCCGGTCGCCAAACCCCGCGCTCACCGTAAATAAATCCTTTTATTCCATCCTGAACGTGCTGACCGGCCACATCAAATTTTGATAGCGAAAGCGCATTGCCCTGGTTGATTTTTAGGTAAGCCTTATCGTTTGTGCTGGAGGCAACAATTGCAAAAGGCTCTCTGATACATTTAATGTTGGCAAATCCGTTTTCGTCGCTAAGCGTTTCAGCAATTAGCTGCTGCTGATAATCATACACTTTAATGGTTGCCGCCTGAAATGGGGTAGTGGTTCGCAAATCGTTTACCACTACAAGTAGGTTCTTGTCGCCACCCATTTTCGCCGTGAGGCCAATATTGGTGGCCATTATCACGCGTTTTGAGCTCGTGGTGTAGCGATTGTAATAGGCGGCATTGCATGGGTTTTCCTGCTCTTCCCAGTTATATTGGTAGTTTTTCCAATAATCATCTATAAAATAAGTTCCATCGCTAATCCAACCCTGATTGCCGGTATTCAGATTGTCGGTTTCTTTTCCGGAATCATTTTCATCGCAATTATATACGGCATCTTTTTGCTTAAAGCGAATGTCAACTTCGTAAAGCGCACCTGGATCGACTTTTATAACTTCCGAAAGATCTACGTAATATCGATTCCACGAATACAGATCGGCACCTCCGGCTTGTCGCAAATTAATGTGCTTGCGGTAAATATGGCGGCCCACACGGTTTAGATAATAGCTTTCGCCCATTTCGGCCGATTGGAGATACTGCAATATATTATTCGAAAATATTTTTGTGATGTAAACGTCAACACCTTCCAGCGAGACAGCTTCAAACGGGAAAACGAGACCTTGCTTCTGCGTTGGAATAATAGATTTATCACCAATCAATCTCACAGCAGGTTTTTCAAGTTCAAAAGCAATGGATGCCGAATATTCTTTGCCCATGCTTTTGTCGGCCACATTTTTAATAGCTCCATTAATGCGAAGCAGTTTATGGCCGTTTACCTTTGATTGCGGATAGATTTTCAAGGCATTTCCATCAATTAGATATTTGAGGCTTTCAACATCTTCGACACTCACAATCGCATCGAGTTTCTGATCTGAAAGCGGATCTGAAAAGAACACTGTAACAGCCTGCTCTGCGCCCCGATCTACTTTTACATTCATGACTTCAAAATCGCTAAGCGAAGGAATTTCTATGGTCTTTTCACCCGCATCTTCTTTCTCATTCCCGCCAAGCGACCACAGTATTTTCACTTTTGAACGCTCATCGCCACGCACAATATTCTCTACTGTAAAAGCAAAGATTCTGTCAGATTCAGAAATCAATGTAAATCCCAGGTCTTTGTCGCCCTGCTTTACCGAAATGGCTTTTTTTATTTGTTCTGTTTCAATGATATCTGCAGTGTGAATTTTTCCTTTCAGCATCACCCGCGTAAGATCAGTAGGAGAGTAGGCATCAAGCCCATCAACATACACGCTCATATCCTGCTTGATGGTTTGAAACTGAAATTTGAATGTCTTCATATCTTTCGGCACATCCATCAGTGTCGATAAGTCGAGCTTTCCGAGATAGTTGGTATTGCCCGGAAGCTTTTCGTTGGGTAAAAACTTCAATGTCGATTCATTAAGCCATATCGCTTTTCCTTCAATTTTGGGTTCAAATGAAAACAGGTTGTCAGGTAGCGCATCATCGGCACTCATGCTGCCACTATAAGGCTGTGCTAGTTGAATCAAAATGGGATCATTGGAAGAAATCACCCCGGATGTATAAGCAAATATAAACTCTCCAAAAGCGGGATTGGTTTCAATTTTCTCTTCAGGGTCGGAGCAACCAACCAGATAAATTGACAAAAAGGCGACGAGAGAAATTCGGATGAAGCGGGCAGCTGACATAGATAATCTGTTGTTAAGGTGTGCACTGTGTGCAGCCCACTAAAGTACACTACACAGTTAAGATCTCAACTTTCAAAACAGAATTTTATCAGCTGGTTATAAACTTGATTGGTATGCAATGACTTGCATTATAAATCAAACTTTATAAATGGTCGATTTAGTATACAAGCATTGGAAATTTGAATTTTTTGGGGATATTGAAATGTTGTGCTATGGTCAGTAGCGTATGAATTTTCGTTTCCTTGAAAACGATGCGGGGGCAATTATACTTTCACCTCACACCATTTGCCCAATTTCAGAAAGGCGTTTCAATTCAGGGTTAATATTAACCCAACTTTACACAACCCTGATGCGGTTGATTCTAAACATTAACATTCCAGACGATTGAAGCACAAGCCGGTAAAGCTTTTTGATAATACAATATTATTTCTCTATTAAATATCACCGGGCATCTCTAAGTACCAATAGTCGATTCTAACTGGTTGGTTTTTAGATGTCAGGGAAATTTATCCAGCGAGTTTTGATTTATTGAATAGCTAACAAAAGCTTAAATTTCTATTTCGGTTAAACCCTAATTTTCTCCAGAGTTTTGCGGCACTAAATCAAACACAAAAACCAATTTCATGAAAAAGCTTAACTCTTTTCTGTTGTTTGGATCGATACTCCTTCTGGGACTCTCGGCGAAAGCACAGCTAACACAAACAGTCGAATTTCCTATTACTTCGGGAAACGATGACGTAGAACAGGGACTGTTTACCGGCGAAATGTACCGCACCAGTTCTGACATTGAAGTAACTAAAGACGGATCTTTTGAACAATTAATCGGGCTCCGTTTTGCAGGGATTGACATTCCTGCTATAGCGACAATTAATAACGCCTACATTCAGGTTGTGGTTGATGAGTCAAATACTACAGGAGATGTAAATGCAGCAATCGTTCTTGAAAATACAGGTGATGCCGCATCTTATGGCAGCGGAGCATACAACGTTTTAAATCGTGACTACTATTACGGTGACACCGTAATTTGGAATTTTGGACCATTTGCACAGGTTAACGACGCCGGAGAAGACCAGCAATCACCAGATCTTGCTGTGCTTATCACAGAAGCTATTTCGCATGATAACTGGACTGCAGGAAACGCCATCGCTTTCGCTTTGGTAGATCCACTTTATATAGAGGTACCCGGATATGCCGGTAATGGCGACAACAAACGCGTATTTAAAACATACGACAATGACCCGACTGTAGCGGCAAGATTAGTAATAGATTACACCCTTCCGGAAATGTATTTCCCGGGTTCTTTTCCTGTTGCTGCAGGTAGTTCTTGGTTATACAATGACAATGGAGTTGATCTTGCTGGCGAAAGCTGGACAGCTATTGACTATCCTGCCGGAGATGACTGGGATTATGGCGATGCTAAACTTGGATACGGTGAAGCCGATGTTGTTACCGAATTGAGTTTTGGTGACGATGCTGAAAACAAATATCCTACCTACTACTTACGCCACATATTCGAAGTTGAAAACTCTGCTTCTATTGATTCTCTGGTATTTGATGTACTGAGAGACGATGGAGCTATTGTTTATGTAAACGGCGTGGAAGCATTTAGAATGAACATGCCCGAAGGCGAAGTTTCATATAATACGTTTGCAAGCGAAACTGTAAATGGGTCTGATGAGTCTGCTTACTTTACAATAAATACGGCTAACCTTCTTCAAGACGGAACAAACGTAATTGCTGTAGAGCTTCACCAAGCTTCAGCTTCAAGTTCTGATCTTGGTTTTAACATAGCTGTAAATTTCCTTGAAGTGCCTTACACAGCTGCGCAGTACCCACTTCCAGCCGGCTCTGGTTGGAATTACCTTGACAATGGTTCTGACTTAGGTTCAGAAGACTGGACAAACATCAGCTTTGACGATTACCTTTGGAATCAGGGCAATGGCCCTCTTGGATACGGTGACGATGTTGAAACAGTGGTTTCTTTTGGCCCTGATGCCGACAACAAGTATATCACAACTTACTTCCGTAGAAGTATAAATGTAGATATGACAAGCGTTGTGGATTCAGTAGTTATCGGACTAAGAAGAGACGATGGTGCAATAATCTATATCAATGGTGTAGAAGTTGTTCGCGATAACATGCCGGAAGGAGAGATAGATTACCTTACTTTTTCTTCCACTACAGTTTCTGGGAACGCGGAAGATACATACTTCTATCACATTCTTAGTAGCGATATATTCGTAGATGGCGAAAATCAAATTGCTGTAGAACTGCACAACAGAGATGGTCAAAGTTCTGACCTTGGTTTTGATATGTACATTCAAAACTTACCAGAGGTTAACCCTCCGGCAGATTGCACTACAGATCACATTGGTTGCTTTACCTCAATTGATCCAACCGCACAAACTCCTAACTTAATTCTCCCGGAAGGACACCGCTTTCAAATGATCTTGAAGCAAGGTACTCCTCATACAATTGGTGAGGGTAACATTGGTGGAAACCATGATTTTACTGGTTATATAGGTTTAGATGGTAGCAGCACGATTGGTCATCTTTCGGTAAATCATGAAACATCTCCGGGTGGCGTTACCATTGCTGACTTACATTACAACGAAGAGACGTTACTTTGGGAAGTAGATAGTACACAAGCAGTTGATTTTTATAATGATGATCTTGTGAGTACTATCAGAAACTGTTCTGGTGGTCTTACTCCTTGGGGAACAATAATTACTGCTGAAGAAAACACAAGCGGTGGCGACTCTAATGAAGATGGATACCAGGATATTGGTTGGTTGGTTGAAATAGACCCTATTACGGCTGAAGTTCTTGACTACGAAAATGATGGCGTTCAGGATAAACTATGGGCAATGGGTAGAATGAACCATGAGAATGTTGTAGTTGCTGATGACATGATTCGCGCCTTTTACGGTGAAGATGGTGGTACACAATGTGTATACAAATTTGTAGCCGATGAGCCTGGTAATCTTAGTGCAGGAACAGTTTATGTGCTTAGCCTTAATCAAGAATTGGTAAGTGGCGATCCATCTGGAACTGCTGGTCTTTGGATTCAGGTGCCAAATGATACGCCTGAAGAAAGAAACAACATTCGCAACACAGCTGCTGCTCTTGGTGGTACAAATTTTAATGGTGTTGAAGATTGTGAGATCAGTCCAATTGATGGTAAAATTTACTTCACTTCAAAAGGAAATGGCAGAACATACCGATTCACCGATGGTGACAATGGCGTAACAGGTTTCGAAACTTTTGTAGGTGGTAGAGCTTATGATATCGAAACGGCAAATGGAATTGTTTCTGAAAATTGGGGTGGTGGTAACGATAATCTCACCTTTGATAATCAAGGAAATCTTTGGGTACAGCAGGATGGTGGTTTGAACTACATCTGGGTAGTTCGTCCTGACCACAGTCAGATTTATCCGAATGTTGAGCTTTTCGCTTCAGTTCCAAATGGTTCTGAGCCTACAGGTTTAACTTTCTCACCTGATAATAAGTTTGGTTTCTTCTCCGTGCAGCACCCAAGTGGCTCGAATACGCCACAGATAGATGCTACAGGAAATGAAGTGAGTTTTAACGCTTCAGCTACAGTAATTTTCGCTTTGAGCAGCTTCCTTGGCGCTGAAGATTTGTGTTTAGCATACGGCGGATCAATTGCTTTTGGCGATGGAGAAGATCAAACAGTAGTTTTAGTAAATGATGAAGTAGAAAGCAACGTAACGGTTCAATTTGATATAATGCCAACAGATGACGTGGCAGGAACATGGGTTGTAACTGATACAGAGGGTAATATATTGGGTCTTCCTGCAACTATTGCAGATGTAGAAGCTATCAACTTTGACGATGCCGGTGCAGGCTCTTGCCTAATTTGGTTCTTGAGTTTTGATGCTGAGAGCAGCAATGTTGCAGATTTGGCTGCGGCTTTCGCCAATGGTGAAAATGTAAACGCAAACGAGCTTTCGGGTTGTTTTGATCTTTCTGAATCTATTACAGTTATTCGCGAAAGCGCATCAGTAATTGACTGTGATAACTACGCTATTTATCTGGCAGATGTTGATCACGACAGTATTTCTACTATCTATGAAGTAACTCTTGATGCAGTTGAAACTTCAGCTTCTCTTGAAGCCATTCAAACGGTAGATTACGAAGTGCACATCGCATTTAATGAAAATGACAAACTCCTTTACCTTGTGAGGTCTCAAGGTGGTTCTTACAGAACATTAAATGTAATGAGCGGCAATGGTGAATTGAGTGAAGAAGTTGCTTTGAGCACCCCACTTACAAAAGTTACCGCTGCTGTTTTTACCGAAGATGGATCGCTTTTGATAGGTGATACGGATAGCGGAATCATTACTTCTGTAAATGTTGCAACCGGTGAGCGATCGCCTTATGCTACTGCAAATGTATCTGGTGGTGATATTAGCTTTGGATTAGATGGTACCCTTTACCTTGCTTCAAGAAGCTTTGGTGGTAAGCTTTACCAAATCAATGCGAACGGAATAAATACAGTTCTGGGATCTGTTTCATATAAAGTTATGGGAATGGCTACGATGTCAAACGGCAACCTTCTTGTTGCATCACGCGATGCGGGAAGCCTGGTTGCATATGGAACTGATGGTATTGCTACAGGTCTTGAGTTTAACCTAAGTCTTGATGGTGCTCCATTTAGCATATACAATGGTGACTTGGGTGCAGGATGTACTGACCTTGAGGAGCGCTTTAACAGTGTTGCAGATGAAGTTTCGCATTTAGTTGGTGCTGAAGATGAAGAAGTATCTTTCATTGAGATTACTGATTCTCAAGACGTTATCACTGCCTTCCCTAATCCAACAGAGGGTGAATTGAAAATTATCTTCAAGACGGCTTCTACTGTTTTTACAACTGTTCAGGTAGTTGATATGAATGGAAGAGTTGTTGAAACACTTTTTAATCAATTGTCTGAAAAAGATGTTGAAAACAGGGTAGATTTTAATGGTTTAAACCTTCCAAACGGTGTTTATATCTACCGAATGGTTACTGAAAATGAAACGATCATTGACAAGTTCGTAATTGCTCGCTAGCATGTGCGCTTGCCTTTTCAATTAAATATTTCACACCCCACGCCTAATTTACGGGCGTGGGGTTTGGATTTTTCAGATTATAAAACTTTCAACTAAAAAATAAGCCAATGCAATTTAAAACCAATAAAGGAGGCGTAATACTGCTGATTGCTGTTGTTGTTATTTCTGCGCTTCTTTCATCTTTCAACTTTACAACAGATAAGCGGTTGGTAGATCAATATTCTAATAATTTAGATAAATCATTTCTACAGCTTAAAAGAACAGCTGCTCAATACCGTGTTGGACAATCAACAGAGGCCAAGCTTGTAAAAGCTATAAATGAAGCGCGGAATGAGTATAAGCGTGTTGAGTTTATACTTAATTACTACTATCCAGATTATACAGAGTCTAACCTAAATGGGGCGCCACTTTTTCACATTTCACGTGAAGGGAGCAGAGCCAGTGTGCACCCGCCTGAAGGCTTGCAGTATTTAGATGAATTGATATATGATAATCCGGGTAAACATGCCATTGAAATAGACCAATTGGCGGGTAATCTTCAGAATGCTTTCGCGAAAGTAAAATCAGACTTAGATAGCAAATCAATACCCGAGGGAGAACTTATATCTGCAATGCGTCAGGAACTTATCGCTATTGTTACTCTGGGAATCACTGGTTTTGATACGCCGGGATCTTTACGTGGTATTGAAGAATCAAAATATGCACTCTTTTCACTTAAAACATTCTCAACAGATTACTTTGAAGAAGATAGTAAAGAGATAGTTCAGAGACTGCAAGGTGCTATGGCATATCTCGATAAAAATTCGGACTTTGAAACATTTGATCGACTTGTTTTTATAAGAGAACACATTGATCCGACATACGCCCTTTTAAGAGATCTGGCTTTTGACAGAGATATTTTATTGCAGGAAAATCACGGCGCGTGGAATCAAAATAGTTCAAGCATTTTTGCAAAAGATTTTTTAGATCCGTATTACTTTACCGAGCTTACCAGAAAAGATGATTCTCCCGAAATAAAACTATTGGGGAAGAAACTATTTTATGACGCATCTCTAAGCACTTCTGGAAGCTTAAGTTGCGGAAGTTGCCATAAGCCCGAGCTCGCTTTTACAGATGGTGCAGCAAAATCAGTGAGCAATGTAGAGGGAAAAACGGTGCAGCGAAACGCGCCGACCCTTCTAAATGCAGTATATGCCGACCGGTACTTCTACGATCTACGTGCTTTTACCCTGGAGCAGCAAGCAGAGCATGTTATTTTTAATGAGGAAGAGTTTGATTCGGCTTACAGCCAGATAATAGAAAGCTTGAAAGCTGATAAAACGTATAAATCACTTTTTAAAACGGCTTTTAAATCGGCGGATCTTACACGCGAAAGGTTGATTAGATCACTCACGTCTTATGTCCTTTCCCTGCAATCTTTTAACAGCCCATTTGACAAGTATATGAGAAAAGAATCGGAACTGCTCTCGGCAGAAGCAAAAAATGGATTCAACCTTTTCATGGGAAAGGCTGCTTGCGGTACCTGTCATTTTGCTCCTACTTTTTCTGGTTTAGTACCTCCACATTTTCAGAAAACCGAAAGTGAGATTTTAGGTGTTATGCAAAAGCCCAATCAGAAAGTTATTGATCCCGATAACGGAAGAAACAACAATGGAATTAATAATGAGGAAGCGTGGATTTACAATAAATCTTTTAAAACAGTAACTGTAAGAAATATTGAACTTACTGCACCCTATTTTCACAATGGCGCATACGGAACTTTAAATGAAGTAATTGAATTTTATGAAAATGGAGGAGCTTACGGTGTTGGATTTTCTGAGTCAGACTTGCCCAATCAAACCCTTTCTGGAGATCATTTAAACCTTACCGAAAGTGAGAAAAAAAACATCATTACCTTCCTCAAATCACTTACCGACAACACTGCCGCAACTTACTAAATTATGAAATCACTTCGTTATTTACTCGCATTTGTTTCAGTTTCTGTTTCAACATATGCTGTTTCTCAGTTTGCAAATCCCATCAAAGAGCCCGTGTACTATAGCGTGCAAGATGCTTTGGGAAAAGATACAGAGGCGAAGGTTCTCAATTTGCGACAGCAGGGAATCTTCTCAATAGATAAGGATATTACCAATCTTGAAAACCTGACTTTCCTCAACTTGATGAAGAATAATTTTGAATTTTGGGATCCATCGATTTTCGAAATGCAGAATCTTGAAATTCTCAATTTAAGTGAAAATGCGCTTACGTATATCCCTGCCAATATTGCCAGCCTCAAAAAACTCGAAAAGCTGGATCTGGCTATGAATCAGATCAAGCAATTGCCCCCCGCATTTGGCAATATGGAGAATTTGAAATATCTGCACATGTCATCAAATTACTTGACGAGTATATTTCCACAAATTGGTGAGTGTTCTAATCTTGAGGTTCTTGAAGTGCAAAATAACCATTTAAGCAGTCTTCCATTTTCGCTATCAAACCTAAGGAATCTCAAAACACTGAATATTGGAAGCAATCAATTTAAGGAATTCAACCTGCCTCCGGTTAAGAGTCTAACAGGGCTTAACTTAGAGAACAATCAACTTAGACAATTATCGGGGAGTATTGGCAAATATAAGAAACTGGAAACGCTTATTTTATCCAACAATGAGCTTGAAAACGTTCCGGAAGAACTTTGCAAACTTAAAAAATTGAAAATGCTAATAATCAGTGGGAATAAACTGGTGAGTCTACCCGAAGACATATGCAATTTAAAAGAACTGAGAACGCTTATTGCGGTAGACAATCATTTTAGTGAAAGCGAAAAAGAACGAATCAAGGCTGAACTACCTGATTGTAAGATTTATTTTTGAGAAACCTGTAAATAAATTATGGGGGTAGACTTTTATGATTTTTGGCTAATCACAGAATGTTCTGAATGTGAGCTTCTGCCGCACACATTTTGACTCCGCATTTCGACAAGCTCAATAACCACTCAATACAACGCAATATCGCTCCTTGAAAAGCCTTAATGTAGGGATGCATAAAAAAGCTTTTTAAGGAATAAAATTAAATGCGTATCGGCGACTTTACCAGTAAACTATATCCCCAACTTATATTAACCGGTCTTGTCATCATTTTTGCAAAAAAAAAGCAAAAATGCCGCCAAGACCTAAATTCATCCAAATCATGACCCAGGGTTTCGTTTCACTACACCCTGGGCTATTAAATATCAGCCCTACAGGCTTTTAACAGCTTCGCTGTTTTGTGTGACCTAATATTTTGTAGGGAAATACCAAAATAATAAACTTCTAATGAATCAAGCTAAATCACTTTAGGCATAAATCTTTAGTTTAAGAAGCCAACTGGTAAAGTTCCTGATACGCATATAAAATTAATCAATTCGGATGATGTGTGCGGTGGCGCCCTTTAGGGGTTGCGCGCGAGAAAGCATTGATGTACAGCAACTTAAAATTTCAGAATCACCTTGCAATAAATACTTCCAATAATGAAACCTCACACTTAAACCTTGCAGCTTAAGGCTTAAAGCTAAAAGCTAACAGCTAAAAGCTAAAAACCTATTGCGCACTGAGCGACTCTTCAAACCTTGTAATAAACCCCTCAACTTGCTCAACACCAATATCCTTCGCAACAATAACATGATTCTCGTCCAATAATAAAATCTTTGGAGTGGTAACAACATCAAATGTTTCCTGATATTTAAGACTCTTGTATGTTGTTGTACCAGAGGTAATAAGCCTGGTAGCATATTCAGCATCAGAATAAGCCTGCGCTGGAATGCTCACATTATAAAAGGCCATTTCATTCTTTTGGATAAACTTCTTCCACTTTTCATCGTGGTTAGAACTCACAGCAAATACAGTGATATTCTTTGGCGAATGGGTTTTATAAAATTCCACAAGCTTCGGAGTTTCTTTTTTGCAATGCCCGCAGTCCGGATCGTAAAAGAATAGGAGCGTATATTTAGTATTCACATCTTTATAAGTGCTTATCCAGGTTCCCGAAGTATCCATTAATATGAGTTCGGGTGCAGCCATCCCAATCAGCGTATTTCGCTTTTCATCGGCTTTTTCCTGAATCTTTTTTATCTTATCGGTGTCCATCCAAAAAGCGATATCATCCTTATAATAGGTATCAACCATGTGAACAAACACTTTATCCATCCCCATTATCTTCGATGTTTCAAAATTGTAAGTGGTATAATGAACCACATATTTAAAAACTTCCGATCCACGATCTAATTTCGAAATTAGCTTATCTACCGATGCAACTATTGAATCCGGATTTTGAATTAGTGTTTTATTCAGATAATTGTCTAGCTTATTGTGAAAGATGGAAGTGCGCACAATTCTATCATCTTTTAGATTGATATTGTCAAAATAGTGGTCTTTAAAATAGAAATAACCCGATGATTGATCTGCTTGCAGCTCTTTTGGAACTTCAGGATCTACTGACATCATAATTTCCTTCGCCACAAAAAGAGGCTGATTATCGGAAGCGGTCTTCTTTTGATAAGCTATTACCTGATCGTTTAAAACGCTATACTCGTCTTTAATAGCTTTTTGAGCTTCTTCATTGCCTTCATTTTCTTCTAAGCTGCTCACCAACTTTTCACGTTCCCCACGACGCTCGGTTAAAAAGTGCATGTACTCATACATCACTTTATTGTTCTGCGATTTGAGTACAGTTATGTTGTTAATCAAATCAGTCGTGTCGGTTTTTATATTGATCTCTTCATTATCAGCAATAATAATATCAAAATATTTTGGGCCTGGTATCACTACAGCGTATTTTCCCTGATTATTTTCTGGTATAGCTTTAAACGAAAAATTGCCATTTACATCTGTGTAGGCCGTGTCAGAATAGTAAAGTTTATCTCCGTAATAGTTTGCTAAATATACCACCGTATCCTTTACATTTTCTACTTGAAATTTGTAAGGATTGGTTTGCGCAAAAAGGGGTGTGATTGAAATTAGACCAATTGATAATAGAATTATGCGTTTCATCAAGTATATTGTTTAGTTCTCTAAATCAAGAATTATGCTACAATTTCGTGTTTAAATTCGCTGGTAGTGTGAAAGGTTAATTCCGGAAAATTTTGTTGCTCCAGTCTCAATATCCATTCGCTCGGTGCCAGATAAACCCAGTTATTATCTTTATCCTTTGCCATATCAGTAGTTTTTATTCGGATAAACTCATTGAGCTTCGCTTCGTTGTCGCTGGTTATCCAACAGGCTTTGTGGTATTTCAGCGCTCTAAATTGACATTTTGCACCATATTCATGCTCAAGGCGATATTGAATTACATCAAACTGAAGTTCGCCAACGGTACCAATAATCTTTTTATTACCGAGCAGCTCCTGAATAAATAGCTGGGCTACACCTTCGTCGGTAAGCTGCCTGATTCCTTTTTCTAGCTGCTTTGTTTTCATTGGATCCAGGTTTTCCAATTCCTTAAATATTTCTGGCGAAAAACTCGGTATGCCTTTAAACTGCATCTCTTCCCCTTCGGTCAGGGTATCGCCAATTTTAAAGGTTCCGGTATCGTATAGTCCCACTACATCGCCGGGATATGCCTCTTCAATAGTGCTTTTCTCGCTCGCCATAAAACTCGAGGGATTCGAAAATTTAATTTTTTTGTCAAGCCGTACATGGTGAAAAAACTGGTTGCGCTCAAACTTGCCGGAACAAACCCGTAGGAATGCAATCCTGTCGCGGTGTTTTGGGTCTAAATTGGCATGTATTTTAAAAACAAAACCTGTAAATGTTTTTTCCAATGGCTCTACTTTTCGCACATCTGTATCGCGCGCTTGGGGCACAGGCGCAATGTCGATAAACGTTTCGAGCAATTCTTTGATTCCAAAATTATTCAGGGCACTGCCAAAAAATACCGGAGCAATTTCTGCATTTAAATAAGACTTGCGATCAAACGGTTCATAAATAGCCTCCACCATTTCCAAATCTTCGCGAAGGGTGTCTGCCGGTTCATTTCCTATCACTTCAGCCAATTGCGGATCGTTTAAATCGGCAATATCCACAGTATCGGCTTCAACCTTCGTTTTATTGGGTGCAAAAAGTTTAAGTTGGCTATTAAAAATATTGTAAACTCCTTGAAATGTGGGTCCAATACCAATCGGCCAGCTCAATGGCCGGGTGCGAATGCTAAGTTTTGATTCCAACTCATCGAGCAAATCAAAAGCATCTTTCCCATCTCGGTCCATTTTATTGACAAAAATGATAACAGGCGTTTTGCGCATGCGACAAACTTCCATCAGTCTTTCCGTTTGTTCCTCTACACCTTTTACACAGTCTATAACCAGTATTACACTATCTACGGCAGTAAGCGTGCGGTAAGTATCTTCAGCAAAATCTTTGTGACCGGGAGTATCAAGAATATTTACCTGCATGCCGTCATACATAAATCCCATGACCGACGTGGCTACAGAAATTCCTCTTTGACGCTCTATTTCCATAAAATCGGAAGTGGCAGTTTTTTTAATTTTGTTCGATTTTACGGCACCCGCCGTTTGAATTGCACCCCCAAAAAGTAGAAATTTCTCGGTAAGAGTGGTCTTCCCGGCATCAGGGTGGCTGATAATGGCAAATGTTTTACGGCTATTAATTGCTTCGCTAAGCTTCATTCAAGATGTTATTTTGAATTTGCAAAAGTACATAAACTTAAATGTCGTTGTAATTGTTCTAACAAGAAATAACGCAACTAATACCTTGGCACCATGAAAAAAATGTTAATACTTTTAGGTTTTTTGCCTTCATTGGCTTTTGGCCAATACGATATTGATTTGGAGTTGCTTGCCGGCGGCTATAATCAACCCACAGAAATCGTCAACTCCGGAGACTCAAGGCTCTTTGTAGTTGAAAAAAGCGGGAAAATTAAAATTCTTTACACTGATGGCGTTCAGGAATCAACACCATTCTTAGACATTACCTCAAATGTCAATTCCGGCGGTGAAAAGGGACTTTTGGGCTTGGCTTTTGCTCCGGATTATTCGACATCCGGAAAATTCTATGTCAATTATACTTTTACCGCAAACGACAGCCTTTTTACGCGTATCTCAAGATTTAGCGTTGACCTTGATAATGAAAATCTTGCCAACGCCGACTCTGAAGAATCCCTATTGGAGTTTTATCAACCATTTGGAAATCACAACGGAGGACAGGTAGAATTTGGTCCCGATGGGTACTTGTATATCGCCACAGGCGATGGCGGAAGTGGGGGAGATCCCTTTAATAACGGTCAGAATAAAATGACATTTTTGGGAAAGCTTTTGCGAATAAACGTGAGCACAACACCTTACAGTATTCCAAGTGATAATCCTTTTGTGAATGATGATTTTGGTTTGAATGAAATTTGGGCTTACGGATTGCGTAACCCCTGGAAGTTTGCCTTTGATGCAGAAACAGGTGATCTATATATTGGCGATGTAGGTCAAAGCGCAATTGAAGAAGTAGATTTCCAACCTGCCGGTGCTCCCGGTGGTGCCAATTATGGTTGGCGATGCTATGAGGGAACTCAACCTTATCAATCTCCGCAATGTAATGATAGTATTGTTGTAACAGACCCAGTTTTTGAATACAGCCATAGTGATGGTTGCTCCATTACAGGTGGAAGAGTTTATCGGGGTAACGCTTTTCCTAATCTTGTAGGCAAGTACATACTTACAGATTTTTGCTCCGGCAATTACTGGCTGCTTTGGCAGGAAGATGGTGTATGGCAAAGTTTTGAAGGTGGTCTTCTTTCCACTCAAATTGTGGCTTTTGGTGAAGATATGTGGGGCGAGATGTATGCGGTAAAGACTTCAAATGGAACTATTCACAAAGTTATAGATGCTTCGGCAGAAATAGAAATTGATGCTTCGGTAACATGGCTTTCGGCTTGTGCTAACAGAGCTGCTGTTGTGAACTTTTACCAACCGGCAACAACGCTGTTGGCATATCAATATGATGCAATTATTGATTCATTGGGTCAATTCCAAATTATTGGCGCTCCTCTTGGTGTTTTTGATGTTTTCTTGAAAGTGAATGGATATCTTACTAAAACACTCGGTATTCAAACAGTAACTGCGAATACGGAATTTAGCTTTTTAGCGATCATACCCGGCGATTTAAATGGCGATAACCTTATTAATATTAACGATCTATCACTGATAAATTTATCCTTCGCCAAAACTAGTGAAGATGAAGACTATAATTTACTGGCAGACTTGAATTGCGATGGGTCGGTAAATATTTTGGATATCTCATTATTCGGTGCATCATTTGGTGTGGCTGGCGATAATCCTCCTCTGGACTAGTTTAACCTGTAAATGTCGCTATATTTGAACCCCAAGTAGTAACTCTAAAACCCCTTCTTAAAATGAAAATAATTTTTATTCTTCTTCTTTTATTGCCTTCATTGGCTTTCAGCCAATACAATTTAGAACTTGAATTAGTCGCAGACGGATATCAGAATCCGGCTGAAATTGTAAATGCCGGCGATGAAAGACTATTTGTAGTAGAACAGGTTGGTAGGATTAATATTCTTTATACCGATGGTACCAAAGAGGCTACTCCATTCTTAGATATCTCATCTCAGGTTAATTCCGGCGGGGAGAAGGGCCTCTTAGGATTGGCATTTGCTCCGGATTACTGCACATCTGGCAAGTTTTATGTAAATTATACATTTACTGAAGGTGGACAATTGAAAACCCGCATATCGCGGTTTAGTGTAAATCCCGAAAATGAAAATGATGCCCTCGAAGATTCTGAAGAATCGCTAATTGAATTTGATCAGCCATTTAGCAATCACAATGGTGGCCAGATTGAATTTGGGCCCGACGGATACTTATATATTGCAACAGGTGATGGGGGAGCAGGCGGAGACCCGGAAAACTATGCACAAAATATTACAAGCTACCTCGGTAAGCTTTTGCGAATAGATGTGAGTGCCACGACTTCGTATAGTATTCCTGATGATAATCCCTTTGCTTTCGATGATTTTGGATTGGATGAAATTTGGGCATTCGGATTGAGAAACCCATGGAAATTTGCTTTTGATGATGCAACGGGCGATTTATATATTGGCGATGTTGGTCAAAATGCGGTTGAAGAAGTTGACTTTTTGCCTGTAGGCTTCGTTGGTGGTGCTAATTTTGGATGGAGATGCTACGAAGGAAATTCTACATACGACCTTTCTGAATGCAGCGGAATTACAGATTTTGTAGATCCCGTATTTGAATATAGCCAGGTATCAAGCGGCAGGTGCTCGGTAACCGGTGGTAGAGTATATAGAGGAAACTCCTTCGAAAATATTATTGGAAAATATATATTAACTGATTTGTGCTCTGGCGAATATTGGTTGATTTGGCAAGAAGACAACGAATGGCAGAATTTTTATGGCGAAAGTTTGGGAGGAGGACTTGTGGCCTTTGGTAGCGATGTATGGGGCGAAATGTATGCTGTGAGAAATGGTAATGGCAGTATTTATCGTGTCGTAGAATCTTCAGGCACATTGCTCGATCACATCTCTTTTGAAAATTTCAATACCATTAAAAGTAACCTCGCAGGTGCCGGGTATGCATGGTATTTAAACGGACAACTAATAGAAGGTGAAAATGCTCAAACGCTTGAGTTTTCTGAAAATGGAGAGTACTACGTTATAATTACAAGCGAGAGTGGTTGCGAAATCACCTCCAACGCAATCTTAATAACCAACACAGGCTTGCAAGACAACCAAGCAATCAAATTCTTTAAAGCCTATCCCAATCCAGCTTCAGAACTATTAAATATAAAAGTTGAGACTGATCCTTCTCTTACCGAAAATCTACAAATTGATATTTTTACCGTTGACGGAAAAAAAGTTATGGGTTTTAGTGCACAAAGAAACAATACCTTTTCTCCCATAAATATTAGCAAGTTAAATCCGGGTATCTATTTTCTTTTCTGTAAAAACAGAAAAGGAGAAGTGCTTGCCACACGAAAACTCATGATTAACTAGTGTCTGTCCATACAGTCCACTATTTACGTTGCACTTGTCTTGAAAACAGTCATCCCGCCCCAGCGGGACTCCTTGATTTTCAACCCTACGTGCGCCTTGCTATTGAACTTTATGATCCAGCCACCTGACTCTATTGACAGACTCTAATTAGTGTCTGTCTATAAAGTCCAATATCATGCCTGTGGCTTGATCTTCGATCTGCGTTGCACCATGCCGTTGGATTGGTCTAAAGTCTTGTCTTGAAAATAGAAGATCAAGCCATTTCGGCATGACAGTCCTTTCGACTCGTCTTGACTTCGCTCGATAACCACTGCTCAAGGCATCGCATCCCGCCCCAGCGGGACTACTTGGTTTTCAAATGTGCGTGCGCCCTTGCAACCAAAGGGCGCCCGTATGGGCAATCGAACTCTATAGCTCAGCCACCTTACTTTATTGACAGACTCTAATTGACGACTTCTGATCTCAAATCAGTCATTTTATAGCGTATTGCTGGCATCTATAATGTATATATTTCGTCAATTGGGTTACTACAAACCATTTGCTGTCCATCTTGGATGTTAGGTTCTTACCAATGCACTGTTTAAAAAACTTGTTTTTAAGCGTGAATTAACCAGAAACTTAATGCATTTTTGAAGACATATTTTTAATAAAAACCCAAGAGTATAGTTATATTTTTGCCCCCAATATGATGAATACTGCGATATTTCACTATTTTCACAAAATTATTAAGACAGATTATTTTAAGATAAGCATGATAAAAGTGCATAAATTGAGTAATTCAGCGTGGCCTATAAAGTCACTTTTCGTATTGGTAGTCATCGGATTGTCAGGTATTACAGAGCTGCAAGCCCAACAGTTTTGGACAGAAGATTTTGGAACCGGAATTAACTGCAATACTCCAGTTCAGCTGGCAAATGGATATGTTAGCACAAGTGGTGGTTCATGGACTGTGGTCAATGACGGCATAAACGGCGGAACTGCAAACGTATGGTATGTTTCTCCAACAGCAGCGGGAGGTTTTGACCCAGATTTGAATCCCTGTGGCACAGGATGTATTGCAAATCCCGTGCTCAATAATCAGTCGCTTCATATTGGAAGGCTAAATAACGATCCGGACGACGGGGCGAGATATAACGGATTTGCTTTTCCTCCAGGTTTATCTGATACCTATAAAAGAGCCGAAAGCCCTACAATAGATTGTACCGATAAGTGGACTATTACAGTCGATTTGTGGTACGTGGCCTGGAATAACGGATTGGACAAAGCTTCGTTTCAATACTTTGACGGAACGGTTTGGACAACTCTAAATGATTTTACTCAGACTTCTGGATGTACACTTGCGCAATATCCCTGGGCAGCTTATCAGGTAGTTTTGCCCGCTTCCGCGAATAATAACCCAGATGTAAAAATTGGTTTCAGGTGGCAAAACAATTCAGATGGCATTACCGGAACTTATTCTGTTGCCATAGACAATATAAGGTTGACATCAGGTCCTCCTCCAGCGGTTCCGGTGGTAGATTTTGAAGTGCTCGATGGCAATGATACTTTTTGTGAGCAGGGTTGTACCACTATGAACGACCTTACAGATTTTGATACACCTTTTAGCACTGGTGCAGCAAATGCAACATACGCATGGGTTTTTCCGGGTGGCAATCCGGCGACTAGCTCAGATCAAAATCCCACTGTGTGCTATGATACACCTGGATTAAAAAGTATTACGCTAACCGTTACTGATAATATTGGCGAAAGTGATCCTGTAACAAAAACGAATTTTATTACTGTACAAGATTGTGGTCCTGATATCGCTATTTCTGCTGGTAATCTTACTCCGTGTGCAAATGAGCAATGTGTTAACTTCACTGATTTAAGTCAGACGAATGATCCGGGTGGTGTTACTGCATGGCTGTGGACTTTTACAAGCGCCACCGGTGTTCAAACATCTTCTACACAACAAAATCCAACAAATATTTGTCTGAATGAAATTGGATTTTACGATGTAACCCTCGCAGCTACTGATGCTGATCTTACGCAGGAACAAACCTTCCCGGCTTATATCGAAGTACTTGACTGCAGTGGTCCTGATATTAACTTCTCCGCCGACAGAACAGTTATTTGCCCTGGTGGTTGCATAGAACTTACAGATAATTCTTCAACCAATAGTACCATTACAGCATGGCACTGGTCATTGCCCGGTGGGCAAGCCGTAGGTGACGCTCTACCGGATACTTCTACCCAACAAAACCCAACTGTTTGCTATCAGACCGCAGGAACATATAATATTACTTTGTCAGCGCAGGATCAGGAAGGCGAATCGGCCATTACAAAAACAATTACCATAACTGTAGACCCTTGTACAGGCCCACCAGATGTGAACTTTATCGCCAGCGCCGATACGATTTGTACAGGCGATTGTGTTGATTTTACCGATCAATCGCTGGGACTTGTAGAAGACTATCTCTGGGTATTTCAAGGCGTGGCTGATATAAATGATGCTACTTCTACCGAGCAAAATCCGTCGGTGATTTGCTATAGCCAACCAGGTTCTTACAATGTTACACTAACGGTTAGCAATTCGAATAATCAGGTAGATAATATTACCAGAACAGACTTTATTATAGTAGAGCAATGTATCAGCAAGCCTGTTCCGCGTATAGAAATAAGTGCCGATACCATTTGTGCAGGCAAATGTGTTGACTATACCAGTGCAAGTACAGGTATTGGACTTAGCTCTTATCAATGGAATTTTCAGGGGGCTGTGCCAGGTAGTGGCTCATCAATGGTTCAAAACCCGTCGAATATTTGTTACAATAACCCCGGTACTTACGACGTTTCTCTTTTTGTAGAAGGTGCCGGAGGCGATAGCATTCGCGTTTTTAACGATGTAATTACTGTTGTAAATACTCCAGATTGTCGCCCGACAATAGAAGCCTCTGTTCCTGATACAATCTGTGCCGGCGACTGCGCTGTTTTCTCAGCCGTATTTACCGATGCTGATTCTGTACGATGGACTTTCCAAGGCGGAAATCCTGAAACATCAAAAGCTTTTAACCCAGGTGTTGTTTGCTTTGAAGATGAAGGTAACTATATGATTCTTGTTGAAGCCTGGAATCCTTCAGGCGGTGCACAGCCGATTGTTCAAGATTTATATGTGGGTGAAAGACCACCGCTTAATGCCGGCCCGAACCGTACTATTAATTCTGGAGCAGTAGTTACCCTAAATGCATCTCTTGGCAATCAACCACCGATAGGAAGTTTCTTATGGCAACCATTTGATTTGGTAGATGATTTTACAGCACAAAGTGTAAATACATCGCCACAGGAAACAACAAATTATATCGTTTATTATAAAGAGCCAGGGGGATGTACTGCTATTGATACGGTTACTGTAATGGTAAATTTTGTTGCAGCAGTTGGCGTTCCTTCAGCGTTTTCGCCTAATGGCGATGGCCAGAACGATGTTTTAAGAGTCTTGGGTCAAGGTATTACCCGTATGGAATTTAAAGTATATAACCGTTACGGTCAGCTCGTTTTTGAAACAACAAATCAGGCCGATGGCTGGGACGGATTGCAGAATGGAAAAGAATTAAATCCCGGAGTTTTCGTTTATACGCTAGAAGTAACCTTTGCTGAAGGCGAATTGGAAGTCTATACCGGAAATGTAACTCTTGTAAAATAGAAGAGCGTTTATGAAGAAAACTTTACATACAATTATTGGATTGATGTTCATCTCCCTTTCGGGAATGGCGCAGCAGGATTATCATTTTTCTCAGTTCTTCGCATCACCTATTACGTACAACCCTGCCAATACAGGGGCGTTTGAGGGTGATATTAGAGGAATGGTCAACTACAGAAGTCAGTATGGATCCTTATCAGCCAATCCGTTTAAAACGATTGCCTTTGCTGCCGATGCCCCATTAAAGCTCACCAATCTGGCCTACGATAAAAATTTTCTTGGTGTAGGGCTCGCGGTGGTAAATGATAATGCCGGGATTGCTAACTTCAATAATCTCAGCATTTCTGCAAATGCCGCTTATGCAATAGATCTGGGCGGTACAGCTCTTAATCCACATTTTCTTTCTGTAGGAATTCAGGTAGGTTATATTCAGCGCTCACTTAATCTGGATGCAGCTTCATGGGAAAACCAATGGAATGGTACCGGATTTAACCTCGGTGTGCCAAGCGGAGAGCGTATTTCGGGAACTATTAATGAGTCCAATATCGATCTCGGCGGGGGAGTTTCATGGTATAAATCATTTAATGACTATACCCGTCTTTTAATAGGAGCTAGCGTTTTGCACGCCAACAAACCCAAGGTAGATATCCTCGGATCAAATGAAGCTTTGATGCGCAAATACATCGGTCATGCCAGCATGGCCTTCGTTCCGGAAGGATCGCAGGTAACTTATTTGCCAAATGTTTTTGTAATGTTTCAAGGCCCAAACAGAATTATAGATGTTGGATCTGAAATTGAATTCTCTTTCTGGGATCGCACAGAGTACACCGATTTTAGAAATAACCTATCTATGAATCTTGGGGCTTATTACCGGATTCAAGATGCTATCTACTTTATCGCTCGCGGGAATTATCACGACTTTTCACTTGGCATAAGCTACGACTTCACTGCTTCATCTCTCGCCGAAAATAACAATGGAAAAGGTGGAGTAGAACTCGTTCTTTCATACCGAAAAAGCTTTTCAGGACCGGGTACTAATAGACAGAAGCTTATTAGAAGTAAAGGACTTTAGGGATTTTAGATTTCAGATTTCAGATTTCAGATTTATGATTTCAGATTTGGGTTTGCCTAGACGAATCAAAATATCATGAATTCAGGGACTTTAGATTTATGATTTTAGATTTATGATTTCAGATTTGGGTTTGCCTAGATGAGTCAAAATATCATGAATTCGCTATTTTTTCCTTTTTAGGTTTTGTGGGCATGATTCTTAGTTCTAGGCCTGCTTAACGTCTTTTCCCATAATACATCAGAACACGGCTCAATATGACTTAAAAATCCATACTTCAGTTGAGCGGGAGCTACAGCGCGAAGTACCGCGGCCATTATCTAAAAATCCGTAGCATTACAGCTTAGCGAGATGCTCGCCGGACTACTATAAGAATGAAGCAATGGAAGTAAATTTAGGAAGCTAGTGGTGCAGGCTGACTCTTTTCCTCGTCAACGTCAGCGTCAAGATCATTAGTCTAAAATTTAATTAGTTTCTGCAGCTCTTTGGCTATCGCTTACATACGCACTCCCGTTGGTCGACGGTGGGGAGATTATCAAATCTATCGTAAAATCAAGAACGTATAGGCAGCGGGGGTGTAGATATAAATAATCCAATGTCCCTCTGAATTAATCTGAAATCTGAAGTGAATAGCCTCGCGATAAATCGAGGAAGCAACCAATCATAAATCTGAAATCAACAATCTAAAATCATTAGATTCGCTTCATCTGCTCCTTGATCATTTTTACCTGATGGTTGAGCATTTTATTTTTATCCCGAATCAAGTCAAACTCAATTATGGCAATGTATCCACATCTATCCATTCCTCTGCTTTATAAATCGTAAGAATATTTTCTTCTGTGCTCAATAAACCTGCTGTGTTTTCGGCTACAACTTTGAAATGATGAAAGATTGAATCCCCGCTATCTGTTTGCGTTTCTATATAGCCGGTTTGCAGAGACGTGTCGAGCAAATCAACATATATCGTCTGATCATTAGATTGAACCGAATAAATCTTTGTCCAATTCCCTTGGCTATTCATTTTATAGATATGATAAGTTCCGTTATAGCATGTCTTATCCCAGAAGAATTTTATGGCCGCGAGTATTCCCCGTTTTGGTTCTATAGGCTTTGAGCCATAGCGTAAAACAGGCGCAGATGGCTTACTTGTTTCTACAATTACACTCGCTGCGATCTTTGAAGGTAGAGACGGAGCGAAGTCATTAATCAAAATATTATTTGCATCTCTATATTCCACTTTACGATTTACTGCTATTCGATAATATAGACCCTCTCCAAATGGCACTTCTTCCAAATCGTCAAAAACGTCTTTTACAACCCAAACAGGATTTGTGAGTTCTGATTCGGGAATGACATATTCTTTTGCGATTTCCATAGTACGTACAGATTGCGCATCAAGCCTGTTGAGACTTCTAAAAACCGTAATCTTTCTAATATTCTGAACTTCTGGATAAGCGTTAACCTCAAGTTGAACAGCAGGAGAGATACCCAAAGCCTGATTTTCAAGAATTGGCATTATTCGCTTTATTTCCGGCTGCTCGGCCGGATAAGAATTAACGAGCTTGATTGGCCCAACTAAAGGACTAAAGTCGCCCATCTTCATTTGGGAGCTAAGTTCACGAACTCCGTAAAAATAGATATTATCAGACGTTCCATCGAGTGTAAAGTCAGTATATTCTGTTTTCTTTGAATTTAGTCTCTTCATCATAGGAGCCATATCAAAAGAAGGACTGCTTGGCCAAAGAGCGTGGCCATTGCTATCCATTATTACCTGCTTTTTATTTTTCGGACGGTAGTTGCCTGATTTAATTCTATAAAATATTACTGGAACTTGGGTTAAAGGATTCATTGCATGATAAATCGCCCCTTTTGCAAATCCGAAAATCTTGGGGTCTGTGATAGAAAGACTGCCGGGAGGATCGGTTATAACGTCTAATTCTAAATCTGTCAATATTTTATTTGCCCAATCAAATAGAGCCTGTTTATCCGGATTTGGAAATTTATAACCGTCAGGTGAAACATTGACGGGTGGATAAACTTTGAAATCACCATCGGAGGCAAGCTCGGTGAAATTGACAAAATTCGTCCATCTATTGGTAAAATAATCTTCATTATTGCCTCCTAAAACCTTTAAGGCATCACGGATTTCTCGAACCGTTGATTTTTCGTATAATGCATTTAGAAACGCTTCATCATTTCCTCTATACATCAATATAGCATAAGGCGAATGGGTAAATTGAGTCGTAAAACTGTAGGAAGCTCGACCGAAAAAATCAGGACGGGTCGCATAAAGAGGCCCTTCAGGCTGCTCGGGAGTTTCAGCTTCAATTAGTTTTTGTGCATACATTATTGCAGGTGTTCCTATTTTGGAATAATAATTCTCACCGCTGTCATAACTTCTCAAACCAAAAATAGTATAGCGCACATCCTCCTCATCCCCCGGAAGGGTATTTGCTTCATTCAAAGCGTCTGAAGTATTTTTATACAAATAGGCTCTATATCCCGGATAAAAATTAACAGAGATATTCGCTCCGGTTAGTATGGAATCATAGCCCGGCTCGGCTGAATAAGCTGTGTCCCGGGCATAAACTACTAAATCGACAGGTTCGCCGATATTTTTGATTTTAATTACCTTGAGTACTTTTCTTGTTTTATATGGGTTTCCGGCTTGAAACGTATTTTGAGTAAAAATACGTACAATTCCCTGGTACCATTCTATCGGGTTTCCGCCTGTATCGTATTGAGAATGCTGATCCAGATGAATACCTTGAAAAGTTATCTTGTACAATCCTTTAAAAACGGTTTGCATAAGAATTTCGCCACCTTCATCTGTGGGATTTCCATTCTCATCCACATATTGTACATTTCCATATACGTCTAATTCAGCCTCTAACTCATCTTCGGTTTCCACAGTAGCCGGATTAGCATCGGAAGACCAGATACCTCTCGTCTTTTCAACGCGTCGTTCGATATCACCTTCATCATTCTCAAAATAAATTATTTCGCGATGAATAGGCCAGTTTGCGCCCACGGTTACATTTTGCGATAGGGGGTTGGGCAACGACCAACTCGATTCATTTTGCATATTTTCAATCGCCATAAAGAATCCGTCATTCGTGATTTCCGGTGATTGTAAATTATCGGCATCCGCAGTTGGGGTGATCGTACCAAAAACCGAATCGCTTATCTCTTTCTTATATACCGTAATTTGCGGATTTGACGTGCCAACTATCGAATAGATAACGTATTCCTGATTGTCTATTACAAAGGTACCCCCAACATAATTCGCTTCAGTTCCGGCTTGAACTGTTGGATAAATTATTTCTTCTTCTGTCGGTGGATTTGGATCTTGACTTGCTAAGTGATATGGCGCAGTACCAATGACCGAAAGTAATGTATTAGACGGATGATCGTCAATTGTTGTTGCCTTACCTGAAATATTATTTGGCATCTGTTTCCTAAAGAATATTTCTATTTCTTCTGCAAAAATTTCTTCATTATCAGGAAAAAGAATATCCGCATCGTCCGCATTAGCGGGGAGCAGTATATCATTATCCGATAATATGGAGTCCGGTGGAATTTTTCGTGTTATTAATTCGTGATGACTGTGGTAATCAAATGTGAGCCTGACAAGCGTTTTATCAGTATCGCCTATAGCCGAATATCTATCCTGCTCGTCTTGTGAAGTAAACATGGGGGGAACTTCGTGGCGAATTAAATGTGCATTCACGTTTGATGGTGCCACTAATGAATTTGCAGGAGAAAGATTTGTTTCAATCTCTTCGACTACATTGCTCGACGCTGCCCGCGAAAACCAATTTATACCATAGGTTTGGTAATAATGCGTTCCGCTTATATTTTGCTTATGCACATATAGAGGTAAACCTGTGGCAGGTAATACGAGTGGTCTTGTTTCATTATGGCCATCACCCGTAAGCACTTCATTTTGATAATCGCTCGTATTTGAGAGTTCAGGCTTTTGCCATGACGGATCGTTGTTTTTTCGATATTCCAGCCCTGCATATACAGAAAGGGTATAAAGATGTGCCTCAAATTCATTATTTGTTGCATAGAATGGCGGGGAAATTAAATTTGCTGCCTCCGGCACATTAAATATGCTTACATATCTAAAGATTCCATCAAAGGTATAGCCATCTGCATCAGTTATATTAGAAGGTTCACCTGTATTACCAATAAAAGCCCCGGGAATGATTTCCGAAATTTCCACGGGCTTCGGGAGTCGATGATCGTTGAGACCCGTAGGCAAACTCATTGCCAGATGTTGCACATCTCTTATACCGAGACCATCTTCCAGATCTCCGGAACTAACATACGTGGCAACATACACATATTGATTAAAAAAGACTGAAGTATCCGTATCAAGCATACCCAGGCCTAACATTCTCGCAATGTGAAAATCCAATGCTGCAAAATTGAGTAAATTCAAATTTGAAATTTCCATTGATGCGGGTGGATTTTGATCTAAAGGGAAAGATTCATTGGCTGTGGGATTGCCGACAACATCGCTTAGAGAAATATATTGTTCAACCATCTGCCGAATATTCCGTCCACCGGGCTCTACAGATCCATTCCACCGGTCAGCGTAATTTGCAGTTTTTACAAAAGCATTGTCATTGAAACGCTGCCACTTGCCGTTTACAGAACCCGGTGAGGGTTCTAGCGCGCTCAGCACTTCTGCATCGTTAAGATTTAATCCGAAATCACCGATTTCAACCCAATCTTCTTCTACATTTACACCATCTATAAAATCGCTGTAGTATTCAAATCTTATTTTGGCAATTTGGCAGTTAAACGGCGTAAATCTTAGCATTCTGCCGTTTTCGGCTATCAATCGCATGTTGCTAAACTGCGTATGTATAAATTTCTTCCGGTTAGAAAGAAATTTAGGAGCACTTGCGGCTAATTCAGAGACGGTTAAGGTTTCTGTTTTTACATTCTTTCCTGATGAGGGATTTGTATTTGTATAAAGCTGTACAGCAAAAAACAAATCATCCTTGTTTTCAATTTCTATAAGATTATTTCCATAAGCCTGAAAAAAGGCTGTGGGATTAGTCAGGGGGTTATGAGCCGCTGCAGCAAAGAGATATTTAATTGTATCTCTAAAATAAACGTAAATATCACGCTGACCAAACCTGTATATCCAAAACTTGTATGTACTATCCACAACCTCCGGAGGCTGTAATAAATCTATTTCAAAACCGAGATTCCTATATTTTGTGCGGTAAATTTTCACATAATCGTTCTCTTTATTGAAATTATATTCGTTTGTAGCATAGGTTCGTTTTGGAAGGTGTTTATTTCCCAGCACTCCTCTGAAAAGCCAGCGGCTGTGGATACTTTTTGTACTGTCTGAACCGGTAGAGCCCGCCGATTGAATGTAGAAATTTGGTGATTGAAAAACCGTTGATTCACCTGTGGGAATGCTTACTGTGGGTGGGCATACATACTTAAGGGTGGGTGTGAGAGTATTAATTTGGACAGTGGGCACAGAGCTGTTAAATGAAGCATTAACAGATGATAGAGGCATCAACTTCACCTCTATTTTTTGGACTGTGATAGCCGGAATACCGAGTGAAATCGTTTTACAACTTTCAAAAGTTTCATCCGTTTTAACGATGACTGATTCTACGGTAGAATGATATGCGTCAGTCGTAATAGACTCGGTGACTAAATCAAAATGAATTTTCGAAATACCATTTTCATCGCCACTAAAGCGAAGTTCCTTTTGCCACTGTGGCACAAACCCCGGATCTAACAAATTTAGAATACCGTGTGTTGTAGTATAATGTAAAAGGTAAACGCCTCTTGGAAGTAAAACAATTCGAGACTTATTATTGCCGGTTTTTGGAAAACAGATGGCATTCGGAGAGGAAACTCCATTGAAGCGAGCTACATATACTTTCTTAATGCTGGGAATATATCCGCTTACTAAATAATCTTTTCCATCGTATTCCAGATCATGAATTGTGTTAGCTGGAATTGTTATAGCAAATGACTTTGCTATAACTAATGTGTGATCAAGGTCGATTATGAAACCCGCCTGATTTGTATTGTTATATTTTCCTGCGAGAACCACTCCATTAAGCCTCGGTTCAATGGCATTAATAATTGTTCCCGTTTTATTTACAGCGATGGTCTTTCCAATAGATAAAATACACGAGCCGTTAAATACACCAATAAATGGATTTTTGGTAGTATCTGATATCGCAATATAAAATTCAAACCGGTCTATTGCCGCAGCAAGATTTAATGTAACTATCTGATTAGGCCATTGTACTTTTTTTACCCAATATAAAGAACCATCTACAGCATTGATGCTTAAAATATAATGGTCTACTCCTGAAACTCCGTGAATAATATATTGAAAGCCAGGAGTATTACTGGGGTTCATTGGAGTCAACTGTATAATCTTATGGAAAACGAGTTGACTAGAAGTGGTCGAAATTCTGTAAGCCTTTTCCCATTCCAAATCACCGTTTGGTTTTAAGCGCGTAATAAGCCCAAGATTTCCTGAGGTTCCAATAGCAAGTATTAATTCGCCGTTATCTTCCTTGAATTGTTCAGTGTGGTAGTAGTTGTGGCTGTCAACCTTTGAATATCTATTGATAAATTTCATGATGCTTTCTGTTGTTAATTGATGACCAGATCTACGACCTTCACTTGATTGAGCAATTCACCATCCTGATTTACGGCATCATTGCCTATTATATCTACTGCGTAACCGTTTCCATTCCAGGCTTTATATTGAAACATGAAATTAAGGCTGGCAGCAGAAATTACCTTAGAAGTATGCATAAGCAATACCTGCGCGTAATCTTTGGAGTAGAGTCCGATATAATTCACGTCGATTTCATCCGCAGCGTTTCTCACAGTAATAGTATTGAGCACGTAATCCACCGGCATTTTAGGATTATTAAACGGCTCGGGATTCTTGATCAGTATCGCTACTGTTTTATTCGAAACGGTATTAACGATAACATTAAACTCAGTCGTTTCAGGCGGATTTATGGGGACTATTCCAAATAAACCCTCAACAACTCTGTCGAAGGGATCTTGATATTTTAGAGATAATGCTTTTGCACCTGCATCAGCGGTCTGAAACGGAAACAGGCTAAAAGCAGAATCGACAGCAGCTACTGACAGGGGAATCGTCATTTTAAAAACAGCATTTCTTTCGTTGACTATATTACCCTGATTGTTTAATTCTTTGAGCATATAGCTTTCCACCTGCTCTCTAAAATTCCCATAGCGCGAGGTTTGAAATGGATATTGATGCACTTGCTCACTCTCACTAGCCTCTAGCGAATTGGTTGCATCGTTATCAAATGCATTGTAAAATAGAGCGGTATAGAGTTTTTGCGGCTTCAAATTAGTTAATATTACTTGGTACGACTGACTATATGGAACAAGTGGGTCGCCAATGGCCAATGTACATTGCACATCGGGGTCTGTATTTCCCTGTAATATTTGATTGTTTAATGCTGCAATATTTAGTGGGATTAAGGGATCATCATCATTTATCCAACCTGAATCATCTGCCGGAACGGGTATCGATTCATCAACTTCTATTGGAAGCGGGTAGGGGATGGTCACTTCCGAAACAGGATCTTTAATGGCGATATGCAATGCCCCTTCCAAATCTGGTAAATCGTGGTACTCATGCCACTTGTTCACCATATTGTAAGTAAGTGGTTTGGTAAAGAATAAATTGATTTTGCACTGTCTGTTAGCATAAAAAACAGGTTTTGACATAAGCAAATCGCCGTCTGCATTTGGGTAAGACCTACGATAATCTATATATCTGCGAAAAGAAGCAAGCGGATGATCAAGCGGACAATCTACTTCGGCATTGAGATGGTAATGACCAAGTGGACCAACCGTTTTAAAACCATAATAATAATCATACGTTTTTTGCATGGCACCATTATCAACTCTGTCGCGTAACCTGAATCTAATATAGTAAGTTGTATTTGGACGCCAAATTGGTTGGACTACTTTCTGGATGGCTGCTTGCATATCCAGACTGTCTTGATTAATTGCATCTTGACCGGGTATTGTTTCATTGTATTCAAAAGCTTCAACTCCGAGCCAACACAACTCGTGTAAGGCAGTGAAACACTCGATACCCGGGTCACCTCCGCGTGATTCTCCTCCTCTTTTCCGGCTTCCGCAACCATCACCAAGCAATTCATCTAATTGCGCAATAAGCCCATCGTATGCCAGCTGATCCTGTGCACTCAATCCAGCTACTTCTCCTGAATAGTTGCCATAGCTACTACCTAAGAGATCGGCGATTTGTGCGGTTACTGCATTTATGGCATCCAGATCAATATAATCCGGGTCAATTACAATTTTGGCTACTCCTGCAACTTCATTCTGATACTGAATTTCTTGATTTAGCTCCGTTTGGGTATAAGTCTCTTCGGCGAGTAGAATAAAGTCTTGAGGTGGATTTTCTGTCAGCCCCGACTTGTAATAGCGTATTTTTACAAAATTAGCTGTGGTGGTAAGTTTGAGTTTTACCTCGGCACTTATTTCCGGTAGGTAAATCACCAAATTGTTCCCATTCTCAAATTTTAAGGACTTAGCAAAACCAAATGGATTCATCTTATAAGTGACCACCATATTATTGTCTGCTTCAACCACATTTTGAGACCCATCAAGATTTACAGTAACGTATCCTATATTTCCCACCTCAAGAGTAAAGTAAGCACCATTGATGAGATTCCCATTCATTTGAGTAGGAGGGTAGTAAGTTTTTCCTAACGTTTGATTTAATACATTGCAGCAAACCGGAACCAGGGCGGTACCTTCGCAAAATAGAGTAGATGGTGTGATGCCGTATTGCTCCGGTATAAACCAACCGGGTTCGCCGGACTCAGTATATGAAAATGGATTTGTAGCTAATAAGCGTATCGTATTATATTGTTTTCCAGATAGTTGCCAGTACCCGATTCGTAAACCAGCAACTTCAGCTCTCAACGTTATTAGTTCACTTGGCGTATCAGCTTTTACCACCGCTTCAAAAGGATGGTACACCACCCAACTCGTTCCATTCCATGCTTTTAATTCAATATCGCTTATGGCATATTCGTGCTTTATCTGCCGAATAGTCATTCCCTGTACCACTTGATCGGGCGGTATTAAGTCTTTATAATCTTCGGGTGGTGCCGTAAAACCGCCGATCTTTGACATGACTTCGTAAGGCAATAAACCCTTTGCCGATTTAATATCTATGTAGGTGTCAAGAGGAATAATTTTGTCTATTCCAGCGGGATCTGGCGTCCATGTGCCATCGCTGTTTTCAAGAACCGGAAATTTTTGTATCGGAAAGGTTTCATTGGTTAACATGTGCACTCCCTTAACTGCTTCGTCTGTTCTGTCAATTTGATTTCCTACTGTAACGTGGGGTAGCGGCGCAATGGGCTCCTGATTGAGTATGTCATTCTTTTCCCATTTAAGCTCTACAGTAAAATCAACGCATTTTTTAACGAAAAGAACTTTTGCACACACCTCAACATAAACTTGAGCATAAATTTTGAATGGTTCGGGCACTTCAACCGAAAACAAGGCATCAATAGCAATGCTGAATCCGATGAACCAAACATCGACTTCAATAACCCCACCGGCCTTAATATAACCTCCTATTTGGGGCTTCTCAAAGCTTACGAAACCGCCGATTTCAAAATAGGCTTTTACCTTAACCTTGGCAATGCCGTATTTTTTATCCAGATTAAATTCTGCCCGCGCCCCGCCTTTTATTCCTTTGGCCGCAATCATGAGGTAGGTCGGGGCCGTAAAAAGTGTGAGAATCTCAGCACTCACAGGATTTTCCTGAGTTCCGAAATTTACATACCACGGTGCCTGATTCTCTAAAAAGAATCTTGCTTCAACTTGAGCATACATCTTTAGAATGTCGCCCGTATGTGACCCCGATTTCGGAATATTTAAATCAGCACCGAGACCCATCTCAATACTGCCGCCCCCCCAAGCCATAAATGCGTAAAACGGTGGCTCGCTGTTGCTGTCAAATCCAATGCGCTTACTTAATATTGCAGCTCTTCCTTCCACAATAAAAAGTGACGGCACAGACAGCATCATCATAACACGAGCCGAAACTGCCCATCCATCATCAAAAGATGTTGCGAGCAATGCACCGGCGCCAAACGAAAATGGGGAAGTATATGCCGAAGTATGTTCAGGTCTCGAAAATTTAGGCAGGTTAACTCCACGCTCGGGATATGTGTAATAATCGTACCACGAGTTAGTATCAGGTGCGAGCCCTACCGCTTCTTTTTCAGCCACGTATCGGTAACCGAGCAAGCCACTAAAACCGTAAACACCAAGGGGACCTAATGGAATGGGTTTTGGCAATTCGAGATAAGCTTCTATTAAAAATGCCGGATATCTCGGCTGCAGCCGCATGGCTACACCCGCAGCGAGTTTGCTGTCTGGGACTTTTAATGATACCTCACCCACATATTCTGCCGATTCGCCCGGTTCAGGAATACTAAGCATACCATGAATAATCGCTTTTGCATTATCGGGATTTGCCGAGCCGGGAATTACAAGATCAATCTCGATGGTTTGGATTCGAAGGAAGCTATCTGCATAGGGCAAAGGATCTTCACCCTCTCCGGCTAATTCTTCATTGTCAACTGTGTAATAATACTTAATTCCTTCGCCACGGGCATCAATACCAAGTGGGTCAAGACTAATTGCACCATCAAAGCCCCAGTAATTATATTTTCGACCATTCTGTTGATGCGAACCAAAATGAATACCGGTAACAGACACTTCTACGGGGCCAAGGTTTAAGGTAATATTAGACGGGATGGTACTGCTGCCGCCAACAATTTCAAAACGACCCGAATCGTAGATGCGCAACTTTGGTACAACAATTTTTTGATCGCCAAGAATTTTCTGCATGGTTGGATTGTCAAACCATATCTCGGCAGATGTACCAATATAAAACCCTGTACCGAGCGAAGTCGAGGTATCATTTTGACGACCTAATTCAACTGTTAGAATGTTAATGGTTATAAAGTCGAGAATGTGAAAAGTGAAACCATCTGGTTTCGATCCGGTAAGATTAAAGTCTCCAGCTTCGTTAAGGTGTCCATTGATAAACACATAGGCTGTATCATCTCCATCACTGGTGTCCGCGGATTTGAGCTTCGGAATTGTCAGTCGTCCAGCGATGGATGAATCGGTTATTACATTTTGCTTAAATGTAATCGCGAAATGGTTGAAGCCTACTGTCCAGTTGCCGATTTTTAGGTTGAGGTAGTCATCGCCGGTTGAGGGAGTTCCGTTTACGGTTTCTATTCCTATGGTACCCGAAACGCCGCCTGTACCAATTAAAAGGTTGTAACCGGCTACCTGAAGGGTAGTGTTGTCAACATTATTAAACCATTTTGCTGGGAGGGTGATGGAGGTTTTGGCTGCAAAAACGCCTTGAAAGGTATTTGGACGTCCATCTGCATCAGCTTCTGGAATATTTCGGTCTGTTCTGAAATCCAGTTTTAAACCCTGGATGTTTATTAAGAGACCTGTGTCTCCGATTTGGGATAGGGTGAGGTTGAAATTGTCAGCGTCCTTAAATTCAAAACCCGATTCGGTATCTATTAATAGACTGCCTACATCGTAAGTCAACTTGGATTTGACCGCCTCATCCTCTATAACTTCTAATGTGCCTTCATCGACTGGTTTTAACCATGTTCGGGGAAAAAATAATGCTAAATTAAGGTTGTTGATACTTGTACTGAAAAAGGGAAGCAATAAGGTTTTTAAGCTTGTAGGTAAATCTTTGATTATTGAAGATTGCGATAATACCTCTTGTAGTAAATCAAATACTTCATCTAAATCAGTAATATCTTTTAAAACAAAGTCCCTTATTAGCATTACTTCGCTTACGTTGTTTATTAATAAATCATTGGCTATACCCTCGTAAGTTGTAGAAGTAGAATAGGTAATTGATAAGCTGTACTCTTGATTGATTTCTCCAATAAAATCCTCAAGATCCATGTTCAACTCAAAGTCTGCATTCAAGCTTTGAAACTCTAAAGCATCTTCATAGGTGAAACCTGTAGGTAAATCTATTGTATTAATATTGAAATCAGTAATAAATTGACTAACACTTACATTCTGGTTTTGCATAGTAGCTGCAAGGCTATTTAGCGTTGTTCCGACACCGTATGTAATTTCATTTGCTGTTCCATACCAACTGTATTCCTGATTTACTATATCTACTAAAAATTCCAAATCAGAAGTTTGAATTTTGATCGAGTCTCGTTGATGAATGGTCTCTAAAAGAGTTGACATTTGAATATCTATCATCTCTTCAAAAATTGCAAGTATTGCATTAGGAGACCACGCAAAGCTATCCACCTTAAAGCCATTCAGGTATTTTTTTATCAACCAAGAAAATTCAACGGTAATATTAAATACTAAAGTTTCGCAGGAGCTATTGTGTTGATAATTAACATTGAAAAGTTAAAAAGTGCAGCATTTTTATTACTTTAAGATTCTGAAAAACAGTATCTTAAAGGCGTAATTCCAAATACGTAAAAATGCTGCAATCCAAAGATATTAAAAATTTGTCAGAGCTGACTACTT
>NZ_JAAGVY010000020.1 GCF_010686655.1 Cryomorpha ignava | reverse complement strand
TACGATAAAATCGGTAATATCCAAAATTTGAAGCACGTGGCCGATGGTCACGCCAATCAGGATTTTATCAGAGATTACACATACGACAGTTCCGATAATAAGCTTAAGGGGTTTACAGTAAATAGCACGACTTATGGAAATACTTATGACCCAAACGGCAGCTTAACCAAAGAAGGTCAGAGCAGATATTATGAATGGGGAGCGAATGATAAACTGGCTGTTTTTAAAAATCAGGCCGGGACTTCTACGCCCTCTGTTTACACCAATTATTTTTATAATGCTAAAGGCGACAGGATAAAGAAACACACTCGAAAAGGGAATAAGATTGTAGTAACCTTTTACATGGATGGCGGGATGTTTGAGACTACTTATACCAAGACTGTGGGTGGTAGTATTGATAATGATCGATTTTTCAATACGATTAAAATCTCTGATGACGGTGCCTTGATAGCTACCATTCGTGTTGGAAATAATGTGGATGACAATACTTTTGCGATTAAATATATGATTGGCGATCATTTGAACAATTGCAATGCTGTTTTGAAGACTACGGGTTCTTTGATTAACCGAGAGGAGTATTATCCTTTTGGAGAGACGAGTTTTGGTGGGTTTCAATACAAACGATACAGGTATAACGGGAAGGAGAAGGATGAGGAGAGTGGATTGTACGAATATGGGCAAAGGTATTATGCTCCGTGGCTCTGCCGTTTTGTGTCTGTTGACCCCGCCAAAGAACAGCGAGCTTGGCTAACGCCTTACAATTATGTACAGAACAACCCAATCAACTTAACCGACCCCACGGGTGCTTTGGATGATGGCGGTGGTGGTGGCGACCCTGTTAAAAAGGGGGATACGTTCGTTGGCGATGATGGCAAGACTTACACAGCTTCGATAGATGCGGTTGAAATTACAGCCGTTGCCCCACGAGATAAGCATGAAAGTGCTATTTTAAATGATAAATTGTCATTTACTGCTAACTATGGTTGGGTAGATAATTCTCATGCGTTTACTGATACAGAAAGGAATGAACCTAATATAGGAGTTGGGGAACTGTGGAGACAGTTAAAAAATGAACCATCTTCCGACCAAATCCATAGGGGTTACTATTCAGTAAATTACAAACAAGATATAGTAGTTGGGGATTTTTCAATTGGTATCGAAAGGCAGTATTTAGTTAAAGAAGGACTTAACCTTGATGAAAGGAAGTCCGTAGCCCTTGCGATTTTCCAAGATGTTTCAATGGCTTTTGAATCATTTCAAGCTGTTGGTGCTTTAGTAGGAAGGGGCGACTCATCATTTTCACCTGAAGATTTGCCATCAAATATGTTGAGCTTTTATCGAACTATTGAAGGAATGGAAAGAAGTGAAGTCGAAGCCATGACTAAACCTGTATCACCTGAACAAGCTATTGACGTATATCGAAGCTACCCTGGGACTTTTACCGATAGCCAATATAAAAACAGGAGCTTTAATCCCCGTTATTTTGATACTCCATATACATCAAGCAATTTTGGTGTTCCTGATAGGTTGAATACAATAAAACCCGCATCAATAAGCTCTACAAGAGATTTTGGAAAAGCAAATCTTATTCTTTTAGACCAAGACTTAATTAGGAAGCGATAATGAAAAAAGGGAATTATATAGTAGTTGTCATTCTTTTGACTTGTGGTCTTGCGTCTTGTTTTTCTAATAAATACGAAGAAATAGGACAAAAAAGAGTTGAAGGAAGCGAGAATTTACAAGTGAAGTTCTTTCAATTAGATGTGTTTGAGCATATATCGCCAATAGATTTTGAGCTTTTAAACGAGAACGATTCTGTTTTGATACACAGAGAGTATTTAACGGGAGAAACGCCAATGATGGAAAGTGTAGATAAATTTTCCCCGTTTTTGTACGACAGTATTTTTTATATCTGTTACCCATATCCCAAGGTTCTTGCAATCCATCATCTTGACATTTCTAAATCACAAATGCCACGAGATACTTTACTTAGAAAGCTAAGAAAGCACGATAGAAAGTTGATTGACGGTAAAAAATAGTAAATCGTCTAAGCCCAAGTTCACAGCTTGGGCTTTTTTATGCCCTAAACCTTCGGTCTTGGTTCTTCTAAGGTTCACAATCTCAAAAGTTATCAACACCCGCTCCATTCTTCCGCTATCCCTTTTCCCGCCTTGCTTTCCTTCTTTTTTCTCTCTCTTTTTTCCTTTGCCCCATTCCGCTTGCATTTAGGCTGATTTTAAGGGCTGAACAAAACCCAAAAACAATAAGCAAACCGACGATGCCCTTACTGCCTATCAAAAATATGTTGTAAATTGGGACACCTTTAATCCTGCTCACCTGGACAGTAACAAAAATACCATCACTCAAGAATACGATGCCTTGAACCGCATCCGCAAGGCAACCTATCCTGCAGATAGAGATGGGCCGGGGAAAGAGATGCATCCGGAATACAACAAGGGAGGAGCATTGCTTTCGCTGAAAATGGATGGAGCGGAGTATGTGAAGGAAGTGGCATATAATGCCAGAGGGCAAAGGATATTGATTGCTTACGGCAACAAAATTATGACCCGTTATGCTTACGATCCCAAAACTTTTAGGGTACTGCGGCAGCGAAGTGCGCTCTACAACCATAGCGGTCATACGTATACCCCGAATGCCGGAATACGACAAGACCTGCAATACACCTACGATCTGGAAGGAACAATTACATCTATAAATGATGCTGCTCCCGCAAACACTTATGCCCAAGGTCCTGGAGATTTATTGCGGGTTTTTACACATGATCCTTTGCGTAGATTGCTATCGGCAACGGGTAGGGAGACATCCAATGTTTATGCTCAACTTCGACTGGTTGTTAGCTTTTGCGAAAGCGAAAGCTTTACAACCATCAATCCCGCATTTTACAGCGGGACCAGCTGGAATTTAAATATAAGAACCCAGGATTATACGGATACCAATATGCCAAGTATTTTTACTATGACCACGGGCCGCTTGCGCGGGTAGAGTTGGGTGAGAACCTGGTGCAGGGAATGGATTATGCTTATACCTTGCAGGGATGGTTAAAAGGGATAAACTCTAACAGCCTAAATACAGAACGCGATATGGGTCTTGACGGGCAGTACCAGTCGGGCAACCCCAATGCCACCTTTGCCAAAGATGTATATGGTTTGAGTCTGGGCTATTTTGCCGGTGATTATAAACCGATTGATCAAGCCAATAAATGGAATACGGTAAGCGATAGATTTGAAGCCTCGGTAGTGGGCAGCCAACTTGATGCGAACCGGCACAATCTCTACAACGGGAATATTGGTTCAATGGTCAATACCATTACCGATCCGACAGATCGCAGCGCGGTTTCAATAGGAAATGCATACGTCTATGACCAGTTGCACAGAATAAGCGAAGCGCGCAGCTTTGACGATCTGGAGGCGAGCACCAATACGTGGGCAGCGGGGACTACGTATAATGGAATGTATGAGAATACCTTTGGGTATGATGCCAATGGAAATATAGAGAAACAACTTCGCAAAGACGAGAGCGGCAAAGAAATAGACAGTCTATCGTACAAGTATGATGAGGGAGTGCATGGAAGAAAACGAAACCGGCTTTACCATGTAAACGACACGGTAAGGGAAATCGCCTTTGACGATGATATTGACGACATGGGTGACTTTGATGGAACATCAGACAATGTAGCCACCAATAACAATTACCGTTACGACGAACTGGGTCAATTAATTTACGACGCTCAGGAAGAGATAAACTATATAGACTGGCGCAACGACGGGAAGATACGGGCGATATTGCGTGCCGGCAGCAGTGCCGAGAGAGACTTAACTTTTACTTATGACCCCTCGGGAAACAGATTGGCTAAGAAAGTTTACAGCCCATCTGGCACATTGATATATTCAAATTATACCGATTGTATATCTGTAATAGTCCAATAAAAAATTGGACTAAACAGCTATTTCCTCGGTATCATACCAGAAATCTTTGGTTTATTTTATTTTTTCCGTGGGTATGGCTATATTCGTGATGCGAATGTGAGAAATTTCAAAGTTTCTGCCTTAGCAGAACTTTAGAAATTACCATCCCGACCCATCGGGAGAAACGTCATGGCAACTTATAAAGCAAATATCGACACGGTGGCAGAGAGTATCGTTTATACTGTTGGTGAGCGCCATATATATGGTAGCGACCGAGTGGGGATGTATAACTATCCCGATACGGTTTATCCAATACCTGCGGCCAGCACAGCTTCTTTTCAACCTGTATGGCGCGGCTACCGCAAATATGAATTAAAGAACCACCTCGGAAACGTAACCACAGTCGTTAACGCCAATAAGATACCGCTCGACGACGATGACAATGGAATAATAGACGGCTTTGACGCGATAATAGAAGGGGCGTATGATTACTCACCTTTTGGAGTAACCCGCAAAACCTTTGAGCCGAGCTACACGGCAGGAACCAATGGCGAAGCCAATCCATTGGCGCCTGATTTTAGATGGTGTTTTGATGGTGATGGGATAGAAGCGAATGGCAGTGGTCATGATGCAACTTTGTATAGTACGACTCTAATTGACGACCGGAATAGTGAAACGGGCAAAGCGCTTAAAACCGCCGGAAATGCCAATTCATATATAGAAATTGCAGATCATGCCGACTTTGATTTTGGATCTACTGATTTCACGGTTGGTATTTGGGTTAAGAAATTGGTTAATAATAGCAGTTGGAATCATACGATTGCTGCAGGTAAGTGGCATTCAGGTCAGCAGGCGGGCAATAATGAGTGGTATCTGGCTATATCAAATGGTGGCTCCGGGAGCAATCCACCGCAGTTTGCTATAGAGATTGGTACAACGAAATACACAGCAGCGGGCAGTCCGCTGGCTACAGGTTCGTGGTATCATCTGGTAGGTGTGCGTGAAGGGAATAATATCAAGCTTTATATTGATGGTACTTTAATTGATACCGAGTTTGTTGGTACCGGAGCGATTAATAATAATCCGGCGCGTGAGATATTGATTGGTAAGATGGATAATGGGAAGTATCTTGAGGCGGGGTTTGATGAGTTCGTGGTTTACCATCGTGCTTTGGATGCAACGGAAGTTGATGAACTTTATGGAATGGGTTGTGGTGATTTTGAAGGTGAAATGGCTAGTGGTGGGTATCGTTATGGGTTTAACGGTATGGAGAAGGATGATGAGATAAAGGGTGAAGGGAATAGCTATACAACACCCTTTAGAGAACTAGATCCGAGATTAGGAAGATGGTTAACTATAGATCCTGTAGTAAAGTATTGGGAAAGCCCTTATGCTTCGTTCGCTAATAATCCTATATATTTCATTGATCCGAGTGGTCTAGATCCAGGAGATCCTGTTAAGCCTGGGGATGCTTTGGGTTCAGCTGGATCAACTGCTCCGAACGGAGGAGAAAGAGGAGGCGACGGTTCAATTGCTGGAGGAGAGGCAGTATGTTTAGGATGTGGAGCAACAGGAGAAGACGTATATGGTCTGCCTGAGGAGACTTCTTATAATATTACAAGTGGCCCAAATAATGTACCTGATAATGCCTTCGTACTTCCACCTGTTACTATCCCAGTTCCTACTCCAAGGGTAATACCTGTTCAACCGTCCCCTACTCCTATTTTATCACCTTATGCCAGAGGCGTAGGATTAATTGCTCTTTGGTCACTTTTTGGCACTGCTGACACGAACCCCTATAGCCCTGGAAACAAGGAATTTATTGTTTTTCCTGATGAGGTTAAAGGAGTTGCGAAAGAAGATATGGCTACTCTTCGAGTGCAATTCCAGACAGGGGAATCGAATATTGCTAGTCAAAGTGCTAATAATTTTGCTTCTGTTGGCGTTACAGTTTTGCAAGCGGATGTTGCACTACATTCAGTGTATTCGCAAGCTTTATCCAAACATAAAAAATTAGTTATGAGTCCACAGTTTGCTGCTGCATTTCAAAAAATGGCAGCTCGAGTCGCAAATGCGCCCCCTTATGGTATAGTGCCGGGTCATACGCAAATGAATCTATCACATGAATTTTATTATAAAGGAATTCTATATAGAATAGAAGTTGAAGCTTTAAGAGGGCATAGCTTGCGACAATAAATATTTATTAATACTCTAAGAATGGATACACTAAAGGAAATATTTAAAGTAATTCGTAAATCGGAAAATACCACTGGAAAAACAGCAATGTATGCTTTAAAAGATTTAGGCTTATTAACCGAAAGGCATACTCAAAGTAGATATAACGAAGATTATTCCATTCTCTTTGATGAAGATAATCTCATAAAATTAAGGCTTACTGACGAATTCACAAGTATCTTAGTTTATTATTTCTTTTATCGATTAAACAATAGGTTTCCATTTGCCATCACCACGGCGTGGTGTCTTGGAAAATGTTACGGATATCCTATTGAGAATGGAATTTTGGGATTATTAGAATTGTATTCAGAAGATGATGAGGTTCAACAGCAGTTGCTATTTTCTTTAAGTTCAATTACAGACGTTAGAAAAAACTATGAAAAAAATCTGTTTAGTATAAAAAATTTACTTATTGCCGAGAACAAGCCTAAAGTAACTGATTATGTCAGAGATAGGTTTCCCGAATGGAATGTTTGACGCAGCTTAATTAATGGAAACATAGAAAAACAACTTCGCAAAGACGAGAGCGGCACTGAAATAGACAGCCTTACTTATAAGTATGATTTAGGTGTGAGTGGAAATAAACGAAGAAACCGGCTTTACCACGTTAAAGACAGCGTAATCGAAACCGCCTTTGACGATGATATTGACGATATGGGTGACTTTGATGGAACATCAGACAATGTGGCTACGGATAACAATTACCGATACGACGAACTGGGTCAGCTAATATACGATGCGCAGGAAGAGATAAACTATATAGACTGGCGCAACGACGGGAAGATACGGGCGATATTGCGCGCCGGCAGCAGTGCCGAGAGAGACTTAACCTTTACTTACGACCCATCGGGAAACAGATTGGCTAAGAAAGTTTACAGTCCATCTGGCACTTTACTATATTCTAATTATACCGATTGTATATCTGTAATAGTCCAATAAAAAATTGGACTAAACAGCTATTTCCTCGGTATCATACCAGAAATCTTTGGTTTATTTTATTTTTTCCGTGGGTATGGCTATATTCGTGATGCGAATGTGAGAAATTTCAAAGTTTCTGCCTTAGCAGAACTTTAGAAATTACCATCCCGACCCATCGGGAGAAACGTCATGGCAACTTATAAAGCAAATATCGACACGGTAGCAGAGAGTACTGTTTATACAGTAGATGAGCGTCATATTTACGGCAGCGACCGCGTTGGAATGTACAATTATCCCGATACGGTTTATCCTGTGCCTGCAGCAAGCACGGAAGACTTTATGCCTGTGTGGCGGGGTTATCGCAAATATGAACTCAAGAACCACCTTGGCAACGTAACCACCGTAATTAACGCAAATAAGATACCGCTAGACGACGATGCCGATGGAGTGATAGACGGCTTTGACGCAATAATTGAAGCGGCTTATGACTACTCACCCTTTGGTGTAACGCGAAAAAGCTTTGAGCCGAATTATACGGCAGGAAGCAGCGGTGAAGCCAATCCGTTGGCACCTGATTTTAGATGGTGTTTTGATGGGGATGGGGTAGAGGCGAATGGCAGTGGGCATGATGCGACTTTGTATAGCATGAACACCACCGCAGACCGAAACAGCCAGGCGGGCAATGCTCTTGAATCGCAAGGAAACGCTAATTCTTACATGGAAATTCAGCATGATGCGGATTTAGTTTTTGGAGGAAATGATTTTACGGTTGGTATTTGGGTGAAGCGTTTGGCGCTTAATAGTAACTGGAATCATACTATTGCTGCCGGTAAGTGGCACTCTGGTCAGCAGGCGAGCCAAAATGAATGGTATCTAGCCATATCAAATGGTGGCTCGGGCAATAACCCGCCACAGTTTGCCATCCAGGCCGGCAGTACCAAGTACACGGCGGCAGGCACGGCACTACCGGTGGGTGATTGGTATCACTTGGTGGGCGTGCGCGAAGGCGATTACATTAAGCTGTATGTTGATGGTACGTTGGTTGGCACCAAATATGTGGGCGCGGCCGTGGTGAACACCGTCCCTTCGCGCAATATATTACTGGGTTTGATGGGCAACGGAAAGTTTCTCAAAGCCGGTTTTGATGAGTTTGTGGTTTATCATCGGGCATTGGATGCTACGGAGGTTAATGAGCTTTATGGAATGGGTTGTGGTGATTTTGAAGGTGCCGAAGGTGAATTGGCTAGTGGAGGGTATCGGTATGGGTTCAATGGGATGGAGAAAGATGATGAAGTGAAAGGGAGAGGAAACTCAATCAATTATAAAGCCCGAATACAGGATACAAGGTTGGGGAGATTTTTAAGTGTGGATCCATTAACCATGCAATTTCCATATTACTCGCCTTATCAATTTGCAGGTAATAAACCAATTATTGCGATTGATTTAGACGGAAAAGAAGAGTTCATTAGAACGCGTTATATAGATGCGGTAGGAAATGTTTATAGAACACAGATACAGGTTGTTACATCAGTTCAAGGCTCTGATAGAACTACATTTGGCGTGGGTACTACACAACTCATTCATAATACCGATGTCACTGTAGGTACAAATGGAATTGCTGTGGCGGCTTACACTGGTTCTTTGATTGGCAATTATGTGGCGCCGGGAAGTGCTGCTAATGTTGGTAATACTGCACCAGGCTCGTCTGCTTTTACATTGACCGAGAATATGTCTGTTGCTCGAGCGATTCCCGTAGGAGCTGGTTGGCAAACTCAAATATCCATCAATGGTGATAACCGAAGTATAGATAAAACTTTAACTCAACCATTTCCTACTGGGCAGCGCATAGCTTTAGATTCTAGAGGGAATCAAGTGAGGTCTCAGGTTAATGGTCTTAGTGGAATTGCAGAAACGTCATCAGGGAATGCGCCGTCATTAGAACCAAATTTGCCACTTGGGTTTAATCTAACTCCACAAAACCCTGGTCAAAGATTTTTACAAGGTAGTGGTTTGCCTATACCGCCAGGTTTGTCTCGTGGAGGAAAAGCAGGTTCAATCGTTCAAGCTGATAATATATTCAAATTAGTGTCAAAAGGTGAATCATTTGCTACCGGAAACCCTAATTTGACAACTATTCCCTTACCTTCAAGAGCAGAAAGTGGGGATCAAAATCAACAAGGTAAAAAAGAAATGAGAAAAACTACTTCAGTATCCTTTTAATATGAAAAAAGTAATAGTCATTACATGCTTTATTTGGTTTTACCACAGTGGTATCTCTGCGCAAAATGTAAATTACAGAGAGGTGTTTTTTGAGGTTGATAGCGTTGTTATAGACTCAGTACCAGAATGGGATCCAAATCAAAAAGAGTATTCGCTTCGAGAAGTGTATCGCAATGGAGATATTTTTTCATCGCAAACTTTTCATGGTAAGAACAGGCTTAAAACAGTATGGGTTGATTTTGACTCAGTTGCTGTTTATTTGGGTTTCGATGAATCAGGCTACTGTGTGAATTTTATTTCCATAATAACTCCTAATGATAGGAAAGGTCACATCTACGAATTTGAGCGAGACTTATCACTAAATACGATTTCAGAAGGTTTTGTTGTTCCGAATGGAATGCAATATCGATACTATAAAACAGGTGAATTATTTTCAGAGATGATTTATAATAATGGTTTGAAAGATGGTTATTACAAAGAATATTATCCCAATGGAAGTTTGGCAGTGTTTCAAGAATTTAGAGATGATAAAACAAATGAAATATATCAAGATTTTTACAGTAATGGCAGTATAAGGGCACAATGGTTTTATAAAAACGATAAAATTGATGGTAAGAAAATCTTCTATAATGAAGATGGAACTATTTCTACAGTTCAGTATTGGAAAGAAGGTATATTGCTTGAAAATGATCGATAGATGCTAAGAAAGTTTACAGCCCATCAGGCACATTACTGTATTCAAATTATACCGATTGTATATCTGTAATAGTCCAATAAAAAAAATTGGACTAAACAGCTATTTCCTCGGCATCCTACCATAAATTTTTGTTTTATTATATTTTTTACGAGGGTATGATTATATTCGTGATGCGAATGTGAGAAATTTCAAAGTTTCTGCCTTAGCAGAACTTTAGAAATTACCATCCCGACCCATCGGGAGAAACGTCATGGCAACTTATAAAGCAAATATCGACACGGTGGCAGAGAGCATTGTTTATACTGTTGGTGAGCGCCATATATATGGCAGCGATAGGGTAGGCATGTACACCTATCCTGACACGGTTTATCCTGTTCCTGCGGTAAGTACGGCAAACTTTCAACCTGTGTGGAGGGGCTCTCGCAAATATGAATTAAAGAACCACCTGGGCAATGTAACAACGGTAGTTAACGCCAACAAGATACCTCTTGATGCGAATAGTGATGGAACAATCGACGGTTTTAACGCAATCATAGAAGGAGCTTATGATTACTCGCCTTTTGGTGTAACACGAAAAAGCTTTGAGCCGAATTATACTGCAGGAAGCACGGGTGAAGTCAATCCCTTGGCACCAGACTTTAGATGGTGTTTTGATGGTGACGGTGTAGAGGCGAATGGCAGTGGGCATGATGCGACTTTGAACAGCATGACAAATATAAACGACCGGGACGGCGATCCTGGCGAAGCACTTAAATCTGCCGGAAACACCAACTCCTACATCGAAATAGCAGATCATGCTGACTTTGATTTTGGATCTACTGATTTCACGGTTGGTATTTGGGTTAAGAAATTGGTTAACAATAGCAGTTGGAATCATACGATAGCCGCAGGTAAGTGGCATTCTGGCCAGCAGCCAGGTAATAATGAGTGGTATTTGGCTATATCAAATGGTGGCTCGGGTAGTAACCCTCCGCAGTTTGCTATAGAGATTGGTACAACGAAATACACAGCAGCGGGCAGTCCGTTAGCAATAGGCTCATGGTATCATTTGGTAGGAGTGCGCGAAGGGTCTAATATCAAGCTTTATATTGATGGCAGTTTGATTGCAACCCAAGCGGTAGGTACGGGAGCGATTAATAATAATCCGGCGCGTGAGATATTGATAGGTAAGATGGATAATGGGAAGTATCTGGAAGCCGGTTTTGATGAATTTGTGGTTTACCATCGAGCTTTGGATGCTACGGAGGTGGATGAACTTTATGGAATGGGTTGTGGTGATTTTGAAGGTGAAGAAGGTGAAATGGCTAGTGGTGGGTATCGGTATGGGTTCCAGGGACAAGAGAAGGACGATGAGATAAAAGGAAGTGGTAACTCGCTCAATTACAAGTACAGAATGCATGATCCAAGATTGGGAAGGTTCTTTGCGGTTGATCCGTTATTTAGGGATTATCCTTGGAATAGCACTTATGCTTTTAGCGAGAATAAAGTTATTCAAATGGTAGAACTTGAAGGCTTAGAAGCAGCTGACCCTGAAAAACATAAAGAAAAACCCTTGTTAAATAATGAAAAACCATCAAGTGAGCCTAAGCCCATATTAAAAAATGATAGACCACTTACTCCTGATAATTTCGTGCCCATTGAGATCGATCCGAATGAAATTGATCCTATGGAAAAGATGTACTTCGAATTACCGCCTAATCCGTTAGACCAACAACAAGACATACCGAGTAAACCAAAAAAGTATGAACCATTGCCACAAATAGACAAAAGGCTACCTGAAGATATGAAAAACGATTCACTTCTTAAATATAATAAGCCACATCCAGACATTTTAGAAGAGTTAAATCCACTTCCAGACTTTCCAACAGCGGAAGACCCCCCAATTTCGTAAATTTAAATTCATATTATTGATAACAAAATGAAAGAAAAAAAAGCTATTTTACTTCTATTTTTGGGTGTATTTTGCTCATTAATAGCTTATAATCAAGATACCCTTAGTGCCGTAGATAAAATGCAGTGCTTGTATGCCGTTTACTATGAAGGCTATAAAAAAGGTGAATTTGAGCCTTTTTTACTGGAGAAAGCAGAAAGTATATGTTTTCAAATATTAGAGGAGGATTCTTCTAATTTTGTAGCCAATTACTATTTAGGTTTAATGTATGGTAACGAAATAGTTCGCTTACAAGAAAGAGAAGATTTTCTTAGAAAGCAGTATGATATATATCGAAAACGGGCTAATCGCATGATAGAAGAAAGTAAAGAGAAACCCGAGCAGGAATAGCTACCAATTTAGATCGGTTTGGTTGTTTAGCTAAGGCTTACAAGTATGGCTTTAACGGTATGGAACGGGATGATGAGGTGAAGGGAAAGGGGAATTCATTAGACTTCGGAGCTAGGATTTATGATTCAAGATTAGGACGATGGTTGAGCATAGATCCGTTATATCAGAAATATCCATCTATTTCTCCTTATAATTATGCTGGCAACAGCCCAGTTATGTTTATAGACATTGGTGGAGAAAGTATTGTGCCTGTGAATGCACAAGCTAGACCACAATTAGAAACGGTGTTTGCCAGTATTTTTGGACAAGTTCCAGATGTACTTTCACGTATAGAGTATGTAAATTTAGGGAGTCGTTCCGATGGGTCTACAATATTTGGATTTACTTTTAGTGAAAGAGATGGTGATGGAAATCCCGTAATGACATTAAGAAGTGCAAGACAGAATATACGAGATTCTCAAGGAATGAATCCCAAGCAGAAATTGGAAGCATTGGCTACTTTGAATCTTTTAGGCCAAGATGATCTAACCGAATTTCAAACGCCTAGACGAACTGCGGATGAAATAAATATAAATCAAAGAATGACTAAGAACTTTACTCTAAGCGCTCTGTCTAATCTATATGAGCAAGAGGAACTGGCTGGAACAGTTTCGGAAAACACTATGGTTCAGTCTACCGGTAGCTCTGCTGGAGCTCCAGGTGCGGTCTTATTTACAAGCGATGTAGAAGTTAGTGCAAAAAACACCTTTAATCAAACCATTAAAGTTAAAGGTATTATTAATAGTGCAGGAGGAGATCAGGATTCACGTGTCCGTCCCATTATTGATAAAATTATTGAACAATCCGGAGGCGCAAGCTATAAACAAGACAATACCCGATATTCGCTTGACTCAGCAGGTAGGGTTAGCTCAGAAACTGAATGATAATATGAAGAACTTTTTGTTTTGCCTACTAGTAATTGCTGCTTTTATCAGATGTGAAGGCGTAAAAGAGAAGAGCCCTGATTCACAGAATATAAATTCTTCCCCAAATAATCAAATATATTCCGATGAATTTGTTAGAAACATAGCCTTTAATTCTAGATCATTTCATGATTCAATTACTAACATACGAACAGTTTCTCTGTTTCTTAATTTTGATTCTTTAGTTGAACGCACAATATATATTAGCATAGATACCGTTTCTGGGCAAATTATCAATCTAAAAATTGTTGAAGATAGATTTGATCAATATACTTTATATTTTTCTGATAATTATAGTAAATTAGATTCTGGATATTTTGATTTTCCTTCTAAAGAATAAAAAGAATCATTGATCCAATATACTGTATATGCTAAGTTACTCAAGATGTGTATGCTTTTTAGGTGTAAAATATAGGAACCCCGCTACCCTGCATCATGCCATCTGCTTGATCTCTGATTTGTAATGCTGGGGCATTAAAAAGCATCCTTTGCAATAGAGAAAAAAGAAAGTCTAAGTTTAATGGCGGGCTGCGTGTTTAAGCCAATCTATTTTGAGTAGAATTTAGCTGCGCTTCTTTTAGGAAAGAATCGACCACTTTAAGAATAGTGTTTTTATCTTCTTGTGAAATCTTCTCCAGGAGTTCCAAACGGTAAAGCATTTTTTTATCCTTTACGATAACATCAGCAGATCCCACCAAATAATCCAGAGAGACATCCAGAGCCTGTGCGATTTAACGGTGAGAATATAGAAATAGATGGATTTTAAAATCTGCGAGGAAAACAAAAAGGTAATAGACTAGAAAAGTTGGAAGTGATCTAAGGCACTGTTGTAAGCACTTCTTTTACAATAGAAGGGAGATAATTAAACTCACGCTCCTTACTTACAAAGCGTTTGGCACCTACATTATACGATTCTTCAATTGTCCAGTCGTTGTCGCTATTACTCAAAAAGATTACTGGCACATTGTAATCAAAACTTTGCATAAGCTGTATGAGGTCAAACCCACTGATTGAGGGCATGGTAATATCTACAATGACAAGCTGATAAGTTGCATTGCCCAGAAGGTTCATTGCTTCTGATGAGCTTGAGGCGATGTCAACATTATACCCGTGCTCCATAAGAACTTTACGCGTAATTTTCAGCGTAATAATCTCATCATCAACTAATAAAATGTGGTCTTTATGTAATTTAGGCTTTGCCATTGTTTAAAGGTAAAAAATTATGCTGACGTGAGACTCAACTGATGTTTCGCATCATCGATCGCGTGTTTTGAAATTGCAATAATTTTTTCAATTTCAGATTGTACATTTTCATATATATCCTCCTTCAGCTTCATCTCTACTTTTTTAAGCAGCACTACCAGGTCTTTTAAACCCAGAGGAACAGCCGATGACCGCATACGATGCACGACAAAGCGCACAGAGTTCCAGTCTTCAAGCGAACTGCCATTTTCAAGTTCTATCACATCTTTAGCTGCCTGATCGGTATAGAGTTTTAAAATCTCAGAAATAAATGCTTCGTCATTTCCCGAAAGGCGTCTAAGTCCTTCAATATCTATTATTTGATTCTTCATAAGTTTGGGGCAGTAATACACCTATAGTTACGTGAATTCTGCGCATATGGTTTCATTTTGTTAATTGTTGTACCACCTGAAAAAGTCCATTCCATTGGCGTAAAGCAATAAGGTTAATAATATAGCAATTCCCACGAGCTGAGCGTATTCCATAAATTTTTGATTTGGTTCACGGCCGGTAATCATTTCGTACAAGAGAAACATCACGTGCCCGCCATCGAGTGCCGGAATTGGTAAAATGTTCATTACGGCAAGAATGATGCTAAGTAAAGCTGTCATGTTCCAAAAACGAGGCCAATTCCACGAATCGCCAAAAAGTCCCGCTATTGTTCCAAAACCCCCAACTTGTTTTACTCCTTCGGAGCTGAAGATGAGTTTTAGTGATCGTACATAACTTACCAAAATACCCGTTCCCTCCTCTACTCCAGCCGGAAAGCTTTCGAAGAAAGTATATTCTTGCTTTTTCGTTTCTAAAAAATCGAAAGGTGACTTATTCATGAATCCAAGACGGCCAAGAGAGTCAACGTCGACGTCGATTGTTATGGGTTCAGAATTTCGGGTTATGCCAAGATTTATATTTTGATTTTTGTAATTCCTCAATTGCGAAACCACGCCCTGAAAAGAGTCCGATTGTTTTCCATTAATGGTCTGAATAACATCATTTTTCACCAACCCTGCCTTTTCGGCATAGCTGTCAGGAAACACAGAATCTACTACAGCTGGATAGCGCTCGTAAAAAATTGATTGTACTCCCGAAGCCAGCATTTGCTGATCAATATCGTCCGGAAGGCTTATATCCATTTCTTTTCCATCTCTGGAAATTTTTATGCTACGCGCATCACCAAAAAGGACTTCCTGATTTACTTCATTGAGTGTTTCGGGTTTGTGGTCGCCCACCATCAAAATTTTATCGCCTTCCTGAAATCCGTTTTCGATCATCAATGAATCCGCATATACACCGTAGGCCAAGTTTTCATTGGGAATATATTCTTTTCCCCAGGCAAAAAGCATCATTGCGTAAATGAAGAAAGCGAGAATTACATTTACGGTTACTCCGCCTATCATAATGATAAGTCGTTGCCAGGCAGGCTTAGATCTAAATTCCCAAGGTTTTGCCGGTTCTTTGAGCTGCTCGGTGTCCATTGACTCATCAATCATTCCCGAAATTTTGACATAGCCGCCAAGAGGCAACCAACCGATTCCATATTCGGTATCGCCAATTTTTTTCTTGAAAATAGAAAACCAAGGGTCAAAAAAGAGGTAGAACTTCTCTACACGGGTCTTAAACAGCCGTGCCGGAATAAAATGCCCCAATTCGTGGAGCACGACCAGAAGCGAAATGCTTAGAAAAAACTGAGTTACCTTTATGGCAAAATCCATTATTTTGTTTCTTTAAAAATAGGTTTCTTAACTATAACGACGAAATCTTTGAACTAGCATAGGCTCTTGTTTCGCTATCGGTTTCAAAATAATTTTCTAACCGGGGCTGAGCAATGTACGTAACGTTTTGAAGGCAATCTTCTATGAGATCAGACATGGCTAGAAACCCGATGTTGCCAGCTAAAAATTCTTTTACAGCTATCTCATTTGCAGCATTTAGCACGCATGGCGCGTTTCCGCCTTTTTGCATGGCGTCAAATGCAAATTGAAGATTTCTAAAAGCCTTGTAATCCGGTTTTTCGAAAGTAAGCTGAGGGTATTTCATAAAGTCAAACCGCGGAAAATCTGATTTTATTCTTTCGGGATATCCCAGGGCATATTGGATTGGGAGTTTCATATCAGGAAGACCCATCTGTGCTTTCATGCTTCCATCTTCAAACTGCACTATGCTGTGAATAATAGATTGTGGATGGACAACAATATCAATCTGTTCCGGCTTTAAGCCGAATAACCATTTCGCTTCAATCACTTCAAGTCCCTTGTTCATCATTGATGCAGAGTCTATTGTGATTTTTGCACCCATGTCCCAATTGGGGTGCTTTAGGGCCTGAGCAGGCGTAACAGATTTTAGATCCTGAAGCGACATTCCCCGAAAGGGGCCACCACTTGCTGTTAAATAAATTTTTTCAATCGGATTGTGAAACTCGCCGCTAAGACATTGAAAAATAGCCGAGTGCTCTGAATCAACAGGGTAAATGTTTACACCTTTCTCTCTTGCCGCTTTGGTAATAAGTTCGCCCGCTACGACAAGCGTTTCTTTATTTGCCAAGGCAATTTGCTTACCGGCTGCAATAGCGCGCATAGTAGGTTTGAGGCCAGCAAATCCAACCAGGGCGGTGAGTACCAAATCAATGGTTTCCATTTCAACCACTTCGGCCAGAGCGTCCCTTCCACAAAAGACTTTTATACCTTCGTCAAAGAGGCGATCTTTTAAAGCTTTATACTTCGATTCATCGTGAATTACCACCGCATTGGCCTTAAATTTTAAAGCCTGTTCTGCAAGCAAGTCGGCATTAGAGTGCGCAGTGAGCACTTCAACCTGAAATCTATCGCTATTTGCCGCGATAACTTCCAGAGCTTGAGTACCAATGGATCCCGTAGAGCCCAGAATGGCAATATGTTTCTTTTGATTTTCGCTCATAAAAGGTGCAAAGATACGAGAATGGAAGCAGTAAGAAGTCGGTAGAGATGTTATTTAGACATAAAGCTGATTTTCTGCGTCTTTTGAGCGCTTGTTGGGGTTCCCTTTCGGGGAATCAAATCAAATAGTGAAAAGAAAATTTGAGGTCATCGTGAATTATTGTGATTGAAATTTCATGCTTTAGCTGTATTGAATTGAAATTCGCGTTTGTGCTGTTTCTGGCGCAAAATAACATTGATACGCACCCCCATAAATACCAGGAAGAATAAAGCTCCTGCCGCTACTGCCATGCTTCCCGATATGGATGCACTCCACCAAACGGCAAGATAAAACCCACCTACGGCAGATGCGATTCCAAACAAAGCTGTAAACCAAAGCATAGTTGTAAGATTTTTGCTTAACAAATAAGCTGTTGCCGGTGGAACTACCAGAAAAGCAACCACCAGAATGGCACCTACGGCATTAAAGCTAAGCACAACAGTTAGCGAAACCGCACCCATCAGTAAGTAGTGCCAAACGCCTGTTTTTATACCGAGACCACCTGCAAAACCCGCATCGAAACTCGTAATAAAGAGTCCGCGAAAGCCGAAAATTATCCCGAGAATGACGAGGATGAGATTTCCACCTTGAAGCCAAATTGGGGCGGGGCCAAAAGAGTTATCGCCAATCCAAAGCAAGTTAAAAGGGATGTATGCAATGTCGCCATAAAGAACGCATTCCTGATCGAGATCGACATTACCTGTGTAGAGACTGACGAGGATTACACCAATAGCAAAGAGCCAGGTAAAGGTAATTCCGATAGAAGCATCAGCTTGTATCCGCGCGCGGCGATAGAACCATTCTATCATAAAAGTGGTGAGCAGACCAAAAGCCGCTGCGCCAATCAGCATAACGATTGCATTTCTCGATTCGGCAACTAAATAAGCAATAACAATTCCGGGAAGCACGGCGTGCGAAATAGCATCGCCAACCATCGCCATTTTTCGCAAAATCAAGAATACCCCTAGTAGTCCACAGCTTAGTGCGACAAGAATACCGGTTAGTATAATCCAAAAATCGTTCATGATTCGGCTTTTATTACTCCGGGAATCAGTGATTCGTGCGGATCAATTGTTGGGTACCCCAATTCCTTGAGTAATGCTTCTTCAATTTCGGGTGTGATAATGTGCTCAATCGCATCGGCCGCGTGGTGTACGTGGTCTTGCGGCATATTCATCCGCTCATTTAGGTACAGCTCCCAAAGCCTATGCAGGCGTACTACGCGCATTGCTTCTTCAAGTCCTCTTTGGGTAAGTGTCATACCCGATGGCGTACGCGAAATAAAATTTTGCTTTTCGAGTTTTTTTAATGCGGTTTGCAGCTGACGACTTTCAAAATGGCGTGCGGCGCTTAACTCAGTGAGCGTTAGGAAATCGTGTTGCTTTTCTTTTTGAAAAATGTAGAAAAGTTTTAGCACGTTTTCAGTATTCATTTTTGCCACGTGTTTTTTGCGCATTGCATTTCTATGAATAATTCCTTTTCGCGGAGCCATCAGGAAAGTGAAAATTGCCATAAGGCTTAAAATCACAACAATCCACGGCCCTGTGGGCATGGAAGGGGCTGTATATGAGATTAATACGCCACCAACAGCACTTGTCATTCCAAAAGCCAGTGCGAGGAAAAGCATGTGGCTAAGTCTTTTGGTGTAAAATCTTGCTGCAGCCGCAGGCGTTATAATCAGGGCCGCCATAAGTACCACGCCTACCGCTTGTATGCCACTGGCTACAGCCAATACAGTGAGTGTAGAGAGCAAAAACTCCAGCCATTTTGCCGGAAGGCCAACACCTTTTGCAAAATCCGGATCGAATGAATAGAGTTTTAAAAAAGGGTAATAAATAAGGATGGCTCCTATCAAAATGACATCTACCAACACAAAAAGGTAAATATCTCGCGGAAGCATGGAAGCCGCCTTACCAAATAGAAAAGACTCAAGACCTGACTGATTTCCATACGCGCCTTGCTGAATGTGGGTGAGCAATACAATTCCAACGGCAAAAAAGACGCTTAGCACAATCGCAATTGCCGTATCTGACTTGATTTTACTGTAGTTGCGAATGGCGTCAATACTCAATAAACTTAGCCATCCGGCAATGAGGGCTCCCGGAAAAAGAACCCAAAGATTCTTTTCTTCAAAAATGAGAAATGAAAGTGCAACACCAGGCAGAAGCGAGTGTGCCACCGCATCGCCCACAAGCGATTGCTTGCGCAGAAACGCAAATGTGCCAACCAACGAAGCGCCACCACCTATAAGGGCGCAACCAATGATTACCCATATTAAGTTTACGCTCATTAATCCACTTTTTTCTTTTCGCGAATCGGAAACTCTTCTTTCCTAACAAGCTCTGCCACACGGTTAAGCAACGTAAGTTTTCCGCCATAAGCTACTCTAAGGTTTTCTTCGTTCAGCACATCCACCTTTGGCCCGGAAGCCACAAGGCGGGTGTTGAGCAAGACTATCCAGTCAAAAAACTCAATAGCAGTATGCAAATCATGGTGAACCAAGACTACAGTTTTACCTTCGCTCCGCATATCTTCGAGAAGTTTAATAATAGCCGATTCGCTTGCGGCATCTATACCCACAAAAGGTTCGTCCATAAGGTATAAATCTGCCTGCTGCGCAAGTGATCGAGCAATAAAAACGCGCTGCTGCTGGCCTCCGCTCAACTCGCCAATCTGCCGATTTTTGTAGGCCGTCATTCCCACTCGCTCCAGCGCATCGGCAGCAATTTCTTTATCTAGTTTAGAAAGCCTTCCAAAGAGCTTGCCCTGTCGGTATCGACCCATTTTGCAAACATCCATTACCGTTGCCGGAAAATCCCAGTCAACCGATTGGCGTTGGGGCACATAGCTCATGCGCTCGCGAACCTCGTCAATAGGCTTTCCAAAAACCTTTACGTATCCGCTATCTGCGGGAAGCAAACCCATAGCAGCTTTTAGCAAAGTGGTTTTTCCCGATCCATTAGGGCCGATTATACCCACAAGTTTTCCTTCGGGCACTTCAAAATCGATATCCCAAAGTACGGGTTGCTTGTCGTAACTAACTGTGAGATTATGTGCTTCGAGAACGGTCATTTCAATGCTTTTTTAATGGTTGATACATTGGTTTTCACCATATCAATATAAGTTGCCGCACCACTGTCTTTGCCGCCCAGCGCATCAGAATATAGAGAGCCACCTTCTTTTACGTTATAGCCGCGGTCTTTACATCCTGCAATTACTGCTTCTATTGATCGGGACGATACGCTGGTTTCAACGAAAGCGGCCTTTATTTCTCTGGAAATGACCAGATCAACTAGATTTGTTACATCCCGTATTCCATATTCGGCCATTGTAGAAATGCCCTGAAGGCCAATTACTTCTGTATTGTAAGCCCTTCCGAAGTAAGAGAATGCATCGTGAGCGGTGATTAGTACGCGCTGCGGTTCAGGTATTGAGCTCATCTCTTCGGAAACCCAAATATCTAGATCTTCTAACTGCGTTGTGTAGGCTATAATTCTTTCAGGATCAGTGCATTCAGGAGCTACCTGCAAAAGCTCATCGCCGAGGTAAGTTATTACGGTTTTCCAAATTTCCACATCAAACCAGATGTGTGGATCGGGAATTTTTTTGGCTTCATCGCCATACAACTTTGTTTCACTATCGAGTGCTTCGCCCAGGAAAATAACTTTTTTAGTTCGTTCAAGCTTATGCAAAATATCCTGCATTCTTCCTTCCAGGTGCAAACCGTTTGAAACAATTATATCGGCAGAAGCCATGTCATCCAGACTTTCCTTGGTAGGCTTAAACAAATGCGGATCCGTGCCTGGCCCCATAAGTGAGATTACGATACAGGAGTCGTTTGTGATTTCAGATACAGCATCAGCAATGATGCCTGTGGTACAAACAATTTTTAATTTTTGGGAACCTTCATTTGGTGCAGAAGTGCATCCTACACTGATGATTAAGCAGAATAATAGATATCTCATACGGAGCAAAGGTCGGAAAAAATTTAGACTTGTCTAAGTTTTTATTAATGGCGATCTAAGAATAGTCGCGAGTCGCAAGTCTCTAGTCTCGAGATGAGCAATATGCCCGTGAACTCGTTAAGTTTTTATGAATGGCGATCTTATATTAGTCGCGAGTCGCAAGTCTCTAGTCTCGAGATGAGCAATATGCCCGTGAACTCGTTAAGTTTTTATGAATGGCGATCTTATATTAGTCGCGAGTCGCAAGTCTCTAGTCTCGAGATGAGCAATACGCTGGCGTGACCCGACGATCATATTGAGTGCGTATTCTAAGATTAAACCAAATGAAGTTATCAACAATGTTGATATCCTCATCTGGAGTTTTCAACATATATTAGGATGCATATTTAGCAATCGATAAATAAGGCGTTCCTCTTTTTACTACTGCAAATACGCGGTGTATTAATTTGTTTTTGATCACGTTCAATGTGCTCATTTTATTTTTACCCTTTTCGATGCGTTTAAGGTAATATTGCCTTATCTCTGGATCGTGTTGGCGGGCAGATGACGCACCCATTAATAGTAATTTTTTCATATTCTGGTTACCCATCTTACTTACTTTTGTATTCCCTTTAATGCTGGTGCCGGACTGAAAAGGAAAAGGAGCAATTCCTGTATAACAAGCATATTGCCTAGCATTTTCAAAAGCGGTAAAACAGTTAGTGGTAACTATTAAACTAGCTCCCAGGACAAAACCTACTCCTTTTATGGAAGTTACCAGTTTGTATAAATTATTAATAGTCTCATCTGACCTAATGATTTTCATAATTTCAGCTTCAACTTCTTTGATTTCCTGCGCCAAGACTTTTATAAGTTTAGAATGGGTATGGATGAGCACCTTCACTTCACTTTTTTTGAGTACCGATGAATACTCCTTACATGATGCCTTATAGCCTCCCTTTTGCGTAACCATTCTTTCGCGTATCGCTAGTAAATTCTTTATCTTCAACACTTCTTTTGATGGAAGTACTGTTTTTTTGAGTTTGTCCCGACGTAAATGAGCGTATTCTGCGATGCGGGCAGCGTCTACTTTATCATTCTTTCCTCTCACAACACCCATCGAACGTTTAACTTCCAAACCGGATACCATAGAGAACAGTATGTTCTTTTCAGCTAGAAAAGCTGCTAAAGAAAGTGAATACAGACCAGTATGTTCGAAACAGAAGTAAACTTCATCTGACTTTACTTTATGCTTCTTGATCCAAGCGAGCAAGGCTTTAAATCCCTTAGCATTATTTGCAAATTGCTTATGCTGATTAATCAGGTGCAGATGAACGTCAATGGTGAGTTTGGATATATCCACTCCGACAGTTTCATTGTAAGTTTTACTGATTCCCCCGAAACTTACCGGTAAACGAATGTTCATTCCAAGAATACGATTGTAATCCACGAATAGTGTTTTTCATGCTATAGAAGTGGGAGCATCCACTTAGCAATTTGTAATTTTTCGGATGTTTTATAAATGATGTTTCAAGCCGATTTATATCACGTCACATCGAGATCTGCTTCAATAAAAAATTGAAAAACGGATATGATGACGTTAAAGCTTAGAAAACTGCTCCGCTGGGTATCTACCCCTGCGGCCATTAATTTCAAGTAAATATTGATAACCGCTGCTTTAAAATGTTCAGTCTATAATTTATAGATGTTTTCCGCAGGGTAGATACCGCTGCGGAGCGCACACGACTAAAATGCTGTATATCAACACTTGATACAATACGTCAATGATAGTGGTTTTTAATCTTAGAAACTCTTAGGACTGGAAGGACTCCGTATGGACGAGCGTAGCGAGTTAGAGATTCTTAGGTTTAAAATTGTATCGAGATGTCTTATGCAGAGCCTGTCGAAGTGCGAAGCCGAAATTTTGTTCTTCATATTGCGAAGGGAACTTATTTTTCAAATCTAAAATGGCTTTTTTTGCTTTATTTTTTATCGACTTAACTTATGTTATACATCTCGATACAAATCCACAGCGAGTATCTATAACTAGTTAATATTCATCTCTAAAAGCTGTGGATTCACTCGATGTGACGAGGTTTTACGCCAATTGACCGAGGTCACAATACTAATGTTATCAATTTACTGGTACACTCAAGGGGAATCAGTTAATGAAAATTTTAAAAGCATTGAAAATGACTGCGGAGCACATTAGAATGTCTGGGCTAGAAAGTTCGATAGCAAGCCGCACGAAGTATTGAAAAATAAGGAGTCCCGCTGGGGTGGGATGACTGTTTTCAATACAAGTGCAACGCAGATAGCGGGCTTTATAGCCAGACATTCAAACAAAAAAAGAGCCGCGTTCATAATTGAACCGCGACTCTTTCCCCCTTAAACTATGTTTTTAACCTCTTGCAAAATGAATTCGCAAGAAGATTGTTTTTCTAATAAATTGCTCTCGATGATCTGCGTCCAGGGCGGTAGATTACGGTAAACTCTAATGCTCCCCGATTATTCGAATAATCACTCAAGCCGGAAGTGTTGATGTCATACGATATTCTAAAAATATTAGAGTTATGTCGTACTCCCGCATGAATAATTACTGCGTCTTCTGTTCTATAGCTAAATCCACCTATTACCTGATACGGGGTACCCGATACTGTGTAGTAAGCCAGCAAATTTGGCTGAAACTGACTCGACTCCCGCTGACGGTTGTAAATAACCGAAGGTTCTATCAAGACATCTCTGTTTACCTCAATGCGCGCACCAACATTTCCCATCCAGCGCATTGGTAGTTTTGACTTCTGCTCGCCAATAAACGATTCGTTTGGTGTGGTAATGTGAAATACCGCTGCATCTGCAAATGGATTTATTTTTTTGGTTCTGTCGGTAGATTTATAACTTACACCCATATTGGCATCAACCATAAAGCGCGAAGTTCTTGTAAAACTCTCCATACTTGGTAAATCACCATCAAAGTTTCGACCATCAAACTGGCTGTCGAAAATCATACCGTTGGTATTAACCCGTTTGTAAAGAAGTCCGAGTTGAACACCTGTTGTAATCATGTACTTCGTTTGGTTTGGATCTGTAACCTGATACGCTCCCGAAAGCAGAAAGTTTGAAGTATTTATAATATTTGCTTCATCCGTATTTACAAATACAGCCCCCAGTCCAATTCGATCACTTGCCGCCATATCAAACGACATGGCGAAGGTGTTGAAACTCGTTGATAGTGAGCTCCACTGGGTGCGGTAAAGTGCCGCAATACGCATATCGGTAAATTTGAGCATACCAGTATTTGCAGGGTTAAACATTACAGGAGCTGCATCAAATTGTGATATTTGCGCATCCTGAGCGCTTATTTTTTGGCTTACTGTAAAGGTCATGACCAATCCAATAAGCAGTGTTGGAATAATGTTTAGATTCTTTTTCATCACTATTGTATTAATCAAGATTATCGTATTAAGTTGATTTTACCAGAGTAGTCAAAATCATCTCCGGTTAGGTTAGTCGCGCGAACTGTGTAAACATATACACCTACGGGCGATTGCTTTCCACCTTCTGTTCCGTCCCAACCAATATTCTGGTCGGTCGTTTTAAAGATTTTACTACCCCAGCCGTCATAGACTGTAAATTCAAGTTCTGTAAACGGACCACCGCGTACCAAGTACACATCGTTGATTCCGTCGCCATTTGGCGAGAAGGTATTTGGAAGCCTTGGCGGCAATACCAGAAATCCTTCTATCACAATGGTTGTTCTTGAAGTATCTGTACATCCCGATTCGCCGGTTACAACCAGTGTTACATCGTAGTTTCCATCAGTAATGTACTCATGGGTTGGATTTTGGATATTTGAAAATCCAATCACATCGCCAAATGCCCAGTCCCACGATTGAGCGCCCACAGACGTATCTGTAAACCGCACATCAAAATTGATTGGGGCGGGATTGTCGCTGATTTCAAAGCTCGCTTTAGGTCCTTCTACCACATTTACCAGTTGTACTATAGTGTCGTTACATCCCAGTGTGCTTGATACCACCAGCTCTACACTACGCGAACCGGGAGTGCTGTAAACAAACTGCGGATTCTGCTGATTGGATATGTTTCCATTACCAAAATCCCATCTCCAGCTCGAAATAGATCCGGCAAAGACTTCAGTTTCGTCAACAAATTGAATGGTAGACTCTGCACAAGCATTGCCCTGGCTAAAGCCTGCCGCAAGCGGGTTGCTAATGTTTACGGTTACAGTATCGCTCTTATCTGCACAACCGGCCAGGGCTGTGGCTGTAAGAATCAGATTAACCGATCCGCTATTGCCATCTGCATTACCAATTACATACTCTGTATCAAGCTCTTCGCCGGAAGGCAAGAATACACCATCACCGAGCGTAGTCCACATGGTAGATTCAGCAAATTGAGCTGTACCATTCATTGCCACCATTCCGGAAGATTTACATACAAAATCGTCAGCACCTGCATTTGCAGTAGCTTGTCTGTTGATAGCTACTTCTACTGTGTCGCTTACTGCAGGACAAGCTCCGTTATTGGTTGAAGTCAGAATTAATCTGGCCGATCCAATCAATATATCGTTGTTTCCAAAAGTATAGTCGGCATCAAGTTGCGTGGCAACTGGGCTAAAGCTTCCAAAAGCATTTGTGCTCCATTGGCCTTCATAACCGGCTCCACTCACAGCACCGGAAAGTGTAATTGCGCCATCTGTTTCACAAGCCACCATATCTGCTCCGGCATTTACTACCGCTGTTTGGCGGAAGCTTATTGTTACTGATTCAGTAAGAGTCCCACAAGCGTTTCCTGAAATGGCAGATATTGTTACCATTGTATTGCCAGATGCAATTTCTCCTGCCGTTGGCAGATAAACCACATCTTGTACGTTTGCATTCGGACTAAAAGTACCACCGCCATTAGACTGCCAAAGTACAGAAGCTGCTCCCGAAACATCTGATGCAAGTGCCACTTCGTCGCTCGTAACACAAGACTCTACATTTGCCTGAGTAACTATTACCGGAAGGGCATCGAAAGTAACATTAAGCGAATCAGTATCTGACGGACAGTTACCTGTACCTGCAGCCTGCAAGTAAAGCGTTACACTTCCTAGTGCTTTATCCGCTTCAGATGGTTCATAATTTGTTGTAAGATTGGCAGACGAAGGCACAAAACTACCTGTACCCATCGTACCCCATTGGTAGGCATCGCTACCTTCTACTGCTCCCGCAAGAGAGACCACATCTTCGTCTATACAGACATTTTGATCTGATCCCGCTATGGCTGTAACAGCTCCCGAGAAGAGGATTTGCATTTGATCCATATCACCTCCACATGCGCCGTTGCCGTAAGTTGTAAGCGTCAGCGTTACCGAGCCATTTAGGCTATCGGCCGATGAAGGCGTGTAAAGTGCTGTCAGTACAGAGTCATTCGGGAAGAATGTACCGCTACCTGCCGTACTCCATATTCCACCGGTTGCTCCTTGCACATTTCCGAGCATTTGTACCGCCTCAATATCACCACATATCACCTGATTTGCTGCGGCATCTGCAACTGGTAGTGACTGGAAGTTAACCGTTAGCGTAGAATTGGTTTCAGAACAAAGTGCCGAATTAGTAGAAGTAAGTGTAATTTCTACATCACCATTTGAGAGGTCGTTTGGCCCCGGTTCATAGAAGGCGTCAAGCGCTACTATGTTCGGGAAGAATGTACCATCGCCGGCAGTTGACCATACGCCTGTATTGGTTTCGCTGCTCACAATACCGTGCAGTTCAACTAAGTCAATTGTTACACATTCATTTATATTTGAACCGGCAAATACATAAGCTGCCGTACCAAAGGTAAGTTCAAAGTTGTCGCTTGCCGGATTACAAATTCCATTGTTAGTAGAAGTTAGTGTAAGCGTAAGGCTGCCTGCATCTATATCTTGCTGAGTAAAGTTGTAAACCGCATTTATAGCATTTGCATTGGGGCTAAATGTTCCGTTACCCGATGTTGTCCAGGTACCCGTAGTAGAGCCGTTACTAATATTACCATAAAGTTGTATTGTACCTGCATCTACACAAGCTGATCTGTCTTCGCCCGCTTCAACGGTTACACCGCTGCTTATTGAGATAAGAAGTGAATCAGTAACAGGGAAACAATTTCCGTTTCCGGTAGATGTAAGCATAAGGAATACGCCACCTTGGTCTATATCATTTTGGCTGGCTACATAGAATGTGTTCGGATTGTTCGCATTCTGGAAAGTACCGGTTCCTGAAGTACTCCATTGCGCTCCGGTAGAGTTAGCAAAGGTACCAGTTACCTGGAATGGGAACACATCGCCACAAGCAGCCTGGTCTGGGCCGGCTTGCACTTCCGGGCCATCCGTAAATGAGATGTTCATAAAGTCGGTAGCATTGTTACAGCTATTCACACCAGCCAGAATCAGGTTTACTGATCCGTTTACAAGGTCGCCTGCGCTTGGCACGTAAGTCGCATTAAGTGTTTGTGCATTTGGCGCAAAAGTTCCTGTTCCACTGGTAGTCCACAAGGCCTGATCGGCACCTGTAAGAACACCCGCAAGTTGTACTTCCGGATTGTTATCACAAGCTATTACGTCAGCACCAGCATTTGCCGTTCCTTCCGGAAATATGTTTAGCGTAAGCGTATCGCTAACGTTTATACAATTTCCAATATCGGTAGCTTTCAGAATAAGTGTAATTATCTGATCATCTGCATCATCAGCAGAGAATTCATATGTAGCATTGAGTGTGTTGGCATTTGGAATAAAGTTTCCGCTTCCGCTCGATGTCCAAAGACCCGTTGCAGAAGCACCACTTACAGAGCCTAATAGTTGTACATCGCTTTCAGATGAACAAACTGTAATATCGGCTCCTGCTGCAACTACTGGCGATGGAGTGAAAGTGATTATCACATCATCTGTAGCCTGGTTACATGAATTTACTGCAAAAGTAAGCGTCACATTTCCTGCGGCAAGATCTGCTGTACTCGGTATATAATTAACCAATGGCTGATTTGCATTTGGTGTAAACACTCCAGTACCACTTGTTAACCATGTTCCGCTAGTCGCAGCTCCACCAATTACACCTGTTACGGCTATATTGGGATTGTTTTTACAAATCGCTTGATCGGCTCCTGCATTTGCAGTTCCTGCCGGAGAAATATATACTAAAATCTCATCGGTTACCGGAGTACATAAACCATTAGAAGAAGATGTAAGTGTCAGCGTTATCACACCTGCCAATGAATCGGCAGAAGAAACTTGGTAAGTACCGTTAAGTACAGATGCATTTGGCACGAACACACCAGTTCCGGATGTAGTCCAAATACCAGTATTAGTTGGGCCAGACACTTGGCCTTCTAGTGGTACAATTAATTCATCTACACAAACAAAGTAGTCTTCGCCAGCATCAACTTCCGGAGCAGGTGTAAAGTTTATTACTACCTGGTCGCTTGCTTGCAAGCAATTTCCATTACCGAATGTAGTAAGCGTAAGCGTTACCGATCCATTATTCAATTCTGATTGCGATGGCGTGTACTGCGCGTTCATGGTGCTCGCATTTGGATTAAATGATCCTGTACCACCGCTCCAGTTTGCACCTTCGGCTACAGTAAACGAACCACTAAGTTGAACCGTGGCATTGTTTTCACAAGCAGTAATATCTGTACCGGCATCTGCAATAGGTGCTGGTGTAAATGTTATTACCAATTGGTCGGTCACCACATTACAAGTTCCAATTCCTGTGCTCGAAAGTGTGAGCGTTACCAGCCCTGCTGATAAGTCGGCTGCACTTGGCTGATACGTTGCGGATAGTGCATTGGCGCTAGGCGAGAAAGTTCCCGATCCACCAGACCATTGACCGCCACCGGCAAACTGGATAGTTCCGTTAAGTTGAACCAAATTATTGTTTGCACAAATAGTTTTGTCGTCGCCGGCGGCTACTATAGGTGCCGGGTTTATTGTAATTGTTACATTATCTGTTACATCAGCACAAGCTCCAGAACCAACAGAAGTAAGAGTAAGCGTTACACCACCATTTATTATCTCGGCATTGCTTGGCGTGTAGTTCGCAGATGGATCTTCATTACTTGGATCGTAAAAGCCCATACCACCACTCCATTCTACACCACTTGCGTTAGTAAATGAACCATTGAGTGCAACACCAGAATTATTGGCGCATGACACCAAATTGGCACCTGCATTAACTGTAGGTTGTGGGTCGTAATTAATTACCACCACATCACTTTCAGCCAAACAGTTACCATTGCTGATAGTTGTTAGAGTAAGCGTAACACTTCCACTTGCTAATTCTGCAGCAGTTGGCGTGTAAGTAGCGTTCATTGCAAGTGCATTTGGCGAATATGTGCCATTTCCACCACTCCATTGCGCTCCACCAGATACTGTAAAGTTACCATTGAGAGTTGCTACTGGAGCAGATGCACAAAGCGTAATGTCTGTACCTGCATTAACTGTAGGCGATGGTGTAAATGTTACAACCATTTGGTCTGTTACTGCTATACATCCCGCGTTTCCGGTAGAAGTAAGCGTAAAAGTTACCGATCCTGCTACAATTTCGGGAAGTGTAGGCGTGTATGTTGCACTCAAGTTGGTATTACCACCCGAGTAAACACCCAATCCACCAGACCATTGTCCGCCAGCTGCATTGGTTACACTTCCATTTAAATTGAATGTGGCATTGTTAGAACAAATTGTTAAGTCAGTACCCGCGTTTACAATAGGCTCCGGGTTTATGGTAATCAGCACATTATCAGATTCGGGCACACAATTTCCATTTCCGGAAGTAGTAAGTGTAAGCGTAACCTGACCGGCTGCAATTTCGGCAGCAGATGGGGTGTAAACCGCACTTAGCGCAGTATTGCTCGGGTCGAAAGTTCCGTTACCACCAGACCATATTCCACCAGTAGCAACTGAAACGTTTCCATTTAAGTTTACTTCTACATTGTTAGCACAAACCGTTTTGTCTGTCCCCGCGTTTGCGACTGGAGCAGGTGTAAATGTAAGCTTCAGGCTATCTGCCACCGCATTACAATCGTCATTACCGGTTGTGGTAAGCGTAAGCGTAACACTTCCGACAGCAATTTCGCCCGCTGTTGGCGTGTAAGATGTTGATAGTGCGTTTGCATTCGCAAATGTACCGGCTCCACCTGTCCACGTTCCACCTGTGGCAACCGTTACGGCACCACTCAAAGTGGCTACCGAATTGTTTGCACAAAGTGTTTGATCTATACCGGCGTTGACAGTAGGTGCAGGGCTAAAAGTATAGGTTACCGCATCATTTACCGAAAGGCAAAGGCCATTTCCTGTAGAAGTTAAAGTCAAGGTAAGCGATGTTGAATTGATCTCGCCCTGGCTTGGTGTGTAGCTGGCATTAAGTGTATTTGCATTTGGTGAAAACGTACCAGTACCACCGCTCCACGTTCCGCCTGTAGCTCCTGTTACTGAACCATTAAGGCTTATTACAGCATTGTTTGCACAAAGCTCTGAACCTATTCCTGCATCTACTACTGGTGCAGGTGTAATGGTAATAACCATTTGATCTATTACCTGATTACAATTTGCATTTCCTGTAGTAGTAAGTGCTAAGGTTACTGTACCAGCAGAGATATCTGCTGCGCTCGGTGTATAAATTGCGTTAAGTGCATTTGCATCAGGCGTAAATGTTCCAGACCCACCGCTCCAGGTTCCACCTGTGGCAATAGATACTGATCCATTCAGATTCACTTCCGGATCGTTTGCACAAACCGTTTTATCTGTACCGGCATTTGAAGTTGGGGCTGGCGTAAAGTTTATTACAATATCGTCAGATACCGCGCTACAATCGTCATTTCCAGTTGTAGTGAGCGTAAGCGTCACCGTTCCAGCAGTAATTTCGGCAGCTGTTGGCGTATAGAACGTATTTAATGCGTTTGCATTCAAGAAAGTTCCGGCACCACCGCTCCAGGTTCCACCAGTTGCAACGGTAACAGAACCTGTAAGTTCTACTACTGCATTGTTGGCACAAAGAGATTGGTTTGCTCCAGCATTTGCTGTTGGCGCAGGTCCGAATGTAAATGTTACAGCATCATTTACTGATACACAAGATCCATTTCCACTGGAAGTTAAAGTCAGTGTAATTGAACCTGAATTTATCTCGGCCTGGCTTGGTGAATAAACAGCATTTAGTGTATTTGCATTGGGCGCATACGTCCCATTTCCGCCGCTCCAGATTCCACCGGTGGCAGTCGTTACTGCTCCATTTAGAGAGATAGCTGCATTGTTAGAACAATATTCTGTTCCTGTTCCGGCTTCCACCGTAGGTTCAGGGGTAATGGTAATAACCATTTGGTTGGTTACCTGAATACAAGTCCCGTTTCCGGTGGTAGTAAGGGTAAGCGTTACTGTACCGTTTGTAATATCATCTGCACTCGGTGCGTAAACAGCGTTTAGTGTGTTTGCATCAGGAGCAAAAGTTCCCGATCCACCAGTCCACGTTCCGCCGGTAGCTACCGAGATACTTCCGTTAAGCGTTACATCAGCAGCATTAGCACAAACAGTTCTGTCAAGACCTGCGTTTGCAATTGGAGCTGGAGTAAATGTTATTTTTAAGCTGTCTGCTACTGCGTTGCAGTCGCTATTTCCAGTTGAAGTTAATTTTAAAGTTACCGTTCCTGCCGTAATCTCTTCAGGAGTCGGGGTGTAGAAGGCGCTCAATGAGTTTGCACTTGGCGAGAAGTTTCCTGCTCCGCCACTCCACGTTCCACCTGTAGCGATGGTTATAACTCCGGTTATCGCAGCTTCGGCATTGTTTGCACAAAGAATTTGATCTGCACCTGCATTTACCGTTGGTGCCGGACTGAATGTGTATGTTACATTATCTGTAACGGGTACACATGATCCATTTCCGGTAGAAGTCAATGTCAATGTTAAGGTACCGGCGTTGATTTCGGCTTGACTTGGCGAATAAACGGCATTCAAGTCATTTGCATTTGGTGCAAACGTTCCATTTCCACCACTCCACGTTGCTCCTGAAGCAGTTGTAATAGATCCACCAAGAGCAATTGCAGCATTGTTAGCACAAAACTCTTCGTCGATTCCTGCATTTACAGTCGGGGCAGGTGTAATGGTAATAGCCATTTGGTCTGTTACTTGATTACATGTTCCGTTTCCGGTGGTAGTGAGTGTTAGTGTTACCAGACCTGCAGTAATATCGGCAGCACTTGGAGTATAAGTTGCGTTTAAGGTGTTGGCATCAGGTGTAAACGTTCCTGAACCACCACTCCATGTTCCGCCGGTTGCAGTAGATATTAATCCGCTAAGCGTTACTTCTGAGTCATTGGCACAAACAGTTCTATCTGTTCCTGCATTTGCCGTAGGAGCGGGAGTAAATGTGAGAACCACAGCATCTGTCACCGCATTACAATCGTCGTTTCCGGTTGTTGTCAGAGTCAGCGTTACAGTTCCCGAAGTAATATCGGCTGGTGATGGAGTGTAAGAAGTGGTAAGTGCGCTTGCATTTCCAAACGCCCCTGTACCATTGCTAGTCCATGTTCCACCTGTGGCAACCGTGATTACTCCCGTAAGAGAAGCCACGGCATTGTTTGAACAAAGCGATTGATCTGTACCTGCATCGGCAGTTGGTGCCGGACTGAAGGTATAAGTTACATCATCTGTTACAACAACACATGAGCCATTTCCTGTAGAAGTCAATGTAAGTGTAAGTGTGCCTGCATTAAGTTCAGACTGGTTTGGAGTGTACACCGCACCTAGGTCATTTGCATTGGGTGCGAAAGACCCGCTACCACCACTCCAGGTACCACCTGTTGCAGTAGTTACCGAACCACCCAAAGTGATAGCAGAATTGTTTGCACAAAATTCAGCATCCGCGCCAGCGTTAACAATTGGAGCCGGTGTAATGGTAATGATCATTTGATCTGTTACCTGATTACAATTTGCATTTCCGGTAGTTGTCAATGTTAGTGTTACAGTTCCGGCAGTTATTTCGGCTGCGCTTGGAGTGTAGGTAGCACTTAAGTCGTTTGCATTTGTTGAAAACGAACCCGTTCCGCCGCTCCATGTTCCACCTGTGGCTACTGTTACAGCGCCATTAAGCGTTACATCAGGAGCATTGGCACAAACTGTTCTATCTGCATTTGCATTAGCAGTAGGTGCTGGGGTAAAAGAAAGGGTGAGGCTATCTGTAACAGCATTACAATCGCCATTGCTTGTTGACGTGAGGTAAAGCTTTACAGATCCTGCTGTAATTTCAGTAGCATTTGGAGTATATGTAGTGTTAAGTGCATTCGCATTAGCAAAAGAACCAATACCACCACTCCATGTTCCACCTGTGGCAATAGTTACAACGCCGCTTAATGAGGCTACTGAATTATTGGCACAAAGAGATTGGTTAATGCCAGCTTCCACTGTTGGTGCCGGGCTGAAGGTATAAGTTACCTGATCTGTAACGGCCACACAGTTTGAGTTTCCGGTAGAAGTTAATGTCAGTATTAAAGAGCCATTATTAATCTCACTTTGACTTGGAGTGTACGTTGCATTAAGAGCAGAAGCATTTGGGTTAAAAGAACCACTACCACCACTCCATGTTGCACCAGATGCTACGGTTACTGCTCCATTGAGAGAGATAGCCGGGTTGTTAGCACAATACACATCATCAGCTCCTGCATTTACAGTAGGTGGTGGTGTAATGGTAATAGTTATTTGGTCTGTTACCGCATTACAATTCCCGTTTCCGGAAGTAGTAAGTGTAAGGGTTACCGTTCCATTTGAAAGTTCGGCGTTACTCGGCGTGTAAGAGGCGCCGAGTGTAGTATTGTTGGGGTTAAAGCTTCCGCTTCCACCACTCCAGGTTCCACCAGAGGCACCGATGATTGATCCATTGAGATCTACCACGGCATTGTTGTTACAAACGGTTACATCTGCTCCTGCATTTGCGGTAGGTGCCGGTGTAAACGAAATGCTCACAACATCTTGTACTTGTGTACACGTTCCGTTTCCGGTTGTAGTAAGTGTGAGAATTAGAGAACCACTTGCTATTTCGGCAGCGGTAGGATTGTAAAGTGCGATAAGAGAGTTGGCATTCGGACTATAAGTTCCGGCGCCGCCACTCCATGTTCCACCACCCGCTACTGTTACGGATCCACCAAGACTAACCTGCGCGTTGTTAGAACACACAGATATTGGAATTCCGGCTTCCGCAGTTGGAGCCGGAGTAAAAGTAATTAGTACATCATCAGTTTCAGCAGAACACGTCCCATTACCAGTTGTGGTCAACGTTAGGGTAAGTGAACCTGAATTAATTTCTGTTGTAGTTGGTGAATAGGTAGTAGTTAATGAGTTTGCATTGGGAGAATAAGTTCCCAATCCACCGCTCCAGGTTCCGCCTGATGCTATTGTAACAAGTCCTGTAAGATCTACTGCGGCATTGTTTGCACAAACTATTTTATTTGTTCCTGCATTTGCCGTAGGCGCATCTGTAAATGTGAATACGACCTGATCTGTTACGGGGCTGCACGTTCCATTAGCCGTTGTGCTTAATGTTAGGGTTACCGATCCACTTGAAATTTCACTTGGAGTTGGGGTATACACCGCATTGAGCGTTGTATTATCTGGGCTATAGCTTCCGCTACCACCGCTCCAGGCACCGCCACCAGCGAGAGTTACAGAACCATTAAGTGTGATGGCTGCATTGTTTTCACAAATATCTCTGTCGAGACCTGCATTTGCAGTCGGAGGAGCTGTAAAAGTATAAGTCACATCGTCAGTTACAGCGCTACAAGTTCCATTGTCAAGAGATTCAAGCGTAAGTGTTACAGAACCGTTTGAAATATCGGTTGCTGAAGGCGTATAAATTGCGTTTAAATTTGTTGAGTTGTTAAAAGAGCCACCGGTCGTTGTTGACCAAATTCCAATAGTGGCAATGGTAAGTGAACCATTAAGTGTAATAGCAGAATTGTTTGAACAAACAGAGCCATCAACACCTGCATTTACGGTAGGTGCATCTGTAAAAGAAATGATCATTACATCACTTTCTGCAATACAGTCTCCGTTTCCGGTAGATGTAAGTGTAAGCGAAACCGAGCCGTTCAATTTATCATTAAGGCTTGGGGTATACGTTGCATTTAAGGTATTCGCATCAGGTGCAAAAGTTCCAGAGCCACCTGTTGTCCACGTTCCACCAGTTGCATTTACAACTGAACCATTAAGAATTACATCCGCATTGTTTTTACAAACCGTTCTATCACTGGCTGCATCTACTTCCGGGGCATCCGTATACGTAATAACCATTTGGTCAGCTACAGCAGAACAGCCGCTGTTATTTGTAGTGGTGAACGTAATTGTTACAGAACCCGTTATAAGGTCGGAATTACTTGGTGTGTAAGTGGGTGTAAGAGATTGATTAGATGGCAAAAAGGATCCGCCTGTAGGGCTAGACCATTCTCCGCCACCGGCAATTGTTACAGCGCCATTAAGTTGGGCTACATTGTTGTTTTGACAAAGCGTTTGATCTGCACCTGCATTTGCTGTAGGGGGTGGGCCAAAGGTTATTAAAACAGAATCTATTTCAGCAAAACAATTCCCGTTTCCGGTAGATGTTAAGTAAAGTTGTACACTTCCGTTTGTAACTTCGGCAGCCGATGGGGTATAAGTTGCAGAGAGCACACCTGAATGGGGTGAGTAAGTACCTGCACCACCACTCCATATTGCACCAGAGGCCACATCAACATATCCGTTTAGCGTTACGACTGTGTTATTTTCACAAGCGGTAATCGCTAAGCCGGCATCAACAATCGGAGCCGGTGTATAAGTTATTTCAACTTCATCTTCCACCGGAAAACAGTTGCTGACAGAAGTAAGTGTTAATGTAACCGATCCGGCACTTAAATCGGCAGGCGTGGGTTCGTAAATCGCATCTAGGGCAAATTCGTCGGGCGAGAAAGAGCCTGTTCCATTAGAAGTCCAGACTCCATTTGTTGCTCCACCGGTTATGTCACCGGCAAGTTGAGTTATTCTATTGGCACAAACTGTTTGGTCAACACCTGCATCCACAATAATCTCGGCAGAGAACTGCGAGAAATAACCAAATCGGCAACCAGAACTTGCGCCACCATTAATAAGTCCCATTGAGAAAACTTCTTCGGTATTTACCAAAAGATTTGCTGTACCTACGGGTATTTGGGTGGTATTAAATTGAATTTGTGCACCAACCCAGTATCCGCCAGTTCCTGGCACAACATTAAATACGCCTGGGTCAATAATTGTTGCATTTCCGTTTAAAACGAAGGCATCTTCATTTCCCGCAGGAACTAAAAGGTTGATAAAAAAGCTTTCACCAGTTGATCGTACAAAGCTAACTTGTTCTGATCCCGCACAATTAAGTGGTGGCAAAAGGGCAGTTCCTGTTTCACATCCGAAACCGCTAACGTGAATGAGATAAAATGGTTTTGACCCCGTTATGTAAGTTAGGGCATTGGATATTTGAATTCTGTAAGTTTCACCATTGAAGAGTGTAGCAACTACTACTCCGTCAACTTCGATAACCGTATTGTTTTGAGTGGCGACAACCATGGCGAGATCATCAGAATTGAGTGCTCCCTTATTTACGATGTACTCATCTCCAACAATGTTTACAGGCACGAGTTGATCCCCATTCAAGTCTCTACAGCCTCCATAACCCGTAGGGTTAATTGAGTCATCTTTTATAGAAACTGCTATTGGCTTATCCGAAATAATCTGCGAACCCGTTGGATTATTTATTGGATTAGCTGGATCAGTAACCGACCCTGAATATGTTTCCCCTTCGTTCAGCGTTATGGTAAAACTCTGAAAAGCGGGTTGCCCACCATCAAGATCTGCGGTGGGGTAAATTAAAATTGTTGTATTGTCTTCGGTTGCCACAATGTCAAACGACGTGTAAGGCGTGGGGGTATAACCTCCGTTGGGCCAAATATTCTGGAAAGGTGTGTAGAATTCCGTTCCAAGACCGTTGAGACCTTTGAGTGCCCAAATATCGGGATTGTTTCCCGGGCTCACCTCGTAGATCGCTGTAATATCGGCAGTGGAAGTTATTTTCAAACCTGTATTTCGCACCACGCCAGTGGGTCGGGTTTCGAGAATATTTACAAATGCCGATAACGTTTCGGTATATGAACCATTTGCCGGTATATTTACCACTATAGGCGAACCGCCATTGAATGCTGCGGCATTTGCAGGCATTTCAATAGTTACCGTTGCGGGCACTGCTCCGGCCGCGAGTCGCAAATAAATAGGCACACTTCCTGCGTGCCCTTGCGAAACTTCAGGTGGTGCAAACCAAAATTCTGTACTGGTCTGTGCTGTCGCTGAATTTGAAAAAGTCAGCAGAAAAGCGAAAAAGACAAAAATACTTGCGAAGCCACTAAGTAGCTTTAACAATTTAGAGGGGGAATTCAACATTTTGACTTAATTTCTAAGTTATAAGGGATTGTTTTTACTCGCAGAAACCTTTCGTTAAAGATTTTTGTAAGTCCCTGTACTTACGTCAATGATGTTTGTGGGTTACGTTTTTTTATAGAAAAGTAGAGATTTGCTGACGTACCAAATACAATCTCAAAAATTGTATAGGGCTTTAGATACTAATTTTCGCAAAGGCTAGCGACTATATCGTGGTGGCCATCGTGCCACTTTTACGAAGCAGTAGAGTAGATGCGATATTTTTAGGCGTTACCATTATAGAGCCCGCTAATGGAAGTATACATTGTATTTGTTTGAAATCTTACTCCTAATTGGTTCGCGTACAAAAAAAAGCCGCGAATGCACGAATGAGTTTCATTTACTCTTGAAGCGGATACCGCAGCTACGATATACATCTATGTGTATGAGCCGGACTTGCGGATAAGCCAATTGCTAAATCTAAAGAATTACAGACTCAAACTCAAAACTGTTAATGCGTCTTCGTAAAACCCTCTGGAACAACTAAAATAATATCCGCGGTCACAACAAATTCTGGGTTACAATCAAGGTTGATCTCTGTATAAACTTCGATTGTTGTAATGTTTAATTTGGTTTTTTGCTTTTTAAAATAGCAGTAGATGCCGTTAAAAGGATTAGTAGAATTAACCGCAAAAAGAAAAGAATACTCCTCGAAAAGTGTCAAACATTAAAATTACAATTATATTTAGACTCTATTTAACCAAAACTTAATGCCATGAAGTATATAGATAATCCTGACGCGCCGAACCAAAAACACCTGGATTTCTTAAGAATAAGGGACAAGAATAATACGCTAATAGATTTTGATCAACTATCACACCTTTGTAACAGTAATTTTCAAATAGGTATAACTTCTTATTTCATTTTACCTGTATTTCAAAATAATTCGAAGGCCACAAATATTCGATTAAAAGAATACTTGCACAACCAAAGAATCGAGGTTGGAACTGATAGTATTCAGCATCGAATACATAAGGACGATTTAGCATTCTACCTGCAATGCGAACAGAAAACGAATGAATTTTTTAGCAGACTGGCACCATCAGAGATTCCTTTTTATAAAACCAGATTTGATTTCAGAGTTGGTACGAATGGATTCTATAAGAGATATCTTCAACAAAGAGTAGTATTCGAATATGAAAATGAAAATATTCGAAACTTTTTGGTGATCATGACCGATATCAGTCAACTAAAAAGCTCTTCGTCAAGTCATTATTCAATTATCGGGAAGAGCGATAAAAAATGTCCCGATTCAAATTATCCACCTTCTATTAAGGTTGCAGACCCTTTTCCATTATCGCGGCGCGAAAAGGATGTTCATGGCCATTTGATGGAAAATCTAAGCAGTAAGGAAATAGCTGACAAGCTCTTTGTGAGCGAAGAAACGATCAAAAACCACAGAAAGGGTATCCTTAAAAAAACGGGTTGCAAAAATACTCTTGAACTTATCATGAAATCCTATGAAAATGGATGGATCTAAGCACCTACAGTTGCCGGATCAACTCGTTTACTATCCCTTGTTTAAAGAATGGAAAGCACTGGCGGGCGTATCGAAACCGGGTGCCTTAAGCGTCAACCTTGGGCTATATGCCAAGGCGCTCGACCTGTTTCATTTCAGCGATTATTGCTACTTCATTTTCAATCTTCAAGATGTAAAGACTGAATGGTGCAGCAAGGGGGTTAAAAAGCTCCTCGGACTGGAGATCGATGAATTTAACGTGGCTGCTTTTTTCTCAATGCTCCATCCCGAAGATTTGGAAATTTTCCAGCAAAGAGAACTGTTGGCGATCAAGTTTTTCAAATCTCTTCCCAAAGAACACATTTTTAAATACAAACTCCGCCATGATTTCCGATTGATTCTCAAAGATGGTACCATAAAGCGCATTCTGGAGCAGGCGGTTGTCATTCAAATTGGTGAAGATGGACAATTTCAACGCACGCTTCTAACGCTTACAGACGTGGATTTTCTGGGTGAAGGATTTGTGAGTGGTTTGTCCTTCATCGGCCTTGATGGCTTGCCTTCTTATTCAAATATTGATTTGGAAAAAGGCTGGGAAGAATGCACCAACCCGCTAAGCCCGCGTGAAGTTGAAATCCTGGCTCTTTTATGCCATAAAAAAGACTCCAGTCAAATCGCCGAAATTCTAAACATTAGTGTTGAAACAGTGAAAAAGCACCGTAAAAATATGATTAAAAAGACGGGGTGTAGCGATACGAATGAATTGGTTTTGAAAGCGCTGAGGAAGTGTTGGGTTTGAAAGGTTTGTCACCCTAAGGCAGTACGACAAATCAAGAGAGAAATGTGAACACAAGAACTATGATGAGTCTGCCTTTACTCCCACGAACCACGTAGAATAATTTTACTTTCTCTGATTTGTATAATAACTACTGCAACCAAATCTTTTCACTCATCGATTGACTACCAATATTTATCTGTAGTAGATAAACCCCTGAAGCGAGTTTTGGAATACTAAACGTATTGTTGCCGGAATTGATATAAAGCTGCAATTCCAACTGTCGCTTTCCTTGCAAGTCGTACAAAATAATCCTTGCTTGAGATAAAGCCCGATCAGAACTTATTGTCAACTCACCCGGCTGGCTCTGAAAACAATTCCAATCTGATAGTTCCACATTATTGGTACTAACAATACAACCAGCCAATACCTCATCCAGCGAGTTGCAGTTGGTTCCATTGTTTTCAATGACGTCTGCCGATGATAAGTCGATTAACATGCACACACTAGGCGAATTACATGAGCTCATTTCGGGATTGTTGGTAAGCGTAAATTGACCGGAGAAAGCTAATGCTTCGTTGAAATCAATTTCTGAAAGCAGTGGGTTGTTGTCTATAAACAAATCTCCGTTTAACGATGTAAATACCGGCATTTCCGGAATTTCAGTAAACGCGGTATTTACAATACGTATTCCACCTGATGACGTGAAGTTTGGCAAGGACACCCCATCGTTTGCAAGCATGGGTAGATTGCTTAGATTCAATTCGCCACCCACAGTGGTGAGGTTCTCCAAAGCTTGTACATCAAAGAGTGCCGGAAGGTTTCTAAATCCAAGAGCGCCACCTATTTCTGTTAGCATTTCAAGTCCGTTCAATGATTGAAGGGCGTAGTTTGCTGACTGACTGCTACTTCCAAATCTAAAATCACCTTGAATTGATGAAAGGCCGTTTAACCCTTCAAAATTTATAAGACTGTTCTGGCTGCCAAAAAACGCGAGATCTCCGGATATAACTGAGAGTTGTGGCGAATTTGGCAATTGCGTTAAATTGGGACAGTTAAAACTGTAATGACCACCTAATTCCTGAAGGTAACCCAGCCCGTTTAAGGTTTGAAATGGTCCTGAAAGTTGAACGTTCCCAACTGAGGAAATAACGGGTCCTGTGATCCAAAGAGTTGAAACCATATTTGCACCGATAGATAAGCCCCCATTGCCTATTTCAACAGTGGATGCATTTTCGCCCACGCTGATGTACATCTCCGCAAACGGTTCAGTTATGCCTTCAGCATCAAGGGTAAGTGAAGCTGATCGAATATAGGAAAGGTTGTGAAAGCTGTCGAAAATAGTAGGTATTTTTCCTGAAAGTCCAAATTGGTTTCTAATGGAATCCAGTGATTGGAATCCAGCGATTGTTTCCAATTCATCATTTCCTATTACCAAGAAATCGTGTAGCTTAATCAAATTTGCGTTACACGTAATGGTTTGTAGTGCCGGATTACTTTGAATGTAAATTCCGGAATTGAATGGGAATATGGGAACCTCGTCTGGGAAATCTATGACATCGATAGTTTCAGGCAAGATTAAATGCTCAAGTGCCTGGCAATTACTTACAGTAATATCCTGCACTGTTACCAGTGCCGGAAAGGAAGGGATGGATGTGATATTAGGATTGCGAGCTATGCGCAAATAACCGATAGAGGTGATGTTTGGAAAATTAGTTTCAAGATTTTCCGTATTCATATTTCCAATAAATAAGGAGTCCAGATGTCCGGAGATATTTCCAAGTGCTGCAAGTGTTGCATACCACAATTGGGGCGAACTCGATTCGGAACCGATAATCAAACTTTTCGCAGACTGGATATTTTCCAATCCATCAAGTGGTAAATCGTTAAGGATTTGTGGGATGGATATTTTCCCGGCCACGACTGTGATTTGGCTGAGTGGTGTCAGGTTTGTGATGTTGTTGTTAAATGAAGAGATAATAGTCAGATCGCCGGGCAGCTCCGTGCAATTGGGATATGCGCTCACTAAGTTATCCACGTCTGCCTGGTTAGATAAGGTTAAATTGCCTGGCGGACATTGCGCCGCTGCCTGATCTGCGGCGAAAGAGTTGAAAAAGAGTAAACAGGTAGGCAGAAGGTAAATGTTTTTCATCTTTATGGTTTTGGTTATCAAATATATCCGGAAAGTAGCCATTCAGAAATAACCATGAGTGGTCATTTATGAAATACTTTTTTGCTCCGAGGTTCTAGGCATCGTGGTCGCGTTTTTGATTGGTTATCGAATGCTTAAAAGTACAGCAATCCCAATGCACCATCAATAACCCCTAAGGGTAGATTTTCACGTTTTACTTCATTTTGTTTTTTTCCGTATTTCGTTGTTTGGTTTAAATACTTCTAGCCGTGGCTCCAGTAATTTGAGATATGCTTCACGGCTTAATCACCTTTTCGGATATATTCTTTACCTTCTATATCGGAAAGTCAAATACCTAATCAATGCGTCTTAGTAAAATCTTCAGGCACAACCAAAATAATATCGCCAGTACCAGCAAACTCCTGGTTAAAATCAAGGCTGCTTTCCGTATAAACCTTAATCGTTTTCACATTCAATTTAGGTTTCAATTTCTTGAGATACCAATAAATGCCACCGTAATTTGCGGAGTGAAAGTCGCCGTTGATATGCAGCAAGATGGTGTTTTTTTCGGTGTTATTTGCTATAGATTCAGCCATGGTGGCGTCTTTCAAAGCCTGTGCCTGCACTATTCTTTCAGGATTGGAGCCGTGACCGCCCATCATGTCAAGCATTTCCTGATATTTTGGTGTTTCGAGCGTAAAGTCTATTGGAAGTGCGGGAAGATATTGTTTGGCTTCTTTCGAGAGGGTATTCAGGGTGTCGAGTCCTGATTTAGCTACCAAAGCCGCGTATCTGCGGGGCACGTTTGTGGCAATAAATGTGATGCCGGAATCTCTGGCCAGGTCAAGGATGGGTTTATAATCCGTTTTATAATTCGGCCAAAGGCGTGCTTCCGATTCGAAGTTCTTTGCCGGGATAAGGCCTGAAAGGTATTCGTTGATCTTTAGCTGGTCGTCGCGTTCGAAAATTTCACTCCCCAATATTATGTTATTGAATTTCATTAAGTCTTTCACCATTCTAAGCTGGATATAATGAATCATGGCATCGTTGTGCAGCTCACCAAAAAGAATTACATCGGCTTGGCTCACACTTTTAATTACTTGATTGTAGGTTAATTCAGTTCCTGTTGAATCGTAAAAGGCAAAAGTGTTTATTGTTAATTCCTGATTTTGGGCAATGAGTACATGAAGTGTAGTTATTGCCAAAAAAAGTGTGAAAACCGTTTTCATTGGTGCTGTTTTGTTTGGAGCGTAATTTTACGAAATAATCAACTAAGGTTGACACCGGAGTGGTGTGCTTTATTAATATTTATGCTTGGTGTTTGTCGCGCAAAGGCGCGAAGGCGCAAAGGTGTGGTGAATTTGTGCGTTTTGTTCGCTTCGCTCGGTTTTAAAGTGTGACGTGGGATTCTCGGAAGGAATTCACGCAGTCACACAGTTTGAGTAGACAGATCTTGATTGTTTAAAACTTTTGTAAGTACTTATGGGCAAGTAATCAGGAAAAGTACATATTGCCTATTGCCTATTGCCCATTGGCAGATGCCAATTGAATTGTGTTTTACAATATTTTAAACAATCTACCGCCATACCACCGTTCAACTTAGTATTTTTGACGCGATGGAAAAAATATTAGTTCTTGGAAAAGATGGGCAGCTCGGTAGGGCTCTTCAAGCAATATCCAAACAAGGTGATTGGAAATTTATAGATAAAGATACGCTGAATCTCTACGAGACTGAGACGATTTTGGGAAAACTGGAGCGTGAAGATTTTGATGTGCTCATAAACTGCGCGGCTTACACCGCTGTAGATAAAGCAGAAGATGAATCTGAAATAGCTCAGCGAATTAATGGTGCGGCGCTCGCTCCTATTGCCGAAGCGTGTAGGATGAAAAAGGCCATTTTGATCCATCTTTCCACCGATTATGTTTATGGAGAGGTGCTACCAGTGCCACTTAGAGAGGATGCAGAGACAAATCCGCAAAGTATTTATGGTCAAACAAAGCTAAGCGGCGAAGAAGCTGTGCGTTCTATTTTAGATCGACATATCATTATTCGCACTTCGTGGCTTTACGGAAGCGAGGGCCATAATTTCCTGAATACTATGTTGAAATTGGGAGCTACACAAGATAAATTTCAGGTGGTTTACGATCAAGTAGGTGCACCTACTTTTGTAGAGCATCTGGCGGGAGCGATTGTAGATATTGTTAAAATGAATATCTCACATTTCGGCACTTTTCATTATAGCAATGAGGGCGTGTGCAGCTGGTACGATTTCGCCCAGGCCATTTTTGAATTGACAGGCAAGGAAGTTGAAATCGAGCCGGTAAATACAGATAAATTCCCTACCAAAGCTAAACGACCGAATTACAGCGTATTGGATAAACAGAAAATTAAAGATACTTTTGGTATTCATATTCCCTATTGGCGAAATGGCCTAAGAGCCTGCCTGCACAAAATGAATAAATTGAAATGAGCAATACGATATTGGTAACCGGTGGAGCGGGGTTTATCGGTTCTAATTATATAGAAATGGCTTTGGCCGATACGAGCAATTTAAAGATTGTAAACCTAGACTGCATGACCTATGCGGGAAGCGATGCCAATATGGCTTCATTTGCAGATCATTCGCATTTCACTTTCGTGAATGGCGATATACGGAACCGCTCCTTGGTGGAAGAACTTTTTGAAAAATATGATTTTGACGGAGTGATTCACTTTGCAGCAGAATCGCATGTGGATAATAGTATTTCGGGTCCAGAAGCATTTATTACTACCAATGTAAACGGCACATTTACACTGATTGATGTGGCTCGTAAATACTGGATGGATGCCCCATTTGCCGTAAAGGCAGGAAAAGAAAAGAATAGATTTCTGCATATAAGTACCGACGAAGTTTACGGTTCATTGGGTGCAGAAGGGCTATTTAGGGAAACGACTCCCTATGCGCCTAACAGCCCGTACAGCGCGAGTAAAGCCGCCAGCGATATGATTGTGCGCAGCTATTTTCACACCTTTGGAATGAATGTGGTAACCACCAATTGCTCAAACAATTACGGGCCAAATCAGCACGATGAGAAGCTTATTCCAACTATTATTAGAAGCGCTGTGAACCGAAATAATATTCCCATTTATGGTGATGGAATGAATGTACGCGATTGGCTTTACGTTACCGACCACTGCCGTGGAATAGAATTGGCGTTTGAAGAGGGAAAAGCCGGAGAGACATATAATATTGGCGGTAAAAACGAAAGAACCAATTTGTACATTGCAAAAAAAATATGTGCTTTGATGGATGAATTGTATCCCTCTTCGGAAGGTAGCCACAAACAATTAATTACATTCGTGAAAGACCGCCCGGGGCACGATAAGCGATATGCAATTGATGCCACGAAAATAAGCCGCGATCTGGGCTGGAAGGCGGCAGAGAATTTTGAAACGGGGATAGAAAAAACAGTAAGATATTACGTAGATAAATACGCATAAAAATATGGATGCTTCAACATTAGAAAAAGCGCGGTTTTGGGCCAGCGATGCCTTTGACGAGAATACAAGAACCGAAGTGCAAAACTTGATTGATACCGATCAAAAAACGCTTGACGATGCCTTTTATAAGGGGCTTGAATTTGGAACAGGCGGCTTGCGAGGCTTGATGGGCGCGGGAACCAACCGAATGAATAACTATACGGTGGCTATGGCTACACAGGGATTGGCCAATTATATTAATAAGAATGTTGATGGCGAAAAAAGTATTGCCATAGCGCACGACCCACGAAATAATAGTCACCTATTTGCCCGAAAGGCAGCAGAAGTGATGGCCGCAAATGGTATAAAGGCTTATCTGTTTTCAGAATTGCGACCAACACCAGAGCTTTCATTCGCCGTAAGGCATTTTAAGTGTACTGCCGGTATTGTGGTTACTGCATCGCATAACCCAAAAGAGTACAATGGCTATAAGGTGTATTGGAGTGACGGCGCGCAGATTGTTGCCCCACAGGATAAGGAAATTATAAAAGAAGTTGCTAAAATCACTGACCCTTCTCAAGTAAAAAGTGATGTAAATGCCGAGTTGATTGAGATAATTGGCGATAATATTGATCAGCTGTATAGAGATACTTTGAAAAAGGAATCTATTCATCCAGAAGCCATTGCTTCAGAGAAGGATATGCCGATTGTGTACACATCCATTCACGGAACGGGTATTACGCAAGTGCCGCAACTCCTTGCCGATTTGGGTTTTGAGAATGTGCATATTGTAGAAGAGCAGCGTAAACCCGATGGAGATTTTCCGACGGTGCACTCACCAAATCCCGAAGAGAAGGCTGCTCTGGATCTGGCGCTTGCGCTTGCGCGGAAGGTGAATGCCGAGATTTTGATGGGCACCGATCCCGATGCTGACCGTGTTGGAATTGCAGTGAAAGATCTGAATGATGAGCTGGTTTTGCTGAATGGGAATGAAACCGTTTCGATGCTGGTTTACTACCAGCTTTCGCAGCTAAAAGAAATGGGCAAGCTACCCGAAAACGGATTTGTATGTCGCACAATAGTGACTACTGAACTTGTTGACGCTATAGCCGCACATTATAATACAACTTGCTACGTTACCCTCACGGGATTTAAATACATCGCTGCAAAAATTCGTGAGCTTGAAGGAAAAGAGAAATTTATAGGCGGAGGCGAAGAGAGCTACGGATATATGATAGGCGACGCAGTCCGCGATAAAGATGCTGTAGTTACAGGTGCAATGCTCTGCGAAATAGCTGCCTGGGCGCGAAATAATGATAGTTCCTTTTATCAGGAAATGGTGAAAATGTATGTCCAGTTTGGCTTTTATAGAGAAGGACTTGTATCTATTGTACGCAAAGGAAAGGACGGCGCCGAAGAAATTAAGAATATTATGACCAGTTACCGCGAGGAAACTCCACATGTAATTGCGGGCTCTGAAGTGGTAGAAATGCTTGATTATTTAACTGATGAAACCATTAATTTTAAAACAGGTGCAAAAGGCAAAACCCATCAGCCAAAATCGAATGTAATACAGTTTTATCTCGCAGATGGAAGCAAAGTTACTGCGCGACCATCGGGTACAGAACCCAAAATCAAGTTTTATTTCAGCGTGAATGCCAAGCTTATATCCATTGACGATTTTGAGAATACGCGCAATAAATTAGATTCCCGGATTGAGGAATTGAAGGATGCTTTTATTGGGTAGCAAAATTAATTGCGAATTACGAAGAGGCGTGGGGTCGTAGAATTTTATACGTGGGATGGCGCCAAAGTAGCATACTGTTAAGAGAATTTTTAGCTTCAGTTCAGATTTCAATTTGAAGAAATAAGGAACTGAAAACGTTTTTTGCATTTTAATTCTTCAAAGATTTTTATGAGACACACTTTGTTCTGGAATAAGCAGGTGTGGCCGACAAAATGTGATTTGATCTTAGTTGCACCTTAGTTGGTATTTAGTTGCATCTTAGTTGGGAATAGCCTTGCACCTTAGTAAACCCTAAATAGAGTCTGTCAATACACTCAAGTGGCTGAATCATAAAGTTCAATAGCAAGGCGCATGCAGAATTGAAAATCAAGGAGTTGACATTTGTCAATAACTGTTTTCAATTCAAGTGCAACGCCGATAGTGGACTTTATGGACAGACACTAAATAGACCTTGGTTAGATAAGAAGTGAAAGTAGTGTGACCACGTACCGAGTCGGCATGGAAATCAGTAAATTGTGTATGCTACAAACATGCGACACCTTACCGGGTCGTTGTAAGTTTGTTTGTTGTTCTGCAAAAATAAGTAATGCCGTATGACTGTCGACACCATGCGATCCTTATGGAAAGCTTTTATAGCCTTGACCTTAATTTTCTTAATTCCTTAATGGTTCAAAAAATTAGAACCAAAGATATTATTGGTTTTGGCAAAAAGTGGAAATTAGTCGTCTGATCATCCGTTTGTTCCGCAGCATTGCAACCCAACGAAGTGACCTCACGACCGCAAGGAGTAAATGCAGCGGAGCTGATACTTCGGTGGATTAAAACCATTAAAGCATAAATCGTAAAAATTCTATATCTTTATAGTTGTGAAATTATAAGGGTATGACCGATAAAGCACTGGAAAAACGATTATTGATTTATTTTCATGCATTGGCAAGACACGAAAAAATGAATGCTTTAAATTATCTAAAATCACTTACTACAGAAGATGAGCCTTCTAATGAAAAGCTTTTAAGTCTGGCAGGAACAATATCTATAGAAGACTTAGAAGCAATGGAAGAAGCAATTAAAGAAAGTTGTGAAAAAGTAGACAAAGATGAATGGTAAGTGTCTTTTGGATACTAATATTGTCATTGCACTATTCAAAGGAGAACCGAAAGTGTTAAAGGAACTTGCGCGTTGTAAAACTTATGTCCCAGCTATTGTAATTGGTGAATTACGCTATGGTGCTGAAAAGTCAGAAAGATCGGATTCTAACCATACACAAATAGATGCTTTGATAAATGAAGTTATTGTGCTTCCAATCACAACAGAAATGGGCAATTATTACGGAGAAATTAAAAATCAATTAAGAAGCAGCGGCAAACGTATTCCTGAAAATGATATCTGGATAGCAGCGATTTCGATGGAAAATGATATTGCACTTTTTACACGTGACAAACATTTTGCTAATATCAATGATTTAAAAACTAAGTCGTGGGATATTTAAATTTGCTTGCGATTTAAAACGTTGCGTTAAACTAAGCGAAGCGGCCTCCGGATCAACGGGAGTGCGAAGGGTGAACGAAGTGAATAAACTCAAGGCTATACTAATGGTCGTCCCTACGGGACTACAAAGTGTTTATAATCGTTTTTTCGATTTGTGGTTTTCGTAAAAATTCACATCGATTCGACGCGTTGCATACAGAAATAAATCGTGTTTAAGCGATAAAGTGAATGCAGCGGAGTCGAGCCTTCTTTGTTATCGGGTCAATAGAAATAAATTATTTTTCTAACCCACCAACTACTTCCCAAAAACCTCGGTTGCAATAGCCTTTACAGATTCTGATTTGCCCATGGTATAAAAGTGGATGCAAGGCGCATTGGCGTCTACAAGTTCCTGGCTTTGCTTTATGGCCCATTTTATACCAACCTTATTTACTTCGGCGTCGGTTTTACACTTCACTAATGCATCGGCGAGTTCGTCCGGAAAATCAACATAAAATGTTTTAGGCAAAAAGGCAATGTGGCGGAGCTTGGTTATGGGTTTTAATCCGGGAATAATTGGCACATTTATTCCGATAGCGCGGCAACGATCTACAAAATCAAAATACTTTTTGTTGTCAAAAAACATCTGTGTAGTAATGTAATCCGCACCGGCATCTACCTTGTGCTTCAGATAGGTGAGGTCGGTTTTCATACTCATCGACTCATAATGTTTTTCGGGATAACCGGCTGTTCCAATACAGAATAAGCTCTTTGCAGAATGCTGACTTTCTTCGTGAAGCAGCTTGCCCTTATTCATATCGGATATCTGGGTTATTAGATCAACTGCATAGCGGTGACCATTTTCTTCGGGTTTAAAAGTACTTTCACCGTTTATTGCATCCCCGCGCAGCGCGAGCACATTGTCTATGCCCAAAAACTGTAAGTCAATAAGTGCATTTTCGGTTTCTTCTACCGAAAAGCCTCCGCAAATAAGGTGCGGCACTGCATCGATATCGTATTTATTCATTATCGCCGCGCAGATACCTACTGTTCCCGGTCGCTTGCGAATGCTTATCTTTTTGAGCAGGTCGTTCGGGAACTTTTTATAGACATATTCCTCACGGTGGTAAGTAACATTAATGAAGGGGGGATTAAATTCCATCAGTGGATCAATACCTTCAAAAATATCATCAATCCTTTTGCCTTTTAGCGGGGGAAGGATTTCAAAAGAGAATAATGTTTTTTTACTGTTTTGGAGATGCTCAGTTATTTTCACGGCAAAATTTTATGGCGACAAATATAATGGTATAAAGAAGAAGCCCGGAAAATAGTTCCCGGGCTTTTGAAATTTTATTCTTTTGAAGCAAATTAGTCTCCTGATCCGTCTTTCAGCACTTGAATATAGCCTGTTTCAATAGTTTCTGCATAGGGTATAAGCAGCTCAAAGAAATAGGTTCCGGAATTAACGTCAGTCGGATCCCAGCCACCAGTGCTCGCCTGATACTTATCGTAATCTGCCTGTTCGAATACCGTTTTTCCCCATCTGTCGTAAACGCGAAGCTTAGTGCCCGGGAATAAGTGAATATATTCTATTTCAAATTTATCGTTTTTGCCATCTGCGTTTGGCGTTACAACATTAGGGATGTTGTATTCGCACTGCCTTCCCGTAAAATTGGCATCGCCCGTTGCGAGCTGACATACATTGTAGAAATCACGAACGGTAACTCTTATTACATAATCTTCAAGTGGGGTAAAATAATCCGGTGGGAAAAACAGCGAATCATTGTCACCAAGTTCTGGAGTTCCGTTAATCGACCAAGTATAAGATCCATTATGGCTTCCGGAAACTATTGCCGAGAGAATAAGAGACTGCTTATCGGCACAAAAGTCGGGATTGGCCGGTACGACCTGCACCTCGGGTTGCTCTACAAAAGTAACGTCACGGGTTACACCGTCGTCTATGCAGCGGTAGTCGGTATAAGTGATTGGATAGGTACCAAAGTCGCTTGAAGAGATTTGCGTACCTGTTTGATTTGCATTTGTAAAAGAGATGTTTTCGGCAGCGCTCCAGAAGCCTGTGCCCTGCGGTGCTACATTGGCACTGGCGGCAGACTGAAGGCCACATATTGTATTCCCTTCAAATTCTATGGTTATGGCTATTACATCAGTAGTATCGCCTGCCACACCACAATGTCCGGCAATGATAACTGAATAAATCCCTGTTTCATCTACTGTAATAGAATAGTCTTCGGTATTAATAACTCCGGCGGTACTGCTAATCCAGGTAATATCAAAATTCCCTGAGTTGGCATCTTGCGGCCCGGCATCGAGAAAGATAGATGCACCAATACAAAGGGTGGTATCACTAATAAGCGGCAAGACTTTCGGATCGGGTCTGAAGTCAATTGTCGCAGAGTCTTCGTATCCGCAATACTCTTCGGATTCTTTAATGAAAAAAGTATAAAGCCCGTACTCATTTACGGTTATATTGGCGGTTGCTCCGGAGATGAAGTCCCATTCGACGGTAGAATTTTCAGACGGTGTACTAATGACTGTCCAAGTTGCATCGTTTTCGTTGGTAGGGGTAAGTGTATGCGTTAAATCACATGCCAAGTCATCATTGATATTTAATGAAGGACGAACATATACATTAAATGTTGTGTCATGAATGCAGCCAAAGCTGTCTTCTACAATAAAAGTAAATCCATTATTACCAGGAAATGATGGTACTACTGTCACGATGGTATCATTGTTAATGACAATATCATCATTTTCTTCCCAATAGGCATTTACAATGGTCGGTGAGTAGTAAACAGTATCAATATAAAAATCAGAAGAGAATTCGATATTCCAGCTGTAAATAAATCCATTGTCTGACCCCAGATTATCCGTAACGTTTAAGGTCCAAGGTCCATTCACGGGGCAGCCTAAAAATGAGGAAAGAAATTCTTCTTCTGGTAAATAAGTTCCTGAAATCATTGCATTCCCGGTGGAAGCAGGAACGGTATTGCCTTCACTCAATTCAAAAGCCATCGTTCCAAGTGTTGCTAAATCGTCAGAAAAACAATAATCAAAGCCCACTCCCATACTATCAGGCAGGTCGTCGCTGTCAATGGCCGCTCCCAAAAAGGTTCCTCCTCCACCAAAGCCATTTCCTGGATATACTCCTGCTCCCCCATACCCCTGAAAAAGCGCAGCGGTTTGGCCATTTGGACAAGTCAACCATGCTTCTAAATCTCCTAAATATGAATGCTCCATGTTTAAGCAAATTTCTACAAAATCTCCAGGGTCAGTAATTACCGGATCATTTGCAAAATTGGAAATATTAATGCCAGTAGAATATGTTGTAACCTGACCACCAGGAACGTCTGGAAGTGCTAAGGAATCAGTCGAATCTAAGTATATATTGATGGCTCCGGTATTTCGGACTACACCAACAGTATCTTGTAATAAGATACCACCTGTTAATTGTGTAGTATCGCCAATACAAAGTGTGTCTTTAAATAATAATCCTGTAAATATCGGTCTAGGCGCAACTAGAACATTTATTCTAACTACCTCTTGTCGTCCCATTTGATCAATGGCAGTAATGGTGAGTAAGAAACCACCAAATGGTTCATAAACATGTCCATTTACATCTAAACCAAGCCCTTGATCCGTGCTTCCATCGCCCCAACTCCATATAATATTGGTGGACTCCAACGATTGTTCATAACCGTTTCCGGTAGCGTCGGAGAGAGGGAAATTTAGAATAGTTTGAAATGAAATCGAATCTTGGTAGCAAATGGTAAGAACAGAGTCAGCAGAGTTTAATCCATCAAAGTCTTGAGATGAATACTCAGTAGGATCAATAGCTGCAACAACAATATCGAAAGGTTGATGGTCTTCCAAGCACTTGATTTCTGCTAAGAATCCTTCGCCCGAACTACTGCTACCAGAGATAAATACGAATGTAAGGCAAGCCACGTCAGTGGTAAAAAAAACACCTTCCGGATCAGATTCACTATTGAACTCGCCTAAAAGCGTACCGGACGTACCAGTGCCTTCATAGATAAACAATGAGCTGTTTCCATCAATGTCCCAAACATTTCCTGTTGCAGGGTTCGTTGGAAGTATTTGCACTTGAGCGATATCACCTTCTATAGATGTAAAACACAATGTGGCTTCGAAGGATTCATTCTCTTCATAATTTCCATTATCAGCGTTGCTATCTGTTAATATCAGGTATTGCTGACAATTAATACTTTCATGTGTTCCTTCTTCAGAGATCGCTACTTCGATAGGTTGCGCGAACGCTGTTTGAATATTTGTGACTACAAATAATCCAGCGAAAAAGAATGATTTTAAAAATAACTTCATAATGTTACGGGATTATTTTCTTTGGTTACTAAAAGCTTTCGAGAATTCGTTGTTTGACAATAAGATCAAATAGCTATTTGTTCCTTTGATGTCATAAGTTTTCCTTATGTTTCTATCCATGTGCAAATCATAATTCAAAATATTGAAGTCTTTTAAAGTCTTAATTCTTATTGATTGGCCAGAAGCCAGAAGCTTGCCTGTGGCATCTCCATCAATAATAATATAGCTATTGTCTAAGTAATAAGTCCAATATTCTATTACTGCTGTATGATCTTTAGTTAGTTCTTCAATTCTTTCCTCACTAAACTTAGCCAAAAGTCGTTTATCAAAATCGCCTTGAGAAAAGACGGAAAGGGAAACTCCGAGAAAAAAGAGTATCAGGATGGATTTCATAAGGGTTTATTTAAAAAGAATGACGTAAAAAGATCAATTTAGTTGACCTTTAGTATTGCAAATATATCATTATTGTATTTCCAATTTCTAAAGATTGGCGAAAATTCCGGATTTGCCAAATGTAAAAAGTGGAATTCTTTTAATGCAAACTTTCTTAAAATTATTGTTTTATCAGCAATCCGGAAGCCTTAAAAGTCTCGCCAAGAAGCGTAATCAGATACGCGCCTGACTCAAACTTATCGAGATTTACCCGTCGATTTTGATCGCCAGTCGTGAAGTGATATTTCTCTTTCGAAACCACTTTACCATCTAGCGTGCTTATTGTGATTTGCACCTCTTGTGCTTTTTTGATTTCAAACTTCACTTCAGCATAATTTGACGCAGGATTTGGCGCGATAGTAAATTCTTTGATGAAGTCAATATCGTTTATTCCAGTAATGCAGGCCGGATTGTCTTCTTCGAGAAATACGAGATTTGCCAGTGCTGCGCTGCTGCAATCAAAATAGTTTAATTCGAAAGTATAATTACCTGCTTCGGGAACTTCGATTTCAAATATTTCTCCTGAATTTGAGATCGTAACGTCTGAAGAAGGACCCGAGATAAAATTGAGTTCACCGAGTGATGTTGGCCACTGAAGATTATAAGCGAGGTTGCAGATTAAAGAGTCGTTCAGGGTTGTTAGCGTATCCGAAATTTGGATTGTGAGATCTCTGGAAAAATTACAGCCATTTTCATCTGTTACAGTAAAAGTTACTTGTTGTGCTTCGGCGCTTTGCGGGGTTATTTCAACAGATCCTTCATTTACAGATGATATCCAACTATTTGGTTCCCATATTGCAGCAACCAGCTCATTTTGAAAGCCCGAATTGCTTAAGTCTTCGCTAAAACCAAGGCTCCAGTCAAAAATGTAACCGTCGTCAAAATATATATTATCACGGACAGTTAGAATCCACTCACCATTTGCGGGACAGCCAATAAAATTCTCAAAACTCTCTTCGGGAAGATAAGTGCCTGGAGACATAGCATTCCCGTTTTGAAATGTTGAAACTTGAACTGTATTTCCTAATCCAAATTCGTCGCCTAAAGTTCCCCATTCCGCATCATCGCTAAAGCAATAGTCAAAACCCATGCCTGGAATTAAAAAGTCATTCCCATCATTTGCATCTCCAAGATAAGTTCCACCACCTCCAAATCCACCTTCGAACAATCCATCGCCGGCATATGAATTAAAAATATTAATATCAGTCCCATCAGGACAGGTTAGCATCATTTCGAGATCGCCCAAATACGAATGTTCCATGTTTATGCACAATGCAGCCATGTCTGACGCAGAAGAAATGGTTGTTCCTTCAGGGAAACCAGATACTTCAATCGTTGTGGTGTAATTTTCGCCATCACCATCTGGAAGATATATTGCAGTGCCATAAAACTCTGTAATGGAGGTCGCGCCAAAACCGGCTTCGGCACCAACCACCACATCTCCATTCATTCCTCCCTCCACTTCTGACGGTTCATTTAGACAAAAAGGCTGATCAGTATTTACAGAGTAAGTAGGAGTTGGTGAGTTTCGAACCATAAATTTTAAATAAGATTCTGCACCCAAAGTGTCTTGCGAATAAACGGTTACCAAATATCCGCTTCCCTCAGTATAAACATGATTTATGGATGTTAGGCCTTTTTCGCGCTTAAAGGAACGATCGCCGAGTGCCCATTTTATTAAAACGGAATCTGCGTTTTGGTTTTCTAAACCCGGATTTAGAAATACAGGATCTAAAGCCAAATGAATGCTGTCATTGAGACAGGAACGAAGGGCATACATATTTTCATCTTCGTCAAAATACCAGTTTTCAGAAAGCTGGGGTTTAAATTTTGCAGTTGGCAGCGTTTGGAAAGTTTCATTGCAAAGGATGTATAACCCAAAACCATTTCCTGCACTTCCATCCGCGGTTTCAAACTCAACGCGTAGGCTGTCGGTTTCAATGTCTATTAAAAACCCGTTAGGATGAGTCGTAGAATTGTATGCGCCGAGCAAATTGGCAGAACTTTCAAACCCATCGTAAAAACGCAATTCAGAAGCCGAATCAAGATCCCATTCCTGCGGAAAATAGGTGGGGTTGAGAATTGCCGTGTACGATGAAGTGTCGGAAATCAAAACGTTAATGCTCTGAACTGTAGATCCTGAATATGGATTTGCGGTAATCAGAAGGTTTTGGCAAGTTGTGAGTTCAAAAGAATTTGTGGTTTCGATTGGCACGATAATCTGGGCTGAAAGTGCCGAAAAGAAAAGACCAGAAAACAATGAGAGTAGAAGATTTTTCATAAGCTTTTAGATATCATAGGGTGCCGAAGATAATAAATTTTGGTTTTTTTGGGAATTTGCGGGTGGGGCGAAATAAATGACGTGCAAGAGGTGATTTGGAAAGAAGTTGATTGCGAACTTCATTGTTACAACTAACCGCATCGATCTCTGGGTTGACGAACAACATTAGAAAAAAGGAGTAATAAAATGCGGTCGTACTTATCCGTTAAAGAATTTCTTTAAGCTCATTAATTGTAAGAATTCTTGTTTTTTAATGCTCTTGATCACTAATAAGTCGTATCCAGAATAACATTTTTACTTTTCATGTCGAGCTTTTCTCACCAGTTCTACTTCATTAGTAATTTCATCTAGCGAAGGAGCTTCAATAGCTTGATTTCTCAACTTGTTCAACAATTCAGAAAATTCTGATCTATCCGTCTCTTTTTTAATTCTAATTAGTGTCTGTCCATACAGTCCACTATCTACGTTGCACTTGTCTTGAAAACAGTCATTGACAAATGTCAACTCCTTGATTTTCAATCCTACGTGCGCCTTGCTATTGAACTTTATGATCCAGCCACCTGACTCTATTGACAGACTCTAATTAATTCAAGATCTGCAAGGTTTTTAAGTAATCTCTTAACTTTTGGATTTAGAATTTCGATTTTATAAGATTCCATTGCACCTTTTTTATCAAAGATACGAAATTCTAATAATCGATGTTTAAGGAAGATATGTAAGGTTGTTGAATGTAGTGTAATCACTGAACTGTTAATCGCACTTATCTCCAAAATAAACCGAGACTTAGTAAAGAAAACACCACCAATATATACTGCCAGGAATCTGCTAAACTATCCCTATTTTTGGCTACTTTTGCGCTCTTATTTAAAATTGAATGAAGAACATCCGAAATTTTTGCATAATCGCGCACATTGATCACGGTAAGAGTACATTGGCCGACAGGCTGCTGCACTTTACCGGTACCATTTCTGACAGGGAATTGCAGGAGCAAACTCTTGACGATATGGATCTGGAGCGCGAACGCGGAATCACCATTAAAAGCCACGCAATCCAGATGGATTACACGGTGAATGGCGAAAAGTATGTTTTGAATTTGATTGACACCCCCGGCCACGTTGATTTTTCGTACGAAGTTTCTCGTTCTATCGCTGCCTGTGAAGGTGCGTTATTGATCGTTGATGCCACACAGGGTATTCAGGCACAAACCATTTCTAATCTTTATCTGGCTCTTGAGCAAGACCTTGAGATTATTCCCATTTTGAATAAAATGGATTTGGATAGCGCAATGGCCGAAGAGGTTACAGATCAAATTGTAGAGCTTATCGGGTGCAATCCTGAAGATGTAATTCCTGCAAGCGGTAAAACCGGAATGGGAGTTGAAGAAATTTTACAAGCGGTAATAGATCGTATTCCTGCTCCAAAGGGCGATCCGGAAGCTCCTCTGCAAGCCATGATTTTTGATTCGGTTTTTAATTCATTTCGCGGAATAATCGCTTATTTTCGAATCAAGCACGGTACTATTCGCAAAGGCGATGAAGTGAAGTTTGTAAACACCGGCAAGAAATACCATGCCGATGAAATAGGAACGCTGAAACTTACTATGACTCCCAAAAAGGTGCTGTCGGCCGGTGATGTTGGATATATTATTTCGGGAATTAAGCAGGCAAAAGAAGTAAAGGTGGGTGATACCATTACGCTGGTCAGTCGCCCGTGCCAGGATGTTGTTAAAGGATTTGAAGACGTAAAACCAATGGTTTTTGCCGGAATATATCCTGTTGATACCGACGAGTTTGAAGAACTGCGCGGCTCGCTCGAAAAGCTACAGCTCAATGATGCTTCGCTGGTTTACGAACCGGAATCATCGATGGCGCTTGGTTTTGGGTTTCGTTGCGGATTTCTGGGAATGCTCCACATGGAGATTGTTCAGGAACGTCTGGAGCGCGAATTTGATATGACGGTTATTACCACCGTTCCAAACGTTGGTTACCGAGCCATGACTACAAAAGGCGAACTGCTCGTGGTGAATAATCCGAGCGACCTGCCCGATCCGAGTACCCTCGCATCTGTTGAAGAGCCTTTTATTAAGGCCCAGATAATTACGAAATCAGATTTTGTGGGTCAGGTTATGACGCTTTGTATTAACAAACGTGGGGTACTTACAAATCAGGTTTACCTTACAGCTGACAGGGTTGAATTGTCCTTTGAAATTCCGCTTGGCGAAATCGTTTTTGATTTTTACGATAAGCTGAAAACCATTTCAAAAGGCTATGCTTCATTTGATTATCACCCAATAGGTTATAAGGAGAGCAAGCTGGTAAAGCTGGATATTATGCTTAATGGCGATCAGGTAGATGCTTTGTCGGCATTGATTCACCGTGACAATGCCTACGAATTGGGCAAGAGAATCTGTTTAAAATTGCGTGAGCTTATTCCGCGTCAGCAATTCGAAATTGCTATTCAGGCAGGAATTGGTACTAAAATTATTGCCCGCGAAACGGTGCGCGCCTTGCGAAAAGATGTTACCGCTAAGTGCTATGGTGGGGATATTTCGCGGAAGCGTAAACTTCTTGAAAAGCAGAAAAAAGGTAAAAAACGAATGCGCCAGGTTGGAAATGTGGAAGTACCACAAGAAGCTTTTTTGGCGGTACTTCAGTTGGATTGATGCCTTTACTTCGATTTCTTTACTTTCGATTTAAATCCTTTGCAAGAAGTCAAATTTGCACTGAATATGGCATCTAATCGCCGCATATTTTGAGGTGATTAATTAGGTTATTCGCCGCATCAAGGTTATATTTGTTGCAAATTATGCGGCGAATAAAGCTATACATATACGAAAAGACAGATTGGCCCAATTTCAACTGGGATTCCAGCAAGCTTATCATGCCTTTAAGTGAAGTGAGAAATCTTCAGGGAAAGCTACTTGGAAAAATGGAATCTCTCGGGTTTGAATTAAGAAGTGATGCCTTATTGAAAACGTTGACCCTGGATGTTTTAAAATCTACGGAAATAGAAGGTGAATTTTTGAATTCAGATCAGGTACGTTCTTCCATAGCCCGAAAATTGGGAATGGAAATTTCCGGTTCCGTTCCTTCTGATAGGGATGTAGATGGCGTGGTAGAAATGATGCTGGACTCAACTCAAAATTGCTTTGATCCTATGTCGAAAGAACGTTTATTTGATTGGCACGCTGCTCTTTTTCCAACAGGACGAAGCGGTATGATTCCTATAACGGTTGCAGATTGGCGGAAAGATCTAAAAGGCCCGATGCAAGTAGTCTCCGGCGCAATGGGCAAAGAAAAAATTCATTTTGAAGCACCCGATTCGAGCCGCGTTGAAGAAGAGATGAAGGCTTTTCTAAAATGGTTTAATTCTACTCAAAATATTGATTTGGTAATCAAAGCAGCAACAGCTCATTTGTGGTTTGTAACGATTCATCCTTTTGATGATGGAAATGGCCGAATTACCAGAGCGCTTACGGACTTGCTTCTGGCAAGGTCAGATAATACTACGCAACGCTTTTACAGTATGTCAGCGCAAATCAGGAAGGAGCGGAAAAAATATTACGAAATGCTTGAGCTATCTCAAAAAGGGGAATTGGATATTACGACATGGATTGTTTGGTTTTTAAATTGTCTTATAAAGGCATTGAAATCGACAGAATCAGTCTTGAATGATGTTCTGATTAAAGCGCAATTCTGGAACTGTAACGCAAAGACTATACTAAATGAACGTCAAAAGAAAATGATGAATAAACTACTTGACGGATTTGATGGGAAGTTAACATCCTCAAAATGGGCTAAGATTACCAAATGCTCAAAAGATACCGCCTTGAGAGATATTCAGGATTTAATTGAGAAGAAGGTTTTACAGAAGGAAGCTGCCGGTGGTCGAAGTACAAATTATGAATTAGTTGTGGTTTAGATGGTTGGGGATAGACTTTCAACTAATTTCATATCTTCCTGTAACGAATAAGTACCCTCGTGCGTCATACCCATAACCACATTGCAAGCCTATGACCGTAGATGATTACAATAAATGCGTAGATGAACATGCCGACGGCCTGTATCGTTTTATGTTAAAGCATGTTCGCGACACTGAAAAAGCACGCGATCTGGTGCAAGATGCGTTTACGAAAGTGTGGCTAAAAGTAGAAGAAATAGATGGAGCCAAAGCAAAGAGCTACTTATTTTCTACCGGCTATCACACCATGATTGACATGTTTCGACGGGATAAGAAGCAGGGGAGTTTTGATGAAGTAAAGCCGGAGAGAATGGCACATTCAGATCAGTATTCAGACCTGAATGAATTGCTGCATCAGGCACTCGAAACACTGCCCGAAGTACAAAAATCGGTTGTATTGCTGCGAGATTATGAAGGTTATAGCTACGAAGAGATTGGCGAAATATGTTCGCTTACCGAAGCACAAGTGAAGGTTTATATTTTCAGGGCACGCAAGGCGCTAAAAGATTATATAGGAAGTATAGAAGCAATTATCTGATGGAAAGAATAAACATACATAATTACGAAGCGTTTTTTCTGGACTTTGCGGAAGGCAATCTTACAGAAAGTCAGCTTGTGGAATTAAATAATTTCCTGGATGAGAATCCTGATTTGAAATCAGAACTTGAATCTTTTGAAATAGTTGAACTTCCTGATTTGCACAACCAAACCCATGAGTGGACGGCACTAAAAAAACCGAATACCGAAGATTTAAAGAAAGATGTAAAATTGCGTGACGCTTTTTTTCTACGCGCCATTGAGAAGCAACTTACATTCATTGAAAAAGAAATGCTCAATGCATTACTTCAGAATAATCAGCTTAAGAATGAATTTGCACTTTGGGGAAAAGTTATTCTCCTTTCGGGAAATGAACAGCTAAATAAAGACGCGCTTTATCAGTTTGGATTAGATCAAAGCATTTCTGAAAGCAATTTTGATTACTTCCTTATAGCTCTTGGCGAAGGATTGCTAAACACTGAACAAAAGACGGCATTGAAAAAATTTGCACTTGCCCGGCCTAATGGAGTTCGTGAATTGGAAATTGGCAATAGCCTTAAGCTCACAGCTCCAAAAGGTATTTTTTATCCCGATAAGGAAAGCCTTTTTAAAAAGGAAAAAAGTGCGGTTCTCATTTGGTTGTATCGCGCGGCGGCAGTTGCAGCTGTACTTTTACTCGGCGTTTTTATCTGGAATCAATCGCATACTCCATTTGCTGATAAGGCACCAATTGCCCAGGATGAAAAACCTAAAACCATTCAAATTGATAGCGTAGACTCTATAAATAAAGTGGAATCTAAAATTCCGGATAGTTTGCAAAATACACAGGAGACCGAAGAGCCTCCATTGCAGGAATGGGAAGTGCGTGAGCCGGATGAAGTGAACTATGCAGAAACTTCAGAGCCCTCTAAAAAACCTGCCGTTGTAAGAAAAATCAAATTGGAACCTGAGCATATTGAACCACAGGAAACAGATTATCTCGCAGCAACCATAGAAGAGCCTGCTTTGACGAAAGAGCCTATAATTATTGAAGAGAATCACATTCAGACAAGCACGGAACAGATGAGTAAGACAAAAACCTTTAATAGTGTTCCCAAATATGCCGAAGATCTGATGGCTCAAAAGCTCAATATTCCCGATAGCGAAAAAGACGAAATGGCGATGGTACTCGCTAAGCGTATCACATCAAAAGCAAGTGAATTGCTAGATGCGGAATATACCACTGAATCGGCCGGAAGCTCTGGAGACAAATCACTTACATACACTTTGAGAATCGGAAATTTTAAAGTGCAGCGCACAAAATCTAAATAGTGCTGTAACTTATAAAACAGGGTGTCCGTCATATTATCAGAACAAACAAACACAACAATTATGAAAACTTTTGCAACCATAATTTTACTCTGCATCGGCCTGGCATCATTTGCTCAGGAACCTGAGACAAATGATTCACTAAAGACTGGAAAAAAAGCCGTATTGATCATGAAAGACGGCCGGCTAGAGGCTGGTGTGAGTTCTGACAATACCTTTAATCCCGACTCTACCAAAGGAGATACAACCCGTATTGAGCTTAAAAATGCATCGATCACCATTATCAGTAAAAACAAATCATCTGATAGCGATTGGGAAGATGGCGATGATGGTGAAGACAGCAATGAGAGCAAAAAGTACGAGCTTACCTGGTGGAATGGAATTGATATTGGTGTAAACGGAATCTTGAGCGGAAACCACGATTTTAATTTGTCCGGCAGTACCGAATTTCTTGAGCCCAATTACGGAAAATCACGTTATATCTCATTTAATATGGGACAGGTAAAAGGAAGGATTGTAAGCGATTATGTTGGTTTTACAATGGGGCTGACCTTTCAAATCTACAATTACAAATACAGTGGCGAAAATGAGTTTGCCTTTGCAGGCGACAGCTTATTTAGTGTCCCTTCCGGGGATAAAAACATCACAAAAAATAAACTTCGTGCTTCGTATATCGGCATACCTGCTATGCTCGAATTTAATACATCTCTCGATCCCAAAAAATCTTTTCACGTAAGTGCGGGGGTGATTGGTAAAATAAAAATTGAAAACATGTACAAGCAGAAGTACAATTTAAATGGCAATGATAATAAAGCCAGCATTAAAGGCGATTTGGGTTTCAATAGATGGGGTGCAGATGCCTTGGTGCGTGTAGGTTACGGAAGGTTTACACTTTTTACTCAAGTGGGATTACTACCACTATTTGACAACGATAATACAGATGACGTATATAGCTTCGCGGCAGGTTTATTTATAAAAATTTAGACTTGCTTTTTTGCAACACAGAAGAAAAGCGCCTAACGAGGCGCTTTTTTTATGGGAGCAATCCAGTTCTATTTACTTCTGATTAATAATATTTTCCAAATGTTTGGGTTTCTTCCATGATTTCCAAAAACCAAAAACCAAAAACCAAAAACTAATCACTAAAAACGAATCAATCCTTATTTTCTACCACTTTAGGTACTTTAAAATAAAATGAATCGTGGTTAGGTCCGTTTTTAAGCGCCTGTGCCTGGCTGAGTTCTTCGGTTATTTTATCTGCCCTATATACGTTCGTTTCCGGATTGATGTGAATCAATGGTTCCAACCCATCCGTATTTATTTCGGTGAGTTGCTCAAAAAATGAAAGCATGCGAGCCATGTCTTTCTTAATAGCCTCTTTTTCGTCGGCTTTAAACTCCAGTTTTGATAAACTTGCCAGTTTGTCTATTAATTTATCATCAACTTCCATGGTACAAATCTAAGCAAAGAAGGTGATGATTAGATGAAAAAATGAGGATATCTATTTAGAAATTGAAACCACAATCTGGTCAAACCAGAATTAAATTCTTAAGAGTTGATTTTTTTCTCATTAACCGCAAAGTGCGCAGAGATTATACGCGAAGGCCGCAGAGAGTGCCGATACATAATAAATACTTTGGGCGACGGGTTTTAAATATCATACTAAAACTTGTTTAATAAGTTTAAGTGCGTAACTCAAAAAAAGATATTTTGTAAGATCGAAATCGAATTTCGGATTAACTACCAACAAATCAAACTATAACTTGTTACTTCTCTAAAACCTAAAACACTTGTATCATGCCATTTATTGAAACAAATCACACCGAAAAAGGAGAAAAAACAAAATTGTTTTACCAGGATTATGGAATTGGTCAGCCAATCATTTTAATTCATGGATGGCCGCTTAGTCACATGACCTGGGAGCGTCAAATTCCTGCGTTAATAGATGCGGGTTATAGATGCATTTCTTATGATAGACGCGGTTTCGGTCAATCGTCAAAACCTTGGTCATCTTATGATTATAGCTCGCTTGCAAGCGATTTAAACGATTTAATCCTCACGCTAAATTTAAACGACGTAGTACTTTGCGGATTTTCTATGGGTGGAGGAGAAGTAGTGCGCTACTTTACCGATTTCGGAAGTAAGAAAATTTCGAAGGCAATTCTTATTTCTTCAATTATTCCACTGGTGGCCAAGAAAGCCGATAATCCGGATGGAGTTCCCGAAAAGGATCTAAATGGGATTATGGAAAATCTCCAGACGGACTACCCCGGCTTTGCGAAGGAATTTGGAAAAAATTATTTTAATGCCAGCGAAAATAAGGATACTGTCTCACAGGGAATGCTTGATTTTACCTGGGGTCTTGCGATGCAGGCTTCAAAACACGCCACGGTAGAAAGCGCTAAATCGTGGGCAGGCACTGATTTCAGACCAGAACTTGCAAATGTTGATGTGCCCACATTAATCGTCCACGGAAAGTCTGATAACATTGTGCCGATTAAAACATCTGCAGATCAGGCAGCCAAAGGAATTAAAAACAATCGATATGAAAAGTTTGATGATGCTCCCCACGGATTGTACGTCACTCATACCGACAAGCTCAACAAGATTTTGATTGAATTTTTGAAAAGCTAATTCGCTTTGAATTGAAAATTAAAACGGTGGTCTATTCGATCACCTTTTTTTTTAAGGAAAAATCTCTTTCACTCCATTAGAATACCAGTTTTACTTATTAAAATCATGCGTCTTTTCTAAAGCTGACTTAGCTAAAGATTGTGACAACTTTGATAGATTTGAAGAATTTTGAGATTCTCGGCATTTTGAACGGGAGAGAAAAATGATAAGAAAACTTACTTGAATTCTGAATACTGATATTTTTACAAGATATTCGTTTCCCGAACAGAGAACTATGCCGTTTTCATTTTTTTCAGATACCCAAGTTTTACCGCTCTATCCGGCTGTAGTAATTTTACTTTTATCGGTTATTCTTTTTCATTCAAATAAGAATAGAGCTGCCATAATTACCTTGTTTTTGGGAATATTGGTGATGGGCTTTTTTATGGCAAATCTCGATCCATTTCTGGTATTATGGGATGAACAATACCATGCACTCGTCGCAAAGAATTTGGCCGTAAATCCTTTAAAACCGGTTTTATACAGAGATCCTGTTTTGCCGTATTATTTTGCCGACTGGACAAAGAATTATATTTGGCTTCACAAGCAACCCTTATTTTTGTGGCAAATGGCATTAAGCATAAAGTTGTTTGGTGCCAATGAGCTTGCGGTAAGAATTCCGAGTATTTTATTGCATGCGCTTACTTCAGTCGCGATTTATAGAATTGGTGAGCTCTCCATAAACAGAAGAACTGGATTTTATGGCGCGCTCTTTTTTGGATTGGCATACTACCAGCTGGAACATGTAGCCGGAAGGTTTACGACAGATCACAACGATGTCGCTTTTCTATTTTATGTAACAGCCAGTTTTTGGGCTTGGTTTGAATACCAGCGGTCTAAAAAAGGTGTTTGTCTGATTTTGATTGGAATCTTTTCGGGTGGCGCTGTATTGATAAAATGGCTTGTGGGTTTAATAATTTATGCCGTTTGGTTTTTCACCATTGGGGTAAGTAATAGAAGTAATTGGCTTTCGCCGAATGCGTATAAACCAATCTTAAAAAGCGCGGTAATTTCTCTTGCCGTATTTCTGCCCTGGCAAATATTCGTTCACTATAAATATCCGGTTGAAGCAGCGTTTGAAATGAATCTCAATACAGATCATTTCTTTAATGTTGTAGAAAGTCACGGCGGTGACATCTGGTTTCATTTCAGAGCGATTTATGATATTTATGGTTCCGGCGATTTAATACCTTTTTTGATTGTAGGTGGATTAATTCTTCTATTGATAAAAACAAAAGAGGCGACTCATCGGATTGCTTTTATCTCTTTTACACTCATAGTTTATGGATTTTATTCTTTGGCGGCGACCAAAATGACCTCATTTACAATTTTGGTTTCACCAATTATTTATCTCGGCTTTGGAACGCTGATTAACAGCTTGTTTACATGGCTTGATGCACTTACCAAAAAGGCACGAATAGTTTCAATTTTGAGAATATGTGCTGTAATTGGATTTGGGTTTATGTGTCTTAATTTGAGCAAAATTGAAAAGAATCACTCTATGAAAAAACCACTTGATAATTTTGGACGGGAAAGGGAGTTAGCTCAAATCGAATTCTATAATGCTGCAAAAAACCTGTTGGGAAATCAAAACTATATTGTTTTCAATGCTGACGTTGGCGTGAATGGAAATATTGCATTTATGTTTTACACCGATTATACAGCTTATGGACGCATACCTACTCAATCTGAAATTGATGAAGTGAAGAGTAAACATTATAAAATTGCGATAAGAGATGATGGAAGTTTACCTGATTATATTATCGCTGATACTACCGTTGTAAAAATTCCCGGTGCTAACAGTTGGTAACTAACTCCATCAGAATTCCCTAACTTCGCGCACTCTAAATCCATACAATGGCACGCATTCTTACAGGAATTCAAAGTACTGGCACTCCACATTTGGGCAATATTTTAGGCGCAATTATCCCGGCTATAAAAATGTCTGATGAAGGCAACAATGAGGCGTTTTTATTTATTGCGAATATGCATGCGCTTACAGCCATAAAAGACCCTGCAATAATTAGAAAAAATGTTTTGGGTGTAGCTGCCGCTTGGCTGGCTTTTGGTTTTGATACTGATAAGCACACCTTTTACCGCCAAAGCGATATTCCTGAAGTTACTGAATTAACCTGGTACCTGAGCTGTTTTACGCCCTATCCAATGCTTGCAAATGCGCATAGCTTTAAAGATAAAAGCGACCGGCTTTCTGATGTTAATGCCGGACTTTTTACGTATCCCGTATTAATGGCATCGGACATTTTGCTTTACAGCGCCAATTTTGTGCCCGTGGGAAAAGACCAACTCCAACACCTTGAAATGACCCGCGATATCGCCAGCGCTTTCAACCACCAGATGGGCGAAACCTTTGTAATTCCAGAGGCGCAGGTGCAGGAAAATACGATGTATGTTCCAGGTACTGATGGTCAAAAAATGAGTAAATCATACGGCAACTTCATCAATATTTTTGAAGCAGATAAGCCTTTGCGCAAAACGATAATGAAGATTATTACAGACAGTAAGGGGGTAGATGAATCAAAAGATCCTGATAGCTGCAATGTGTTTAATATTTACAAATTAATTGCTGCGCCAGATCAAACGGCTGATATGCGTGAGAAATATATCAAGGGTGGATATGGCTACGGAGCAGCTAAGCAGGAGCTTTTTGATGTTATTGTACAGCGGTTTGCAAAAGAGCGCGAAGCCTTTAATTCATTAATGCAAAATCCTGAAATAATTGAAGAAAAACTTCTTGCCGGCGCTGAAAAAGCCCGCGTGATAGCACGTGAGCTTCTGGAAAGAACAAGAGAAAAATTGGGATACTAACTATTATATTCCTGAAAACTCGGCTACATAGCGGCGAAGTTTTGCTTTTTTACGCTCCGCTTGCTCGGGTAAGTTTTCCTCATACGTATCTGTTTTAGCAGTTTTGGGTTTTCTACCTGCTTTTGCTGCGCGGTGTTTGTAAAATTCTTGGCTTGTAACCCATTCCAAATTTGAAAAATGGTTGTTTTCGCGATCGTAATCCTTGTGTAAAACAAACACATCGTTCTCATCATCGGCGGGAACGAAGAACTCTGCTACCAATCGGTGTAGATAAATGGTCTCTCTTGATCCATTTCGTGTGGTAAACGAAATGTACTTATATCCACCGATGTTTTTGGGTGAAAAAGGCGTTTCGGCTCCGATTCCTTTTTTAATTTTAACCACATTGCCTAAGTTGCTCAACTTAAAATGGTGGAGTAAAGGCTCTCCATTCAGTTCAGTCATTAAAACCCATTTTTCTTCTACTTTCTGCTTTGCCATTTTCTAAATGATTATTCTGTAACTAATTATAAATTTGGGTTAAGGAATTATTTATTATGACAATATTATACTTATTTTGTTTAAAATTGTTCGCTATTCTGTATAGCGTTGGCTGTATTTCTTATAGAGTCTTTCCTGACGTGTTTCAAGATTTATAAGGCGTCCGTTTAAATAGAGACCGGCAATTTTTGCTGTTCTCATATCAAATATATCTCCGGTTGTTAATACGAAGTTGGCCTCTTTTCCAGTTTCAATACTTCCAGTTCTTTCACCTATTCCCAGTATTTCTGCTGGGTGCAGAGTAGCAGCCGTTAGAGCGGTATTTGGGTTTAGCCCGTAGCCAATAGCGGTTCCTATATTAAAGGTCAAATTTCGGTTTTGCATGGTTTCCATACTTCCATCCATGGTAAAGCAGAATTTTACACCGGCGGCTGCCAGTTTTGTAGGTAATGTATATGAAGCATCCAAGGCATCTTCGGCCAGTTGGGGCAAACTATTCACGCGCTGGAGCAAAATACTTATCTCGTTTTCGTTTAGCAAATCAGCCGCCATCCATGAGTCGTATCCACCTATTATGGAGAGTTTTTTGATATTGTACTTCCGCTTAAAGGCTACAATTTCCCGTATTTCCTTAATAAAATCGGCAGAAATATACAGACGTTTGCTTCCGTCAAAAATGCCTCGCATAGCCTCCATTCTCAGGTCACGCTCTACGGGGATTGTGTTTTTAGAATAAGCTTCCGATTTAACGAAAAACGCTTCGATTGCAGCGAGGTTCTTTACGTAGTTTTCATCGGGCTCATATCCCTGTGGGTCATCATCATCGCCTTTTATTTTAAACATTTTAGGCCAGTCCATTACGATGCCTTCATCGCTTTTATAGGCTGCATCTTCCCAGTTATCTCCTTGTAGTTTTATTACAGATGAGCTTCCTTTTATGGTGCCGCCTCTGGGTGCAATTTGGGCAAATAGGATACCGTTTGCAAGAATGGTTTCTCCTATTTCGCTTTCAGCATTATAGGCAGAAATGGCTCTTACATTGGGATTCATATCACCGGTTTCTCTAAAATCGCGGGTGGCACGTACAGCATCAATTTCGGTGAGACCAATTGTGGTATTCATGGCAATAAAACCGGGATAGAGATTCATCCCGCTCTTTGAAATCACCTCCAGATAGTTTTTTGTTACGGCAGAATTTGTTGCCCCAACATAATCTATCAGTCCATTTTTAACCCCAACCGCACCATTTTCAATGATGGTTCCGGTACCGGTAAAAATGTGCAATTCGGTTAATAAAAAGCTGGTTTCATTCTTTTGACCATGGCTCAAAAGCGAAGCCATTATCAAAATTAAAAAGGAAATTATAAATTTTATATTTTTCATTTTGTGGGATGTCTAATTTGGCAAAACTTAATTCTCGGTATCACAGTGATAATAGCGCTCCATTTTGCGGCTGGGTTTCTTTACATCTTCGCCTTTGCCTTTAGCTTTTTCCATGAGAGCGGCTATGCGCGCTCGTTCTTTTAAGTCGCGCATTTCCAAATTTGTAAGTTCAGATCGATCAAAGTATTTTATGCCATCAATAAATGTTTTTTCAGCTTTTGAATAAACAGATAGCGGATGGCCAGACCAGATCACAAAATCAGCATCTTTTCCAGGAGTAAGGCTTCCAACTCGCTCGTCGATATGAAGCATTTTGGCAGGGTTTAGCGTCACCATTTTCAGTGCATCTTCTTCGGTCATTCCGCCATACTTTATGCTTTTTGCGGCTTCCTGATTTAGCCTTCGCGCCATTTCAGCATCGTCAGAATTTATGGCAGTTATCACACCCACTTCATTCAATATGCTTGCATTGTAAGGAATGGCATCTTTCACCTCATATTTGTAAGCCCACCAATCGCTAAAGGTAGAGGCGGCGGCACCATGAGCTTTCATTTTATCTGCCACTTTATAGCCTTCCAAAATGTGGGTAAATGTATTAACTTTAAATCCCATACTATCAGCCACATGCATCAGCATATTTATTTCGCTTTGCACATAAGAATGGCAGGTAATAAAGCGCTCTCCGTTTAGAATTTCCAGTAGCGCTTCCAGTTCAAAATCAGTTCTAAACGGTTCTGGATCGTCTTCCTGGGCTTTTTTCTTTCTGCTTTTTTTCTCCGGTTTTCGGGCAGCAGCTATTTCTTTTAGTTGTCCGTACTCTTTTGCTCTGTAAAAGTATTCGTAAAAAAATTGTTCCACACCCATCCGTGTTTGTGGGTATCGGGTGGTGTTTTGTGACCCCCAGTTTGATTGCTTCACGTTTTCGCCAAGCGCAAATTTTATAAATGAAGGCGCATCTTCAAATAGCATCTCTTCGTAGGGTTGTCCCCAGCGCAGCTTTATCAATGCCGATTGGCCGCCTATCGGGTTTGCCGATCCATGCAGCAGCTGCGAGGTAGTAACTCCGCCTGCCAGTTGACGGTATATATTAATATCTTCAGGATTTAGTGCATCGCTTATGCGCACTTCGGCCGTGCTTGCCTGAGTGCCCTCATTTACTCCTCGCGAAATAGCAATATGGCTATGCTCATCAATAATACCCGCAGTTACGTGTTTACCGCCTGCATCAATTACGCTATAGCTATCCTTATTTTTCTTACTTAAAAAATCAGCTGGATTAATGTTTTTGCCCACAGCGACTATCTTCCCAAAAGCAACCATCATTTCGCCATTTTTTAGAACACCAACGCTGTCATTTGTCCAGATTGTGGCGTTTTTTATCAGCAAGGTTTCGGCTTTGGGAATAGAGTCAAATCCAAAAGCGACCAGCGGAAAATATCTGGAAGGTGGGAGTGGAATAGAATCTGTAACCACTGCCAGTGTGGTGTCGTTTTTTGCAGTTTCCTTTTTTGCCTTTCGGCGAATGGCGTTCCAGTTCACTAGCTTTCCGGAAGGATCATATCCTTGGCCATTCCAAATTCTATTGTCGCTCAAAATAGTTCCCGCCAGGCGGTAATATCCTTTTTCATCATCATTAAATTGCAGGCTTACTTCATTTGACTGAAGCACCAGTTTTGCTTTCATTTCAGTGGTATCTTCAGAGGCGATATAAAGCACCTTGGCGCTGTACTTTTCTTCTCCTTTTACCTGAAGCTCAAAATATACATCGTTTACATTAAGCGTATACACTGCTTCGAGTTTATGTTTTTCACGGTTTTCAATTATGTACTCCTTTCCGTTTACCCAGTGCGCAATGGGTAAGGCATCTTTTTCAGAAAAAATATCACCTTTTGTAATGAAAAAATTGGCCAGAAAACCTGTTTCGATTTTTCCAATTCGGTTCTCCATTCCTATAAGGCTTGCCGGCGTTGTGGTGAGCGCCGCAAATGCCGAATCTCTGTCCAATCCTTTTTTGATGCAAAGAAGTAGATTCTCGAAAAAGTCTGCCGGTTTCTCAATTCCATTTCCCGAAAGGATGAGTGGAATATTATTTTGCTGAATGAAAAATGGATTAAATGGTGCGCGCTCCCAGTGAAGCAGTTCTTTTTGATCTACAAACCTGCTCAAATCCGGATCGCTCATATCGTACCCATTTGGAAAGTTGAGTGGTGCTACTATGGCATCTACCCAGTCAAAATCAGATCCGTACAGCTGGTAAGTGTCGCCGCTGCCTATGAGTATAAAGCGCTTATTAAACTCATTGGCCACTCTGCCCAATCGCGGAATATCAAACTTTTCGCCCACTTCAAATACAGCCGGCAGATAAGCAGATTTCAGCATAGCCTCCAGGCTAAAATTGGCCTCTTCGCCAAAAGATTTCTCATACCATTCCAAGTCGGCATAAGTTTGCCTAAATAGCGCAACAGTTCCCATCAGGCTTTTGGGATATTCATCCTTAGATTTTCCTTTTTGGAAAGAGAGATTCATGGCCACCTCTGATTTTACTACATTGTCTTGCGCCGATCCGTCGCCCGTTTGCGCAAGAAGGGAAGTGCCCCGCATGATGCCGTTTTTTATCTGACTTACACTATATCCAAATCCCATTTGGCGCATCGTTGCTGCCATTTTTTCATCGGGGCTAAAGGCATCAGCCGCATTAACTTCGGGGTGAATAGCCTCATTCCAGTAACCCGCACCCGTGTTGTTTTTTTCCTTATTCTGCATTGGCGGAAGCCCGTAACGACTATTGAATTCAATAAATGAAGGATAAATGTGAAAACCTTCCCAATCTTGAATAACTGTATTTGCAGGAATTTCTATTTCCGAAAATTCTCCTATCCGAATAATCTCATTTTTATAGATTAAAAAACTGAGGGTATCGCTCTTCCCTGGCTGCGCGTGTACAATAGCGTTCTTAAATAAAGTATAAACCGCCTGCTTGTTTTTTATACCAAGGTCTGGAACGGTGGTTTGCCCGAATAATGCCACATGGCAAAACAAGAATAATATAAGTATGAATGGGTTTTTCGTCATGGGTGTATTCAAAAAGTGAAAAGTAAAGATTAGGCAGACACAGTAAAAAGAAATCTTAAAAATGGTTCACCAATTGAATGTTGATACGATATATTGATGAAAAAGAATATTTTTAGGCAACCTAATCGCGTGATACTGCGTAACTAATTTGCAATATACCTTGCTTTACAAAACATATTTATGTTGTCCCTTACACGACTATTAATAATTTCATTGCTTCTTGCCGGGCTATTTTCGTGCGTGAAAGAAGAAATTAAAATTACAGAATTTGACTATGGAATACAGCCACAGTTTGGCGTTCCTATTGCAAATGTGACTATTCTCGCCGAGCGGCTTATTGAGAATTACAACGAAGACGGACTAATAGATGTGAGTGAAAATGGTAGTATTTCGTTGATATATCGCGATACGATTAACCCATTGAGTGCGGCAGATCTTCTTAACGCAAAGGGTTTCGACTATAAAGACACAATACAACTTACATCAGTGGAGTTTGATGAACTAATCGACCTGGGGTCGTTTACAGTTCAGAGCGATGAGATCTATGCGTTTCAAACGAATGAAGGAGACCGGCTCGACTCTGTTAGGTTCGCATCCGGCGGCTTATTTCTCAATGTATTTTCAGAAGGTACATTTCCCATTAGTGGTTTTATAAAGATTTTTAATGCCGATAATACAGAAGCAATTTCAATCGACTTTACAGATAATACACCACCCATTAACATTGCAAACGAGGTAAGTCTCGAAAACATTAGGTTTTTGTTTCACAATTCAGATGATATTTCAAATGGATTGAGAATTCAGTACGAGGTAACACTCTCTAGCGAGGGACTTGGCAATTCAGAACCCGTATTTATTGAGCTGGGAATGCTTGATTTTTCCATTAAAAGGGCTGGTGGGTTTATTGCCCCGCGCCGAATAGATTTTGAAGATGAAACCGTAGAGATATCACTTTTTGACGACCCAAATGTGGCTAATGTACGAATAGAAGATCCGCGTATAAATTTCAATTTCGAAAATGATTTTGGTCTTGGAATGGGGCTTTTTATTGACGAGCTTACAGGCAAAAATGTTAACGGAGAGACAATGGTTATTGACGGAGCAAACATCAATCAGCTTCCGCCCATTGCAGCTTCGCAGCAAATGGGAGTTCCCGCACTTTCTACACTCATTATTGACAACGAATTAATGACTCCAACGGTAACGGACCTGATGTATTTTGGCCCCAATAAACTCATTGGCGATTTTGGTCTGATCATTAACCCCGAAAGTATTGATAATGTATTTATAACCAATGAAGATGAGCTGAAAATGAACTTTGAGGTTCAAGTGCCGCTTTTTGGTTCAATAGCCAACTTTCTGCTTGTTGATACCACCGCGCTAGATTTGGGCAATCTGATGGAAGATACTGAGAACATTAGCGAAATAGAAGCGCTGGACATTAGGCTCATCGTAGAAAACGGATTTCCTTTTGATGCCGGAGTGCAAATCGTCTTTACCGATTCGCTCTTTAATCCAATAGATGCACTTTTTGAAAGTCCTCAGCTTGTTTTTTCGGCAGCACCCGTAAATCTTGTTGTAGCTGAAGGCGATCCGGAATATGGACGCGCTATAGGAACTACAAAAACGATTACAGATGTGCGCATTCCAAAATCGAAAATTCTGGGATTAGAAAATGCCACTCAAATGATTATTACTGTATTTGGAAACTCTGCCGGAAATGGAAATCATCCTATCAGGCTCTTTTCTAACGATGCCTTTGATGTTAAACTCGGAGCTAAGGCTACCCTAAACTTAAGCAGCGATGATTAGAGCGATTTCGATTTTGTTTTTTGTCATGCTTTTTTCAGTTTCGGGATTGTATTCGCAGCAGAGCGGGCAGGTTGGTGTATTTGATTTTTTGCCCCAATCCGTTTATGCCAATCCGGCTCTCAGGCCTGCAGGGCGTATAAATATCGGACTACCGGGATTGAGCCAGGTCTATTTTGATCATGGCAATAATTGGTTTAAGCCTGGTGATAATTTGGTGGCAGACGCCAACGGAAAGGTAACCCTCGATGCCGAAAAAATACTTGGCAGCATTGATGAATTTGCCTACACCGGACAAAATCTGGGGTTTGAGCTGATACACGTCGGTTTCAGATTTGGAAAACACTATGTACATGCGCGTGCAGCCGAACGGGTGCAAATAGGCCTAACGATTCCCAAAGATATATTCTACCTCGGAGTTTATGGAAATGTGGGCGATCATAAATTTGAAGATAATACTGTAAATATGAGTGGTCTTGGTATAGATGCTATTCACTTTCGCGAGTATGGAATAGGCTATAATTATGAGTTGAATAAAAAATGGTCTTTTGGCCTTACGGCGAAATATCTTTATGGTATGGAGCGAATAGAAACCGAGCAATCTACGCTTAAGCTAAGAACAGATCCGGAAACATACAATATGCAAACTTCGGGAAGTTTTATAGTAAATACCTCTGGAATTTATGGCTCAGCATCTGGGGGAGATGAAGATATTCACGACGATATAAAAACTTATTTGCTCGGATTAAAAAACACTGGTTTTGGTGGAGATATTGGCGTGGTTTACCGGCCGATTGAAAAATTACAAGTAGAGTTTTCTGCAAATGATCTGGGATTTATAAAATGGAAAACAGATGTGGCCAATTACGGCACAAACGATGCGAGCTTTGCATACAATGGTATAGACCTTACAGATTTTATCTTTGTTGAAGGTTCAGATTTTAACGATGCCTTTCAAGCACGACTTGATACACTTCTCGATGATCTCGAAGACGCTTACAACTTTACAAGAACCGAAGAACAATTTACAACTTCTTTAAATGGATATCTCCGGTATGGTGCAAGCTATGAGGTGCTAAGCAATGAAAAGTTTGTTGGAAAAGCATGGCTTAGTGTATATCACGGTATTTTGGATAGTGAAGTGCCTTTTAGCTTTAGTATTGGTTACAACCAAAAATTCTGGAAGGCCATTCAGGCAGATGTACATTTTACAAAGCGAGCGCACTTTTCACCGTCGCTCGGCGCAGGATTATCACTTAATGCCGGGCCGTTTCAAATTTACTGCCTCGCAGAAAACCTACGTTTCACCAGATTTGCAAAAATTGTCGTGGTGGATAATGACAATCCACAGGATGAGTCATCATTTGTATATTTCGAAAATCCACAAGATGTACGGGTTCATGTCGGCATCAACCTTACTTTTGGACTGAAAAAGGAAGATTCTCCCGGCGGACGACCAATGAAACGTTAAAAAAGGCAGGTTCAAATCAAAGAATAGCTTCAAATTACTCCATATCTTTTACCTTGGCTGTCTGAATTCGCTTCGACGCAAGTGAAATAATGATTTTAGGTATTAAGTATGAAAACGATTTTCACCACTCTATTCGCTATTGGTATTGCACATTTCTCATTCGCCCAATCTTATACAAGCTGGTTATCCGGGAGTGCTCAAGATTTGGAAGTGCAGCCAGATTTTGGCATTTGTCTTATGGGTGGAGGTATAGAAAGCGACCCTGCAATGGTCTGGTTTTTAGAAAAAGCCAATGGAGGCGATGTTGTGGTTCTCAGAACCTCACAATCTGACGGATACAATAATTATATGTATAATCAACTCGGCGTTAGCCTCAACTCTGTAGAGACAATAAGGTTTAATTCTGCTGCTGCCGCAAATGATCCTTATGTAATTGAAAGATTAAATGGCGCAGAAGCAATCTTTATGGCCGGTGGCGACCAGTCATATTATGTAAATTATTGGCGCGACACTCCCGTTGAAGAAGCAATCAATAATTTACTCAATGTAAGAGGTGGCGTCGTGGGAGGTACATCTGCGGGAATGGCTGTAATGGCTCAAGGATATTTTTCTGCCCAAAACGGGTCGATTGATTCTGATGAAGCGCTTGCTAATCCTTTTGATAACTATCTAACCCTTGGCTGGAATGATTTTGTAGATGCACCATTTCTTGAAAATGCAATTACGGATACACATTTTAATGAGCGCGATAGGTACGGGAGGTTATTGACCTTTATGGCGCGACTAATTAACGATCACAATCTGGAATATGCCCACGGTGTTGCATCAAATGAGCATGTAGCTATAGCAATAGGTGCAGATGGCTTGGCGCACGCTTATGGCGAATATCCGGAGTATAGCGATGAGTTTGCTTACTTTTTACAGTCAAACTGCGAAGTAGTGCAGGCGCCCGAAATCATTGAATCTAACCAGCCGCTCACCTGGAATAGAAATTCTGGAGCGGTAAAAGTTTATCGCGTACCGGCCACCGAATCCGGTGAAAACTTTTTTGATCTCAACGATTGGATAAGCGGGTCTGGAGGAACATGGGAAAATTGGTATGCAGAAAATGGAACGCTTACCAGAACCTATAATGAGTCTGCCCCAGATTGCATTCTGGGCTTATCGAAAGAAGAAAACCAATTATTCCGACTTTATCCAAATCCGGCTTCAACAGAATTAAAGGTTGAGTTTTTGGAGTCCTTTTCTGGAAAATGGCAGATCGTTGACATCGCCGGTCGTGTTGTTATGAGTGGCCGCTCGACCAATATTGATTTTCAATCAATAGATTTGTCAAAACTCAATAGCGGTGCTTATACTTTAATGCTTAATTCAGATCATAAAACTATTTCTTCACCATTTCTCAAAACGCGATAAGTGCTTAAAAAATCTCCTGACGCGCTGGTAATCATATCAGTGGTTTTATTGCTTTTTATCGCGCTTACCTGGATTATTCCTGCCGGCGAATACGCTCGCGAAATTGTTGACGACAAAACTATAGTTGTAGCCGGTACATACGAATCAGTAAAATCTAATCCCCAAGGGCTCGGCAGTTTGCTCACTGCTCCTATAAAGGGATTTGTAGGTGCCGCGCACATTATCGCATTTGTGCTTTTGGTAGGAGGAGCTTTTTCAATATTATCGGCTACAGGGTCGCTCGATGCCGGTCTTGGCTCTGTTTTAAAATATGCGCGAAGCAATCCCGGGATGCGCCATTTGATCATTCCTTTGCTCATGGTGTTTTTCTCGCTCGCGGGCTGCACGTTTGGAATGTCGGAAGAAAATTTGGTTTTTATACTCATCACCATACCGCTTGCTCGAAGTATGGGCTACGATAATATTGTCGGAATAGCCATTCCATTTATTGGTGCCGGGGCGGGTTTTGCCGGTGCAGTAATCAATCCGTTTACAGTCGGTATAGCGCAGGGAATAAGCGAATTGCCTGTAGGTAGTGGCGCTGGTTATCGCTGGGTAGTATGGGCTATTTTTACAATTATTGCCATAGCATTTGTTATGGCATACGTTTTTAAGTTGGAAAAGAATCCTGAATTCGGTTTCAAAACAGAACCAGATTCTGATTCAGATCCGCAAGCGATGAAAGATGTTCCTTTTAATGTAGCCCGCAAAGTGGTACTCGTACTCTTTGCAATAGCAATTGGCTTGCTTATGTACGGATCTAATTTTTGGGGATGGTATATCGATGAAATTTCGGCGCTTTTTCTCGCTCTTGGCTTGATAGCTGCTGTAATTACGCGCATGAAAGCGTCGGAAACCGTTTCTGCTTTTACAATAGGAGCAAAAGATATGTTGGTTGCGGCTTTAATTATCGGCCTTTCACGTGGTGTCTTGGTCGTAGCTGAAGATGGAAAAATTATCGACACAGTACTTTATGCCATGTCAAATGCAGTAGGAGATTTCCCAAATTATATCAGTGTGCAAATCATGTTTGTGGTTCAAGGATTTATCAATGTTTTTATTCCGTCGGGATCCGGTCAGGCGGCCATTACTATGCCCATTATGACTCCTCTGGCCGATTTGCTCAGTATAGACCGACAAACCGCCGTCCTGGCTTTCCAGTTTGGCGATGGATTACTCAATTTAATTATTCCCACCAGTGGAGTTACCATGGGTGTACTCGCCATAGGCAAAATTCCATACAATGTTTGGATGAAATGGGTTTGGAAACTCATGGTTATTTTCATTCTGGCAGCTATGGCACTCCTCGCGGTGCCTGAGTTTATTGATGTCTGGCCCCGATGATTGTTCTGAATAATTGATCGCCTTTCTTTTGCCAATTTTGATTTTTCTTTAGATTCCAGAGTTCTCGGGTTTTCTGTTGGGGTTTATATCCAAATCACAGCCTATTAATAAGATTGACTACATTCTTACCTCTGTTTTTTTTGGTGAAAATAATATGCCGAAAATTGAAATATCGGCTGATATTCTATTTTGGTCGTAGAATATGTGGAGTTAAGCGTAAAAATAGCGAGAATTCGCTATTTAAATACCCTTATCACCGCAGTACTTTTATAACCAAATGACTAATCAAATAACTAAATCCTTATTCTTATGAAATCAAATAAACTTTTTATTCTAAGTATGAGCCTTTTTTTGGGTTCATTTAGCCTGGCTGTGGCACAGCAATCTGATCAGCCTGGGCAACTACAACCGGGCACGGAAGCTTACCAAACAGCCAAGTTAGCCGGACAACTGGATCAATTCCAGATACAATCTATTCCGGCTAACGGAGTACAAAGCCCGATAAGCCCTTTGTCAAAACACGTGGCAGGAAATCGAGATACTGATTGTTATATTCCTCATGATACGGCGACTTATTCTTTTATACCACGAAACGATGATGGGTCATCTTTGGAAATAGAATTGCCATTTACTTTTAATATGTATGGTACTGAGTACACATCGGTTTACATAAATAATAATGGTAACATTACATTTAATGGCCCGCTCTCCAGTTTTACCGCCAGTGGATTCCCGATTTCTACCCCTATGGTTGCTCCTTTTTGGGGCGATGTAGATACACGCGGATTAGGATCTGACGTGGTATGGTATGATGTAACTCCAAGTGCACTTTATGTAAATTATCCCGGCGTGGGCTACTTTCCAAACCAAGATGATAAATTGAATACTTTTCAGGTTATCATTACCGATGGGAATGACCCCGTAATTGGCGTAGGCAACAACGTTGCTTTCTATTATGGTGATATGCAATGGACTACCGGAAGTGCTTCCGGAGGTGTCGGAGGTTTCGGAGGAACGTCTGCTACCGTAGGTGTTAATAGTGGCGATGGTACTAACTTTTTTCAAATTGGTCGTTTTAACCAGGCGGGAGATAATTTTGCCGGTGCATACGACCTCGATGGTGGTGTAGATTGGCTAGATAATGAGTGCTTTGTTTTTAACGTAAACTCAGATAGTACCTCAAACATTCCTCCTTTATTATTGAATATTACTTCTACATCAGTTACAATTTGTGAGGGCGATTCAAGCACGATTAACTTTACATTCACAGGTCCGGAGGCGGGTCAGGAAGTAACGGTTAGTCTCAATGATTCTGAAAATACCGGTAGCGTAATTTCTTCTACTACTATCAATGGAGAGTCAACAAGCGGAGTTATATCATTATTTGGAGCCACCGCTGGCACGTATCAGCTGCAACTAGTTGCTATGGATAATGGCGATCCGGTAGAGTCAACTACAGTCAACATTGAACTTATTGTTGAAGCATGTGGTGAGCTCGATTGTCCAGATCTTGAAGCTAACTTCGGTGATGCTTGTGATGATGGTGATGATATGACTGAAAACGATATGGTTACCACATTTTGTCAATGTATGGGTACTCCTGTTGAATTCGATTGTCCAGACCTTGAAGCAAACATAGGCGGTGCCTGTGAACTTCCGGGAGCTATTGGTATACTCAACAATAACTGTGAGTGTGTTCCAGCACCAGATTGTGAAAACTACACGTACTACCTTGCAGATCATGCTGCTGCCGATGGTATCTCTGATATCTACGGAGTAACTCTTAGCGGTGGTGTAGCTACAATGGAATACATTGCAACAAGTGACATAGAAGTTCACATTGCCTTTAACGCAGAAGATAACTTGATCTATGCTGTTAGCAAGCACACACAATCATACCGTACACTTACTACAACTGGTCTGCCTGTTTGGGGACCAACAGTACAGATTGGTCTGCCTGGTGAAGATTTCGGTGAGATTACTGCTGCTGTATTTGCTCCAGAAGCATTAGGTAATCCAAATGGTAAACTATTGTTTGGTAGCCAGAATCAAAATGCAATATTCTCTTTTGATGTGGTTGCTCCGAGCTTAGTATCAACATATGACAGCTATTCGCCTGTTACAGGTGGTGACCTTGCATTTAAATCTGATGGGACGCTTTACCTTGCTACTCGTAGTGGTAATGGTTTGTATAAAAACGTAGTTGCAATTCCTAGTGACGTTTATCTCGGACCCGTTCCTGTGAAAGTTACAGGTATGGCTATTACCGCCAATGATCAACTATTGGTTTCTGCACAAGGGCAAACGAGCCTTGGGTTGTATGATACTGCTCTTGGAAACAATGGTCAATACATGAGTTCTTACACACTCGAGTTAAATGGTGAGTCTTACACACTACGTGATGGTGACATGGCGTCAGGATGTAATACAGGTGAACTTATCGATGTATGTCAAAACTACGCTACCTTCTATGTAAACCACGGACCAGACGTTGTCGGTTCAGACCTTTACAAAGTTGATTTCATAGGTGGAAACGCAGAATTAACATATCTTACAAATGTTGACTTTGAAGCGCACATCACGTATGATGCTGTTAATGACAAGATATACTTTGTAAACAAAAATGGAAGTGAATTCATTGGTTATAATGTAGTTCCTCCAACATTCGACCCTGTTGCTACTCCAATTGCCGGTGGGGGTGTTATTGGTTCGCAGATTACTGCAGTAGCATTTAGAAACGGTTTAATCTATGTTGGTGATGCCGGTTCAAATATAATCTCAACCATAGACCTTTCTGGTAATCCATCTTACTACGCAGCTGCGCCGGTATTTGGTGGTGATCTTGTATGGGTAGATGGTGTGCTGTATCTTGCAAACCGTTCACAAAATACGTTGTATAAAATCGAATTCGGAACTGCTACCGCTCTTGGAAGCATACCGGATGGTGTAAATGGTATGGCAGCGGGTGCAACTTCTGGAAATCTGGTAACATCCAGTGCAGCGCAAAATGCGTTTGTAGAAGTTCCAAACGTTGGAGGAGCTCCTGTTAATACCTATCCAGCCATGCTTAGTGGCGATCCGTTCACCTTTATTAATGGTGATATGGCTTCAGGATGTATTGATAATGTAGAAGGACCAGGTCCACTTAACCCACTACAAGGTGAACTACAAAGTGAACTTACTGCT
>NZ_JAAGVY010000019.1 GCF_010686655.1 Cryomorpha ignava | reverse complement strand
TTGTTTTTGTTAAGTGTTTATTTTTCAACGATCTAAATATACAAAAACACTGTATTTTACCTTTCTATTTTTAGAACTATTTTTCGTTAGTTATTGACAGTCAAGTTGTTAATAATCGAACTCAGGTTATTAACAAATATGTGTTGGATTTTATTGCCATGAAAAACGATTATCTATTGATTTAGATGGAAAATATCATGGCGAACAAAATCAAAAAGATAAAGACAAAGAAAGAACAGCGTATTTAAATGGAGTTGGAATTCATGAAATTAGATTTTCCAACCATCAAGTAGTGAACGATTTCAAGGAAGTTGTATTGATAATTAAAGCTGAATTATAGTCACTCGAATTACGTATTAAGTGTGAATTATGAAATGATAATGCGGTGCATTGAGCGGAGTCGAAACGTGTGTGCGGTGGATGCTCACCTTTCGACATTTGGGAGTCCGTATGGAAGGGGCCTAATCTCTATACACATCTTGAATGAAAATTATTCAATCGAAATTTTCTCTTTACAAATAACTAACAACTTAGCGCAGCGGTCTCACAGCCGTAGGATGTAATCAACTCCCTCGCGCGCCCTTGCCCTAAAGGGTACTGCCGCACATATCTATCAAGGGATTGATTTTATACAATAAATGCAACGCAACTAAATCCTGACTTTAATAAATTAACGTCTTTCGAAGAACGGTAAGATGTGCGGTAGGCTCGCCCCTTTAGGGGTTTGGGGGTGAGCGTGGGCATTGGTAGACAATATGTTACATTATTTTAGAGATAGATGTTTTCGGAAAAATTCTAACAATCTAACTTTACGAATATATAGAATAAGACGAAAAAAGTAAGGTTGGAAAAAGATGCGCTGTATTGAGCTATGTCGAAATGTGTAAAGAGATTAGTTTAGCGGCTGGGGGTCTGCGCAGGCATTGATAATCAGGTTATAGTGTCTTGAAAAAGGCATTTTTAAACAAAATAAATACCAATACCTACTACCTATTATGATAAGGTTCATTTTTCAAAATTGTCATCCCTCTATATACCTGTTCGAGCAAAAGCGTCCGAATCATTTGATGTGAAAAAGTCATTTTTGAAAGTGAGATTTTAGCTGGAACTTCAGCATACACTTCAGTGCTGAAGCCAAAGGCACCACCAATGATAAAAACCAAACGTTTGGCACCGGTTCCCATTTCCTTTTGCAGATACTCAGCAAAATCTTCGCTGGTGTATTGCTTACCTTTTTCATCGAGAAGTACTGATCGGTCTCCCGGCAATAATTGTGAAAGGATCGCATCACCTTCGGCCTTTTTGCGTGCATCTGGCGAAAGCTTTTTCCATAGTTTTTGCTCGGGAATGATTGTGAGTTCCACAGGTAAATAATGCTTCAAACGATCGGTGTAAATATCAATAGATTCCTGAACATGAGAAACATCGGTACGTCCTACACAGCAAATGACAATTTTCATGGCTGAAAGATACAATCACAAAGTAAAATTGATGTCGTAATTTTCCTATATTTGATTTCGCTGGCTTGATATTTGCAAGCTATTCGCAAAAATTAAGAAATGAAGAAATTTTTTATCCTTGTTGTTTTTTCGCTTGTAACTCTTTTTTCTTACAGTCAAGTTTCTGAAAAACAAGGAATCACAAAGGCTATTCAAGAAGGAAATGCCAAGGCATTGGGTGGGTATTTTACCAAAACGGTAGATCTCACTGTTAAGGATGTGGAGGATGTTTACAGCAAGGAACAGGCCGAAGTGATTTTAACCCGCTTTTTTGATGAAAATAAAACCAAAACTTACACTGTAAAACACGAAGGCAAGTCTAAGCTTGATGATTACTACTACATCGGCGATTTGGTGACTTCCACAGGTACATACCGGCTTACCTTTTTCTTGAAAAAAGATGGAGAAGTCTTTCGAGTTAAGCAATTGCGCATCGAAAACGGAGAGTAGGAACGCTTCCGCACACGCTCGCGTCCCGCGAGGGTGGCTAACTCGGGCGTCTCGCCCGGATAAACGAATCCTTGTTTTAAAAAATTAAAGTTTGTAGACACCACAAACATTTTATAATGCCCGGCAAGATGCCGGAGTATGCGTCCCTCGCGAGACACGAGCGACTGCGCGTAGCACAAAGGCCAAGCTCAAATACAAAAAAATTGTATCAAGTAACTAAACCAAAAACCAATCACCAAGAACTAAAAACTAAAAACTAAACCCTCTTCCCAGTAAGCCGTTCAAAAATCTCAAATTGCTTCTCTATAAAAACCTTTCGATCAAACCGTTCCCGGCCTTCTAAAGCATTCTTAGAAAGGATCTCAATTTTCGGTTTATCGTCCTGAAGCTGCCGCATGGCTATTGCCAAAGCTTCAATACTCGTTTCGTCTATTACCACACCATCAATATTGTGGCGCACTACATCGCGGCAGCCACGGCTATTTACCGTAAGCACAGGCACACCCATGGCAAGCGATTCCATTAAGTTTACTGGAAGCCCTTCGCGTTCAGAGGGGAAAACATTTAAGTGAGATAGTTCGAGGTAGTCCTGTACATTTTCGCGCCACCCCACGCGTATAATCGACTTATCGGTTTTAAGTGCTTTTTCAAATTTTGGTTTGAGAGAAGTGGGGTGTATCCTATCTTTTTCGCCCACAAGAAGCAATTTAGATTTGGGATGTGTTTTTTTCGTTTCGAGAAAAGCTCGCACTACTTTATCAAATCCCTTAAAATTGGTTTGCCGGCCGATAAAAATATAGACGAAATCATCATCTTTGATTCCCAACTCTTTACGAATGGCTTCTACCTGACCGAGATTTACGTTTGAACGATCAAACCGTTCCAAATCACAGCCAATTCCAAATGATTCGAGCACTTTTACATTTGCACCTTTAGCACTTTTGGCAAGGTATTCCCGATCATCTTCGGTAAGCACATACACCTCATCAACGCGTGATGAACTATATTTTTCGGCTTGAGAAATGATGGCTTTTCGCCACCCACTAATCAGTGGTGACCCCAATCCGTGAATCGTTCCTGTAGAAACCGGCCATTTATCGTCTTTGCCGAGCATAGCCGTAAAAAGAGCCGCCGAAAAATGTATGTTCACAATATCGGGTTTGATTTCGTGAACCAGGCTTTGTACCTTTTTCGCGGCAGCGTAGTGCCTTAAAGGATCGAGCGCTCGTGGGAAATCTATATCATGCACTTCGCATTTTATCTCGCGCCTATATTCACTTATGCGGGCAATATGCTTGCGTGACGTGGCCAGGTGAACTTCGTGATTTCGTTTTGTAAGCGCGTCTATCAACCCTTCAAGAAAGGTGAAATAATTTGTGATTGACGGAATTACAAATAAAAGCTTCATGCCAGCTTGGATGCCAGTTTTGGTATAGAATTGACAAATATAAAATTAAATGGGTATTTAGCTTTTATAAGTGAGTGGCATTTGGTCAGCGAATTTTCTGCTTTATAAAAGACAGAGAATTAATTTTCACTTTATTTCAAAAAGAAAAGCTATTTGATAAGATTCTCAAACTCTGAAATATCCACTTTTAAGTCTTCGCGCATTATTTTTCGGAGAAGTCCTTTAGGTAAATCTTCATTTTTGTGAACGGGAATAGTTGTTATTCGCCCGTCAGAATGTTTCATTCTATAATGCGAACAAATTTTTCAAACCCGTTTTTAACTAAAGCTTTTACAAGGTCTGTTCCCGATATTAAGGGTAGTCCTGACATTATGACGCCAGAATTTGCACTTCTCTAAAGCCAACAAAATTATTTAGATTTTCAGGTCTCTCTTCCGCAAGGCACATTTCAATTACATCTTTAATATTGTCCATAGCTTCATTAACAGTTTTCGCATAACTGTGACAGCCTTTGAATACAGGGCAACTTACGATATAGACACCATCCTCATCGGTTTCTATTAAAACCGGAAGATGAAGTGTTTTCGATGTTTTCTTTGTGTCCATTATAAAATGATTTTTAGTCTAGTTTCAAACTACTTACGAAGATAAGCTTTTGTTCTGAATCTTAAATGGACAGTTTAAAATACTCTAAAACGTGGGATTAATGAAAGTGTGATCTTCAAAACTATTTAAATCAGATGTCTAAATCTGTATTCTGAAATCATCTTCTAAGTTTAAGCACCTCACCAGGCTTTACCTTATGACCTTTTGGCAAGTCAGAGAATTTTAAAATCTTCTTCTCTTTTACACCATAATGCTGCGAAATGGTATGAAGCGTTTCGCCTGTGGCCACTGTATGACTACTGTGTTGTTTGGATTTATTTCTCTTCGGCTGAATGTAGATTCGAGTGCCTTCGTCAATTTTTGAGCGTTTATCCAAATCGTTGTACCGCGAAATTTGCCATTTTCCCATATCCATTTCTTCAGCCAGCTGGGCTGGGGTTGTTGCAGATTCGGTTACGATATATTTAATCTTGTTATCGCTTACAAAAATGTTTTTCCCACGATCTATCGTGATTACAATGGCATCGCCTTCTTTGGTGGTTTTGCTCGCCGGCTTATTGGGTTTGCTGGGGTTGTAATTTTTGCTCAACCCTTGCTTGTCGTATTGGGTAAGGTTGTTCTCTTCGATAATGCGTATCAGCAAGTCGGGGTATTTTGGATTTGTAGCGTAACCTGCTTTTTTAAGACCCTTGGCCCAGGCTTCATAATCGGTTACTTTATAATCATATAAGAAAGCGTAACGGCTTCTTTTTAGAAACAGGCTGTGATCTTCAAAACTCTGGTGGGCAGTGTCGTATTTTCTAAAACATTCGTGTCGCTTGTCATCATCGTGATAAACTTTCTTCCCCGTCCAATCATGGCATTTAATCCCGAAGTGATTATTTCCTTTGCGTGCAAGTTCGCTATTTCCATCTCCACTCTCTAAAATGGCCTGAGCTAAAGTGATGCTTGCGGGGATTCCATGTTCGCGCATTTGCAAGATGGCTTCATCTTTCCAAAGGCTAATATACTCTGATCTGGATACCCGCTTTGGATCACCATTTCCCAGTGCGCTCTGAAACAGACCTGTTAGGGCAAAAAGTATAATTAATGTGGTTCTTAACATGTTATCAACAGCCTTAAAATCAGGGTGAATTGCTTCAACCCCCAAATTTATCAGTACATTCAGAGCAATAGAGGGTTTAAACGTATGTTTATTCACATTATTCTGTGAATTCAACAATTCTAATAAATAGAATGTCCCAGTTTCTCTTCCATTGCGGGTATTCCCTGTAGTCCACCACTGTGAATTAAAACCCATTTTTCGGGTTTTAGTCCGTTTAATTTTCCGGCGAGCTCGCTCATGGCAAAGGCTGTTTTTGCGGTGTAAACCGGATCGAGTTTTATACTGGTTTCTGAGGTGAAGGCACGCATGAATTCAATGAGTTCAGGTGTGATTTTTGCATATCCGCCAAAATGGTATGGCAAGAGCACGTGAATTTTCTCGCGTATAAAACGTTCTGTTTCTGCATCCTTATATACTTGCCTGATATTCTCTTCTAATTCTTTTAGCAAAAAGCCGCCTCCTTTTAATGCCGAGACGCCGTAAATTTCTGATTTGCCGCCATTGGCAATAGCCATACCGCTAAGTGTCGTTGCCGTACCGCAAGACACAAAAATGCGATCGACTTCCAGATCAATTTCTTTAATAATATCCATACAACCTTGCACCCCATAGTAATTTGCCCCTCCCTGAGGTACGAGATAAAATGAACCGTACAATTCTTTTAAACGATCTTTTGATTCCCAGTCTTGTAAGGTTTTGAAGTCGGTTCTGCTCACAAATTCCAGCTGCATCCCTTTTTCAGCGGCAAATTTCAAAGTGTGGTTATCTGGGTCGGCATCCTCGCCGCGGATTATTCCAATTGATTTTAATCCGTACAGTGCTGCCGCCGATGCTGTTGCCGCGATATGATTGCTGTGAGCCCCGCCAAACGTTAAGAGGGTATCGTGACCCTTGTGCTTGGCTTGTTCAATATTCAATTTTAATTTTCGCCATTTATTACCCGAAATTTCATCGTGAATCAAATCGTCGCGTTTAATGTAAAGCGTAATATTTCGCTTATTCAAACGTGAGTATTTAACTTCCTGTAAAGGTGACGGCGTATTAAAGTGGCTTTCTAACATGGCGCGAAGTTATAAACCTTCAGAAAAATGAAGGTGATATTATTCGAATACGTTCCTGTAATAGGGTTGTGGTTTTCCACAATTACTACCTTCGCAGCATGGCGAGGCTAAAATCGTATTTTAAACGTGGACTTTGCGAAGCGGGGTGCGACGAAGCGGGGAGGGGATGCCTCGCCGGGCCAGTAGTTGCTGCTGCCGTAATTTTGCCGAAAGGCTGGAACCACCCCTTGCTAAACGATTCAAAGCTAATTACCGAAAATAACAGGGATATTTTGCGTCAAGCTATTGAAAAGGATTTTGAACATTGGGCAGTGGGTTTTGTGAGTCAAACGGAAATAGACGAGATCAATATTCTGAATGCTGCTTTTCTGGCCATGCACCGCGCGCTCGATCAACTTGCCATAAAACCGGAGTTAATTCTCGTTGATGGAAATAGATTTAACCCTTACGGGGAAATAAAGCACGAATGTATTGTAAAAGGCGATAGTAAAATGCGCTCAATTGCCGCTGCTTCAGTGCTTGCCAAAACTTACCGCGATGCGTATATGGTAAATCTCCACACTGATTTTCCACATTACAACTGGTTGAAAAACAAGGGTTATCCTACTAAGGCTCACCGTGCGGCTATTATGGAACATGGCTCATGCAACCACCATAGAATGAGTTTTACTCTAATTAAAAAAGAAGCGCTACTTCAATAATTGCTGTACACACCCGTTTGTGTATACCGAGAGCGAATTTCTTCACAAAGCGCTACTACCATTTCTATCTTTGATCTCTAAAACTATTTTCGCTTGAAAAAAATCCTATCGGTACTTATTTTTCTAATCGTTGTGGCGGCTGCTATTTATGGGTTTTACCGAACCTTTGATCGCAGCGTGGCTGCACCATCCATCGCGCTGAAAGCAATTCCCCAAAGCGCTGCGCTGATTATTGAGACCGACGAAGCCGGAGAGCTTTGGCGCGACCTTTCCCAAACCAATATAATGTGGGAAGAGCTGAAAGAAACTGATTTTTATTTTAAACTCGATGCAGCTGCTCACGCCATTGACAGCTTGCTTACGCGTCAAAAAGATTTTAGAAAGTATATTTCGGATAAACCCATGGCCGTTTCAGTGCACGTTTCGGGAGCGAGAGATTATAATTATCTTTTGAGTATTCAGCTTGAATCGGAGACTGAAGGTGATGAAATTATTAAAGGTTTAAAAGCGCTTTTTAGAGCAAAAGATGAAATCTCTAAAAGAACATACGATGGGGTAGAAATCTATTCCATAATACCCGGAATATTTGAGTCATCGATTTCTTTTTTTGTAAAAGATGACTTGCTGGTAATGAGTATGGCGCCCATCCTGGTAGAAGAAGGCGTGCGCGCGCTCCAGCAAGATGCTTCTGTGCTTACCAACACCGGTTTTTTGAATGTGCGTAAAACACGAGGACGCGATTCGCGAGGCGAGGTTTATATTAATTACAAGCAGCTCAAAACCATTATTGGTCAATACGCGTCGGATGAAAATAAGAACAAGGCATTTTTTACTCAACCTTATGCAGACTGGTCGGCGCTCGACCTAAATCTTAAGACTAACGCTGTTTCGCTCAATGGTTTTGTAATGTCAAAAGATAGTTCTGATGCCTGGTTGGGAGCCTTTCGGAGCGGTGATGCTCCACGAATGAATGTACTGAAGTTCATGCCCTCTAATACAGCGTATTTTGCCTTTTTCGGTTTTGGAAACTTCCAGAAATTCCGTGAGAGACAATTAGATATTTACGCACGCTCAAACCGGAAATACAGTATTGAAAGCAAGCGTAAAGAATACAGCGATCTCTGCGATTGCGATATGAATAAGTTGGCATTGAGTTGGATAGGTAGTCAGGCTGCATCGTTTATTGTAGAACCTGCCTCTGAAAATTATACGCAAAACCATTTTGCAGTTTTTGAAACCGATAATCCGGACAAGGCATGGGAGTCGCTGCTCGAAATAGAGAAACAACGCTCTGAAATTCTCGACAAAGCGGCCGAGGTAGAAACTTTTGGAGATTTTGAAATTCACAAACTTGAAATAGGAACATTTTATGGAAAAGTTCTAAGCGAAGGGTTTGACGGACTGGAGGATCCTTATTTTGTGAAAATGGACAATGCTATTCTTATGGCATCATCGCTCAATGCTTTGCGCAATTTAGTGCAAAAGCTCTCTGAATCTGAAAATGGAGAGAATACCCTCGCCGCCGATAAAGGGTTTATGGATTTAGGCGATCAGATTTCGGGAAATTCTCATTTTGTGATTTACAGCTCTCTATCCCGGTCGCCGCTTATTTATCAGAATATTCTGGGTGAGAAGTACGCCAAAGATTTAGCGGGTCATACTGATCTGCTGCGCAAGTTTCAGGCCTTCGTTTATCAGGTAAGTTATTACAAGAAAGACCTTTACTACAACAATGTTTACTTTAAGTACAATCCCGAATATAAGAAAGAGACCAATTCGCTTTGGGAAAAACAGCTTAAGGCAAATGTTCGTTCAAAGCCATATTTGCTGAAAAACCACTATACCAATGCCCTCGAAATTTTTGTTCAGGATGAGAATAACCGAATTTACCTGATTGGAAATACCGGCAAGCTGCTTTGGGAAATGGAAGTGGACGGCCCGATTTTAAGCGATGTAAATCAGGTGGATGTTTATCGAAATGAAAAACTGCAGATTCTTTTCAGCACCGAAAAGACGATTTATTTATTGGATAGAAATGGAAACAATGTAGAGTCTTATCCCATAAAACTTCCATCGCCAGCCACCAATGGCATAACCATTGCAGATTACGACAATAGCCGCGATTACCGCTTTTTTATCGCTGTAGAGGGAGGGAAAATACTCTCGTATGATGTGAATGGTAAGCAGATAGAAGGGTGGGATTTTAAAGATACTGAAGGGAATATCGTTTCAGAAGTCAAGCATATTCGCATCAAATCAAAAGATTATATTTTTGCTTTCAACGACAAGGGTAAAATTCATTTGCTCAACCGACAGGGCGAAAGCCGCCACAACGTGGAGCAAAAAATGACAAAGCCGGCGAGTGGCCAATATCAATTCGATTTGAAATCAAAAATAGACGATTCCGGAGTGTATTATGTTGACAGTGATGGACATGCTTACAGACAGGGGTTTAATGATCGCTTTACGAAAGTGAAACTCACTGATCAGGTAATTCTTGATTATGATTTTGTGGACTTGAATAAAGATGGAAGCCTTGAATCCGTTATTTTAACTGCAAATGCAGTGGAAGGCTTTTCGTTAAAGGGCGATATTATTTTTAATAACAGCCTTGAAAAATCAGATAATTATAGCCTTCAGAGCTTTCTCTTTCCTGATAATGTGGTACGCTTTGGAATTACAGATCCCGCCAATGAGAAGGTTACGCTTTACGACAGTAATGGCAAGGTTTACAGCGGTTTTCCCCTGTATGGCTCACAAGAATTTGCCATTGGTGATATGAACCGCGATGGTTATTTTAACCTGATTACTGCCGGTAAGGATGGGTTTGTTTATGCGTATGCGATAGAGTAGAGACAAGGCATGCCTTGTCTCTACTGCGCTGCGCATGCCCTTGTCTCTACTGCGCATGCCTTGTCTCTACTGCGCATGCCCTTGTCTCTACTCCTTAACCCGCTCGCTATAAATCCCCGTTCTGGTATCTACTTTTATTTTATCATCGGTATCGATAAAAAGAGGAACTCTAATTTCTGCTCCGGTATCTATTGTTGCAGGTTTCATGGTATTTGTGGCGGTGTCGCCCTTCAGTCCCGGTTCAGTATAAGTAACTGTGGCTTCAATAAATGAAGGCAGCTCAACCATCAACGGAATTTCCTCATCGGCGTGATATATAATGGTGCAGATCATTTCTTCTCTCAAAAATTCGGGCTTTTCAACCAGTTTTTTATCTATGAAAATCTGCTCATACGTCTCTGTGTGCATGAAGTGATAGCCAATTCCCTCTTCATATAAATACTGGTACGGACGATGCTCAATGCGCACTATATCAATGTTGTGGCCCGCAGAGAAAGTGTTTTCGAGAACTTTTCCGGTTTCAATATTTCTCATTTTGGTTCGCACGAAAGCAGGGCCTTTGCCCGGTTTTACGTGTTGAAAATCAATTATTGTGCAGAGCATTCCATTGAATTTAATGCAGAGCCCGTTTCTGATGTCAGATGTATTAGCCATTATTGAATATTTATTGTCAAATTTAAAAAATTACCTGTGTTTGAAATCCTCAATGTTTATTTTTTGATCGCAAAAAAAGTATTCATCTGTTTGCTTGTTCGAAGCTACAATTAATAATCGATCTTTTCTTAGCTCCTGTACTACATTGCGGTACCAGTCAATTCCAAATCGATCAAGATTTGAAATAGGCTCGTCTAAAAAAACTCCTTTGGTATCGCTGTAAAGCGCTAAACCAAGCCGGAGACGTTGTTTCATACCCGATGAAAAATACTTTACCGGTTTGTTTCGCGAGGCCTCAAGATGCACGTATTCAGCAAAATGCGCTAAATCCATTTGCGGAAGCAGCGGCTTTAATGAGAAATGAAATTTAGCCATTTCGTCCAGCGTCAACTCTTCGTATAATTCAAGGTAAGGGCTGCAAAAACTAAAATGTTTGTAAACTTGATTTTGATCAATTTTCTTTCCATCAATGCGAAATAAAAGCTCACCCTCGCTTTGGGGAGCGTATCCCAGCAGCACCCGGAGGGCAGTGCTTTTTCCGGAGCCATTGCCGCCTAAAACTACGTAGGCAGATTCCGGGTTGAGCGTGGCCGACCAATTGCGAAAAATCCAGTCGCGGTTAAACCGTTTCCCAACATTTTTTAATTCAATTTCAATCATTAACGGGGCCGCGAATAATGCCTTTTTCAGACAACTTAATGAAATTTACAATTTCATCTTTTTCAGGACAATCGGGAATTTCTGATTCTACTGCCTGAAGTCCGACTGATACATTTTTGTTTGAAATATAAATCATCCGATACGTATTTTCAATCAGCGCTATGGTCTCGGTGCTCATTCCTCTTCGACGCAAGCCTATGGCGTTAACTCCGGCATAACTAAGCGGTTCGCGAGCAGCTTTTACATAAGGCGGCACATTTTTGCGCACCAGTGAGCCACCAGCTACAAAAGCATGCTTGCCGATAGATAGAAATTGCTGCACAGCAACTACTCCCTCCAATATGGCATAATCATGTATTGTAACGTGGCCAGCAATAGATGCGGCATTGGCCAAGATGCAGTGATTACCTACTATTACATCGTGTCCTAAATGAGTGTAAGCCATTAAAAGACAATTGCTTCCTACTCTGGTGGTGTGTCTGTCTATGGTGCCACGGTTAATGGTTACGCATTCGCGGATGGTGGTATTGTCACCAATTTCGGCAGTGGTAATTTCGCCCGCAAATTTCAAATCTTGCGGAATAGCAGAAATAACGGCACCCGGAAAAATCTGACAGTTCTTACCGATCCGTGCACCATCCATAATGGTAACGTTAGAATGAATAACCGTGCCTTCACCAATTTCCACATCTCCGTGAATGGTGGTAAACGGCCCGATAGTTACGTTTTTACCAATCTTTGCGTCGGGATGAATACTTACTAATTTGCCCACCATTAAGCTTTGTCCTTAACAATTTGAGCCATCAAGTCGCCTTCAGAAACTACTTGGCCATTAACATATCCTCTTCCTCTCATTTGCACAAGTCCTCGGCGAATGGGTGAAATGAGCTCCATTGTAAACACTACGGTATCGCCTGGAACAACTTTGCGTTTGAATTTTACGGCATCCATTTTCAAAAAATAAGTGCTCCACAATTCAGGGTCTTCCACATTGTGCAGCGCGAGTACGCCACCTACTTGAGCCATTGCTTCTACTTGCAAAACGCCTGGCATTACAGGGTTTCCCGGAAAGTGACCCTGAAAAAATGGCTCGTTAAACGTTACATTTTTCACACCAACAACTGAGTTTTCAGAAAGCTCAATAATTTTATCTACCATCAAAAATGGATATCTATGTGGTAAAATATTCATTATTTGATTTACATCGTAAACCGGCTCTTTGGTGAGATCAAATTTGGGAGCCGCCTTTTTCTCATCTTTAATAAGCTGCTTTATAATCTTGCCAAAAGCAGTATTGCCCGCATGACCCGGACGTGCCGCGAGTATATGCCCGCGAAAAAATTTGCCTACAAGAGCTAAATCACCAACAATATCGAGAAGTTTGTGACGCGCAGGCTCGTTTTCAAATTTCAGCTTTACGGTGTTTAGTACACCTATTCCTTCTACCTTTAAATTGCTGTAATCTTTGCCTAAAAGCTTGGCTATTTTCTGATACTCTTCCTGGCTGCGTTCTTTTTCTACAAGTACGATTGCATTGTCAAGATCGCCTCCTTTTATCAAATTATTTTTAGCCAGCTCTTCAATTTCTCGAAGAAAAACGAAAGTACGGCAGCCCGAAATCTCTTTCTTAAACTCGCTGATATCGTACATTGAGGCATGTTGCGTGCCCAGTACAGGCGAGTTGTAATCTACCATTACTGTAACACGAAATTCTTGACCAGGTGTAGGAACAGCAAGCATTTCTACATAGCCTTTGTCGTCTTCATAGTAAAGATTTTCCTTTAGCGTAAAATATTCTCGATCAGCATCTTGCTCTGTGTATCCCACATTTTCAATGGCATCTACAAAGGGTTTTGCGCTCCCGTCCATTATCGGAACTTCAGGCCCGTTTAATTTGATCAGCGCATTATCGATCTCGCAACCGTAAATAGCAGCGAGTACATGCTCCGTTGTAAAAACCTTCGCTCCATTTTCGGCTATTGTGGTACCGCGCTGGGTAGAAACCACATTATCAACGTCGGCTTTAATAGTAGGTTGCCCATCCATATCAACGCGTTGAAAAACGTATCCATGGTTTTCAGGAGCGGGATGAATGCTTATTTTAACCTTTTCTCCTGAATGAAGGCCTATACCGCTCAATTCAATAGGGGCAGCAAGGGTACGCTGTTTTATGCTCATAATTCTGTAGTTCGTTTTAAAGCGGCCAGCTCTTCCTGAAGCGTATTGATCTGCTTCATTATTTCTGGTAACTTTCTAAATCCGACATAAGCTTTTTTGTATTCTCCGATAGAAAATGCAGGAGATCCCTGAAGTATAGCTCTGTCTTTAATCGATGCGCCTATTCCGCTTTGCGCAGCAATCATGGTGCCATCGGCTATGGTAATGTGTCCTATGATTCCAACTTGGCCGCCAATCATGCAGTTTTTACCAATTTTGGTAGAGCCGGCAATGCCTGTTTGAGCAGCAATTACGGTGTTTTCGCCGATCTCTACGTTGTGAGCAATTTGAATAAGGTTATCAATTTTGGCTCCCTTGCGGATAATGGTGCTTCCAAGTGTTGCGCGGTCAATAGTGGTATTTGCGCCAATCTCTACGTGGTCTTCAATAATTACATTGCCTATCTGAGCCACCTTTTGGTAATTGTTTTCGCTATTCGGCGTAAAGCCAAAACCATCTCCGCCAATAATTACGCCGGCATGAATCACACAGTCATTCCCAATTACACAATCAGAAAGAATGCGTACACCGGGATGAATAATGGTGTTTTTGCCAACAGTAACATTCGAACCTAAATACGCCTGTGGATAAATTTTAGCATTAGCGGCTATTTTTACTCCACTGTCTATTACCGCATTTGCACCTACATACACATCTTCACCTATGGTTGCAGTTTTGTCTACAAATGCAGTTTCGGCAACGCCTTTTTTATCGTGCTTTATCTGATTATACAGGTCGAGCAGTTTTGAAAAGCTTGCATAGGGGTCGCTAACCTTAATTAAAGTGCAGGTATCGGGAATTGGTTTTTCGGGTTCAAAATCTTTTCCCACGATTACAAGCGTGGCGCCGGTAGTGTAAATATGACTGGCATACTTTGGGTTTGCAAGAAATGAAAGCGTTCCTTCCGAGCCTTCTTCAATCTTGCTCAAGCCGGATACTTCCGCTTCGGGATCACCAACAATTTCTCCTTCAAGAAGTTGTGCTATTTGGGACGCTGAAAATTTCATCGCCCAAATATATAAATTAATATGTATGGCTTTATCAAGGCTTTAAGCATTCTTTTTAACCTCTTTGGGAAAGTACAAAACATACTTTTTCACCGCTTCGGTTTGAGCGAGCAATGTACGATTGTCTGATGCTTCTGCAAGGTCAATTAAATTGCCGGTTTTAGTCAGAATATTTATACCATCTATAGCGCTGTCGTAAGCGTGATTTTCTAAAACATCTAAGTGAAAATAATATTTCACCTCTTCTGTATTGAGGTGTAGCAAATCCATCGTTTTCTGCTTTAATTTATTTATCTCACTTTCATCAAATGGGCTTTTGCTGAGAATGACGCTGGGCAGCCTTCTGTCTGTCAATTTAGTGCAGAGATCACTCAAAATTTTGTCTTCATGATTTGTCCACACTTTTATGGCTCCCATTATGTCGATATCGTCAAGCTTTACAAATGTGTCAATAACTTCGGGATCGTTTACAAAGTCTTCGCGTCCATAATCGTGATAAAGAAAATAGCATAAGGGCGGCGATCCAAAAAGCTTATCGCCACGTCGGGCACAAAATTTCGCCCGTGTCAGAATATTAATTAGCAGCCTTTCGGCAGAAACCACCGTTTTATGCAGATATACTTGCCAGTACATTAGCCGGCGAGCGACAATAAATTTTTCGATAGAATAAATGCCTTTTTCCTCTACCACCAGATTATTATCATATACATTCAGCATCTTTATAATTCGCTGATTGCTTACAACACCTTCAGATACACCGGTGTAAAAGCTGTCGCGCGACAAATAATCCAGTCTGTCCATGTCGAGCTGGCTGCTTACCAATTGGTGCAAAAAGGGTTTTGGATATTCTCCCTTAAAAATTTTAATTCCGGTAGTAAGGGCACCCTTAAACTCTTTGTTGAGTCGTTCCATTAGCAGCGCAGAAATAACCTCGTGGCTCACATTTTTTACAACAGTAAACTCAAGGCTATGCGAAAACGGCCCGTGACCAATGTCGTGTAAGAGAATGGCTACCAGTGCGCCCCGAGCTTCTTCTTCACTGATTTCAATGCCTTTTTCGCGCAGATTGGTAATAGCGGTTTGCATAAGATGGGTGGCACCCAAGGCATGGTGAAACCGGGTATGATTGGCGCCCGGATACACCAGATGCGACATGCCTACCTGCTTTATTCGCCGTAAGCGCTGAAAATAAGGGTGTTCTACCAAATCGTAAATCAATTCGTTGGGCATTGTTATAAACCCATAAACCGGATCGTTTAAAATTTTGCGTTTGTTAAATGGTTCAAATAAGTTTATTTCACCCATGATTTATGCTGACATTGCACACTAAAGCGGCGCGAATTTTGTTATAAGTGTCAAAAGTACGCCATTATTGGTGTTCTAACAAAAACCTGTAAATTATATGCCATCAAAAATACTCTGGGCCGACGATGAAATCGAACTCCTGAAACCACACGTTCTCTTTTTGCAAGAGAAAGGATTTGTTGTAAAAACGGTTAATAACGGCCACGATGCTGTTGAACTTGCCGAAGAGGAGACTTTCGATATTATCTTTCTGGATGAAAATATGCCCGGTCTATCGGGTCTTGAAACCCTGAGTAGGATTAAGGAAATAAAACCCAATGTGCCTGTGGTAATGATTACCAAAAGCGAGGAAGAGTCTATTATGGAAGACGCCATTGGTTCTAAAATCTCTGATTACCTTATAAAGCCGGTTAACCCGAATCAGATTTTACTTTCTATCAAGAAAAACCTGGAGAACAAGAAGCTCATCAATGAAAAAACGACTTCAAATTACCAGTCTGCTTTTCGCCAAATAGGCATGACGCTGAATGACAGGCTCGATGTGGAAGACTGGAAAGATCTTTATAGAAAGCTGGTTTTTTGGGAGCTTGAGCTCGAAAGTGGCAGTGATGGTGTAATGGAAGAAGTGCTCACGATGCAGAAAACCGAGGCGAACAGCTATTTTTCGAAATACCTGAGCGAAAATTATGTAGGCTGGCTTCATGAAAATAGCGATGAAGCTCCGCTTATGTCGCACAATATTTTTAAGCATAAAATTGCTCCTGAAATTAAGAAAGATCCACTTTTTTTAATCGTGATTGACAATTTGCGTTACGATCAATGGAAATTTATTGAGCCGGTATTGAATCAGTATTTTCATGTAAATGAAGAAGATATTTATTTCAGTATTCTTCCTACGGCTACACAATACGCGCGTAATTCACTTTTTGCCGGCCTTATGCCGAGCGAAATTCAAAAGCTTTACCCCAAACTTTGGATTAATGATGAAGATGAGGGCGGTAAAAATATGCACGAAGAGGAATTGCTTCAAAATCAGTTGAAGCGCCTTGGCAAGGATATAAAAATGAGCTACAATAAAATTACGAAGCTCGATGCCGGTAGAAAGCTTGCCGACAATGTTTCGAATTTAATGACCAATGAGCTTAACGTAATCGTATACAACTTTGTGGATATGCTCTCGCATGCGCGAACAGATATGGAAATGATTCGCGAGCTGGCTGATGATGATTCGGCATATAGATCGCTCACTTTGAGTTGGTTTGAGCATTCGCCACTACGCGATATTTTGCAAACTATCGCAGAGAAAAAAGGAAGGGTAATTATTACAACAGATCACGGAACAGTTCAAGTAAATGAACCCATAAAAGTAATTGGCGACAGAAATACGAGTACGAATTTGCGATACAAGCAAGGTAGAAATCTAAACTACGACAGCAAAGATGTGTTTGCGATTACAAAACCGGAAGATGGATTTTTGCCAAAAACCAATATGACCAGCTCGTATATATTTGCCAAAGAAAGACAGTACTTTGTCTATCCAAATAATTACAACCACTTTATGAGGTATTACAAGGACACCTTTCAGCACGGCGGAATTTCGCTGCAAGAGGTCTTAATTCCTATAGTGAAACTTACTGCAAAATAGAACGAAGTGGAATACAGCGCAGAATCTACGGGCGATTTACCAAAAATTGCCCGCGACATATTGAGAAAGGCCGGAGATTTCCGGCTTTTTGCCTTTTATGGAAATATGGGGGTGGGCAAAACCACTTTAATCCTCCAGTTTATTGAAATTCTGGGCGTTAAAGAGCCGGGAAGCAGTCCTACTTTTTCGATTGTGAACGAATACCGCGACGCCGAAAATAAACCCGTTTACCATTTCGATTTTTACCGAATTGAGTCGATTGATGAAGTTTACGATATTGGTTATGAAGAATATTTTTACAGCGATGCCTGGTGCTTTATGGAATGGCCAGAAAAAATTGAGGCCCTTTTGCCTGATGAAACGGTAAAGATTTTCATAAATGAAGAAGAAAATGTGCGTAAAATAAAAGTAGAATTACCTTCGTGAGCGCAAAATGTGTACTTTCAAGCGCTGAAAAAATAATTCCTCAATGGTAAGTTCCAAAGAAGCACTAAAGGCCCTGGCAAGACAGGCATCACTGCAACCCCAAGAGCAGCTAATGGCTGTAGGCGAACATTCAAAACACTTGCAAATTGGAATTCCGCGTGAAACCTCGTACCAGGAAAAGCGGGTAGGGCTTACGCCCGATGCTGTGGCTGTACTTGTAAGCAATGGTCACGAGGTGGTTGTGGAATCGGAAGCGGGAAAGAGTTCATATTTTGAAGATAAACAGTACAGCGAAGCCGGAGCAAAAATAGCCTACGATAGAAAAGAAGCTTTTCAATGCGATTTAGTTCTGAAAGTAGCTCCTCCAAGTCATGAAGAAATAAGCATGATGGGCCACAAGCAAACCTTGTTTTCGGCATTGCAGCTAAGTGTACAGCCGAGAGACACGCTTCGCAAGCTAATGGAAAAGAAAGTTTCTGCCATTGCCTGGGATTATATTCAAGACGAAGAGCAGATTTTTCCTGTTGTGCGCGCTATGGGCGAAATTGCGGGAAATACAGCCGTGGTGGTCGCTGCCGAACATTTAAGCATTGCCGGTAAAGGCCAGGGGTTGATGTTTGGCGGAATATCTGGAGTGGCACCTACCGAGGTAGTGATAATTGGCGCTGGAACGGTTGCAGAATACGCTTGCCGGGCAGCACTGGGTTTTGGAGCGTCAGTAAAAGTATTTGATTTCTCTATTTATCGCCTTCGCCGAATTCAAAATGATTTGGGACAGCGGCTTTTTACCTCTGTAATACAGCCCGAAGATTTGAAAAAAGCATTGCGTCAGGCAGATGTAGTTATTGGCGCTCTTCGCGGAAGCGATGGACGTACACCCACCGTAGTAACCGAAGAGATGGTTTCTGGAATGAAAGCAGGATCTGTCATTGTAGACATTAGCATAGATAAGGGCGGATGTTTTGAAACTTCGGAGGTTACAAATCACCAAAATCCCACTTTCGTTAAACACGGAGTTACACATTATTGTGTTCCCAATATTGCATCGCGCGTAAGCCGTACCGCATCTATTGCCCTGAGCAATATCTTTTTGCCGCTTATTCTCAATATTGGTCAAAATGGTGGTTGCTCAAACCTGATTAAGCGCGATATGGGTTTTCGACATGGTGTCTATATTTACAACGGAACCCTTACAAATGAGACTCTTGGTGAAGTTTTTAGACTTCCTTACAAGGATATTGACTTACTTTTTGCAGCTTTTTAAATGAAATTCGGACGACGGCTTAGGCTATATATTTTTGGTGTTTTGATGGGGAGCGTGCTCGTGCTTTTCTTTTTTAATGACCGCCTTCACATTCTTACAGATTGGCTTCCGGGAAACCGAGTGCTTACAGTCTTACAAAATTCAGAGCCGCTTATTACAGACAAGGCATTATGCCAGCTCGCTTGTTTTGATCTTGATACAGCTGATGTGCGCTTGGCTAAACAAAAAGGAGATGTGCGTTTTAAATTGAGTGAAACTCATGATGAGCCAAAAAAATACGTGGTTGATTCAAACCTGGATCCCGGCAAAGTGCGCATGACTTTTAGTATAGCTGATTCACTCGCTACACTTATAAATGTGGCCTTGCCCGAAAAGGCAGTTATCTGCGAATGTGATTAGGAAAATGTTTGCGAAAGCGGGATAGCTGGCGGCATTATGTGATGAGTGGTAGTGCGGTATTAAGTCTAAAATTCGTACTTTGCGTTTTCAATTAATCGCTTATAAACCTAATATGGAAATGAAAATAAATAAAATGAAAAGCATTTTGCTTGCTGCGCTATTTATATCGGGTGGCTTTGCAAATGCTCAAAAATCCCTTCCCGAAAATTTTTATTTCAGCACACTCGATAATGGAATGGAGTTGCTGGTAATAGAAGATCAAAGTGTACCGCTCGCTACAATAGAATTAGCTGTGCACAACGGTGCTTACACCGAAACACCTGAATACGACGGACTTTCTCACCTCTACGAACACATGTTTTTTAAAGCGAATAAGGATATTCCTTCGCAAGAGAAGTTTATGGAACGCGTAAATGAGCTTGGAATTTCGTTTAACGGAACGACCAGCTTCGAGCGCGTTAACTACTTTATTACGCTTAGCAGCACAAAGCTTTCTGAAGGATTAGAATTTATGAATTCTGCTATTCGGTACCCGCTTTTCCTTGAAGAGGAAATGAAAAAGGAAAATCCGGTTGTAGATGGCGAGTTTCAGCGAAGTGAATCAAACCCGGTATTTTTTCTTTTAAATGATATGAGTCGCCATCTCTGGAAAGAGAACTACAGCCGAAAAAACACTATTGGCGATCACGACATTATTCTTACCGCTACGCCTGAAAAGATGCGTACAATTCAGGAGAGATATTACTATCCTAACAACACCATTCTTGTGGTAGCCGGAGCTGTAGATCACGAAGAGGTTGAAAAGAAGGTTAAAGCACTTTACGGTGACTGGAAAAAAAGTGATTTTGATATTTTTGAAGAAAATCCGATTCCGGAAATGACGCCGCTTGAAAAATCAGAATCTTTTATTACGCTTAACGAAAACGCAAGGGTACCAATTATGATGATTGGACAGTTTGGGCCAAGCGTTTCAAAAGATCCTGCTTCAACTTATGCGGCCGATGTATTTCACACGATTTTGAATCTTGAATCAAGCAATTTTCAAAAAAACCTTGTTCAATCTGGTATGGCTTATCAAGCCGGGTCATCTTATCAAACGCTTGATCACACCGGGCCTATCCAAACCTTTTTTGTTCCTAATCCGCAAAAAATGAAAGAAGCCATTGCAGCTTTAGAAGCGGAAGTCGCCAAATGGAACGATGATGATTATTTTACTGATGAGCAAATTGAGGCGGCTAAAAATCAGCTTGCTATACAAGATATTTACTCGCGGGAGAGTACCTCAGATTTTGTTCACTCACTTACGTTTTGGTGGGCTTCCGCCGATTTAGATTACTATGTAAATTATATCGACAACCTCAAGAAAGTGACCAGGGCAGATATGAAGAAATATGTGGAAACCTATATTCAAGATCAGCCCAATGTAACCGGAATTCTGCTTTCGCCAGAAATGCAGAAAATGATGGCCATTGAGTCTATTGAACCACTAAAAATGTAATTTTTTAAAACCTTACTAAAATGATGAAATTTAAAACAGGATTCTTAACGCTTATTATGCTTATCGGCGTGATAAGCGCAAATGCGGAGTCCGAACCAAAAACAACCGAATTTGAAGTAAACGGCTTGAAAGTGATTTTGCGCGAATCGGTGAAAGGGACTGTAAGCGCACGCTTATTCGTAAAAGGCGGTACTTCGGGTTATGATAAAAGTAAAGAGGGTGTTGAATCACTTGCGCTTTCACTGGTTATGCAATCAGGGCCGACAGATATGACCAATGATGCTTTTAATTTAGCAGCAGAAGCTGTTGGAGCGCAGATGTCTGCAAATTCGGGTTACGATTACGGAACTATGTCGCTCAATTGCGTTAAAATTTACTGGGATGAATCTTGGAAACTTTTTTCAGATGCGATTGTGAATCCGGCTTGGAGACCAGAGGAATTTACTATTCTTCAAAACCAAATGGTTACTGCGAGCAAGCAGTCAAAAACCAATGCTGATGCTCACTTGAGAAACATTGCTTTTGAAAATGCATGGAGTGGAACCAATTATGCAAATATTCCGGATGGAACTCCCGGAAGTTTGGAAGCACTTACTATCGAAGACTTAAAAAAGCATTATAATAAGGTTGTTGTAAAAGACAATGTGTTTTTGGTAGTTGTGGGTGATATCAGCGTAGAAGACCTGAAAAAGAAAATTACTGAATCTCTGGCAAATTTGCCAAAGGGCAAACCGGCAGCTGTTGCACAGAACGATTCTCAAGTTAAGGAAGGCCTGTCTGTAGAAAACAGAGAGCTCGAAACCAATTATATTCTTGGAATTTTTGATGCGCCAAAGCGTGGTACAGAAGAAGCTGTTGAAAATGATCTCGCAATGAGCATTCTTGGCGATCGCTTTTTTGAAGAATTGCGCACTAAGCGCAGCTTGAGTTACGCGCCCGCGGCATCGCGAACAGGAAATATGGCTCACCCGATGAACATAGTTTATATTTCTACTACCGATCCAGAGCAGAGCTTGCAGGTAATGGTAGATGAGATTAACAAGGTGAAAAAGGACGGTTTTACCGAAAAGGAACTCGCCGGTAAAAAGCAATCTTATCTTACACGTTATTATATGGGTCAGGAAACAAATAGCTCAATCGCTATGGGGCTTGGCGTGAATGAAATGAACGGCGGCTGGGAGAAAATGGACACCTACACCAAAGAGATTCTGGAGACCGATGTGTCTGATCTAAATGCCATTATGCAGAAATATGGCGATCAAATTTACTGGACTTACCTCGGTAAAGAAGCCTTAGTAAAACCCGAATTCTTTTTGCAGCCGGTAAAGATGGAAAAATTGAAAAAGTGATAGAAGCACTTTAAATTTTTTTAATGGAATTGATAAGGCCACGTGTAATAGCGTGGTTTTTTATTTACCGGTAAATTTTTCTTTACCCGAAAGCATTTCAAAATATAATTTAAAATCGCTTTTCAACGACCACCAAGGGTACTTGAAAGTTGCAGGTTTGTTTTTCTCAATAAAAAAGTGTCCTACCCAGGCGAAGAAATAACCGCTGATGGCAGCGTAAAGAATAAACCATGGATTGAGAAAAACTGCAGCGAGAATGAGCCAACAAAAAACCAACGTGGTTCCAAAAAAATGCATTATTCGTGTGCCCTTTTTTCTATGCTCGCGCAAATAGTAAGGATAAAAAGCCTCGAACGATTTGTATTCTTCTTCCATAAAATTGCCTTGCAGGGTTTATTCTTGTAAAGCTATTATTTAATGATTGATTTGCAAGAGATGAATAATAACCGCTTTACCTTTTCAATAGACAGTCTTTTTCCTGATTTAATCACTTAATTTAACTTCATATACCACAGTTTTCCAGCCTACTCTCTTTCAAAATGTTAATTTTGTCGGAGAATTTCATCTATGAATATTTCAGATACCAGTTTGCCAAGAGTAGTAGTTGTGGGAGGAGGCTTTGCCGGACTCAAATTTTGCAAAAACCTGCGCCATGATAAGTTTCAGATTGTACTCATAGACCGGCATAACTATCACACGTTTCAGCCATTACTCTATCAAGTGGCTACGGCGGGGCTTGAGCCTGATAGCATTGCATACCCACTTCGAAAAATATTTAATAAAATTCCAAATTTCTACTTCCGCATGACGGAGGTGCTTGAGGTATTTCCTGAAAAGAAATGTCTACGTACCACAATTGGCGAGTTGGAGTACGACCATCTGGTACTCGCCACGGGCACAGTCACCAATTTTTTCGGAAACGAAGAGATTGAAAAGCGCGCCATGGGAATGAAATTCGTTCCTGAAGCACTTAACATCCGCTCCCTTATCTTGCAAAATTTTGAAGCTGCACTTTTAACCGATGATTTAAAAGAGCGCGAGAGCTTAATGAATGTGGTAATTGTAGGCGGTGGCCCTACCGGTGTTGAGCTGGCGGGTGCGATAGCTGAATTGAAAAAACATGTTCTCCCCACAGACTATCCCGATCTGGATTTCAGACGTATGAGCATCCACCTGGTGGAAGGTACAGAGCGTGTTTTGCCTCCATTTTCGGAAGAAGCTTCTAAAAAAGCGCTGCAATATTTGGAGACGCTCGGCGTAAACGTTTGGCTCAATACCATGGTAAAAGATTACGATGGTAAAACGATTGTCACTTCCGGCAAGCCCATGCTTACGCAAACACTCATTTGGGCTGCTGGTGTGAAATGCCAGCCGCTTGATGGGATTCCGGCAGCTAACCTTGTGAAGGGAAATCGCATAAAAGTAAATCACTTTAACCAGGTGGAAGCTTATGAAGGGCTTTACGTATTGGGCGATCTGGCTTATATGGAGACTAAAGATTTCCCGAAAGGGCACCCACAAGTTGCTCAACCCGCCATTCAGCAAGGAAAACTTCTTGCCAAAAATTTGAGCAGTCTGGTTCGTGGTAAAGCTATGAAGCCATTTAAGTATAAGGATCAGGGATCGCTCGCTACCATAGGCCGATCAAGAGCAGTGGCAGATTTGCCACATTATAAAACACAAGGTACCCTGGCCTGGTTTATTTGGACTTTTGTACATCTGATAGCACTTGTGGGTTTCAGAAACCGGGTAGTGGTGTTCTTTAACTGGATGATCAATTTCTTTAGTTATAATCGAGATATCAGGTTGATAATCAGGCCATATAAACGAAAGGAATAAAGTACACACGAAATCTTATTTCATTTTTTATAACGGAATATCTAATTCTGATTTACAAGCGTAAATTTAGAATTTCGAAACCGGCCGAATTGCAGACAACTTCTTTAGCTTTGTGGAGTCATAATGAAAAAAGGAACAAAAAGCGAAGTGGAAGACATGCAGTTGGCAGAAGCTTGCCTTACCGGCAATGAAAAGGCACAAGCACAACTGTTTGATCAGTACTCTGGCCAGATGATGGCACTTTGTCTGCGTTATGGCAGAGATTATGAAGAAGCCCGGGACATGTTTCAGGATGGATTTATAAAAGTGTTTCAAAAACTGGACATGTATAATGGCAAAGGGCCATTGGGAGCCTGGATCAGACGAACAATTGCCAATAATGCACTTGACCAAATTCGCAAAAATAAGCGTGAAAAAGTTCACGAAGAGTCATATCAGGTAGAATTTAAATATGAGCACGAGACGGAGTTTGAGCTTTTTAATGACGATGAGAATGAATTAACTAATGAAAAACTCACGGCTTTAATTGAAACAATGCCTACCGGATATAGAACAGTTTTTAATATGTATGTGGTTGAAGATTACAGTCATAAAGAGATTGCAGAGCAGCTCGGAATTACTGAAAGCACCTCTAAAACCCAGTATAGAAAGGCGAAAGCCTATATGAGAAATTTGATAGAAGAAGAATTAAATAAATCAGTAAGTGATTAAAGATAAATTTGAAATAGAAATAGGAAAACGACTACGTACCACTCAGGCAGAAGTGCCTGTAGGATCGTGGGATGCTATTCGGGCGGGGATTAAATCGCCAGCCGGATTGCCTGTTCAAAATGCAGCCCCGTTTTCAAATGCGGGTTTTGTGGTTGGAATTATTGTCGGGGCGGCTATGTTCATTTCTCTGGCGCTTTATAGCGGTCATGAGAATGTGCGGCGCTATTCAGTTGAACAAGGGGTCGAATTATTAAAACCAGAGACAGTTACAGAGCGCAAATCGCCGGTAACAGTTGTTCAAAAAGAAAACGAGACACCTGCAAGTGCAAGTGTTGAAGTGGTAGAAAAATCTGAATTGGTAAATGATTCACCACAAGCAGCGACAGAGAAATCTGAAGTTCAAAACAATTCAAATTCTGAAGTTGCGACTCGCGAAGTGTTAACATTTGAACCTATAAGTGCCAATACCGATGCTGAAATAGATTCGCGAAATTCAGAAAAGCAGAGCGCGCGTAAGTTAGCTTCCAGAAGTTCTGCAAAAGAAGGCAAAGCTGCAACTCAAAGCCCCAATGTGCCGGCACCAAAAGCCCAGATAATGGCTGATAGAATTTCGGGATATGCGCCGCTTACGGTACATTTTGATAACAAAGGTCAGGGAGAAAGGTACTATTGGGAATTTGGATACATGACCGAATCTTTTGATAAAGCTCCCGAAGTGATTTTTGACGAACCGGGAATTTATACAGTTTACCTTTCGGTAGAAAATGAGGAAGGTGAAATTGCAGAAGATTATGTCCAAATAACTGTAAAAGAAGGTTCTAAATTTTACATTCAGAATACCTTTACGCCAAATGGTGATGGTAAAAACGATACATATAAAATAAGTGGAGCGTTAAACATATCCGAGTTTTACATGGTCATTACTGATCAGAATGATAAAAAGGTTTTTGAATCGCGTGACATAAATCGCGAGTGGAATTTTGATCAGGCCGTGCATGGACAGGTTGGAGCGATGTACTTTGTAACTTATCGCGCGGTTGGAATAGACGGGAAAGTGTATTCCGGAAATCGCACAGCGTTGAATATACGTTATTGATAGAAAGTTACGATTAGGTAAGTAAGAAATTACTATCCATTCGGTGCGATCATGCCAGGAAGGTCTTACAACGCTGACAGCTACCGTTACGGATTTCAGAATCAAGAAATGGACAACGAAATTAAAGGCGTTGGAAATTCTGTGAATTATAAGTATCGTATGCATGATCCGCGAATTGGAAGATTCATGAGTATTGACCCTTTATTCAAGGACTATCCACATAATTCACCTTACGCATTTTCAGAAAATAGAGTTATTGACGGAGTCGAATTGGAAGGTTTGGAGTGGGAACGCTTCATAAATTATCTTGAAAATGATGGTACAACTCTAATTATCAAACAGACAGCAGAAGATTTTATGGAAGATGCTCAAATAGTTGGCTCAGCCACAATGGGAGTTGTTAAGTCATTCGCAGAAGGTATGGTAGACCCAGTAGTTTTCACAGCAACTTCGATTAGCGCGGGCGCTGGCAATACGTATTTAGGTTTGAGTAAGAGAATAGATAGAGTCGGATTCATTCCGGCACTTGATCAAGGTGGTATTGATGTTTTATCTGAAGAAGAACAATTTCATCCTTACGGCTTTTCATTTGATGAAGGTTTAGAGAAAAAACAGCCATCATTCTCAGATAAGGTACCTTTTGATGATGGGAAAAGAATCATGAAAGCTACTGTAACCGTAATAACACCTTGGGTTCCCAGTTCAGGAGTTTTGGAATGGGGAGCTAAAACTGTGATTTCATCTGGAGTTAAGGAAGCTATTGACTTGATCCCTGACGATGACTCAGCACAGCCTCAAACGAATAGCAATGATCAACTACCTGAAAATAAATAGCTTACTTAAATGAAGGGCGATTTCTACCTACTTTATCAAGCAAGTGCTTTTATCATAGCGGGATCATATTTATTGGTTAAACGAAATTCCTTTTCAGATCCGGTTGTAAATTTATGGGGTGGAATGGCCTTATTTGCGCTCGGAGTATTGCTAATATTAATATTTTTTATACAGGCCAAACGAAGAAAGAAAAAATAACCTTAATCTGATTGTGATTCCGAACTCTCCAAAGAATCCAATAAATGTTTGATTTTTTTGTAAGCTACTATTGATTTAGATTCTTGAATGTCATTCAACCATTTATCTGCCTCTGAATTGGTTATTTTGTTTTCTAATCCGAGTTTATTTATTTTTTTCAGTTCCTTTGAAACTTCTTTTTCCAATTTTAGAGAAACAACTTCAAATTGCTTTTTAATCTCACTTAAACTATCTGGTTGGTTTTCAATTCTTTTAATTATATAATGAAAAAATACTTCAGAAGAATCCAATGTGGTAAGAATATTTTGTCTTGATTGATAAACTTCTGCTTCTGTAGTATTAATGACATCTTTCTTTTCTTCAGCAGTATAGTTACATGATGTCATTATAAGAATTATTGCCATCAAAATATATATCTTAGTATAGTTGGCCTTCATGACGCATACGCTTTTTTAGCTCTATAATCTCGGATATATGTATCAATGAGATCAATCAGGACATTCTTCTTGCTTTCATCCATTTCCATAACCGCCTGCATCCGTGCAAGTGTAATTTTATCAAAAGCGGCATTTATGCCATCGCCTACGAGCGCATCGAGCGTAACGCCAAGCGTATCGGCAATCTTTTTAGCTGCTTCAATAGACGGGCTGGCCTCGTCGCGCTCGTACTTTCCAATAATGGAATGATGCGCTTCAATGAGCTTTGCGAGTTCATTTTGAGAAATACCTTTTGTATCCCAGCACTCTCTAACTTTTTTCCCGAACGACGCCATTTTCCTCAGGTTCGTTGCATCTGAGATGCTGCGGAATTACGCTTTTCGGCAAAGCCATGTCGGGTTTAGACTTTCGAGTATGGAAAAATTTAAGAACTTGATCGAATCATTCCGTAGCATTGCAAATGCGGCGGAGCGAAATGCGACCAAGCGGAATAATTAATATCCATCCCTTTTTCTAAAGGGTTTCCAGCCATCTGAAATAGAGTTGTAAGAAACCATCGTAATCGTCTGTCCCTTTTTCAATTCCCTGTATCTTGAGATAGGTATCGTTTAGGGCGTCACTAAGATTTGGAAAATAGCCTTTGTATTTATAGTAGCTTTCTAAAATAGCCTGGCGATCGTCCCATAGTTGAGGGGGAATTTGTGCAGCGAGTATTTCTATCGATTCTGGTGGGTAAGTCTTATTGATTTCGCTGGCCATTTGCCGCCACAACGAATACGCTGCCGCATATTTGCCAAGCGCATCACCACTTTTATAACAAGCCAGAAATGCTACAAAATTAGCCTCTGCTTCGCTTGTAACTCCGTATCCATGGGCTATTTCATGAGCGGTAGTGAAAATTCGCGGAAGCGAAGGCAGGGCATTGTCTAAATTTGCCTCGCCTGTAAACGGATTGTAAATACCGGCAATGTTGATTCTACGAAGCGTGCCCGATGGTTTTATATGTTGTACCCGAATAGTTGATTTTATGGGGTAACCCGATTCGTGAAGCACGTTCTTTACCCATTCGTTAATCGCAGAATCTGTGGGCAGATTTTTGATTTCCACAATATTTTGAACTGTTCCAATCTCTGGCACGGCTCTGCGGTATATCATAGCCGAATCCATAGTGCTGAGGTAGTGCTCACTAATGTCAATCAGTTTTGCTGTTTCGGGAAGTTCTATTCGCTTTGCAAATCCTTTATCGACATAATTATAACCCCAAAGAAGTAAAAAAACGGCTGCAATGCCAGAGATAAGATTGAGTAATTGCTTAAGGAACAATCTAAAATTCTTCTTTCGCGGAAAGCGCCAGATAAACCAGGCTATAAGCAGAATAAGCAAAGCGTAGTATCCCGGAAGAATCCACAGAAAGGAAAGTGCCGACTGTGTTTTCCGAATTACCGGAAAGAGACCATTAAAATAAACAGTTTCAAATATTCCTTCTGAAAATGAAAAAATGAAGCGAATAGCCAGAGCGATCAATAAAAGCAGAACGCCAATATTCTTTCGAGCTATTCGCTTCACATTCTTTAATCTTTAATCGGAGCGACGTTTATCAACGAATCAACCCCCATTTCGTACAGTGTAAAAGCCCACACATCTGCCTGCTCGTCAATGTATTTGCTCATTGGTTTTCCGGCACCGTGACCGGCATCGGTTTCAATGCGAATCAAGACCGGTTCATCGCCTGCATGGGCGGCTTGCAACCTGGAGGCAAACTTAAATGAGTGAGCCGGGACTACGCGGTCGTCATGATCGCCAGTTGTAACCATGGTAGCTGGATAACTGGTGCCATCTTTTAAATTGTGAAGCGGAGAATAAGCGTGTAGATATTCAAACTGGGTTTTGCTGCTGTCGGCAGATCCAAATTCGGGCACCCAGCCTTTTCCAACCGTAAACTTTTGATATCTAAGCATATCCATAACTCCAACCGCTGGTAGTGCAACTGCAAACAAATCGGGTCGTTGGGTCATGGCTGCACCTACCAGAAGTCCGCCGTTTGAACCACCTTTTATCGCTAATTTTTTAGAAGAAGTATATTTTTCTGCAATCAGATATTCTGCAGCTCCAATAAAATCATCAAATACATTTTGTTTTTTCTCTTTCATTCCCTGCTGATGCCATTCTTCTCCAAACTCGCCACCACCGCGAAGATTTACAAGTGCATAAACACCGCCATTTTCTAAAAAGACAATGTTTGAAGTATTGAAACTCGGGGTAAGGCTAATGTTGAATCCGCCGTAACCATAAAGCAGGGTAGGGTTGTTTTCATTCAGTTCCAGACCTTTTTTGTAAACCAAAAACATTGGGATTTTTGTTCCGTCTTTGCTGTCAAACCATACTTGTTTGCTTTCGAAATCGGATGGATTGAATTTTAAATCGGGTTGATTAAAAACTGTTGACTCTCCGCTTTCAACATCAAACTCAAAAATGGTAGTAGGATAAGTAAATGAAGTAAAGCTGTAAAATAGTGTTTTGTCATCGCGCTCGCCGCTAAATCCTCCGGCGCTTCCCGGTGCCGGAAATTCAATGTCGCGCACTTTTGTGCCATCGTATTTATACTGCGAAACTTGTGATTGGGCGTTTTTCAAATATTCGGCAAATAAGAAGCCACCGCCTGTACTCACGTTCACAAGTGTTTCTTCGGTTTCGGGAATTAAATCTTTCCATGCCGATTGGTCAAAATTTCCCGGTTTGAAAGTTACCAGGCGGTAGTTTGGTGCGCCAATATCTGTTGTAGCATAAAACTGCCCGTTGTAGAAATCTATAATATTGGTTTTGTTGTCAAAGCCACTACACACTTTAGTCAGTGGTCCATCGTTTTTCAGGTCTTTCACAAAGGTCTCAAAGCCATCTGTTCCGGCCGCGGCGTACATTATCAAATAGTCTTTATCTTCGGTAATGTTACAATAATGATACAAATTAGGCTTTGCTTCATTTTGATAAAAAAGCTTGTCTTCGCTTTGATCGGCTCCTAAATTGTGGTAGTAAATGCTATGGTTTTTATTGTCGGCAGAAAGTTCAGTTCCCGGCGCAGGTTCAGGGTAACGGCTGTAGTAAAAGCCATCTTTGTACCACGATGCCCCCGAGAATTTTACCCATTCCAGCTTGTCATCCATCGTTTTATTCGTTTCTATTTCTCTGATGTAGATATCAGACCAGTCAGAGCCGGCATTTGATTGGCTGTAAGCCATATACTTGTCATCTTTTGAAGCGCCAAGAAGTCCTATTGATACCGTGCCGTCTTTTGAAAGTGTATTAGGATCTATAAATATCCGGGGCTCACCATCTCTTCCTTTTTGATAATAAATAACTGCCTGGTTTTGAAGTCCGTCGTTTTTGTAAAAGAAAAAATACTCTCCTACTCTAAATGGAGACGAAATTCGCGGATAATCAAAAAGTTCAGTCAATCTATTTCTGATTTCTTCGCGGTAAGGAATTTTTGATAAATAGTCATTGGTAACTATATTTTGAGCTATAACCCAATTTTCAGTTTCTGCCGCAGTATCGTTTTCCAACCATCTGTATGGATCGCTCACCTCGGTTCCAAAGTAATTGTCAGTAACAGAATCTTTACGTGTTTCAGGATATGCTATTTTTTCGGTTTTTTCCATTTTTGATTCAGAAGTACAGGCCATGGCCAAAAGGCAGGCAGCAATAAGTAAATTGTTTTTCATAATGTAATAGGTTAAGATGGCTTTTTGCTATTTTGAAAACGCCAAAGATAGGTGATCAGCCCTACAAAAGGCGCGATTGCTAAAACTGAAACAAAAATGGTAAGAAAAGTTAATTTCCACCCGGGCGATGCTGTTAAAATTTGGATTGCCGAAAGCCCAAGAATTACGATTAAACCGATGGAGGCTAAAATCACCCATATTCGGCCTTTGGGTTTCTGATTCTTTAATGAGAAAAGGCCAATTGTAAAGAAAACAGAAACAAAGACTAAGACAGATCCTGCAATAAAAAAGTATTTTCCGGATATATCAGCTACATAACCAGACATAAAGATGCCAAGAATAATAAATGCTATGGCAATAAGTGACGTGGCGATAGCCGAAACGCCTATCAAAAAAGAGATTTTTGCAGAGATGGAGTGGGTATGGCTAATATTTTGGGAACCTTTGATTACAGTATGAAATATTTACAAAAGTAGATAACACTATAAATACCGTCATCCAAAACCGAAACTCAAATAATTACGTCTCGGGTGTTAACCTTTATTTTAAAAGGCTGATCCATCGCCGGCATCTAAAATCATCAGTGCTTCAGATAGCTCGCCAGTGGCTTTCACATCATTGGTTTTTTTGGCTAATTGGCGTCCGGCTTTGTAGACTTCAATCGCTTCATCTGTTTTTCCAACTTCTTCGAGCAATTTACCTAATTGATAGTAGGTGGCGAGATAATCAGGGTCCTGAGCAACTATTTTCTTAAAAATACGAATTGCATTTTTAGGCTTTTTAGCCTTTTTATGCTCCAGAGCTGCCGCATAGTTCAGAAAGGTGTCGTCAGGATTCTTTTCGAGCATTTCTGTAATCATTTCCATTCGGTTGATACTCATGGGTTACATTCTTAGGGGTTAATAAATCGCAGAGATCGTTCACGTATTAAAACCAAATTTACGGCTATTCATCGGCATCTCATAGCCGCTTTCCACAATAAGGTGTGAAGTTTTCAACGGTTTAATCCACCGTTTTATTTTTCTGCCTTCTCGTTTTGAGCTCTGATTTTATTAAATCGATAATTTTGTCTTGGTCGGCGGGTGTAAACCAGTTTATATCGTCAACTTTTCTCAGCCAGGTCATTTGACGCTTGGCGTAATGGCGGGTATTTCTTTTGATAAGTTCTACAGCACGCTTTAAATTATACTCGCCGTCAAAGTAGGCAAACAGCTCTTTGTAGCCTACAGTTTGCAAGGCCTGATTGTCTTTAAATGCTATTACATTCTTGGCTTCGGCTTCCAATCCGGCTTTCATCATTGCGTCCACACGTTTATCAATTGTCTTATAAAGTATGGGGCGGGGCTTTTCAAGACCAATAATCAAGGGCGAAAAATTCCTTCGTTTAGCACTGTCGCGCAAAAGATCTTTCATCTTAACCTTGCTAAGTTCTAATATTTCAATAGCCCTGATCAGCCTTACATGATTATGCTGGTCTATTTGGCTTAAATAAACCGGATCAACAGCTTTTAATCGGTTTTGTAGTGCTTCCAAGCCTTCACGCTCGTAAAAGTCTTCAATTTCGGTGCGCAGATTCGGGTTAGAAGGAAGGCTGTCTAAACCTTCCAATACGGCTTTGACATACAAACCAGATCCGCCTACCATAATCGGTATTTTTCCAGTTTCGAGAATCTGGTCAATCACTCTCACCGCATCATTTTCAAACTTTCCGGCAGTATAATCTTCAGAAATGCTGAGCATATCTATTAGATGGTGTGGTACTAAGGCCAATTCTTCCTTTGAAGGTTTTGCAGTTCCAATGGTTAACTCACGGTAAAATTGCCTGGAGTCGGCAGAAATTATTTCACAGTTGAATTTTTTGGCAATAGCCAGCGCCAGAGCTGTTTTTCCCACGGCAGTGGCGCCCAAAATAACAATGAGTAAAGGTTTTGTGGTGTCAGTCATATTCTAAGCGGGGATTTATTAATACTCAAAAGAATCGTCGTAATGCTCAAAACCACCATCGTCTTCGTCAAATCCGTAGTCTGAATCAATTATAGTATCGCCTTCTTCAAAGTCGGCCTCCATAGGCCCGGCTACTTTTGAGTTTTCGGCAGGTGCATTTCCTACCCAAAGCACAATCTCGGGATAGGTCACCTCATTTCTCCTTTCTACTTCGTTAATAAACTCAACGTAAAAAATCCACATGCGCATAAAGTCGTAGAGATACAGCATTTTATCGCCCGTGTCATGCATGAGTTCGTGAATTGGCGTATCAGACATTGCGCGAACCGGCTCCTGATCAGGGTCGTTCATCATATCTATTAGCGCAATCTCCTCTCCCTTGTCCCAATGTTCATTGCTTTTGTAAAAAGAAGCCATTTCCATTCCCGAAAACTTAAAAGCTTCTATTATGGTATTGTGCAAATCCAGAAAAGTAGATTTTTCTTCAATTTCGATATCGCGAAAAATATCCTGTGAACTATCTAATAAAACACGTATGTGGAAAATTCTCATTCTTGTATTAAAATGCAAAGCTACATAATAAGATTAGAAGTGAATTCTTCGTAAAAGGTTCAATCTGAAATTATCCATATTTAAAAGAGTGCAATTCGTAACGCCTAAATTTTACCTTTGTAAATCTTCAAATTTGAGAATGGCAGAAAAGAAAAGCAGCATTGTAGATGTTGATGATCTAATGATCGTTTGGAAATTTCTATCGAAGAATTGGCTTATCATTCTTCTTTTTCCAATCATTGCAGGGGTCGCAGCCTATTTGTACGTGCACCGAATGGCCGATGAATACGGGGCGAAAACCGAGATTCTTCTCGGCAGTGGTACCGGCTACGAATATCAATCGCAAATATACCGCAACCTTACGGGATACAGCGGGGGAGTAAATCAGATTACAAACCAAATTCGGGTTTTGCAATCGCACGACCTTATTTCCAAAACTCTTGATAAGCTCAATTTCCAAATTTCATATTATATAGTAGGGAGGGTCAAAACCACCGAAATAAAGCAAGTTGATGCTTTTAGCGTGGATGTGACGGTTATGGAATCGCTCGGAGAGCTGTTTGGGGTGCCGTTTGATGTAAAAATTCTCGATAAGAAATCATTCGTTCTATCGTTTGAACATGCAGGTCAAACCATACAGCGAACACATCCTTTTAATACGGCTATTGTTGAAAACGAATATTTGCTAAGACTAGACAGAAATACATTCTTGAGCGATGAAACTTTTACAAAACTGAAAGACAATAATTACCGATTTGTTGTTAACAGCAAAAATTATTTAATCAGCTCGTATAAGGCCGCACTTGAAATTGTGAATGAAGAGGGGACGAGTATTCTTGCTATCTCCGTAAAAGACAATTTGGCATCTAAAGCAAAAATGTTTTTAGATACACTTTCACATACGTATATCGATTATACCATTCAGTCGCAAGTGCATCTAAACGAAAATACGCTTAGCTATATTGATCGTCAGCTTATAGGAATAACTCATATTCTCGACTCGATAGAAACGAATCTCGAAGTTTATAAAAAAGAAAAGGATATTCTCGATTTATCGCGTGAGCAAACTGAATTTTTTCAAAAACTTCTCTCTTATGAAGGCGAAAAGCGACAGCAGAATTTAAAGCTCGAGACCCTCGAATCTCTTGAAGAATACTTGGTTACCAAAACAGATGAGCGATTATTGCCGCCTGCTCTTTATATTACCGATGATGAATTTCTAAAGTCATCGCTCACTGAGCTCTATAATATGGAAGTGCAGCGCACACAAGCTGCCTACGATGCAAAAGATGTGAGCCCCGGCTCTGAGCGCATCGCTAAAACCATTCAGCAGCTTCGCTCAAATATTATGGTTTACATCAAAAATTTGAGAAAAGCCATTGACGATAGAGTCAAAGACCTGAATAAGGAAATTTCGTATTACGAAAATCTCTTGCGAAAGCTTCCACAGTCGGAACGCGAGATTTTGAACATAGAGCGAAATCTGAGTGTAAACGAGAAAATGTATGTCTATTTGCTTGAGAAAAAAGCAAATACAATTATTGCACGTGCAGCAATTGTTCCAGAAGTTGGAATAATAGAAGTCGCCAGAAGCATTGGCGTTATCGGTCCGCAGAAAATGAAAATTGTCTATTATTTTCTGGCAGTCGGATTGTTGTTATCGCTGATTGTGGCATTTGTTAGGTCGCTCTTTTTTGACCGTATTCAAAATACACGCGAACTCAAACAAATTACAAATCTTCCCATTTTGGGCAGCGTTCCCAAATCAAACGAGGGCGGAGACGAAAGGTTGGTTGTGGCCAAGCATTCCAGATCTAATATTGCTGAATCTTTTAGGAGTATTCGTACCAATTTGCAATACTTCAGCGATCAGGAGGGCAGCCAAACAATTTTACTCACATCGCTGCATCCGGGAGAAGGAAAAACCTTTTGCAGCATCAATACTGCAGCGATTATTGCCAGCGCGGATAAAAAGGTGTTATTGCTCGATTTTGACATGCACAAGCCAAAAGTGCATCAATCGCTTGAACTGAATAACGACATTGGCCTCTCTTCTTTTATTGTTGGCAAAAGTACCCTCGAAGAGGTCATTCAGAAATCAGAACTGGCAAGTATTGATGTAATTACGGCCGGCCCTGTTCCACCAAATGCTTCTGAACTGGTACTGAGCCCTCGCGTTGATGAATTGTTGGCAAAACTCAAAGAAATCTACGATTACATCATTATAGATACGCCGCCTCTTATGCTCATTTCCGACTCTATGGTGCTTATGCGCGCCGTTGATATCGGAATGTTTGTAATGAATACCGAGAAAGCCACACGATCGGGAGTGCGACACCTCGAAGAAATTGTAGAGTCGAATAAGTTGATGCATACTGCCCTAATTCTCAATAATGTTAAGCTTCAAAAGTGGAGATATTATTACGGAAGGTACAGTTATAACTACGGTTATGGTTATGGATACGGGTATGGAAAGGGCTACGGTACATCTAATAAAACGAAGTAATGCGCACGCCGGATTCTTCTGCAAACCAAGATGAATCGTGGGATTTAATAATCGATGCCAAAAAATCATCGAACAGAAACCATTTTAAAGATTTTTTCAATAACCGCGATTTGCTTTCCCTGCTGGTTAAGCGCGACCTGGTTACAATTTATAAGCAAACCATTTTGGGCCCACTTTGGCTACTTATCCAACCTGTTTTAAAAGTAGCCATCTTTTATTTTGTTTTTGGAAAACTAGCCGGTATTTCTACCGATGGTGTTCCTGCTGTATTGTTTTACCTTACGGGATTGACCTTTTGGGAATTTTTTGCAACAATTCTAAAAAAATCAGCAGATGTATTTACCGCAAACCAACATATTTTTGGGAAGGTTTATTTTCCGCGAATGATAGCTGCTTTTGCCGCCGTGGTCTCATCTGCGGTTAAGCTGGCTATACAGTTTTCATTGTTTTTTATCGTCTGGATTTATTACCTTGTGCAGGGAGCAATAAGTCCAAATCTTTTTCTGATAGCTCTTCCTGTTTTCCTGCTGATTATTGCTTTACTCGGCTTAGGAGGTGGACTTATACTGTCTGCGCTTACAGTTAAATACCGCGATCTTCGCTTTGTCATTGACACTGGTCTTCAAGTGATTTTTTACCTTACACCGGTTATCTATCCGCTTAGCATTGCCCAAGGAAGTTTTTTTAATGCCTTGCTGTTCAATCCACTCGCTCCAATAATCGAAGCAGTTCGCTATTCGTTTCTGGGGCAGGGCGTTTTTGATAGTATGTTTTTGGCGTACAGTGCATTATTTGCCATTTTATTGTTTTGGATAGGACTGAAATTATTTGAAAAAACTGAGCGAAACTTTATTGATACAATTTAATGAGCAAGGTTCTTCAAATAGAAAATTTGGGTAAGTCGTATCAAATTGGTGAGTATGGCGGCATTGGTGTGCAAAACCAAAACGAGAATATTGATGCACTTCAAAATGTGAGTTTTGAAGTAAACCGTGGTGAGGTAGTTGGAATAATAGGAAAAAATGGAGCCGGTAAATCTACTTTGCTAAAGTTGCTTTCGCAGATCACCATGCCTACTGCTGGAATTATTCGAGCCAAAGGTAAAATTGCAAGCTTGCTGGAAGTGGGTACCGGAATGCATCCCGATTTAACCGGTCGGGAAAATGTCTTTCTCAATGGAGCAATTTTGGGAATGAGTAAAGCCGAAATAAAATCTAAGTTTGATGAAATAGTGCGTTTCTCGGGATGTGAAGCGTTTATTGATACGCCCATAAAGCGTTATTCTTCGGGAATGAAAGTGCGGCTGGGGTTTTCAGTTGCAGCCTTTTTAGATTCCGAAATTATTATAATAGATGAAGTTTTGGCAGTTGGCGATGCTGAATTTCAATCAAAAGCCATTCAAAAAATTTTAGAAATCACTGCAGATGGTGCTAAGACCATTCTCTTTGTAAGTCACAATATGGCTTCTGTAAAAAGTCTTTGCAACCGCTGTTTATTGCTTGAAAAAGGCAAGCTTATTTATGACGGTGATATAGATAAAGCCATTTCCAGGTACATGGGCTACGACACTCAAATGTCTGATAGAAATAAAGTGTGGATCACGGGATCTGCTCCCGGAAATGCCGATTATAAATTGCGGGCAGCCAGAATTGTTGCTAAAGGAAAAACCTTTGAAGAGCCACTTTCCACTTCAGATTCAATTGCAATAGAAGTAGAAATAGAATCAGTGCAAAAAGCAGAAAGGCTTGACATTACGTTTCAATTGATGAGCGAAGCCGGTGATTTTCTCGCAGCTACATCTACTTTTCAAATTTCGGATTCAGAACTCAAAGCAAATAAAGAAGGAAATATGACATTGTTTTCGTGTTTGATTCCTGCAAATATTTTTAACCAAAGTACTTATCGCATCAATTGTTTGCTATTAGAAAACAGGAAGACCGTGGTGCATCGCTTTGATGATTTATTTAAACTCGGATTTACCGCTGCCGGGCGCAATCCTGAATCGTGGATGGGACAAGCGAAAAGTCATTTTTTGCCACATTTAAACTGGAACATTACAGTAAAATAAAAGAATCTTGAAATGGGATATTTAGATAAGGATCAGCTGAATGCAATGGGATTTAAAAAGTTAGGAACCGACGTGAAAATTTCTGACAAAGCTTCTATTTACAATTCATCCCAAATCTCTATTGGTAGTCATGTACGCATTGACGATTTCGCCATTCTTTCGGCAGGGAATGATGGAATTATTCTTGGTGATTATGTTCATGTTGCTTGTTTTTGTGGGTTGATGGGAGCTGCGGAAATCAAAATGGATGATTTTTCAGGTTTGTCATCTCGTGTCTTTATCTATTCATCTTCAGATGATTATAGCGGTGCTACCCTTACTAACCCCACTGTTCCCGAAAAATATAAGAATGTGGCTTCTGCACCTGTGCATCTTCATAAGCACGTTATAGTAGGTACCTGTGCTACTATTTTGCCAGGCGTTTCGGTAGGAGTGGGTTCTGCAATTGGCGCTTACGCACTCGTAGGAATGGATATTCCAGAAAAAGTAATTGCTACCGGCCAACCATGTCGAGTGGTAAAAGAGCGAAAAGCTGATCTCTTTAAATTGGAAGAAGACCTGCGAAAATCTAACGACGCGGACTAACCACTTGCCGATTCCCACTTACAAATTACTCTTCTAATAATTATTTGCCTCTCGTTCTTGCGCGGTAGTAATTGCGTCTCAAACCAAAGATTACTCGTCTTCCCAAAGGTAAAAGCTTTACGTATTTTGCAAACAACCGTTTATCACCATTTCGATTAGTCCGTGCCAGTGACTCTTCAAATTTCGTAATTGCAGTTTGGTAAAATGAGCGGTAAGAAAGTGGCATTGTGCCAAAAAATTCCATCCGGGTAGCGTAGCGCAGCAAGTTTTTTTCCGTTCTGGTTTTCGAAGCATAAATCCCACTTTCGTGGATGCGGTACATCGAGAGTGTTTCGGGAATGTACGCTCCCCGACCCTTTGTAAGCGCCCACCCGATAATGAAAACATCCGGATTTTCAACCTGAAAAAAAGCTGAAGGAAATTTCGCAGGAAAAATTTCTCTTCGCACCACCATGCTGTGTATAGTGGGGCCGTGGCCATCGATAAAATCATGGAGCCCAAAGGAGTTTTTGAGCGGATTTAGAACCGATGCTTCAATCAGTTTACCGCTTTCTTCTACTTTGCCATAATTGGCATAAACCAATGTGGCCGACGAGTCATTCTTTAAAATTTCGATTTGCTTCGCCAGCTTTTTTGGGTCACACCAATAGTCATCTCCTTCGCAAAATGCGATGTACTCACCGCGACATTTCGCGAAAGCTGACTCAAAATTTCGGGCTGCACCCAGGTTTTTTTCGGTTTCGTGCGAATGTAGCAGGCTAACAATCTGACTTATTTTGTTGATCTTAGCAGAAGTGCTATCTGTTGAAGAATCATCACTCACGATTATTTCAAAATCAAAATCAGATTCCTGATCTAAAATTGAACTGAGGCATTGCTCAATAAATGCCGCATGATTATAAGTGAGTACGATTACCGATACAAGCGGATTAGCCATGGAACTTTTTAATTTCATTTAAAATTTTGTCCTGTTCGAGTTGGCTAAGATCGTGGTATAATGGTAGGCAAATTATCCTTGCAGAAATATCTTCTGCAACAGGACATGAAGATTGATTCAGAAACTTAAGCGTATTCAAAGCAGGGTTGAAATACCTTCTTAGTTCTATTCCTGCTTCATTTGCCAGGGCAATCAGATCTTCAGATTTTTGTTTCGACCTGCAAATTAACGGAAAATAAGAGCCGTTTGTTTCGCCTTCATTTTTTATTTGAATCAATTCGAAATTGCTGTCTATTAGATTTTTAAAATAATACGCAGATTGTTTTTTTCTCTTCTCCAACAGCATTTCTGCATCTTCCAGAATAGCGAGACCCATTGCGGCGTGAAACTCGCTGTTTTTTCCATTTATTCCAATTTCTTCAAAATTATTCAAGCCGTTGTGGCCAAAATTCCGCATCAGGTCAATTTTCGTTTTCTGGGCTGCATTTTGAGATACAACTACTCCGCCATTTACTGTGTGAAAAATCTTTGTGGCGTGCGTGCTTAGCGCCGCCATATCGCCGTAATTTAAGAGAGATTTGCCAATGTATTTACTCCCAAAACAATGTGCTCCGTCATAAAAAACAGGAATGTTAAATTCTTTGCCGATAGACTCTAAATCTTCAATTTCGCAGGCATTTCCGTAAATATGAGTTGCGAGAATGGCACGAGTATCCGAAGTGATTTTCTCGCGTACCTTCTGCGGATCAATGGTCAGTTTTCCGGGCAAGATATCAGCAAAAACAGGTGTGTGTCCTTGCCAGGAAATTGCATTTGCAGTAGCTACATAAGAAAATGGGGAGGTGATGACTTCACCATTTTCAGGTAGCGTTTTTAGCATAAGCTCCAAGGCCATGGTGCCGCTACTTACAAAAGAAACATGTTCTAAATCAAGATGGTCTGATAACTTTTTTTCAAATTCTCGTACCAGCGGGCCATGATTTGTAATCCAGTTGCGCTCCCAGATTCCATTCAGAAGGGCATCGTATTTTTCCCTTTCGGGCAAATATGGTTTTGTAGCCGGAATCATTTTTTCGCTTCAGATGTTTTGTTTAGCCAGGGCATTGTGTTTAAATTCGATTTGATACCTAAAAAATCGTTCAGGTGCTGTACCGCATCACGTTTACCGATATCAATGATAAGCAAATTCTGCTTTCCTTTAAAAAGCTGATTTACGTTGTGGATGTGATCTTCGTAAGCTTTGATTAAAGTGACTTTTTGATATGGTTCCTTTTCGGGAGAATCATAGAGCGCCCGATTGGCATCCCATGCAAAGCCTTTGTAGCGGTATAGCGCCCGGTTTAAATCTGCTTTAGTCGGTAAGTTTCCTGCTTTGCCAAACTTGATTTTATGAAATTCAGTAATTGATTTATACCAGACTTCAGCGCTTTCGCGAATGGTAAGAATGTACTTGGCATCCGGGAATTTTTTAAGTAAAACTTCCGCTGTTTTAGGCGCACTAAACGGTAAATCTTGAAAAAATTCTGCCGAGTTGCAAAATGAAACTATCTCGTCCCATCGCTTATCGGTGTAAGCATTAATAAGCAATTCTCCTTCAGCCTGATCTCCGCATTTAAAACCATTTTCTCGCATAAATTGCTCCAGAGAAGTAGTTCCTGTTTTATTAAGACCAATGCAAAAAACTTTCTGATTAAAAGCTTTATTTTGGGGAGTTGTCAATGCGTTTATCTTTGTTGCCAAATTCTGCTCAAATATCTTGAAAGTTTCTGTAATAATCCCAGTTTATAACGCTTCTGCATTTATTGCTGCGGCTTTGCAATCTGTATTAATCCAGAAGGAAGTGGTGGAATGTATTGTCGTTGACGACGGTTGTACCGACAAATCGCTCCATATTATCGAAGAATTTGCCTCACAGGACAAGCGTATTATTGTGTTGCACCATCCCAAACGTGCAAATCTCGGTCCCGGGCCGGCGCGAAATCTTGGGTTGAAAACAGCGACTCAAGAGTATGTCGCCTTTTTAGATGCAGATGATTACTGGAAAGAGAATCGATTTGCGGAAACGCAGAGGCTATTCTCAAAACATGCAGATGCCGATGGTGTGTATGAGGCGAGGGCAACGGAAGACTGGAATGGAGAAATAGACAATTCCGGTCTGACCATGATCCGAACTAATCCTATACCGGATAAAGTTTTTTTTAGCTATAGTCCTTTTGGGAATGACGGATTTTTTGCCTTGATAGGTTTAACGGTAAAGCGAAAAGTCATTGATGAAATAGGGTATTTCTCAAACACGCTTTGGCTTACGCAAGATACAGAGTGGATGACGAAGCTCTCCTTAAAATGCAAGTTATTCGGCGGAATTATACATCAACCCGTAGCGATAAGACGGTTTCACCGCGACAATAGCAGTAGAGATATTGAACGTCTCAAAAGGTCGAGGGTAAATTTATGTATTGCCTTGTTGCACTGGGCTGTGAGAGAAAATAGGGGTGAGGATGTGAAAGAGATACTCACCAAAGTTTTACTTAAATACCATTATGAACTCAATAACTTGAGCGATAAAGATATGCTTACAAAAAAGCGTTCGGATATTTCTCTTTTAATAAAACTTTGGCGAATAGACCCTGCACTACTAAAAGATCCCAGAGTAAAGTACTTCAGAAACTTGATTTTCCACTTAACTGTTAAACAGAGTTTTGATTTTTATGAATAGCTTTGCAACCTCATAAAAAATGCTATCTGGATTTGAATCCAAAACTTACTGTTATTACTCCCAATTATAATAAAGGCGATGCCGTAATTCAATGCGTACAGTCGGTTTTGAATCAGTCATTTGAGGATTGGGAATTTATTTTTATAGATGATGGATCTACAGACGGCAGTTTTGAAAAAGCAATTGAATCGGCTGATGGCGACGAGCGGTGTTTGTTTCTAAAAAATACAACAGGAATAAAAGGTGGCAATGCATCACGTAATCTGGGAATTGAACAGTCAAAATCAGAGCTGATCATTTTTCTCGACAGTGATGATTTGATGATGGAAAACTGTTTGATGGATCGTAACCGCGATTTTGAAGCCAATCCGGATTTAGATTTTATCGTTTATCCAATGGGTATTTTTAATGATACAATTGGTGATTCTGATTTTATTTCAAATATCCCTACATCAACACCAGATTTACATCGTTTTCTTGATCGCGATGTGGTTTGGCTTATTTCAGGCCCCATCTGGAGGAAGTCAACCCTAGAGTCATTGGGGTGTTTTGATTTGAGCTTGCATAGCCAGCAAGATTATGATTTGCATGTAAGAGCTTTAATAGTAGGCTTTAAGTATCGATATATACACAAGAGCCCTGATATTTTTTATCGGCAAAACACTGAAAGTTTGCCGCGAAAATCTTCCCAATCGGTAGACCATTTTCGCCAGCGATTTCAAATGATACTGCGACACGCTGATCTATTAGCCGGTGCCGAAAAACTTGGTAAAAAAGAACGTTTGTTGCTCGCCAGATATATTTTAGACATTGCACAAATGATGCGCTGGCATACTAAAACACTTGGTAAAAATGCTTTGAAGGAAGCCTTGGAAATGTGGAAGCAGACCTATGACCTGGGTTTGGTTGATAAAAACAAATACGGTGTCGGTTATAGCTATTTGCGGTTTAAGCATAATATGATGTACAATCGTCTGGGTTTTCTTCAACGATATTTAGAAAAGAGCTTTCGTAAAAATTTGGGAGATTATATTTTTTCTCCTGTTAACTTCTCCTGCAGGGTTAAGCTTAGCGATTATGCAAGAAACTAGGCCGCACATTCTTTTTATATCCTCCTGGTTTCCCACCAGTGAATCCTCTGCAGGCACTTTCGTAGAATTACAAATGCTTGCCCTTCAATCAAGGGGATATAAATGTGCAATTTTGCTTTCGAGCGAAGTAACCTTTGGCAACTTTGCAGCCAGACTTTTCAATAAATCCAAGTTCTTGAAATTCAGAAAAAGACTGGATATCAACCATATAGATAACTTTACCATTCATAAGTTACCGCTTAGAATGTACTCTTTTCCTGAAAAACAGCGAAAGATTAATTTATTGCGCAATGCTCAGAAGGCTATTGAAAATTACATTAAAAAGCATGCTAAGCCCGATCTTATTTTTCACCATGGGGTTTTTGATTATTGCTATTTAACCAATTACATTCGCAGCGTTTTTGAACTGCCTGTGTGGTATATGGAACATTCTTCTTTCCTTTCGAAAAACGCCTTTCCTTGTGCAAATTCTTTTGATTCTATGGCAACTCAAAAAGAGTTTGTAAGGAATGCAGATCGCAGATTTGCAGTTACAGATGCCTATGTGGACAAAATGGCACACCTTTTTGAACTCCCTTTTGAATATTGTCCAAATGTAATTACTGACGATTTTTTTATTGATCCTTCAGCCATTCAGAAACCTGAAAATACTTTTCAATTCATAAATGTAGCGCTACTCAATAAAAACAAGAATCAAAAGCTTATTCTGGATGCTTTCGCCAAAAAATTTAAAGGCCAGACTAAGTTTAAACTCCTAATAGCCGGTGATGGTGCACTATTTGAATCCTTAAAAAAGCAAGCAAAAGATTTAGGTATTTCAAATCAATGTCAAATTCTCGGATTTCAATCACGAAAACGAATACTCGAACTTTTAGATGAATCGCACTGCTTTGTCTTAAGTTCACATGCCGAAACTTTTGGCGTAGTAATCATAGAAGCAATGGCTCGCGGCCTCCCCGCAATTTCTTCGCGAATAGACGGCCCGACAGAAATCATCAATAACCAGAACGGAACCTTTTTTGTTCCGGATAACGCCGACGATCTAGCCGAAAAAATGCTTAATATGGTTGAGAACTACAATACGTTCAATCCCGAATTAATAATTGATTCTGTAAAAGAGCGGTTCGGCCCCGATGCAGTAAAAAATGCCCTTTTCCCAAATGCCTAAAGAAATTGTATCGCTTAGCCCGAGAGAAGAATTTCTGATTTCGACAGATGGCGCATCTACTGTAGCCTATGGTATGCAAGGATTAAACTGGAAGGGGAAACTCCATTACCGATTAATAATATGGCAGTCTTACAGAAAGATTAAGAGCTTTTATAAAAATGCTTTACAGCAAAAGGAATGCTATTACGGCCCGTTTAAAGGTGAGTTTGGTCATTTTTTACTCCATAACTTACCGTTTTTAGTTCATTTGCATAAAAAAGGCGTTAAGATTCACTATTGTGGAATGGAGCTTCATAAGCCATTTCTTATTGATGAAAATGGTGATTCCATAATTTATAAATGGTATCCTTTACCCGATTTTTTTGCAGAATCAGCACCCAATGCCAACGCCACCATTCTTCCTGAACGATTCAGGGGAATTGTTGAAGGTTTTAAAGCCGTGGCAAGAGCAGAAGGGAAGCCCATTCTGGACATCTCGCAAAACAATATGTATTGGTATGTTTTTCGAAATTGGCAACTCGAAGGGAAGCAGAGTATTTATGATCTTTCAAAAGTGTATGGAAAATCTAAAGAGAATATATGCGTAATTTTTCCTCGAAAAAAAGGAGGCAAAGTTACTCCTAACAATGGTGAGTCATGGGATTACGAAGAAATTGCACGCCGTGTATCTCCCTATTTTGATAAGGTTTTGCTGGTGGGCCATCCATCTTTTAGCGCAGTTGTAAATTCAGGAGGAAATATTGAACTCAAGGTATCTTCAGATAATGCCGATACGCTGAAATATTGTGCGAATGCCAGATTAATCATTACACAGCATTCCGGTGCAGTTCATCTGGGTGCCTACGTTAAAACACCCGTTTTAATCATTTTCAAAGGGTCGCCCCCAGTTAAAGGATTAATGGATACGGTGCGCTTTCGCAAAAATCTAACCTCACAATCATTAAACTATGCTTTAAATATGCAGGAAATTGAGAACTTTGCTGCTTCGGGAAATTTATAACCAGTAGAGCATAAATTTTTAATTTATTTATCCCGAAGTTATTTATTTCGCGGAAAGCAATAAAATATAATCTCCAGATAATGAGGTTTGTAATTCAGTGATACAAGGAATGACCAATATTAAAAGTGAAATAGAAAGTTTTATTCATCAAGTTAAAGACATGAAAGTCTGTGTAATTGGCGAAACAATTATAGATGAATTTATTGAAGTTGAATACGAAGGTCAGAGCATGAAATCGTTTTGTCCGGTATTTCGGTACACGAATGCGGACGGAGGAAAAGAGCAGCAGCTTGGCGGTGCCGCGGCAATTGCTAAGCACCTTGAAGATTTTGTCGAAAAGGTCGATCTTGTTACCAATAAGAAGGGTGAGATTGTAAAAACGAGGCTGATAGACAAAGACGACAAAAAGAAACACGTTGAGATTAATAAATTTGACAGCAGGAATTTTGGAGAGGTTGAGATAGATTCTGCAGGCTATGATGTGGTTATCGTTGCCGATTTTGGCCATGGTTTTTGCGATAAACTAAAAGTTAACGGAAAGTTTCATTTTATGACACAGACCAATAGCAACAATTTTGGTTATAACCGAATGAGTAAGTGGAAAGATTGGGAAAAGAAGAGTGCCTGCATGGATTTGCGCGAAGCGAGTCTGCAAGTAAATTCAAAAACCGATTTTAGTGAGCGCACGGCTATTGCTAATTTGTATAATTATGAGCTCCAGGCCGATAAGCTTTTCTTAACTTTGGGAGCAAGAGGGTCAGTCTATTTCGATGGAAAAAATTATGTACATCAGCGGGTTTTTAAAGGGCCTGTAATGGATACCATCGGTGCCGGCGATACTTTTTATGCTTTTGCAGCCCTTGGAGCAGAATTAAACTATAAGGAAATTGACAATGTAATGCTTGTTCCTTCACTGGCCGCCAGCTTGTCGTGTACCTGGCTGTGCAATCAGGAGGAAGTAACTAAAGAAAAATTGAAAGCGCATGCAGATAGATTTGTATAATAAGGCTTTCGCCGAATATTTTGCCTCTGAAAGTATCCGAAATGGAATTTCAGAAGCCGTCCATATGATAAAACCTGCAAAACGAGTGATTTTTATCGGGAATGGAGGCAGCAATGCGATATGTAGCCATATGATGGAAGATTATATGAAAATAGCTTCCAAGCAAACCCTTAGTTTTACCGATGCTGCCTTAATTACTTGTTTTGCAAATGATTATGGATACGAGAGTGCCATGGCTGAGTGGGTTAACTTCTCTTTCCAACCGGGCGATATTCTTGTCGCAATTAGCTCATCAGGCGAATCGGCAAGTATTCTCAACGCAGTAAATAAACACCGCAATAATGGTGGAAAGGTTGTGACCCTAAGTGGTTTTGAATCAGAAAACTCGCTCTCAAAACTTGGCGACATCAATTTTAACACACCCGGCAGAAATTACGGTATAGTAGAATGTTTTCATCAAGTAATTCTTCACGCAATACTCGACGAACTGGTATGAAAATTAAAAACGTATTAATAACCGGTGTAGCGGGATTTATTGGAAGCAACCTGCTCGATTTTCTGCTTGAAACAACAGATTGGCAAATCACAGGAATTGACGATTTAAGTACCGGAAACAAAAAGAATATTGAGCTCCAGCTCGGCCACAATCAATTTGAATTTGTGGAAGACACGCTTTTTAATTTAAAATCACTCAAAAAATACGAGTGTGTTTTTCACTTGGCGGCGCTTCCGCGAATACAGCCGAGCTTTGAGTTGATTAACGAGCATATTCATGCCAATCTCATGAGCAGCATGCACCTCATTGAGATTATGATTGCCGAAAATCATTTTCCGAGAATTGTAAATAGCTCGTCGAGCGCCATATACGGCACACCAAAAATAATTCCAACACCCGAAAATGAGCGTATTGAATGTCTTAGCCCTTATGCATTCCAAAAATACGAAGTAGAAAAATATTTTGAGATGCTCGCTACGCGCTATCCGCTTGATTTTGTGCATTTGCGGTATTTTAATCCTTATGGCCCGCGTAGCTTTAATCCTGATAATAAGTTTAATGCTTATAGCAGCGTTATCGGAATTTTTCTGGATCGGGCAAAAAACAACCAGCCGCTATTAATCACTGGAGACGGATCTCAAAAGCGCGATTTTATTCATGTAAGAGATTTGGCGAGAGCGAATTATATGGCTGCAATTCATGCAGAAAAGTTGAATACCGCATTTAATATTGGTCACTCAAATACCATGTCGGTGCTTGATCTGGCAAAACTTATTTCTGACAAATGCGAGTTTATTCCCAAAAGGGATGGCGAAGCAGAAATTACCTTTGCCGATGTTACAAAAGCGAAAAGCATATTAGGCTGGACTCCAAAGCACGATCTTGAGACTTTTATAAAAGAAAGTATAAAATGATACGTGGATTTGCTTGTGGCGTCTTTGACTTTTATCATCCCGGGCATGTGCTTATGCTACAAGAGTGCGCTGCAAATTGCGACCATTTGACCGTAGCGATTAACACGGCTGATAATTTCGATGAGAAAATTAATCCCGGAAAACGGAAACCGGTTTTTTCAGCTGAAGAACGAAAAATGATTATCTCGTCAATTAAATATGTTGATGAAGTGAAATTTTACACCAGTGAAGACGAGCTTACTGATTTGATGAAAAAGGGAAGTTTCGATATTCGCTTTCTCGGCGACGATTACCGCGGTAAGCCAATAACAGCTGGAGAAGCTATCCCAAAAATTCACTATCTCGACAGAAGCCACGGGTATAGTACCACCGCGATATTAACCAAAGTGGCGGAAAGACTTAAAAACATCTGATTTGCAAAGACCCGGCGATATACAAAAGCGTGTTTTGATTGTATCGCACACCTTTCCGCCGGCCGATGGAATTGGTGGTAGGCGGTGGGCCAAGTTTGCTAAGTATTTAAAGCGAAAAGGTGTAGAAATTGAAGTGATTTCTGCGAAGCTTCCCGAATCATCGTCACAATTGTGGTTGGATGATGCAAAGGAGATCAAGCAATACCATTATCGCAACAAGTATCCGGCTATTTTATCTAAAACTCCAAGTAATATTTTTCAGAAGCTAAGCTACCGCTGGTCGCTAACTAAAGCAATGCTTAAAGCAGATGGAACTCCATACGATAGAGCTCTTTACGATGAAAAGGCTTTTCTGGAAATTCTGGAAGAGAGGCTAACTGCGTTTAATCCGCACGCACTTATTGTTTCGAGTCCACCGGTTAATTTGGTTTTTTATGCCGCTAAAATTAGAAGCAAATATCCGGAGATTCAGTTTATCGCAGATTTTCGGGATCCCTGGCTGGATGGTGATTTTTATGGCTATGGAAATTTGCGAACAAAGGCACTTGAGGCAGAAAAAGCAAAAGAAAATTTCATAGTTGGCGAATATGATAAAATTGTGTCACCGTGGCAATTGGTGGTGGACGGTTTTAAGAATAGGTATCCAGCGAAAAAATCAAAATTTCGATTGCTTCCGCATGGCTGGGATCAGGACGATATTCAGATTGATAAGAAGTTAAAGCCTGAACTTGACTTAATATATGGTGGAAATCTTTACAAAGGATTTGAGCCACTTTTGGCATTCCTTTTCAGATTTTCAGCCGATAAAAGGTTGAGAATAGAAGTTTACAGCAAGTCGGAAGTTCCGAAGAGGCTTTTAAATAGCAGGGGAGACATGAAAGTTCGAAATGCAATACCCGTTAAAGATTTTTTCAATCGAATTCAGCAAACTAAAAATTTAATACTGCTTATTCCCGAAGGATTGAAAGATGGTTTTCCAACCAAAATTCTGGAATTTGCCGCTACAGGTAAACCTATAATTGCAGTGGGATATGCCGGAACGCTTAGTGAGCAGATTATTCAAAAAGGTCTTGGTACATTCGTAGCATTAGATAAATTAGAAACAGAATTTGAACCTGCGCTAAAACGTCTTTCTAAATTTAAACCAGACCTTACCTGGATTGAAAACCACCGCTTAGACAAGATTACGAATGAACTGGTAGGAATTTTAGAAGAAAAAGGAAGTATAGAGATTGGAGAATAAAAAAGAAATATGGATCGTAGTTGGCACGCGCCCAAACTTTATAAAAGTTACCCAGTTTAAGCGTGTGGCAAAAAATTATGATCACCTTACCATAAAAATAGTTCATACCGGCCAGCACTACGATGAGAAAATGGCAAATGTGTTCTTCGATCAGTTTCAATTGCGCCCCGATGTTTTTTTAGACATTCAACCCAACCATCCCGCAAAACAAATTGCAGATATCCTTACGGCTCTTACCGACTTGTTTCTAAATTCTAATCCGGCTTTGGTAATCGTTGTTGGAGATGTAAATTCAACCTTGGCCGCAGCCATAGCAGCCAATAAATGTGATATTCCGATTGCTCACCTTGAAAGTGGTCTGCGTAGCTTCGACCGTAATATGCCCGAGGAGCACAATCGCTTAGTGGCAGATAATCTGGCTGACCTACATTTTGTTACCGAAGATTCTGGTCTTCAACATCTTAGGAATGAGCAAAAACCGGAAGCGGGTATCGCATTTGTGGGAAATACCATGATAGACACGCTTGTAGCTTTCAAGGATGACATTTCGGAATCGATAATTCTAAAGGATCTGAATCTTGCAACTGGCAAATTTGCTCTAGTGACCCTCCACCGTCCATCGAATGTGGATACTTCGGAAGGAGTGCACAAGCTGATCAGCGTTTTAAAAGCTGCTGCTTCGTATATGCAGCTCGTATTCCCCATCCATCCGCGTACGCGAAATAAAATAACTGAAATGGGCTTGAATGCTGAACTTGATCAAATTGAAAATTTAATTTTAACTGAGCCACTTGGCTATCTTGATTTTCAAAAGCTCGTAGCTGATTGTGCGTTTGTGCTAACCGATAGTGGCGGTATTCAGGAGGAAACCACCTTTTTGCAAAAGCCCTGCCTTACGCTAAGACCAAATACCGAAAGGCCTTCTACAATAGAAGTGGGCACCAATGTTTTGCTTCCTTTTGATGTAAATGCAATAACTCCTTTTATTGACGATATTGTGGCCGGAAGATTTAAGAAAGGATCGGTGCCTGCCTATTGGGACGGAAAAGCAACAGAGCGAATTATGGCGAGAATTGATTCTTTTTTTAACAACGGTTTTTAATGAAGATACTCTATTATTCGCCTCATCCACAGCTTAGTATGTATGCCCCAACGGGGTATGGTACCCATATTAGAGAGATGATTGCCGCATGGCGTAGAATGGATATTGAAGTTCGAACATTTATTGCGGGCGATTTGGATCAGGGCGAATACCAATCTGCCGAAAATACCGGGAAAGGTAAATTTGGTACTGCTAAAAAATTGATCCCGGGCTTTGTATGGCAATCGCTACGCGATTTTTCACTTATGCGGTTTGATAGAGAACAGCAGAAAATTCTTGAATCACAAATTGAAATTTTCAAGCCCGATATAATTTACGAACGTGTAGCCTACCTTCAAAATTCAGGAATAAGAACGGCCCAGAGATATGGCATTAAGCATATTGCTGAAATCAATGCTCCCTACCCTGAGGAGCGTATTTCTTTTTCAGGCGATTCCTTTTTTCTAGCGAAAGCACGAAAAATGGAGCGTGAAATTCTGATACATTCTAACGGTATTTCGGTTGTGAGTTCTGCCTTGAAAAAGTATCTCTCAAAAATTCTTCCCGAAGCTGAATCAAAGATTCTGGTTGTTCCCAATTCAGTTAATCCCGCCTCGGCAGAATTATCCTTAGAAAAAAATGAAAAATTGCGGGTTGATTATAATATTGATAATGAAATTGTTGTGGGATTTGTGGGCTCCATGTTTCCGTATCACGGAGTAGATGTTTTGATTAAGGCATTTGCCAAAATACCCGAAGAAAAGAATGTTCGTCTGTTAATTGTGGGCGATGGAGCTATTTTGCCCGACTTGAAGGCTTTGGCAAAGTCGCTCAATGTGTTTCAAAAAGTTATTTTTACAGGAAGTTTACCCCATCGTGAGGTGTATGCCAACATAGAATTAATGGATATTTGCTGTATGCCAAAAAGCAATTGGTACGGTTCGCCGGTTAAAATATTTGAATACGGACTTTTGCAAAAGCCCGTTATTGCCCCCAACGAGGTGCCCATGCACGACGTAATGGGTGCTGACGATGGTGAACTTGTGGAACCCAATGTAAATGACTTTTATGCAGCAATGATGAAACTCATCTCTGACGAAACGCGTCGCAAACTGATTGCTGCTAACTGGCATCAAAAAGTCATGCAGAATTATACCTGGGATGCTGCGGCGAAAAAAACACTTACTCTATGCATATAGCTCTGCTTACAGATGGTATAAGTCCTTTCGTTACTGGTGGAATGCAGCGTCATTCCTATCATTTAGCAAAAAAGCTTTTAGCTCGGGGGGTGAAAATCACCCTTGTTCACGCGGTTGATCATTCAGATGAAATACCATCTGAAGGAACTGTAAAAGAAGTGCTTAATGCGCCTGAGGGAATGCTGAGTGTTGTGGGTTTGCATTTCCCGAAAGGGATGCGAATGCCAGGACATTACCTGCGTGAATCCTATCAGTATTCTTGCGCTATCTTTGAAGCGCTAAAAGATGAATGGGTAAAATTTGATTTCATTTATGCGAAAGGTTTTTCAGCATGGTGCCTTTTGGAGAGAAAGAAAAAAGGATTTCATTCAGCTCCTGTAGGAGTGAAATTTCACGGTTATGAAATGTTTCAAAAATCGGCTAATCTCAAAGGCCGGCTTGAACAGTATATGCTTCGCCCACCTGTGGTTTTTAATAACAGAAATGCCAATGTGGTATTTTCATACGGAGGACAGATTACTGAAATAATTCGAAAGATTGGCGTTGCCGAAAATCAAATTATCGAAATTGGTTCAGGTGTAGATGACAATTGGATAGTGAACGAGCCAAAGCCGGAAAGCTACGTTAGGAAATTTATTTTTGTTGGTCGCGATGAACGTAGAAAAGGGGTAAAAGAATTAATGGCAGTCTCTGATGTATTTGCGGAAACGAAAACCGAAATGCATTGGGTTGGTCCCGTTTACCAGTCGAAGGCGACAGCGAACAACTTCCATTATTTTCATGGAGAAATACGCGACTCGGAAGAGCTGAAAAGTATTATTGATAAATGCCAGGTGCTTATTGCACCAAGCCATTCGGAAGGAATGCCAAATGTAATTCTGGAGGCGATGGCGCGTGGACTGGCAGTTATTTCTACGAAAGTAGGTGCTATTCCCGACATGATTTCAGATATTAACGGAAGGCTAATTCCTCCAGCTAACGAAAAGCTATTGCAAAAAGCGATACGTCAACTGGCCGAAATGCCTGAAGATGAACTAATGAAGCTCAGAATGGAAAGCATCAAATTGGTTAATCAAAAGTTCAGTTGGGATAGTGTGGCCGATAAAACGCTCGAAGCGATTAGAAGAGTTACTTATTCAATAAATCAACTTGAAAAGGAAAATCAGAAAACGAGCTAAGAAACTGTGGTTGAATTCATTTCAAGAAATAAGGTTGTTTTACTTCTTTTCGGTCTCTGGTATATCGTTGGATCCTTTAGTGTGCCCGCTTTTTTTGCCGTTGGTGGGTTAAGTATATTGCTTCTTTGGCGCAAAGGCATGTATTTTGAAATTCTTCTCGGCTTCTTTTATATCCTTATTTTAAGCGACAATCTGGGCTCGGCTACTGATTTTGCTAAAGTTTTTAAGAATGCATACATCGTTATTCTCGCAGTTATAGCCATTCTCGATCGCAGAAAATTTCCACCGGTCAATCCACTTCTAATGTATTTTCTTCCATTTATCGGTGTTGCCTTGATTTCGCTTGCATTTTCACCTTATATTTTTACAGGTTTCCAAAAAACCCTATCATATGTTTTATTGCTTTACACTGTACCCCAATTATTTTTAAAATCCATTTCAGATCGTGGTCCTGCAATCGTTAAAGACTTCATCTTTTTCGGAATCTTTTTAATCGTTTTTGGATACCTCGTGCAATTTGTAGATTACAATTTCGCTTTTTCCCACCATGGCAGGTTTAGAGCTGTTTTCGGTAATCCGAATGGTCTTGGAATATTCACGATTTTGATTTTTGGACTCGCCTATGTGAGCCGCGAATATTTTAAAGAGCTTTTCTCAAAAGCTGATTTGCGCTGGATTTTTATTACCATCCTTTTAGCCATGGTGCTTTCTGGATCGCGTACTGCCGTGATCGCAGTGGCCATGTTTTTTATTATGACCCGGTTTTACCGGTTATCACCATTTTTGGGTTTTATTTTCTTCCTCTCCGTATTATTTGCCACAGAGCTTGTTACCCAAAATTTGGTTGCAATAGTTGAAGCTATCGGTTTGTCAGATTTTTTCAGAATTGAAACGCTTGCAGGTGGCTCGGGAAGATATATAGCATGGAACTTTGCCTGGGATGCCATTCAAGATAATTTCTGGCTGGGCAGAGGTTTTGCTTTTGACGAATGGCTGATGAACAAAAATCAAGAGTTTCTAAGCGATCTTGGTCATCAGGGTGGAGTCCATAACACCTACCTTATAATTTGGCTTAATGCCGGGGTTATTGGCCTTACCTTATTTCTTCGCGCTCTCATTTTACTCTTTATTAAAGCATCAAAAAATCTTAGCGTCGCTTTCCCGATTTTGTGGATGGTAATGTTTAGCATTATGCTCGAACCTTGGTTGGCAGCTTCGCTAAATCCATATACTATTATGCTCGTTATGATTATTACTATGATGACCGATCCACTGTTTCAACTTTATATTCGTGGCGAACTAACTTCACTTCAAACTCCCGATGAGCAAGCGATTCTGGCGTAATATTGTCATTGTTGTCCTTAGCCTTCTGGCAATAGAGATAGCGCTGCGACTATTGTTGGGCTTTGGAGAAATTCCCCGTTACAATGTATCGCTAAATTATGAATATGCCTTAAAACCCAATCAGGAAATGACCCGCTTTGGGAATTATATTTACATAAATAGCGAAGGCATGCGCAGTGATGAATTGCGTCCCAACGCGGTAAAAATTCTCAAATTTGGTGATTCTGTGCTCAATGGTGGTGTTGGCACAGATCAATCTGAACTGACGAGCACATTACTCGAAAAAGATTTGAACAGCGACGGAAGCGATTATCAGGTCTTAAATATTTCGGCAGGAAGCTGGGGGCCCGACAATGCATTTGCATGGATGCAAGAGCATGGCGATTACGATGCAGAAGCAATCGTGCTGCTCTTTAGCAGCCATGACTGGCAAGATCAAATGACTTTTGAGAATGTGGTGGGAAATACACCTTACTATCCCGAAAAAAATCCTTCACTCGCTATTAGTGATGCACTATATTGGGCTTACACCCGAATGTTTGATACCGTAAATTGGGATAAACTGGGTGTTGTAAAAGGCGGAAAGCCAAATAAATACGAGCACGATAAAGGATGGGGCGATTTTGTAAATTACGCATCAACCCATCATATTCCATTATTGGTTTATCATCATGCTGATAAAAATGAGTTTGAAAACCAAACCTTTTCAGAAATGGGAATGCAGCTCGAAGATTTCCTAAAACAGAATAATATAGCTGTAATTTCGGGGCTTGATTCGGGTTTTGAGCTTGATGACTACCGTGATGAAATTCATCCAAAACCATCCGGATTGGTAAAAATCGAAAATGCCATTTTACCCGAAATACGTAAACTATTGAAGAATTAGAATGAAAAAGAGCATTGTATTTCTCTATACCGAGCTTGCTGATTATATCAAGGTTTGCCTTGATAGATTGGCTGATGATGGTGTTGAGGTAAATGTATTTCATTATCCCGTAAATGCTGAAGCTCCTTTTGAGTTTGATTTTAAAAAATCGGAATGTCATTTTTACCTGCGTTCTGATTTTTCAAACCGAGCCTTGCAACAAAAAATAGAAAGTATATCACCGGGCGCCATTGTGTGCAGCGGTTGGATAGATAGAGGGTATGTGGCAATATGTCATTCGTTGCACAATACAACAAAAACAATAATTGCCCTGGATAATCAGCTTGAAAAGGGATTGAAAGCCAGACTCGCACTTCTGCGAGCAAAGCTTTTTTTCAAGTCTGCATTTCGCTTTGCATGGGTGCCCGGCAATCCGCAACGCGAATACGCCCGGAAGCTGGGTTTTAAAAAAAACGAGATTCAAACCGGATTTTATACTGTCGATGTAAAAAAATGGAGCGAAATAAAATGGGAGTATCCCGAAACCCAATTTCCGCATCGATTTGTATTTGTAGGTAGATATGTTGACTTTAAAGGCGTAATAGAACTATGGAATGCTTTTAAGCGGATAAATGCCGGCGACTGGCAACTCTATTGCGCGGGACATGGAGCGCTTTACGAATCGCGCATGCAGCATGAAGGAATACAGCACCTTGGGTTTGTTCAACCTGCCGATTTGTATAAATTTGTGGCCAAAGGAGGGGTATTTGTTTTGCCGAGCCATAATGAGCCTTGGGGAGTGGTAGTTCACGAATTTGCTGCAGCTGGCTATCCGCTAATTTGCTCTAAGACTGTAGGGGCCGCAACCGCTTTTTTGCAACCTGGAGTGAACGGAATCCTGGTGAATCCAAAAAACGAAATGCAACTTGCAGAAGCTATGCAAAGTATAGTAGATATGCCGGATAGAGATTTAATTGAGATGGGAAGACAAAGTAAAAAGCTGGCGGCTAAAATGAATATAGAATTGTGGGTTAATACCGCATTAAACTATTTAGAAAACGAGGATGAGTAGAATATTGGTAACCGGCGGAGCCGGATTTATAGCGAGCGAACTCGCAGAAAAACTCTCTCATAAAAAAGAGGACGAGATTGTAGTGGTAGACAATTTGCAAACCGGAATGCGTATAAAAGTTCCTGAAGGGATGTATCAAAACATAAAATTTATAAAATGCGATGTAAATATATTTAAGGATATCTCCGCGGTCTTTTTTGCATATAAGTTTGATTATGTGTTTCACTACGCAGCTACAGTAGGCGTGCGACGTACACTCGAGAATCCGGTAAAAGTGCTGGATGATATAAACGGAATTCGAAATATTCTCGATTTGAGTAAAAACACCGGTGTGAGCCGCGTTTTCTTTTCAAGCAGTTCTGAAGTATATGGCGAGCCTGTAGAAATTCCACAAAATGAAGATACGACTCCACTCAACTCGAAATTACCGTATGCCATTGTGAAAAATATTGGCGAAGCATTTCTACGTTCTTATCAGGTAGAATACGACCTGAATTATACCATTTTCCGATTTTTTAATACCTATGGTGTAAAGCAGAGCCCCGATTTTGTGATCTCAAAATTCATTCGGTCTGCCCTCCAAGGCCACGACCTCACCGTATTTGGCGAAGGCGACCAAACGCGCACATTTTGCTTCGTTGACGACAATACAGATGCCGTCCTTGGAGCTTTTTATGGAAATGAATGTGTGAACGACGTAATGAACGTAGGATCAAATGTGGAAATGAATATTTTAGAGCTGGCAAAAACCATCATTGAAATCACTGGTTCAAAATCTAAAATTACCCATCTTCCACCATTAAAAGAAGGTGATATGACCCGCAGAATGCCCGATAATTCTAAGATGATGTCTATCTTAGGCCGTGATTTACTTCCGCTTCACGCCGGAATTTCAAAAATACTCGAAAACACCTCTTATATACTTAGCTAATGTGCGGAATCAATGGTATTTACGGAAGTCTTTCACAAAGTGACGGACAACGTAAAATTGCCAAAATGAATAATGCATTGGCTCACCGAGGGCCTGATGCAAAAGGAGCTATTCAAAAATCAATGATTTTGCTGGGCCACAGAAGGCTGAGTATTATTGATCTGTCGAGCGCTGCAAATCAGCCAATGGAAGATCCAACCGGTCGCTATACGCTGATTTTTAATGGCGAGATTTACAATTTCCGAAAGCTCAAAGAATCAATTTCAGATTATGAGTTCAAGACGAATTGCGATACCGAAGTTTTACTCGCCGGATTAATAAAATGGGGCACTTCTTTTTTAAGCCGGTGCAATGGTATGTTTGCCTTTGCTTTCTGGGATGCTCAAAAAGAAGAACTTATTCTCGCACGAGATAGAATGGGAATAAAACCCTTGTATTACGCGAGAACAAACGAGCACCTTATTTTCTCAAGCGAAATTCGCAGCTTGCTTAAAAGCGAAATGGTGCAGGGTGAATTAAACCTGGATGTGCTGGGCGAGTACCTTCGCTACCAAACTGTTAATGGAACAAACACAATTTTAAAAGGTATTTTTATGCTTCCAGCTGGAGGCGTTATGAAGATGGCCGATAATGAAATAAAGCTATCATCTTTTTGGAATCCGGTAGAGCATGTAGATCACAGCATGACCGGACTATCGTATGCCGAAACTACCGCAGTAATCAGGCAAAAATTAGACGAATCTGTTCAGCGCAGGCTTATCGCTGATGTGCCTATGGGTGCATTTCTTTCTGGTGGGATAGATTCCAGCGCCATTGTAGCGCTTGCGTCAAGGCAAAAGCAAAAGTTGCGAACGTTTACAATTTCTTTTGATAACTCCGAGTTTAGCGAAGCAAAGTACGCTCAGATTATAGCAGATAAATACGATACAGCTCATACAGAAATCAATCTCGCTCCCGAAGCTTTACTCCAAAATCTACCGTCAGCGATCACTGCGATGGATCATCCATCGGGCGATGGAATAAATACATTCTTGGTTTCAAAAGCCGCTAAAGAAGCGGGAATCACCGCTGTTTTGTCAGGGCTTGGTGGCGACGAACTTTTTGCCGGATATCCCATTTTCAAACAGTTTTATCAGCTTCGCGATAAAGGGTGGATTATGAGTTTTCCAAGATTTTCGCGCGCCCTTGCGGGAAATGTGCTTAAAATGGCAAGACCCGGGGTGGCCAGTTCTAAAATCAAGCAGATTATTACAGAGCATTATCTCGATCTTGAAAATGTGTACCAATACAGCCGCGAAGTCTCATCCAGAGAGATTAACGCTACATTGAGCCCTTATGGAAAAAGAGGAGAAAACAGTGTTTTTAGCCTTGTAAAACAAGGAGTGGGATATCAAACTCCCGGATATTCACTACCAATTTTAAGCCGGGTTACCTATGCTGAAATAGTAACATACTTGCAGGCTGTTTTGCTTCGAGATTCAGATCAAATGAGTATGGCGCATGCACTCGAAATTCGGGTTCCGTTTTTAGATCACGAATTGGTGAGCGCCGTAATGGCCGTTCCCGACAAGTATAAATTCCCCACTTCTCCCAAAAAATTGCTGGTAGATGCTATGGGCGACCTCCTGCCATCAGAGATTGTAAATAGACCCAAAATGGGATTCACCTTTCCATGGGATTCATGGATGCGCAATGAGCTAAAAGATTTTTGCGGAGATCACCTTTCTGCGCTAGGCGCAAATGATGCTTTTAATGCCAAGGCAATATCAAAAAGATGGGACGATTTTCTAAAAGGAAAGCCGCAAGTTACTTGGTCGAGATTGTGGTATCTTTGCGTTCTTCAAGCGTGGATGTCAGAAAATGAAATCAACTAAAGCAAAAGTTCTCATTTTTACCGATTGGTATTTGCCTGGTTATAAAGCAGGTGGTCCAATAAGGTCGTGTGCAAATTTGGTGCATTTGCTGGGCGATGAGATTGATTTTAAAGTCGTTTGTTTAGATCACGATTATTTAGAAACCGAGCCCTACGCCAATGTTCTTCCAAATAAATGGATTAACGTGGGAAAAGCAGATGTGTGGTACATTTCTTCAGATAGATTACTACAATCTACGATGAAAGAAATTATGCTTGATCTTTCTGATTATCAAGTTTATATCAATGGGGTTTTCAGCAAATACTTCTCTGTTACCCCACTTATAAAAGCGAATAAACTCGGTAGAAAAATAACCGTTGCCCCACGCGGAATGCTTGCCGAAGGAGCTTTGAGTATAAAGCCCCAAAAAAAGAAAGCATTCTTGAATCTCGCCAAGTTTTTGGGATTGTATAGACGAGTGCGGTTTCATGCTACCAATGCCGACGAAGCGAACCAAATCAAAAAAGAAATTGCGCGTAAAGCTGATATTCAGGTTATACCAAATTTACCTTCTATTCCGGGCAAGGAGGCGCAACGAATAGAGAAACATGAAAACAGCTTAAAGATTATTTCGGTAGCCCGCATTGCCCGCGAGAAGAATACCGCTTTTGCGCTGGAGTGTTTTCGCAATATCGATTCAAAATTTCACGTCGAGATAAATTTTGTGGGAACGGTCTACGATTCAGAATACTTCTCGGAATGCAAAATAATTGCAGATACCTTGCCGGCAAATGTAGCCGTCACCTTTTCGGGGGCAATGCCTTCCGATAGTATTGCCGGTTTATTCGCGGAAGCACACCTCTTTTTTCTCCCCACGCTGGGCGAAAACTACGGCCATGCCATTATTGAATCGCTGCTGAATGGATTGCCTGTTTTAATCTCTGATAAAACGCCGTGGAAAAATTTGCAAAATGATGGCCTGGGTGTAGAAATGCCGCTTTCTGAACCAAGTGGTTTTGTCAATTATATTTCTCAAATTGCGGCCATGAGCCAAGCTGATTACGATCTTAAGTTTTCGAATTTAAGCGAGAAAGCTGCAAGCAGAGTTCATCTCAAAGAAAATATCGAAGCCTATAAATTGCTTTTTCAATGAATAAAGTAGATTTCGCACTTTATGATAATAGCCATTATAAACCGGGCTCGGCTGTAAAAAGAGGGCTTTGGTATATTGTGAGCCTTGTCTTTTTTCAATCATATTTATTCCCGGTTTCAGCCTTAAAGCGCTTGCTTCTGCGAATGTTTGGGGCGAAGATAGCTTCAGGAGTTGTCATAAAACCTTGTGTTTTGATAAAGTATCCCTGGTTTTTGAAAATCGATAAAAACACCTGGATAGGAGAGAAGGCATGGATTGACAATTTGGCCATGGTAACTATTGGCGCCAATGTCTCTATTTCCCAAGGTGCCATGCTCCTTACCGGAAATCACAATTATAAAAAACCGGCATTCAACTTGGAAGTGTATCCTATTATTATTGAAGATGGCGTGTGGATAGGTGCCAAATCAGTTGTTTGTCCGGGAGTTACCTGCAAATCACATTCGGTATTGAGCGTAGGTTCTGTTGCAACAAAGAATCTTGAGCCTTATCAGATTTATGCAGGTAATCCCGCCACAGCTTTGCGTGAAAGAATCATAGAATGAAAGTTAGTGTTATCACCATTTCGTACAATGCTGCATCTACAATCGAAGAAACCATTCAGTCGGTGGTCAATCAGAAGTATACAAACATTGAGTATATTTTAATCGATGGCGCTTCAAAAGATGATACGGTTAATATTATTGAAAAGCACAAAGCTGATATCCATAAAGTAATTTCAAAACCAGATAATGGAGTTTACGATGCAATGAATAAAGGTGTTGCGCTGGCTACCGGCGATTTGATTGCCATTTTAAATGCCGATGATGCTTACGCGAATCCCGATGTAATAGGAAATGTGGTAGAAGCGATACAAAATTCAGGAGCTGATACCTGCTATGGAAATTTGGAATATGTAGATCGTTTAAACACCTCGAAAGTTAAGCGGTTATGGATTTCGGGCGCCTACCGGAAAGAAGCTTTTCTGAACGGATGGATGCCGCCACACCCGGCATTTTTTGCAAAAAGAAAACTCTATAGCGATTTTGGTGCGTTTAATACGCTTTTAAAAACCAGTGCCGACTATGAACTGATTTTGCGATTTTTATATCGCTACAATGCCTCCGCAGTGTATCTAAATCAGGTATTAGTAAAAATGAAAACCGGAGGCCAAAGCAATGCGTCGACAAAAAACAGGCTAAAGGCAAATGCCGAAGACCGTCTCGCATGGAAGTTAAATGGATTGAAGCCCGGAAAACTTACGCTGATAAAAAAGCCTTTGCGCAAGCTAAGCCAGTTTTGGAAACGTTAGAATTTCGCTCTGCTCTTTCTGCGGGTACGTTTCTTTTTCTTAATCCAACTATATCGCTTCTTGTAGAAACTGCTTCGTCCTTTTATTACGTAGCTATAGCTAAATTGTGTAAAAAGATAACCATCGTTATTAGTTACATCTCCCCGTTTTTCGCCCGGCGCAAAACTGCCTGCGTTTGGCACATCCATATCGTACTCTTCTGCATAAGCCGCCGCATTTGCTAGTGATTCAGCATCTGTGCGATTCGCTAATTCCCGCGCAATCTCCAATTGGCCTTGAGCGAGTTTATCGTCAGCAACGTAGTTTGTACTCACATCATCCAAGTAATCGGTAAATGTAGTTCTATATCCGATTTCCCAACCAAATCGGTGAATTTTTTTGTGCGTAAAGTATAGTCCAATACCAGCTGGCAGAGTAAATTGCCATAGCTTATATTCTACGCCTTCTGTTTGAAGTGGCTGAAGGTCAATTAGTTCTCCGTCGTATTCAGAAAGTGGACCCTGATATCTAATTTTTGGATTGTGCTTCATTACACCTGCACCCACAAAACCATATATCCGAAAGTCTGGATTGTAATAGCCACGACCGCCTACATCATTGTCGTAAAACAAGGTAAGCTCCATTCTACCGGTTAGCTCTATAATATTATTTCTAAAACTAAGGTTTCGCGCTACCCGAGCCGGATTTTGAGAATTGTAATCATTGGCTTTAATCTGGCCGTAATTTATACCAACATTCGCCGAAAGCTGAGGAGAAAATTTATACCTTCCAAATGCGCCAACCACGTATTGTGTGCGATTAAGCTTCATATCAAACACAAAGTCTCTGCGTGTTTCTTCCTGTCCTCCTATTTCGCCAAGGTAGTTTGAAGCACCCAGACTAACCCCATAGTCCCAGCGGTACTGGGCTGTAAGCGTAGAGCTCAATCCCAAAAAAATCGCAATAAAAATGTATCCTTGCTTTTTTAGCATAGAGGCAAATATAGAAAGTTAAATGAAAACATAATAGAGATTAAAAGGTTAGTACGTTAATTTACACGACTTAGGTTTCGAAGATCTTTTTCGTTAATTCGCAGTTTGCAATAATTAATTCAGATTTATGAATTCCATAACTGCCCTTCTTGATATTAAATATCCTGTTATTCAGGCCGGTATGGTTTGGTGTAGTGGGTGGAAGTTGGCCAGTGCCTGTTCTGAAAACGGAATTCTTGGAGTGATTGGGTCTGGATCAATGTATTCCGAAGTGTTGGATATCCACATTAAAAAATATTTGGCAGCATGCAATAAACCATTTGCTGTAAACTTACCATTGTTGTACCCCGATATTGGTGAGCATTTAGAGACTATTTTTAAGCATAAAGTTCCTGTGGTTATCACCTCGGCGGGTTCTCCGGCCAAATACACCGAAGTTTTAAAATCCAGAGGAATTAAAGTTATTCAAGCGGTTAGCAGTGCTAAATTTGCCGCCAAGGCTCAAAACGCTGGTGTTGATGCAGTAATTTGTGAGGGATTTGAAGCAGGCGGACACAACGGACGAGAGGAAACCACTTCTTTTTGTCTTATACCAGAGGTGCGACGCGCAGTAAGTATACCCGTTATTGCGGCCGGAGGGATTGCCACGGGCAGAGGTATTCTCGCCGCTATTGTTTTGGGTGCCGATGGTGTGCAGATAGGAACCCGGTTTGCTACTGCTGTAGAAAGCTCGGCGCATAAAATTTATAAAGAGCGCGTAGTTGCTGCAAAAGAGGGAGATACTGTGCTTACGCTTAAGGAGCTCGCGCCTGTGAGGCTTATTAAAAATGCTTTTTACGATAAGGTGATTGATGGCTATAAGAACGGATTTTCACCTGCCGAATTAAGCGATTTACTTGGGAAGGGACGTGCTAAAAAAGGAATTTTTGAAGGCGATTTAGAAGAAGGAGAACTTGAGATAGGTCAGGTGGCCTCGCTCATTGACAAGATTGAGTCAAGTGAAGAAATCATAAACGATTTAGTAAAAGAATACAACCAGGCAGTGAACCAAACAAGTAATTTGCGCTGGACATAAAAGAACTATGATCAATTTCAAAAAATACACACTTGATAACGGGCTGCGACTAATTGTGCATCGCGATACGAGCACTCCCATTGTGGCTGTGAATACTTTGTATGACGTGGGTGCACGCGATGAAGACCCAAACAGATCGGGGTTTGCTCACCTTTTTGAGCATTTGATGTTTGGCGGAAGTATTAATATTCCAAACTTTGACAACCCGCTACAGCGGGTGGGTGGAAATAACAATGCTTTTACAAACAATGATTTCACCAACTATTACATCACCATTCCAAAAGAGAATATTGAAACAGCTTTCTGGCTGGAGTCAGACCGCATGCTAAGTCTTGCTTTTACCCCTGCGAGCCTTGATGTGCAGCGCAAAGTGGTGATTGAAGAATTTAAGCAGCGCTATCTCAATCAGCCTTACGGCGATGCATGGTTGCACTTGCGCCCAATGGCGTATAAAAAACATCCTTACCAATGGGCTACCATTGGCAAATCAATAAAGCATATTGAGGATGCTACGCTAAGCGATGTAAAAGCATTTTTTAAAAGTCATTATCATCCCGGAAATGCAGTGCTTGTAGTGGCAGGAAATGTAGAGCCAGAGAAAATATTCGAGTTGACTAAAAAATGGTACGGCGACATTCCGGCTATTGAAAAAACAGAAAGAAACCTACCGCAGGAGAGCGGTTTAACCGGATATGAATGTGAAACACTTATCAGGCCGGTGCCACAAGACGCCCTCTATATGGCATGGTCAATGCCCGACAGGTTTTCGCCCGATTATTATGCCGCCGACTTGATTACTGATATTCTTTCGCAGGGTAAATCGGCTCGCTTTTATCAGAATATTGTACGTCAAGGTGGCGTGTTTACTTCGCTCTCATGCTATATTTTGGGAAGCCTCGACAAAGGATTGCTCATGGTAAGCGGTATGGTAGATGCCGATGCAGATTTTGATACGACTCGCAATGCAGTGCTTTCAGAAATTGAAAAACTATTACTAAACGGGCCTTCTGAAAAGGAACTTCAAAAAGTGAAAAACAAACTGGAAACCAGCCATCTTATTCAAGAATCTAATGTGCTAAGCAAGGCAATGAGTCTGGCTTATTTTGAACTCTTGGGCGATGCCGATAAAGTAAATCATGAAATGGATAAATACCGGAAAGTAACCCGTGAAGATATTATACGCGTAGGAAAAGAGATTTTTCAAACCGAAGGATTAAAAGAATTGCGGTACCAAAAAGCTGAAAAAATATGATTTTAGATAGAAAAACTGCTCCCGAGCGGCTTGCATCGGCATCGATTCCTATACTGAATCATCAACCCATAAAATTGACTGATAATCTGGAGTGTTATCGCGTAGAGGGTGGTACAGAAGATATTGTTAAAATAGATATCGTTTTTAAAGCCGGAACCCGGTATGAGCAAAAACCACTGACATCTACTATTTGCCTCAATACGCTTAAAGAAGGTACAGAGAATTATTCTGCCAAGGAGATTGCTGACACAACAGATTTTTATGGTGCTCAGATAGCCACTAACCTAACCAAAGATCGCGCTGAGGTAACTCTGCTTTGTCAGACAAAACACTTGAATAAGCTAATCGATATTTTTACAGATATTTTTCTGCTACCCGTATTTCCCGAAGAAGAGATAGAGCAATATAAAAAGCGATCGAGCAGCACACTAGCGGTGAACTTAGACAAAGTGGAATTTCAAAGTCGCTTGCTTTTTAGCCAATTAATGTTTCAGGGTACACCCTATAGGGATATTTATGATCTAAAAGATTATGCGAATATTAGAGCAGCTGATCTGCAAGAGTTCTTTGCCAATTTTTACAATTTTGCTGATTCGTTTTGTGTAATAAGTGGTAAGAATACCCAGCTCGCTGCCGAAACACTTGGTCGTGCTATTTCAAAGAAAAGTATGCGTCGGGGAAAAGAAATTTTGTCAGGCGAGGCTGTAAATTGGTCTTATGTGCCGGGTGAAAAATGGAATAAAAAGGATGAAGCGGTGCAAACCGCAATTCGCATGGGCGTACCCGCGCTTTCGCGAAATCATCCCCATTATACAGCTCTTTACATTGCTAATACAGCTCTAGGCGGCTATTTTGGATCAAGGCTAATGCAAAATATTCGAGAAGAAAAAGGCTATACTTACGGGATTGGTTCTGCTATAAACGCTCTTGAAGAATTGTCATATTTAAGCATTTCCACGCAAGTGGGAGCAGAGTTTTCAAAGCTTACGGTTAACGAAATTAAAAAAGAAGTGCACGGCATAGCTACGCAGCCGATTAAGGCAGATGAGTTTGAATTGATTCAGCATTATATAGCCGGAAATCTTTTAAAGCGTTTTGATGGCCCTTTTGCAACTGCCGACAGACTAAAGTCTCTAATTTCATACAATTTACCTGCAGATTGGTACACCGTATTTTCTAAAGCACTCTTTGAATTAAATCCAATTGATATTTGCGAAATCTCACGCGTTTATCTTCATACCGATCTTTTTTCCCTCGCAGTGGTAGGTGAATGGCCTGAATAAAGCAACTCACACTTTTGAAAAAACGAACCCCGACAGAATAAACTGCCGGGGTTCAATTTTTGATTAGGTTATTAATTATGTGTCAATCAGCGCAAGTTGAGTAATTGTCAATTGCTCTGATAAATAAGTCACTATCGTGCAATCATAAATTTACTTATTACTACTTCATTTTGGGTAGTGAGTTTGTAAACATAGATTCCATTTGGCAATGAGCTTCCATTAAAGTAAATTCTGTATTCCTGACCTTGATCTGCAACTGTGTTAAACAGGGTAGCAATGTTTTTGCCGTTCATGTCGAATACTTCAAGTGTAGTAGGGCCAGTAATAGCAGTTTCAAAGACTACCTGCGACTCTCCGATTGTTGGGTTTGGAAATGAATTCAACAAACTTTCAACTTGAGTTTGAATCGCTGCAGGAGATGGGGAAACAGGCACAACTCCGTCCATACATCCGCTCGCCATATCGCCATCGAATAATGGGAATGGGTTGCCAAGATTGTCAACAGAGTTAAGCACCGCGCCCGGAACACCGGCAGCGTCATAGGTATGGAAGTTCAGCGAGTTAGCTCCTTCTGCCATAATAGATCCGCCGTTTTGAAGCAGGGCAGCACCATTGATAGCACTGGCTACATCGTATAAGAATACGGCAGTACCCGAGGTAATGTCATAAACTTTTGACGGACCATTGTCGTCGCGTTTTACAAGAAGCAGCTCGCCTATTGGGGTACTTATTAAATCGCCACCATTTACAGGCATGTTGTTTGCAAACAGAATTTTAGTACCCAATACTGGGTCAATAGTATAGACTTCGTCTGAACTCGAATTTCCAACATAGAGCTTCCCGTCGGCCTCATGCCAAACAAGGGCATAAGTGCTGTTCAATCCAGACAGGGCAGCTGTGTGAGTTAATACTCCTGCCGGACTAAACGTTTTAATGTTCGCGCCATTGTTGTTCACAACATATATATTACCATTCGTTTCGCTTACGGCAATATGTCCCCGATTTCCGGCATTAAACAAGTAGGTCAAAACAAAATCACCTCCATTAACTGCGCCACCATAAACATTTCCTTGGGGAATACCCGGATGATTGTCTGCGATGTAGTAATAGTCAAACTCTTGGCATTCACCCACATCCGTTGGGTTGTCAGCACATCCTGCCGCCATGTCGCCATTTAGTAGCAAAAATGGTGCACCACCAAGCATTGCCGGATAGGTTGTTATCTGGTTTCCATTCGCGGCATCAACTTCAATGAAATCATATGATCCATTATTTGAAGTAATCAGTCCGGCAATATTATTGGCCTCTACCAGTCCGGTAACATTGTTTAAGATGTTTCCAAGCAACACCGGAACACCCGCAACGAACTTATACAGTGTATTTCCAGATCTGGAAGCGAGGTACAACTCACTATTTTTGATGGCGAGATCGCCCCCAGAAACCGGAGCATTGGCATAGAATATGTTAGCACCAGTTATGAGATTTACCTGGAAAACTTTGTTTTGATTTCCGGAACCTACGTAAAGGTAACCATCCACCTTGTTGTAAACTGTTGCGGTGAGCTCGGTCAATCCGGCTACTAGCGGTAAATCGCCAAGGAATACATCAAACGTAGGATCGTAAAAGCGAACGAATGAACCATCTTTATTTACCAAATAAATGATATCGTTCATTGCATTGTAGGCAATGTGGGCTTCAAAAGGCACATTGGTTAAGAAAGTCAGATTGGCATCGCCACCGCTAAATGTAACCCTGTATAAATCTGAACCAGCAACTCCAGGTCCGTGATGAACATAAAAGGTTGAAAATAGCGTACAAATACCTTCATCCGGTGGTGAAGGTAAACACCCGGAAGTCATATCTCCGTAATTTGCAACATGCGGAATTCCATTTAAGCGAATATCGTAATCGCCTAAAAGATTTCCGGCAACATCGTGCAGGAGGAATTGATCCAGTCCGAGATAAGATGAGATTAAGTCATCTGAAGCGGTAAGAGCCAATCCGGTAACCTTGTGCGTGTTGTTTAGTGTAGCCAAAAATTGGTCGACAACAGGGTGTGGGTTGTTTAAATACAGAGCCTGATTAGCAGCGAGATATAGATTTCCGTTTGAGTCAAATTCCAAATCACCACCATAAATCGGTGAATAAGTGTCGTAAGAAGAAACTACAAACGTGAGAAGATTTACACTGTATATCTGATCTTGTGACTCGCTTCCAATAACCAGTTTGCCATTTGGAGCAATTGTAGCTGTTACTACTCCCGGAATATTCATAGAGAGTGGCTGCCAAGGGCTCATAACCGGAGGAGGTCCTGAAATATCAACGACACTTAAAGCACCATCAGTTTTTCTCACTAAATACAATAAGCTGCTCGTTTCATCAAGCGCTATATGCACTTCTTCATTGCTGACTACAATTAAGTTGAGGTCAGCAAAGCCGCCATTTAGCGTTACTTCATAGATATCTGTTACGCCATTATTTGCAATATCAGCAAAATAATATCTCCAGTTAGTGCAACCGGGACCCGGTTGAATAGGTACACAGCCGCATCCAGGACCTACTATGCCCATAACTTTTTGTGTAAGACCTTTGGCTGGTTCTAATTCGCAAGGGTCGCCGATATTAAGGCCTAATTCCGGACAGTCATATTCAATAAGCGTTCCCATACACGAGCAGTCTTCTGAAATCATGTCGTTTTCAGTATCTGGATGTCCGTCATCACAAGGATCACCAAAATTTGCTCCGATCTCAGGGCAGTCAAATTCTCCTTCACATTCGTCGATATCCACTGTTAGCGGCCCATCCATTTCAAAACATCCATCAGCTGAAATATTTTCGATGTTTCCGCCTTCACCGGTTCCAATCAAATTTCCGGAATAGCTAATGCCGTAGATATTATAGATACCTGGAGTCCATCCTTCAGTGCTAATACTGTTTGAAGCATGGATAGAGAGAATTAACCCGTCTGAGTCTGTAACAATATACTCGTAGGTATCATTAATACCGTCTCCCGTATTTGATAGATTAATTGCCGATGGAAGATCATCGATACAATATTCAATCGTTGTATCGTCGCTATTGGCAAAAGCAATCTCACCTGCATCACAAATTACTGAAACGAAGCTTTCTCCTTCCAGAAATACACCTGAATCAAGAGCGCTGTCGCCTGCGTCAGCGATTGCCAGCTTAATGGTGTACTCTACGCCCGGTACTACTGCAATTACTGCAGCCAGCGGTATGGTATAGCCATCATATTCAATGTTTAGTCCATCAGCATTATCCACATAAAATGCGCTATTGGCGAGCTGTGTTTCTGTACAGTTGGTACTACTACCAGAACTTCCGACAGTTCCATTGTTTACATTGTTTATGGAAACCGGTAGAGGGGGTGTAGTACCTGGGAGCAAGGCTATATTTTGATTTGTGTATGCTCCGCCATTTACAATAAATGCAAAAGCATCGTTGAAGCTTGAGCATACATATTCATTGTATTCCTCTGAAGCAAAAACATAAGTAAACTCGAGTGAGTTCCCACTGGGAATAAATGTGATTTCCAATATTGCTGCATCATTTGTGGTAAATGGGGCAGTTATAAGATTTAAATCCGCATCTCCGGGAGTTCCATTTCCGGTACCGGATCCAGAAGACGTGTTGGGTCCTACAGCAAGTTGAGCAGAGCCGGACGTAAGCAAAATTCCTTCTCCAATTCCGAAATCACCCCCGGAAAAAGTTCCGCTGGAATTAGCACTGCCAGTAAATGTAGCACTTACTATTGTTACTCCACTTTCGGAGCCTATCAATGTATTCGCAAGAATGGTAGCATCAGTTTCGTCAACAACCGCAATCTGACTAAAAGCCAGAGCTGATGTGAGAACTGCGACCACTACAATCATATATTTTTTGAGGTTTTTCATGGCGCTTATTATTTAGTGAGTTGTTGAGAAGGATCTGATATTTTGCTTTTAATTTTGTTTTCCACAAAATATGCGTTCCAATCAGCCTTAGTCCAGTCAGGTCTTGTTTTGACCTGAAGATACACCATAATAACATTGTTCTGCAATACAGGTCGATACGATACGTATTCAGAATTTTTAGCAGCAAAATACGTGATTGCATCTTGTTCAGAAGTAAAATTGAAATTACTCGCATCGAGCATATACACGCTTTGAAGCGGCTCCTGGGTGTTTACGACTACAGCACCATCTTCGGTCAGTGTAGCATTGCCGGGTTGGGCTTTCGAATAGGCGGTAGATGCCAAAATAGCAAATACGACCAGAATAAATCTAAGTGTTTTCATTATGAGTTTGGTTTTGATGATTAAATAATAGTGATTAAACGATTTTTGGAAAGGTTATGAGGGGGTTGAAAGAGTGATCAGTCAAGAGCGTATAGCATAGGCTGAAGGTTTAGTTTGGTTATAGCTGTATTTTGTTATATAAAGATATAGGTTTAATCGGAAGAAAAAAAGGTTTTGGCGAAAAAATGTATTGTGTAACTATATTTAGTGATTTAGAAAGATAGCTCATAATCCCGGTATTGATTTTGAGCACAACGAAAAATTTTATTGTTTGTGCTATCTTAATAACCTGAGTTAGATTGTTATTCGGAGATTCAGATTTCCATAAAAGACTATATACAAGTTTCGTTTTCAGAGACATAGCGGGCTATGGCGAGAACAGGAAATGCAGTATATCGGTTTTTATGGGAAAGATTTTTAGCATACCACCTCAACTTAGTGAAACGATCTCACGCAGCGAAGCAAGTAAAACAGCGATTTTCTGCCTAAAAATGACTCATAATAGCCCGCTATTTTTATGCTTGTTTGTCAAAGGCTATAAAGGGAACGCTACGCTTAGTTATTTCATCATTCTTAGTTGAAACTCACAACTGAGCGAAGCGACATCACGACCAACGGGAGCCTGAAGGGTGAGAGAAACGAATAATTTTCAGGCGTTCTGAATCCTGAAGAATAGTCGATCTCAGGTTAATATGTTTTGGCTTGGCAAATTTTGAATCGAAAGGTGAGTTTTCCCGAGAAAATAAAATGGATGAACCAGTATAGTTTTATGCCTCACCGATAAGGTGTAGCTGAAATTAGACTTAAATTTTATTGACAAAGTCTATTCCCGGAAGGGTAGAAATTTATTTGAGTACATCGTCCGGCTCAATTTCACCTACATTCTGGTTTTTAGCCTTTGCTATTCCGGCATTGATTTCGAATCCGATAAGAAGTACGATTGAATTAAAATAAAGCCATAGCATGACTACAAGAACGGTTCCTACCGATCCGTAAAGCTTATTGTAAGTGGCAAAACTATTCACATACCACCCAAAAAGTGAGGAAACAATAATGAAACCAAGGGTTGCAAAAGAGGCGCCGGCGTTAATAGCGCGCCACTTGCCTGAATGACCCGCTCGGTAGAGAAGTGAAATGGCAATTTCGAAAAGGATGATTACGAAAATCCATTTTGCAAATTCAATAAGAAATACAAATAAATCGCCTCCGATTATATTGAGTTCCTGAAGGTAGGAGAGTACCGGTCCGCTAAATGTAATAAGTGCAACACCAATGATCATTGCAAAACTAAAAACGAGCATAAGGCCAAAGGAGCGTGCGTACTGGATGACAATGCTATGCGGTTTTTCGATGTTGTAACTATAACTAAAACCGTCCAGAATAGCCTGAATAGCATTAGAGGCATAGAATAGTGCCAGAATAAATGAGATGCTTATAAGTGTTTGTTGTTTTTTGGTGATCAGGTCATTAAGCGTCTGCTCTACAAGGCTATAAGCATTTCCAGGCATTGTTTTACTTATATACAACAGGAGGTTTTCCTGAAAATTTTCTACTGGAATAAAGGGAATAATAGATAGTAAAACGATTAATACCGGAGGTAGCGAAAGCAAAATGCGAAAGGATACAGCGGCGGCTCTATTAGTAATTCGCCCTTTTTGAATTCCCGCCCAAGAAAACTTAATTACCTGATAAAAAGTTAAGCCGCTAAAGCCTGGAAGCACGAGTTTTTTTGAAACTGTTGTAGCTTTAGCAATCGGCTTTGATCGCATAAACTTCACTGTCCAACGTTTTAAAATACTCGTCATAAATTTCTACCAATCACGGGCTAAGGTAAAGCTTTGAATCAATGAATGGAATGGCACCCCGGCTATTCTATTAAAGTTGAATACTTAATAAACCCGGAAAATTCGTTCAATAAGCCTTTAAGCTAATGTCGAGAACCCGTGCGCTGTGGGTAAGAGCACCCATGCTTATGAAATCAACACCGCATTCGGCGTAGTTTCGGGCAGTTTCAATGGTGATATTTCCGCTGGCTTCAGTTTCATATTTGTCTCCTATTTTTTTTACCGCTTTCAGCAAATCGGGGTAAGAAAAATTATCGAGCATTATTCTGTCAACCTTTCCTACGGCCAAAATTCGATCGACCTCTTCCAGGTTACGCGCTTCAACTTCGAGCTTTATGTTGAGGTTATTTTGTTTTCTAAACTCATCGCAGAGATTTATCGCATTTTCAATCGAGCCGGCGTAATCAATATGATTATCTTTAATCATCATCATATCGTATAAGCCAAATCGATGGTTTTCTCCACCGCCGGCTTTTACAGCCAATTTTTCGAGAAAACGAATGCCCGGAGTGGTTTTTCTGGTGTCGAGCACTTTGGTTTTAAGACCTTCCAGTTTCTTTACTACTTTATTTGTTAAAGTCGCGATGCCACTCATACGCTGGATGGAATTCAAAGCAAGTCGTTCTGCTTTTAAAATTCCGCGGGCTGAGCCGCTAACGGTCATTACCACATCTCCCACTTTTACAGCACTACCATCAGCTATAAGTGTTTTTACTTGCAAGCTGGGGTCAATGTGTAGAAAAATGCTTTCGGCGATTCCTGTACCCGCCAAAATACCATGTTCTTTTATTAACATTCTTGCTCTTCCTACAGCATCTGCGGGAATACATGCCTCAGAGGTGAAGTCACCGTCACCGATATCTTCGATTATCGCATTGCGAATAAATTCGTCTGTTGTCATCTTGGCTTATAAAATTGTACTCTCTAAAAAGTGTCAATTAAAATCACAGATCAAAAGTACGGTAAAAGTACAGAAGGTAGATTGTTTTCTTGGGAAATTGGTAGTAGAGGGCTCTCGCACACGCTCGTGATGCGCGAGCGACTGCGGACAACGAGATTGTTTTCTTATGAAATTGGTAGTCGCTTTCGCACATTCTCGCATCTCGCGAGGGTGGCCTCCTTTGGCGTCTCGCCAGGCTAAACTTGACCAGGCTGAATTTTGTGCCCAAAACTCAAATGTCGATATTCTAGTTAAACATATATAGGAACCTGGTGAGACGCCAGAAAAAGAGTCCCCACGCTTTAAGGCGTGGCGACTGCGGAGAACTCAAATTTCGATATTTACTTCAACTTATTGATAGCAACCTGGCGAGACGCCAGATAAAATGTCCCCACGCTTTAAGGCGTGGCGACTGCGGAGAACGCTTTTTAGAGAAGTATAAACCTCATATGCTCATCTCGCGTACAAAGCGAGTGCGTACATCCATCTTGCGGCTTATGACTTATAGCTTGAAGCCATTCCAAGCTATTCAAAAAGATCTTTCACTTTCTGAAAAAAGTTTTTCTCATCATGATCAACCTGTGGCTTAAAATTATCGCTTTCGCGAAGTTTTTCAAGGGCTTTTTTCTCGTCTTTTGAGAGCTCTTTTGGAGTCCAGATGTTGATGTTCACAAGCATATCTCCTTTCCCATGGCGCTGAACGTGTGGAAGTCCTTTTCCGCGTAAGCGCACCATTTTGCCACTTTGAGTTCCAGGCTGGATGGTAATTTTTGCTTTCCCTTCTACAAGGTCAACTTCTGCAGAGCCACCGAGGGCGGCATCAACAAAGCTTACATAAAGGTCGGTGTGAAGATTTTGACCGTTTCGTTTTATTGTGGGGTGCTCTACCTCTTCTATTACTACGTGCAAATCGCCGGGTACTCCACCCATTGGTGCTGCGTTTCCGCGGCCGCTGATGTTTAGCTGCATACCTTCTTCCACGCCTGCCGGAATATCGATATTCATCACTTCTTCCTTGCGCACTAGTCCGTTTTCATCGCTGCCTGCCGGTTTTTTGTCAAGCATTTGTCCTGAACCGTGACAAGTGGGACAAGTTGACGCCGTTTGCATCTGTCCTAAAATGGTATTGGCAATACGTGTAATCTGTCCGCTACCGTGGCAAGTTGAACAGGTTTTAAAGGTAGCACCATCGGCAGCTACCATTTTGTGAACCTTGATTTTCTTTGTGGTTCCGTTTACAATTTCAGAAAGCTCGAGCTTTACTTTAATACGCAAATTTGTTCCTTTTCTGCTTCGTCTTTGGCCACCGCTAAAACCGCCGCTAAATCCGCCACCACCAAAGGCACTGCCAAATATGTCGCCGAACTGTGAGAAAATGTCATCCATATTCATGCCGCCACCAAAGCCGCCGCCTCCGCTGCGCACTCCTTCATGCCCAAAACGATCGTATCTCTGCCGCTTTTCGGGGCTGCTCAGCACTTCGTAAGCTTCTGCAGCTTCTTTAAACTTATGCTCCGCATCGGCATTGTCCGGATTTTTGTCCGGGTGGAATTTCAATGCCATCTTTCGGTACGATTTTTTAAGTTCTGCCTGCTCTACGGTGCGCGATACACCTAATATTTCGTAATAATCTCTCTTAGCCATTGCTATTCGGTTACTCTGCTATTCTTAAAATAAATTGATTTACTTTCCTACTATTACTTTGGCATGACGTAGAATTGTGTCATTGTAGAAATATCCTTTTTCTGCCACATCTACTACCTTTCCCTTTAAATCTTCTGTTGGTGCAGGAATATTTGTAATGGCGTCGTGGTATTCTGTATCAAAAGGCTGCTCGTGGCTGTCCATTGGTTTCAGCCCTTTGTTTTGAAGTATTCTTAGGAGCTTGTGATGAATCAGCACGAAACCTTCTTTTAAAGTTTCCGGGTCTTCACTATTTTCATTCGAAGCCACGGCGCGATCAAAATCATCTAAAATCGGCAAGAGCTCCTTTGCAATATCGGCACCATCAGTTTTAAAGGCTTCGAGTTTCTCTTTTGCCGTACGGCGACGGAAATTTTCGAATTCACTGTAAAGGCGCAGAAATTTATCATTTACCGTGTCATACTTTTTCTGCAATTCCGTCAGTGCATCGTCGTTTTCAGAGGTGTCGCTCATGCCATCTTCATTCGCTTCCTCATTCTGTATATTTTCATTTTCATGAGATGTTGCTTCCTGCGTATTATCAGCAGTAGCCTTTTCATCCATTTCTTCTGTGTGATCTTTTGAACTCATAATATCTCTTGTAAAGCTATATTTTCATGCCTGTTTGGCAAATAGCACGCCAAGTGCTGCGGTGTGACAAATAGGCAGGACTAAAAAAATCACCTACCGCAAACGCAATAGGTGATTTTAAAAAATTAAAATTGAAAAAAGCTTAAAAACCTTTCACCAATCCATCAATAGTTGAGTGCAAATTAACACCACGTAGGTTTTTGCCAATTATTCTTCCGTCTTTATCAAGCAGGAAGCTTTGTGGAATGCTGTTTACAGCGTAAATCTGTGCCGGTTTTGATTGCCATCCGCCTAAATCGCTTACGTGGTATTGCCACTTTAAATTGTCTTGTGCAATAGCGCTTACCCAGCGGTCTTTAGCCTTATCAAGGCTGACGCTGTAAATTTCAAATCCTTTGGCATCTTTAAAGGTAGCTTTGCTGTATTTTTCATAAGCATTTACCACATTTGGGTTTTCGCGTCGGCAAGGGCCGCACCACGATGCCCAAAAATCTACTAAAACGATATTCCCGCGAAGGGAAGAAAGTTTGATCATTTTACCATCCGGACTTTCAAATTCCAGATCGGGCGCGATGTCGCCTATATTTAAGCCGGTATTTGCAATCTGGTCTGCTTTGATTTCAATGGGGCTTACCGATTCTTCTTTTGGAAGGGTAAAAGCTGCCAAAACCGCAATTGCGGCAACGGGTATAAGTACTTTGAGCAATTTCATATAGTTGTAATTTTAGTTCGTTTTAAGCAAAATCTATTCCAAGTTACGAAATTCGTTTGATATCTGCACCTAATGCCTGTAGGCGGGTGTCTATATTTTGGTATCCGCGGTCAATTTGTTCGATATTGTGAATCGTGCTTTTTCCATCGGCGCTAAGCGCAGCAATCAAAAGCGATACTCCCGCGCGGATATCTGGAGAGGTCATAGAAATACCGCGTAAATTTACTTTGTGGTCAAGGCCGATAACAGTGGCTCTGTGCGGATCGCAAAGAATAATCTGTGCGCCCATATCAATAAGCTTATCGACAAAGAAAAGGCGGCTTTCAAACATCTTTTGGTGTATAAGTACCGCTCCTTTTGCCTGTGAGGCTACAACAAGCACAATACTTAGTAAATCGGGGGTGAATCCAGGCCAGGGATTGTCTGAAATGGTCATAATAGAACCATCTATGTATGATTCTATTTCGTAACTATCTTGTGCGGGAATGTAGAGGTCATCACCTTTTAATTCCATTTTAATTCCAAGTCTTCTAAAGGTATCGGGAATAATGCCGAGCATGGGGTAATTCACATCCTTGATGGTAATTTCGCTGCCCGTCATAGCAGCAAGGCCTATAAAGCTGCCTATCTCAATCATGTCAGGCAATACGCGGTGTTTGCAACCGCCTAAATAATCTACACCTTCAATGGTAAGCAGGTTTGAGCCGGCGCCTTTTATTTTAGCGCCCATACTATTCAGCATTTTACAAAGCTGCTGTATATATGGTTCGCAGGCGGCATTGTAAAGTGTTGTGGTGCCTTTGGCCATGCTGGCCGCCATCAATATATTGGCAGTACCGGTTACAGAAGGCTCATCGAGGTGGAGGTAAGTTCCCTTTAAATGGTTGGCCTCTACTTCGTAAAAATTTTCTTTTGATTTATAATTGAAATTGGCTCCAAGCTTTTGAAAACCAATGAAGTGTGTGTCTAATCTTCGGCGGCCTATTTTATCGCCGCCCGGTTTTGGGATATATCCTTTTCCGAAACGGGCTAATAATGGGCCAACAATCATAATAGATCCACGCAATCCGCTGCCTTTCTTTTTAAAGGTATCGCTGTGCATGTATTCAATGTCCACATTTTCGGCAGTAAAAGCATAATGCTCATCGCCGAGTTTTTCAACTTTTACGCCAAGGTCGCTCAAAAGGTCTATTAGCTTGTTGACATCTATAATATTAGGAACGTTTTCTATTTCTACACGCTCGGGCGTAAGCAGCACGGCGCATAAAATTTGTAGAACTTCGTTTTTAGCTCCCTGTGGAATAATTTCGCCTTTGAGCTTCTTCCCACCTATAATTTCAAATGCACCCATGTATTAATTGCGTTTTTTTCTTGGTCCTTTGCGTCCCTGGTTACTACGCTTGCGGCCGCGGTTTTGTTGTTTGCCTTTATTTGTGTTGGTATTCGTGTTTACACCCATTTGTTGCATCACTTCTTTTGTAGAAGCAAGCGCCTCTTCGGGGTTTTCTACAATGAGTTTTCCGTCAGAGAGTTTTCGCAAATCGTTTGCAATTACTTCATCGCGCACGCTGTTTTGATTCCACACCACATAGGTACGCTTCATTAAGTTGGCAACACTTACGGCGAGCTCCTTTCTTTTTTCCTCATCTTCTTCGGCCATTACCTGATCAATAATTTTCTCAATCGTTTGGCCGTAATGTCCGTATTTTATTTGCCCGGAAGGGTAGGCCACACGTTTTGGTTTTTCCTGAAAAGTTTCGCGATCAGGTTTTGGATATGGCGAATCAACATCCAGTTGAAAATCGGACATAATGTGAAGATGATCCCAGAGTTTGTGCTTAAAGTCTTCTATGTCGCGCAAGTGCGGAAATAAATTTCCCATAATGGAAATCATTGACATGGCACATTTGTTACGCTCTTCGCGGTCTTCAATGTTGACACAAAAATTCACCATATTTTGAATGCTGCGCCCGTATTCTGGTAAGACCAAATCTGGTCTGGCACTGTTGTAAGTTATTTTCATAAAATTATTAGGTAATTCATACTGCTATCGCAAAGCTATTAAAGCTTTTAAAAACAGAAGTGAAAAGTATCGCTTTTTGATTGATTTCAACCGCTTGGTTTTTAATTATCACTATTGGAGGGTGATAAACGAATAATTCGCTTAGAAATTGAAGCAAAAGTAAGGAATTCAGATCAGATGTAATAATGTAGGTGAATATTCCTTGTTTTTTTTTGGATTGAGGATGTGCATTAGCAATAGGGAAGGAAATTACGAATTACGAATTTTGAAATACGAATTACGAATTTTGAATTACGAATTAGGAACTTAGCTTATGGAATATAATGATATTTATAGTTACTAATGACCGCAGTATTACGCACTGAAGTTGGGAGGCGGGTTGTGTTAGTGGAAATGACTCTGTATGGATGACCGAAGGGAATGACTACTATTTAGCCCACAATCGTTATGGAATATTACGTTCACTCTCCTTTTACTTTTAAGGTTTACTATTCAGCTTAGTGATAGGGATTTATTGGCTATAATTTTGGGTTTTGAATGTATGCATTGGTGGGTATTGTTGACCGGATGGGAGATAGTGGAGCGGCTTAGATGTGCCGATAGGTTTTCGACATGAGAATTGCTTTTACTTTATATGGTTGGGTTTAGAAAGGAGTTGATATATAGTTCTATGGGAGTTGCACTACGGTTGGAGAGGAGTTGAATGGAAGCTGCATAGAAGTTATATCGGAAGTATATAGGAATTAGTATGCTTTGGTCATGCTTCTGTCATGCTTTGGTCATGCTTTGATAATGCTCTGGCTATGCTTTTAATTTGCTGTGATGTTGCTTTTGTATTTTCTTTTTTATACCCCTAAGAATTGTTTTATAAAAGCTGTTTCACTTATGGGAATTATTAAAGGAGGGATTGAGTTTACCGGCCCGGTTGGGAATTTGGTTGCCTACAAAAGAAATGGAAAGATCGTTGTTCAGACTAAAGGAGGAGCGACTAAAAAAAAGATTTATACCGATCCGGCGATGGCGGGCACTAAGAATAACTCCTTTGCTTTTCGCAATGCCGTCACCGTAGGTGTGAATTTACGAAAAGGGATTGATTTTAGCAATTGTGCACCTATGAGTATTCATTCGAAATTGCAGGGTTTTCTTTTTGGAAAAGTTGTGCGTAATGATACCGTAAATCCTCCGGGAGAGTGGAGGGTTTTGCGTACCAATCTTCCGGTATTGAATACCTTTAGATTCAATGATTTGATACCTTCGGCGATAGAATACGACATGCTAAATGCGGTGTGGTCAAAAACGGAAACCGGCATTAGAATGAAGTTGGAGATTCCGAATTTTGATTCCTTAAAGAGTAATTTTAATGGATTCAAAATTTGGGGAGGAGTTCGGCTTATTTCGCTTATCGAGCGGAATATTTTTGATTCTTGCGATGTGATAAGCGATTTATATGAAGCGGGAAGTACGGGAGAAGTTGTCTTTGATTTTCCGGAACTCAAAATGACTGATGCGCATGGTGAGCTGCACAATGAGGAGGATGTTGCTGTGGTTTATCACTGGGGGTTTAGTACTTTTATTGATGGATATGTGCTTTATAATAAGGCTATGAATGGGGTTTTTATGCGGGTTGGAGATTTTTAAGGGGTTTTTGAAGTTGCTTCGGAGGAGGGTCAGATTGTGATTTTCAAATTTGAAGGCTGATCATGAAATCTGCATGACATCCTGAAAGATTATATTCAAATGACATTTTTACTATCATTTCAAATTGATTTGAGAAAATTCGACTTACCTGCGATTAAAAAAGGGCTAATTTAAATACTAAAAAGGTCATAAAAACTGTTTTTCAAGGATTCGAATCAAGTTTTTTCAAAAAAAGTTATCAACAATCAAATATCTCTGAATCCCTTTATTGATAAACTAAGTGTCATTTAGACACAGTTTTAAATTCGGGACAAACTTATCCTTATTTTCAATTTTCGTTAATATTTCCGAATTTTTAATTTTATCTTGTGCTCATGATTTCGGTGAGACGCATATCCACTATAGTAATTTTTCTGGTTCTAAGTCAGACAGGTTTTGCACAAGGAAACTTCCGTTTTCCATCCTTGAATGATGCCCGAAACGGTCACCTAAAAGCATTCAAAATACCTAAAGTAAATGACTTAAAAAGTTTACTAAAGGGTATGGGAAACAGCTCGCCATCTTGGATAGAAGAAGTGAGACGGCTTACAGAAAGAGCTTCTTAAAATTTATTGATTTAGAAGATAAGCTTCTATACACTTTATGCGACAGCAATGCCTTTCGCGCAAATGCATTGATGCGCTCTGCGGCTGCCAGCTTTGGAAAGATGGAAAGCGATAGAAATAACAAACCTGAAGTTTCAAAAAACAAAAAGCAGAAAGTTCTTTCAGCAGCTGTTAAACTTAGTGAAGAGAATATTCCTGGTTTAGGTGCACCTAATTCCAACACAGCTGAAGTAAGACATATAGAGAATCAGAAAAAGTACGCCTCACGCTTCTATGCCGACTATATGAAGAAGCGTGTACACCTTTATAAAACCACTTTTAAAGAAGGCTCAAAGCAACAGAAGAAAATGCTGCACAAATTAAAAAAACGCGCCTTACTGTGGCAATCATATAAAGAGCAGGATTCTAAATTGCTAGCAGGATTTGCTGATAAGCATCTCGGAATAATGAAATCGCTTGAAGCTAACCCCGAATTTGCTTCTGTTATGAAGCCGCAAATGGCTGACTACTCCGGCACCCAACTGGACCCTAATATGGATGCTTCCAGTTTTAGCCAGACAAAGCTGCTTGATATGTTGCAGAATAAGATAACAGCCGACGGTTTGCTTTCGCCTGACCAAGTAAATGGGGTTAAGAATGTGAAGGAACTATTTGCAAAACTGCAAGAAGTTAAACAAGAGGTTAGCGATACCACTAGCCAAGCGGATAAGAAAGAAGCCAAGGAAAAGCCGGTAAAAATAGATGGTAAATTGTCTAAGCGATTTTGGGACAGGCTTTATGGCGGAGGTGATTTTGACTGGGAAAATAGTACTGGCTACTACCCGGATGGGCTTGGAGTTACGCTTAATGGTGGGTACCACATTTCAGATAACTCCGGATTAACTATCGAATTGGAAACAGTTTTTAACGCTTCAAAAATGGGATGGGCAAATGACAAGCGCTTTGAATCTACCCTTGTTTCAAATTACACGCTTGGTGCCAATATTGACTACAGAATCTGGAAAATATTCTTTGCCGGGGTAGGCTCCGAGTTTATAATAAACAATTTAGAAGCACCGGCAGAAGAACTTATTGACAGGCTTGAAAATTCGAAATACACTTTTGGAGTACCGTTAATATTTAGAGTGCTTTTACCAATAAGCGGCGCAAACAGTACGAATATCGAATTTCGGTATGATTTAAATTCAAAAAATAATATTAAACCCCAATTCGACTTTAAGGTTGGATTTTTAATTGGACGATGATTATGAAAAAAGCAATATTATTAATACCGCTCTTGATTCAGTTTTCTATTCTTTTCGGTCAAGCTGATGATCCAGTTTTCTCATTTGAACAAAATAATGCAATGAATAAGGCTTCAATGCAAAACTCAAATGTTAATCTCGCGAATGGTGCAATGCAGATTTCAATCCCGTTATTTAATCTTGATCTTCTCGAAACTCAAATCCCAATAACTTTAATAGGGTTATCCATTTAAGTCGCGAAAAATATAATTCATCTCTCATACTTTGCAGCTTGATGTCACCCTTTCAGGGCTTTAGACTGTCACTTTATCTAATACACAGGGTTTCACGTCGCTTCGCTTTG
>NZ_JAAGVY010000018.1 GCF_010686655.1 Cryomorpha ignava | reverse complement strand
CGCTTCGCGCTTGTGATTTTTTTATGCGCGCATTTCTGCTCAAGCAAGAAGGGATTCAATCGCCGAAAAAAAAGGCGATTGATCCCAAAGGGGGGGCTGTCTAGAAAAATCCACCAATCGCTTCGCGCTTGTGATTTTTTTATGCGCGCATTTCTGCTCAAGCAAGCTTGGCAGAAATGCGCGCATAAAAAAATCCTCCCAAATTCTTTGGGAGGATTTTTCTTGAGCGGGAGACGGGATTCGAACCCGCGACCCCGACCTTGGCAAGGTCGTGCTCTACCAGCTGAGCTACTCTCGCATTTGAGTTGGCAAAAGTAACCATTAATTTGAATTGGCAAAAACTAAAAGCTATTTCCCGGTCAATTTTTTTATTTCATTGAGTTTCATCAATGCTTCTACGGGTGTAAGCGAGTTAATGTCCATTCCCGCTATCTCATCCCGAATCTGCTCTAATACAGGATCATCAAGCTTGAAAAAACTCAATTGCATACTGTCATCTTTACTCTTTTTTCTGCCTGGATCAAAAGTTTCTGATGAATGTGTTTTTTCCAACCTGGTCATGATTTCTGTGGCTCGCGACACCACAAAAGGAGGCATACCTGCCATTTGAGCTACGTGAATTCCAAAACTATGCTCGCTCCCACCCGCTTTTAGCTTCCGCAAAAAGATTACTTTATCTTTTATTTCCTTAACGCTTACATTGAAATTCTTCACACGTTTAAATAGAGCCTGCATCTCATTCAATTCGTGGTAATGCGTGGCAAATAGAGTCTTAGCTTTTGATGTTTTATTTTCGTGAATATATTCTGTGATTGCCCAGGCAATGCTTATTCCATCGTAAGTACTTGTACCACGGCCTATTTCATCGAGAAGCACCAGACTCCTATCTGATAGATTGTTTAGAATACTCGCTGTTTCGTTCATTTCTACCATAAACGTAGATTCGCCAGACGAGATATTATCACTGGCTCCGACGCGGGTAAAAACTTTATCGATCAATCCAATCTTGGCTTCAGAAGCAGGTACATACGACCCCATTTGCGCCATGATTACGATAAGCGCTGTTTGTCGCAAAAGAGCTGATTTACCTGCCATATTTGGTCCGGTAATCATCATTATTTGCTGGGTTGTTTTATCGAGATACACATCATTTGCTACGTATGATTCGCCAATGGGTAATTGATGCTCTATAACAGGGTGGCGACCATCTTTTATATCGAGAACAAAGCCTTCATTAATTTCAGGTCGCACATAGTTTAGCTCACGTGCCACTCGCGAAAATGATAGTAAACAGTCTAATTGACCAATTCGGCGCGCATTGAGCTGAATCGGTTCTACAAAACCACCCATACTTATTACCAGATCATTAAAAATCCGGGATTCCAAATTAAAAATCCGTTCTTCTGCACCGAGAATTTTCTCCTCGTAAACCTTGAGCTCTTCAGTAATATATCGTTCAGCGTTTACGAGGGTTTGCTTTCGCGACCAGTCTTCGGGAACTTTGTCTTTGTGGGTATTTCTAACCTCCAGATAGTAGCCAAACACATTATTGAATGCGATTTTGAGCGATGTAATTCCGGTGCGTTCCACCTCCCGCTTCTGAATTTCTAGAAGCCTCTCCTTTCCGCTCGTTTTTATCGAGCGTAAATCGTCGAGCTCTTCGTTTACCCCATTTGCGATCACTCCACTTTTGGCGATTTGAACAGGTGCATCCTCATTAATTTCTGTCGAAATTCGATCTAATATGCTCTTGCAAGGATTGAGCTGCTCTGCAATATGATGCAAAGTATCGTTGCCGGTTTTGGAGAGTGTTTCTTGAATTGGCCCCATCGCTTTTAAGGCCCTGCCAAGCTGCAATACCTCGCGGGGATTAATTCTACCGACAGACACTTTGGAAATAAGCCTTTCCACATCTCCAATTTGCTCAATTTGGGCGGCGATATGATTTGAAACCTTCTCATTTTCAATAAAATAGCTTACTGCTTCAAGACGTTGATCGATGGCCTTTTTCGTTTTTAGCGGAAGCACTAACCATCTTTTCATCAATCTGCTTCCCATGGGTGAAATAGTGCGATCAATAATTTGGAGCAATGAAGTGCCACCATCGCTGCTGGACGAAATAAGTTCGAGATTGCGAATGGTAAACCGATCGAGCCAAACATGGTTATCTTCTTCTATTCTGCGAAGTCGGGAAACGTGCCCTAATTTTTCATGATGGGTATCGTCTAAATACTGTAACACAGCACCACATGCCACTACTCCCAGCGACATATTATCTACTCCGAAACCCTTTAGCGATTTGGTTTTAAAATGGCCCAGTAGCTTATCGTAAGCAAATTCTTCAGTAAAAACCCAGTCATCGAGTCTAAAAGTGTGAAATTTGCCTCCAAATACATTTAAAAAACGTTCTTCAAAATTTCTTTGAAAAAGCACTTCACTCGGCTTAAAGCTCTGCATCAACTTCTCGATGTATGGCATTGTACCCTCGGCAGTAAGAAACTCGCCGGTAGAAATATCCAGTAAAGCCAGTCCGGCTTTGTCATTTTGAAAATAGACCGCAGCCAAAAAATTATTTGATTTGTGATCAAGAACCTGATCATTGAACGCAACGCCAGGTGTAACGAGTTCTGTAACGCCCCGTTTTACGATTGTTTTGGTAAGTTTAGGATCTTCAAGCTGATCGCATATCGCCACGCGGTAGCCAGCCCTTACCAATTTTGGCAAATACATATCGAGTGAGTGATGCGGAAAACCCGCCAATTCAATATGAGCTGCTGCGCCGTTTTTTCTTTTAGCCAGCACTATACCCAGTACATTTGACGTCTTAATGGCATCCTGACCAAAGGTTTCGTAAAAATCTCCGACACGAAACAAGAGTAATGCATCAGGATACTTAGCTTTGATGCCGAGATATTGCTTCATCAAAGGTGTTTCCTTTTGGGCAGTTTTCTTTGGTTTTTTAGTTTCCAACACAATTTATAGCTTAATACGACGAAAATACCACAGAATATAGGCTTTTAAAACGAATATACCTCCGATTTATTAATTCTTATGAACATAAAGATCAAAAACGAAGAACTTGACAGGCTGAGTACTGAGGATTTTAAGGTCTCGCTTAAAGCTCCGGTACACATTATTTTAGATAATGTAAGAAGCGCCCAAAATGTAGGGTCGATTTTTAGAACAATGGATGCGTTTAGATGTGCAAAGCTGCACATATGTGGCATATCCGCAAAGCCACCACATCGAGAAATCAATAAAACAGCCCTCGGTAGTACAGAAAGTATAGACTGGACGTACTACAATACCACGAAAGAGGCTCTTGAAAAACTAAGAGAAGAAGGAGTTGTAATATGGGCAATAGAGCAAACCAGAAATGCCCTAATGCTCGATGATTTTAAAATGGATTACAGTCTGGAAACTGCCTTCATTTTTGGAAATGAAGTAGAAGGTGTACAGCAGGAAATAGTTGATTTAGCTGATGGATCAATAGAAATTCCCCAGCACGGAAGCAAACATTCGCTTAATATCGCCGTATGTGCGGGTATAGTAATTTGGCACGCTGTAAACAGTTTTGAATATGAAATTTAGTTTTTTCCTCTATTTTCGTATCTTTCGTCGCTTAATATACAGTTGAGATTTGATTCGTTTAATGAAAGGTAGCAGAGTTTTAATGGTTTTGATGATATTCCTATCGTCGGGCTTGTCGGCGCAGTACTTCAACGGTGTCAATACCTTTTGGAAAAAACAGCGCCACTCATTCGGTTTTGGTATAGGCGCGGCAAATTTTTTAGGCGAGCTCGGCGGAAGAGATCAAATAGGTACTGATTTTATATACGACTTGGAATGGTCAGCAACACGGCCAGCGCTCCATATAAACTACCGCTATCAGCTTGGCAGCAGAGTTTATGCCAAGACCCAGTTTGCCTTTGGCCTTGTAGGTGGCAATGATGTCCTTACCGAAGAGATTTTTAGACGGAACAGAAACCTGCATTTCAGATCTACTCTATACGAACTATCGCTTCAATTGGAGGTTGATATCATTCAATTTGCCAATTCCAGCCGATACAATGTGTCTTCGGCGAATAGAAAACACGCCTCGGCTATTTATTTATCGCTTGGAGTGGGCGGCACCAAGTTTAACCCGAAAGCCAATTTCAATGGCGACTGGTATGCTTTAAAACCATTGGGAACAGAAGGTCAAAAACAAGAAGACGGCCCTGTAGACTATAGTTTATACACAGTGGTGCTTCCGCTTGGCGCAGGTTTTCGATATGAATTAAACCGCGAATGGACTATCGGAGCACAGCTTGTACACCGGGTTACCTTCACCGATTACATGGACGATGTAAGCACAAACTACTTTGATAACGATCTTATCTCTCAAACTCAGGGTGAGCTTGCCGCTCATTTTGCCGATCCAAGTCTGGGTTATTATGTGGATGAAAGTGGAAGGGAGCTTCCTTTAAATTCAACTTTTACCGGTGCGCAGCGAGGCGATCCAACTGATAATGATGCGTATTTCTTTTTTACGATAAATGCCTATTATAAAATTCAGGGCAGCTACAAGCGCGGCAAAGGCAGGGTAACTAAACGCAGAACACGTCGAGCAGTTTTCTAATCTCACTCTCCGAGCTATTAAATTTATCCAACGTGTATAATTGGGCCAGTCGAAATAACGAGGTTAGGAATTTCGGTACATCAATTCTATCACCTTCATGCCTTGCATTGCTTGGATTCATATAATTCGTACTAAAAGCTGGTGTGGTAGCATCTCCTGCTATTGAAATCCAGTATCGTACAACTGCAAACTACTGTTATTCAAGCCTTACGCGCATCCCTATGCGTTCCTCTACTTACGTACTCCCTTCGGTCGTCGGCAAAAGGCCTCGTCGGATGCAGAAAGGAGAGGCTCCACCGCACACATTAATATTCCACGACTAGCTTTATTTTGTATACCCCACAGATCGCGCGGTAAGGTGGTATTATATGAATATCAATAATTCCGTAGAAGATGTGTTCGGAGACGCCTTTTTATTCATAAGGGTTACTTTTTTTAAGGTATTCGGAGAAAGGTAAGTTGCAGTTAAAGAGAAAACAAAATCACATAGTCAGAATTTAGTTTTGGATTTGCCCAATGTAGGCTTCGATATCTCTTCTTTTGTTTTATGTTAGACAATTGTATGGCGATCTCGCTGAATATCGGCAATCAAAGCTTTGAGCGAACAAAAAAGCCCGCTCAAGTTGAGCGGGCTTTAAATTTCTATCTAAGAATTAATTCTTACATAATTTCGTTTTGGAAATTTCTGAATTCCAAATCTTCGGCAGCTCTCTCTTTTAGAGAAGCGTCAAGGGCATATGATGCTTTAAGGCTATTAGAAACCATGCTCGCATCGTTCATACGTGCACCGATAATTGCTTTCAAATATTGACCTTCGGCAGTGTCTTTCGCGTCCGACTGATTTAATGTGCTTAACGCAGCTTCGTTGTTACCAGAAAGCACTTGTGCAAGAGCTTTGTTGTAAGTATTATAACCTTTCATATTTTGGATTGCTGACTGGTAGTTACCATTCATTATGTCCAGAATACCCATGTTATAGTTCACTTCATCTCCACCACCGGCAGCTGATGAATAACCGGTAGCTGCACCTTTTCGGTCGCCACTTAGTCGCTTAATTACAGCCAGGTTGTTTTTAGAAAAAGTGTTGTCTTCTTTAGACTGTGCCGTTTCAAACATTTGCTTCGCACCGTTCATGTCATTTTTCTTCATCTTCATAACACCCATATTGTTATATGCGCGGTAGTCGTTTGGATACGTTTGAGAAGCTTTTTCATAGATTGCATTCTGCTCATTCATATCATCTGAAAGCGTAGCTGCATAAAGCATCTCTTCTATAGAAAGCGAATCTGCATTGGCCGATCGAGCCAAAATAATGATCTCGTCGTCTGTTCTACCTACAATGTCATAATTAACAGTGATTTGTGAACGACGGAGAGCTGGAAGAATTTTCTCGGCAACCTCTGTATAAGTGGCAGCCAAATTTTTAATTTCACGCTCTCGCTCTGCTACATCAGCATACATGGTAAGAATGCGAAGAATTAATTCTTTATCTGCGATATCAGAAGCTATCATTTTTTCTTTAAACCCTTCCCAATCTTCACCTTTAGGAACTAAATTAAAGAATTTATCTGCATCAAAATTCACTTTGTGACTTTTCATAACATTCGCAACTGCTTTCTGTGCGCTTTCAGCACGTTCTACAGCAAGGTTTTCATTAAGTGAAATCTCACCTTCAGGAGATGCGTATGCAAGAATAGTAGCTCCTTTAAATTCATAGTCAGAATTGGTGCCATAAGCTTTTAGAAAAGAATCAATAGCTTTCATATCATCATCGCGAAGCTCTGTTGATCTAACAACTGATGAGTTTACCAGATAGTTAATTACTGCATTAGCTTCGTGAGAAGTAGTACGTGTAAATTTATCTTTAGCAATGATTGACATGTCATCGCTCATTACCAAAAGTGGAGTAGTAATAACACCATCAGCTAGCTTAAAAGGATCAAAAGCTTTCTCTTTACTCCCTTGTTTCCCAAGGATGTTAAGCATAAGTTCAGAGTCCTTCATTTCTGGCTTGTAGGCAACTTTATCGCTGTACGTAAAGTTTTTACCAGTTTCGTAAGGAATTACAGTAGCGTTTCCAGGAGCGCTCTCGCCCTGAAATGAAACCATTTTGTAAGGAGTACTTCCGGCAGCATAAGTAAGCGTAGGCGTAAGTTCTACCATTGCCTTTTTACTAAAATACTTTCCAGGAAAGTTTCCGTTGATATTTAATTCAACACTATCACCACGCACAATTAGCGGGTTGGGTTGCACGTCATACTTAATAGTTTCCGCATATTTTGCCATTTTGCCGAGGCCGCCACAAGCGGCGGTAGCAAAACCTATTATCGCCACTAAGGCTAATGCTTTCACATTTGATAATCTCATACTTTTGTTTGTTTTTAAACGGTAGTTGGTCGTTCTTAAATTAGGGTGCAATATTACATATAGTTTTTTAGATATTGAAAGACAAATAGACCTTTTAGACAAAACACCTTAAATGTCAAACCATTTCTCGGTGAAGTCCTTTGGATATTGGTTTTTCTATTATCTCAACAATCGAATTAAAGTCTTGTTCATTTTTTACAAAATCCAATTCAGAAACATCTAAAATTAAAACTTTTAATTGATCTGCATATTTCCTCAAAAATTCGAGATACTGATTTTGAATGAGTTGCAGATAATCGTAAGAAATATTCTGTTCATAGCGCCTTCCACGCTTGCGGATATTAGTGAGCAATTTCTCAACGGGCACATAGAGGTAAACGAGTAAGTCTGGTTTGGGAACACTATGAAACATGATGTCAAAAACCTCCCGAAATAGCTTATACTCATCTTCTTTTAAATTCGATGAAGCAAAAACAAGCGATTTACTGAGAAAGTAATCTGCAACGGTAAGATCATTAAACAGATTAGGACCCAATTCATGCTTTTTGATTTGTTGATAGCGCTCAGCTAAAAATGATAGTTCAACAGTAAAAGCGTATCTCTCGGGATCGCTGTAAAATTTGGGCAAGAACTCATTATTCTCAAACTGTTCTAGAACAAGTTTAGCATCATAATGCTTTGCGAGCATTTTAGCCAATGTAGTTTTGCCCGCTCCAATGGTACCCTCAATCGATATGTAATTATAGTTCTTCAGCAAATCGTTTTATTTCTGAACTATCGGGTGAAGTTTTTAATAATTCCTTTATCGTTTTATCAAAAACCGGATGCACCAAATTTTCATTTATTTCTGCAAGAGGTTCAAGCACAAAGTTACGCAAGTGAAGTCGGGGATGAGGAATTTCCAGATCATTTTCTAAAATTCTAATTTGGTCGTAAAAAAGAATATCTATATCGAGTGTTCTGGCTTGGTAGTCGTTCATGCTTTGTTTAATCCTTTCCTCTCTTCCTGCCGCTTTTTCGATTTCGAAAGTCAATTTCCGTAAATCTTGTGCAGAAAAATCTGTTCTAAACCAGGCAGCCATATTTAAATAGGGCTTAGAATCATTGTATCCCCATGGCTCTGTTTCATAAACTGGAGAAACTGAAACCAGAGAAAGACTTCGCTCAAGTTCTTGTATTGCAAAACGCAAAAACTCAGCTCTATTGCCGATATTACTTCCGAGTGATAAATAAACGTCGTGCGCTTTAGCCATGGTTTAGTCCGTTAAAACTATCTTCATACCATTGATGTAATTCATAGAGAAAGATTTAATTTGATAATGTAAATTTGCCACAAAATTAAAAGGAATAATGAAGCAGTTTTTTAAATTCATGTTGGCGAGCATTGCTGGAACTATCATTTCCATGTTTTTGTTCTTCCTGATTTTCATCATCGTTATTGGCGGAGCCATTTCAGCAGCGTTTAGCGATTTAGACAAATCAAGTAAAGTTACTAAGGTAGAAGACAATACCATTTTGCATATTGAGCTCAATGAACCTATTGTAGATCGGGGACCCGACGACCAATTTAACTTCAATTTCGGAATGTTTAATGCCGCCTCTCCATTGGGGTTAAACCAAATACTTTCGAATATAGAAAAGGCTAAAACTGACGATAGAGTTCCGGGTATTTTTCTGGATATGAGTTACGTTGCTGCCGGGATGGCAACCGTAGGTGAAATCAGAAATGCGCTGATAGACTTTAAAACGTCAGGCAAATGGATTGTAAGCTACTCGGAGGTTTATTCGCAAAAAGCGTATTATCTCGCCTCTGTAGCCGACGAAATTTATGTTTATCCAGAAGGTGTAGTAGACTTTAGAGGTCTCAATGTGGGCGCTACTTTTTTTAAAGGAACGCTTGATAAGCTTGGTATTGAGGCACAAATTATTCGCGGTTCGAATAATAAGTTTAAAAGTGCTGTAGAGCCTTTTATTATGGATGAAATGAGCCAGGCTAACAGAGCTCAGACAGAAAAATGGTTGGGTTCTATTTGGACAAATATGAAAACTGGTATTTCACAAGCACGAAATATTTCGGAAGCCGATTTGCAGGCCATGGCAGACGAGTACCAAATACAACGCGCTTCTGATGCGGTAGAAAAAGGATTGATATCGGGTGCCATGTATTACGACGAGTTGATAGATGTATTAAAAGAAAAAACAGAAACAGAAGCCGATAAGGATTTGAAGTCTGTTACCATTCGGAAGTACATCAAAGCATCTAAGCCAGGCAACAACGGCTTTGATTTTAAGAAAGATAAAATAGCCATTATTTATGCTTCAGGTGCTATAAACAGCGGTGAAGGTATGGATGAAGGAATTGGCAGCGAAACTTTTGCCCTAGCCATTCGCGAAGCGCGAAGAGACTCTTCAGTTAAGGCAATTGTATTGCGCGTAAACTCGCCGGGAGGAAGTGCACTAGCCAGTGATGTAATTTGGAGAGAAACCATGCTCGCCAAGCAAACTAAACCTCTTGTGGTCTCTATGGGCGATGTGGCCGCTTCTGGTGGATATTATATTAGCGCTGCCGCGGATAAAATTTTCGCAATGCCAAATACTATTACGGGTTCTATTGGAGTTTTTGGCATATTGCCGAATATGAAGGGCTTCTTTAATAATAAACTCGGAATTACATTTGATGGAGTTAAAACAGGTGAATTTGCTGATTTTGGCGAAGTTTCTCGTCCGCTGACAGATGCTGAGTACGCGATTTTGCAAAACAGCGTAGATAATACTTACGATACATTTCTCTCTCGCGTAAGCGAAGGAAGAGATATGACCACAGAAAAAATCGACTCTATAGGTCAGGGCCGTGTTTGGAGTGGTACAGATGCTATGGGTATAGGCCTTATAGATGAGTACGGCGGGTTGGAAGCTGCTATAGCGGAAGCTGCAAAACTGGCAGGATTAGAAGATTATGCCCGAAAAGAATATCCAAAGCGCAAAGATCCTATTGAAAAGTTATTTGAAGACCTCGGTATGAATATCAGCCAGAGCTTTGTAAATGCGCAACTAGGTGACGATGCAGAATTGATTAAGTATTTTGAAGAAATAAAAGACCTTAAAAATATGCGCGGAATTCAAGCGCGCGTACCTTATCTGATTGATGTTAAGTAAGAATCTGATTAAATACAAATTGAAAAACCCCGGCCTAGGTCGGGGTTTTTCATTTAATACTATTCATTTTGTCTTTTTCCGGTAAAACCAGATACCGTTATGCATCATTTCTTGTACTAATGTATGCTCGCCACCGTTCTAGCACTCTTTGCATATCGTCGGGTAGTGGTGCTTCAAAACTCATTCTCTCGCGTGTAATTGGATGGGTGATCTCCAACTTGCGCGCATGGAGTGCCTGCCGTGGAAGAATGTCAAAATTATTGACTACAAATTGTCTGTATTTTGAAAACGTGGTTCCCTTTAGAATTTTATTTCCACCGTATTCGGGATCGTTAAACAAGGGGTGACCGATATGCTTAAAGTGCGCACGAATTTGATGCGTTCTGCCCGTTTCGAGCTTACATTCTACAACAGTAATATAATTGAGTCGCTCAAGCACTTTATACCTTGTATGCGCATGCTTTCCATAATCAGCTTCAGGAAAAACAGTCATCAATTTTCTGTTTTTCAACGAACGACCCAAGTGGCCTTCTATTTCACCATCTTCCTGAATATCGCCCCAGGCAAAGGCTACATAGCGCCGGTCTATAGTGCGTTCAAAAAATTGAAGCGATAAATCGGTTAATGCTCTTTCGGTCTTAGCCACAACCATTACACCTGTTGTATTCTTATCAAGCCGGTGCACGAGTCCAGGTCTGTGTGGCTGATCTCCTTGTGATTCTGGAAGATTGTCAAAATGATAAACCAAAGCATTTACCATCGTGCCGGTGTAATTTCCAAACCCGGGATGCACAACCATATCGGGTGGTTTATTCAATATTATAAGCGTATCGTCTTCGTACAGAATCTCAAGCGGGATATCTTGCGGAATAAGCTTTAACTCGCGTTGCGGATAAGGCAAAACTACGGTTATCTCATCTAATGGCTTAACCTTATAATTTGCTTTTACAGCAACCTTATTTACGTGAATATACCCATCTGCCGCCGCATCGTTTATCTTGGTTCGCGAGGTATTCGGAATGCGATCCATTAAAAACTTATCTACTCTAAGCGGTTCCTGACCCTTATCGGCAGTAATATTATAGTGTTCAAATAACTCCTGATCTTCGTCTTCGGGATCTTCTGCTTCGCTCATTCTATTTATTTACAATCAATTTTTTAGATCCACGTCGTCCGTTTTCATCCTCAAGCATAAGAATATACACCCCGCTTTGTAGGGTAGAAATGTCTAAGCGACTATTTGGCGAAAGCCACTTTTCACTAAGCATTCTACCACTGATATCATAAACAGAAACATTAAATCTTAAATTCGTATCAGCCTGAATTACAACGAAATCGTTTGCCGGGTTGGGGTAAATTTTTATTCCGGGCAGCACATTTCGGTCTTCTATTTCAGTAAAAATATCTTGGTAGCCATTAGATGTAAACATGGGGCGAAGCATAAGCGAACCCTGAAAGCTTGATGCATTCCAGCTTGAGCCAAATTTATAATAAAGCCTTGTTGGATTGGCATTGGTATTAATATCTATCCCTACTTTTACGCCTTCTGTTTGAGTGGTCTGGGTATATCCTACAAAGAAACTTCCTGATGGCACATACACAGGTTCATCAAATGTGTAAACCAAGCTTTCCTGAAATTCATCCAATCCGAATTGCAAATTTACCTGTGCTGTGCCCAATTCTGTACCAGGGCCATTTCCGGAATCTTCCCAGATTTTGATATTAAATATTGAGTTTTCAATATCATAATCAATCGGCATGGTATAAATGCTGAGAGCAAAAATAGAATCAGATTTATAATTTAGATACTTCAAGGCAACACTTGCCCCCGAAGTTGGATAAGCATATCCATATTCAGCCTGCCCATCGTCGTAGGCATATTTAGTAAAGAAATTTTGCTTAAAACGCATGGTATCATTTGTGGCAGTAGGCGAGAAATCTGAAACTCCATGTAAAATCTGCACTTCAAATTCAAGTTCGGTATCGCTTAATGAAGCATCGAAAACAATATTATTTGGCGAAGCACCCACATTGTGGGTGTATGGAAGCGTGTCGCCACCCGCAATACCGGGTTCATTCGCATTGGGATACACTCCCAACTCGGTGCCTTGGTATAAAATTCTAATCTGATTGCCTGCAAGGGTACGCGGAACGGTATTTAGATTGCGCAAAAGCACCTTAATATCGGGGCGCATAAAGCTTACCGGATTAGTGGCATAGTGGTCGCGCGGCATTGCAGTATAATCGTTGAGAAAAGTATGCCGCTGATTTACAAATGCCACATCGTTATTAGAAGGACTGGAGTTTGCGGAATTCTGGTCAAGCCAGATATAGTCGAGATTCCAGGTGCCCACAGCTCCATTTAATGGGGCAATATTAGTAAACCGAAACTGAAATCCTTCTTTTAAATACCTCGCTAGGGTAATGGGCAAATAAACGAACGTAAACGCGTCGGGACTGGAAATATCTGATGTTGACCACACCATAAACCATTGATCCAGCTCGGGCGCATAAAATTCGAGCATAAGCGAATCTTCGATATTGTTTAAATAGTAATTATTGCCCCTTGGCTGGTAATAAAAACTGAGCCCGATTCCGTCTTCGGCACTCGCTGTTAAATCTATAGCGCAAGAAAGCAGTGTATCGGCAGGGCCGTGTTGCAGGTTCCAGCTATATGGATATCCCACTTCATCGGCACCGTCGAGGCTAACAACACCAAGAGTTGGCGGGTTTTTGCCCCAGCCGGTATTTCGGGTAGCCGATCGGTTTTCCCATAGGGGAATATAGCCTTCTTCATTTCCCGGAAATCGGTCCACAGCAAAATCATCAATAAAAGGCAAGGTCAGTAAATCGCCCGATTTCATATCTTGGGCGTTTGATTTCCATATTTTTGATTTTTTCAAAAGGGTGGTATTTCCCGTAAGGGGAACAAGCATCTCCTGGCCAAATACAAAGGCTGAAGAGAAAAATAAAATTATAAGGCTACTCCATTTCATATTCTGTAGTATCAATTTCTGATTCAAACGATTTCGAAACATCCGGATCCATCGTTAGATAAAGGTCTATATACGAGCCCAGCGTGATATTTGCTCCACGACCAGGAAGTTGATTTGCCACAAAGGAAGATATGGTATCCTGAGCCGTTAGGCAGCCAATACACGATAATATTTCGCCCATATTAAGCGATTGGGAATTGATTATTTCAATGGCTTCTTTATAGGTTTTACCGAGCACATTTGGCACTTCAGTACTCACATTAGATTGTCGACCAAGGATGATTGTAATCTGCTGTCCTTTCCTGATTTTTTCGCCTGGCTTTATGGGTTTTCCCTCGTATTCTATTCCCAAAACACAATCTGTACACGAATCATCTGGCTTATAGGTCAGATTTTCGAGTTTTAAACCGGCAATTTCAAGGAGCGGAATGGCAATGCGGCGTGATCTTCCCACTAATTCGGGTACAATAACCATTTCGGGCAAAATGCTGTTTACGGTTAGAAATATGGTTCTGCCCCGCTTTACATTCATGTTGGGATCAGGGTTTTGCGAAACCACAACTCCCCTACCCACTTCGTCGCTATAAATGCTATCGGCTATTTCGTATTGCAAATCGCTATTTGTAAGCACCGTAGAAATTTGATTTAAAGGATATCCGGTTAAATCGGGTACCGAAGTTGACTCACCGTGCTGGGTGTACAACCTGAGTAAATACATGGAAACGGTAACGAGTATGAGTAAGAAAACGACTATTAACAAAATGTTTAGCCATAATCTTCCTGCTGTAATTGTTGTAAAAAATCTTTTCATGAAATGATAAGGATGTCGGCAAAGATAGCACTCAAACCCAAACTCCTGTAATGCAACAACGCAAATAATAAGTTCGTATTATTTCACGTTACCGACTTATGCATTGTAGGGTGTTTAAATTTCTCTGAAAAGCCTTTTTAGGCGCACCTAAACAGAATTACCTTTGGGCGAAGATAAATATACTATGAAGAAAAAAGTTGGGATTGTTTGCGGTGGATTTTCGGGCGAAGCAGCCGTATCTATGAAAAGTGCCAATATGATATTTGAGCATATTGATAAAGAGCGGTTTGACCCAACACTTATTGTCATATCTCCAGATAGTTGGTATGCCGTTACGCCTTTCGGCGAAAGCCTTATTGACAAGAATGACTTTAGCTACACAGTTGAAAATAAGAAGATAATACCCGATTTATGCTTTATCATTATCCACGGAACTCCAGGTGAGGATGGAAAACTGCAGGGATATTTTGACATGATTGGGATGCCTTACACTTCGGGCGGGGTAATGAATACCTCAATTACATTCAATAAAATATTTACAACCCGTGTTTTAAATAAAATGGGGTTTAATTGCGCCTCGGGAATTTTGCTCGAATCTCTTGCCGATTTGGACGAGGAGGCTGTTGAACGCGAATTGAAAATGCCCCTTTTCGTAAAACCAAACGAGGGCGGATCGAGTCTGGGAGTATCGAAAGTAAAAACAATTGGCGAGCTAAAATCAGCCGTGGAACTCGCTTTGAGCAAAGGTGGATCTGTATTAATAGAAGAATTTCTGGCGGGAAGAGAAGTTACATGCGGCGTATTAGACACCAAAAACGGTCCAAAAGCACTTCATATTACCGAAATAACGACGCGGAAAGAGTTTTTCGATTATGCGGCAAAGTACGAATACGACCAAACTGAAGAAATAACGCCAGCTCAAATTCCGGCTCATCTTTACGAAAAATGCCAGCGTTTGTCCGAACAGATCTATAAACTATTCAATTGCAAGGGTGTTTCGCGCATTGATTACAAAATGAACGGAGAAGCGTTTTATGTCATTGAAATTAACACCGTACCCGGAATGACTGATAAAAGTCTGGTTCCCCAACAAGCGGAGGCCATGGGGATTAGTAAAACAGAACTTATCTCTATGATTATTGACGCGACGGTTTGATTTAGTCGCGAGTCTGATGGTCGCTAGTCTCGAGTCGCGGGTCGCGAGAGGGTTTTATGGAATGAATTTACCTTGATGTTCCGACCCTTCGTTTTGACCGCGCGCAGAGACCTGCCAGTTTTACCCCCTTCCGGTTGTGATCGCGGCTAAGTTTCAAAACTTGACAGGTCTGAAACGTCTAATAATAAAACACTAATAATTAGCATTCTAAGGTTAAGGTACCAATCATAAAACGCAGCAAACATATGCCACGCATCCTTAAATATATTGAATCAATGACCGGCTTTTAAGTACTCAACAAACTTTTCTAACGCCCGCACACGATGGCTTTGGGCTGCTTTTTCTGATTTTTCCATTTCGGCAAAGGTACGGCTGTCGTTTTCGGGAACGAAAATGGGATCGTAACCAAAACCTTTTTCGCCCTTCATTTTCATTGAAATAGTCCCTCGCACTTCACCTTGAAATAATTCTTCACTATCGTCGTCAATAAACGCAATTACAGTTCTGAATTTCGCCTGTCTGTTTTTCTGATTTGAAAGCCCGCTTAGCACTTTAGCAATATTTGCGGCAGCATCGCGGCTTCCAGAATAATGCGCCGTGTCAACGCCGGGCTCTCCATCTAAAGCCTCGATCTCCAATCCCGAATCATCGGCAAAAACAGGAGTATTAAAGCGCTCAAAGATATATCTGGCCTTTTGCAGTGCATTGGCTTCAAGCGTGCGACCCGTTTCGGGAATATCGCCCGAGAAACCAATATCACTAAGCGACACCAATTGAAATTCATTTCCAAGGGCTGCCTGAATTTCGGCGAGTTTATTGGCATTATTTGAGGCAAAAATTATTTTCATTATCCCTTTTTATTTTTCGGCATAAGCTCCATTGGCATTTGCGGAAGCTTTAGGCAGCACATCTTCTTCTATCTGCTTTAAATACTTGTATAATTCGGGCTTGAAGGCACGCAAAAAAAGCATATTCCACATGGTCATTGCGTACCGATATGGCAGCCGTAACTCTCTAATAATAAACACGCTTAAGGGAAAAAACAGTAAGACTGCCGAAACAGAAAGCAGAGGTCGCCCCGTAAAATAAGCTGCAAAAACAGCATAGACTATCATGAATACGGGAAAGAGTAAAATGCTGCCAATCAACTTTATAGAGCTGTGAAACTGCCGGTCGTCTACATATTTTTTCAATATTCCGCGAATGAGGAAGTAGGATGGGGCATGCATGATCCACGACAAAAGAAAAATAGGAAGGAAAAGCAATAAAAGAATGTTTTGGATTACCCAATATCCCGGATCTTTCTGGCCGATAAAAAAGAAGGGAGCACGCAAGCGCCGCTTTTTCATTTCGATATCGTAAATTTTTATCCGCCTGAAATACACATTGTCAGGAGCAATTTTTTGAATACTTTGCTCTCGATTTTTATAGAATTGATGCTGGTTTACAGGTTGCGAAAAACCTTGAGCACGTTGCAAGTAAAAAGGCCACAGACGATCAAGCTCAATATCAAAAGCTCTTCCGGCATCTTCTCGCTCAATGTGTACAATTTCATTTTCGAGCCTTTCCTGCACATCTGTACGCAGGTTTGCCATTGCCTTTGCCGGATTTTCGGCGTAAAGCGGTAAATAATCTTGTATGGATAAAGATTTTCCAAAGTTGACTATCAACCGCGATTGCGAATCTGAATAATTGCTGTAATTAAGACCTACCGGTACAATCTGTATATTTAAATCTTCGTGTTCATTAAGGGCTCCAAACGCAATACGGGTAAACCCTTTACTCAAATTTCGAAGTCTCCGTACACCAAGATGAGTCGCTTCAGGAAAAATAAGCAATGTTCCATTGGCCCGCAATATTTTAAAGCAGCGCTCAAACACCTCATCGTTTTTGGTGAGGTTGGCAATTCCGTCACGTTGCCGGTAAACCGGCATCATATTGACGGAATTAAAAAGATAACTGGCAAACTTTGACTTAAAAACATCGGCACGCACCAGGAAGTGGATTGGGCGCGGTGCAAAAACTGCCGGAATTAGCGCATCCATAAATGCATTCTGATGGTTTGGCGCGAGTAAAACAGGCCCTTCAGCAGGATAATTTTCAAATCCATGAATCTCAATCCGGCGGTAGAAAAGCTTGATGCCAAGCTTTATCCAAAACCTTCCAAATAAGTACCCGGCATTTTGCATTAGCGTAAACTTGCTCCAAGAACTGTTTCTAATTCAGATTGGATAGATTTCATGGTTTTATCTATCTGTTTATCATTCAATGTTTTATTTTCATCCTGAAGAACAAAACTCACGGCATAGCTTTTCTTGCCTGTAGGCAGGCTCTTGCCTTCATACACATCAAATAAGCCGATCTCTTTTATGAATTTCCCGGCCTTAGCATAAGCTATTTTTTCAATCTCCTCAAAGCCCACATTCTCGTTAAGCAAGAGCGATAAATCGCGGCGAACTGACGGGAACTTGGTGAGAGACGTAAGAGTTTTACTGGCGTGGCCAATGGCTTTCAAACAAGAGTCCAAGTCAAATTCTGCAACAAGCACATCGCGCTTTATGCCGTATCGCTTCATGGCTTTTTTTGAAATACTTCCTAAAATCCCAATATTTTTCCTCCGCAAATGCACGCTCACCGCACTTCCGTAAAAAGGGTTTTTACCCGAATCGCCGAAGCTTGCTTCAAGACCCATGATTTGAAAAACGGCATTGATATGTCCGCGCAAATCTGAAGAATCAGATGCATCGGCAGGACTGCTCCAGCTTTCGCGGAAACGCGTACCAGCCAAAGCAATTGCCAATTTTGTGGTCTCCCGATAGCCGTCTTCAACTTTTTCGTAGCTCTTGCCTATTTCAAAAAGCATAAGCCTATCTGCTTGTCGGTTTAGATTGTAAGCCACTGATTCAAGCATGCTGATTGTCAGATCCGGACGCAAAACGTCGAGCTCTTCACTTAGTGGATTAAGCATATAAACCAGCGATTTATCATCCTGATTGCCCGTTACTTCCTTGATATAATCAGATCGGGTAAGTCCGTTTGACATCATTTCGCTAAAGCCGCGCCCAACGAGAGCTTGCCCCAACGCCTGAATAACTTCGTGACGAGCAGGTTTTTTTCCCACTGAAACAGAAATGCGCATTTGATCTGGCATCTCTACGTTGTTGTACCCGTAAATACGCAGCACTTCTTCCACAACATCTACTTCGCGATGAACGTCTGCGCGGTAAGTCGGCACTTTTAGTTTAAAAACTTTATCGGCTGTTGTCGATTCAATCTCAAAATCTAACGATTTCAAAATTCCGGTCACAACTTGTTCATCGAGATTTGTTCCGGCGAGGCTATTAAATCGCTCAAGACTAAAATCGAGTGCGACTTGTTGCGGTATTTCTGTAATCTCATCAATTAACGGCCCAACCACTTCTCCTCCGGCAATCTCGAGAATCAGATTTGCTGCTCGCTTCAGGGCAAACACAGTTCCGTTTGGATCAACGCCGCGTTCAAATCTAAACGATGCATCGGTATTGAGTCCGTGACGCTTCGCTGTTTTGCGAATGCGAACGGGATTAAACCAGGCACTTTCAAGAAATACAGAAGTCGTATGATCAGATACACCACTGCGAATTCCTCCAAAAACGCCCGCAATACACATTCCGCCTTCGCCATTGCATATCATCAGGTCTTTCTCATCAAGCACGCGTTCAACTTCATCGAGCGTGGTGAACTTTGTCCCTTTTGGCAAGGTGTCAATAACTATCTTGTTTCCCTTAATCCTCGCCGCATCGAATGCATGTAGGGGCTGACCCATTTCGTGCAAAACAAAATTGGTAATATCTACTACGTTATTTATTGGCGTCTGACCAATAGCACGCAATCTGTTTTGTAGCCACTCTGGCGAAGGTTGTACTTTTATGTTTTCAATCAATAAGCCTGCATATCTACCGCAGCCTTGCTTATCTCTTATTTCAACACTAATTTTTGGCTTCTCACTTTGGTAGATATCCAGCTTTTTGAGTTCGGGTTTCTCCGCGCCTACCTGTTTTTTGAGGCTTAATCGTGCCGCTATATCGCGCGCCACCCCATAGTGTCCAAATCCATCGGTACGGTTTGGGGTAAGGCCAATTTCAAAAACATAATCTGTTTCCAGTCCCAGATAATCTGCCGCTGTTATTCCCATCTTGGTATCGCCAGGCAAAACCATAATTCCCGCATGGCTTGTACCAATTCCAAGTTCATCTTCTGCGCAAATCATTCCAAATGATTCTTCACCGCGAATTTTCGCCTTTTTGATCTCAAAGGGTTTGCCAGGCTCGGGCATAAGCGTAGTACCAACGGTGGCTACTAGTACTTTCTGTCCTTTAGCCACATTTGGCGCGCCACATACGATTTGTACAGGTTCTCCAATACCAAGATCAACTTTTGTAACATTGAGCTTGTCGGCATTTGGATGTGGCCACAAATCAACCACATGGCCAACCATTACTCCTTCCAATCCACCTGGAACGGATTCCCACTTTTCCAATTTCTCCACTTCCAGGCCGGTATCTGTAAGGATTTCGGCTACTTGTTCGGGAGTTTGATCTAACTTAAGGTATGATTGAAGCCAGTTATAAGAAACCTTCATCTTAAAAAAACTTTAAGCGACAAAGCTAAAAATTAATGGGGTAATTGGTGCTACGCTTCGCTTCGCAGTCACGAGCTAAGAATTTGGTGGGTTTTTAGTCTCTTGTCGCGAGACTTTCTCATTGATGCAAACGCTCGCGTCCCGCGAGGGTGGCTTTGTCTGGCGTCCCGCCAGGTTCTATTGCGAAAGATCAACTATCATATGCTAAACCGTTTTTTAAAGGAATGACTTCCCTGCAAATAAACTTTACTTAAGTCAATCTCTGGCGAGACGCCAGAGTAAAACAGCCTCGCGGAGACGCGAGCCTGGGCGAGTAGCTGAAACCAAACATAATGGCTAAGCTCTTTTCCCTTATGAAATTTATCAACTCCAGAAAACTCTTGCGGAAATTCACTCTTCTAACACTAACATATCTTAAATAAATCCTGGCGACACGCCAGAGTAACAACAGCCTCGCGGGACGCGAGCCTGGGCGCGTGCCTGAAGCTTGCAGCTTGTAGCTTAAAGCTTGTAGCTAATTAAGAAATCCTACTCCAATTCGGTTTATTCTTCATAATATCAATCGCTTTTTTCCTTACCGGCAAATGTTTTTCCAACTTGAGATTAGGATCTTCTTCCAGAATATCCATAACGGTATTTCGGGCGTATTGCAGCACTTTTACATCGGTAACCAAATCGGCGAGTTTTAAACCGACGATTCCACTTTGCTGGGTACCCATCAAGTCGCCCGGGCCACGCAAGTTCAAATCTACTTCGGCAATTCTAAATCCATCATTTGTTTCGCACATCGTTTTCATACGGAGGCGCGCTTCAGAACTTAGCTTTACGTCTGTAGCCAACACACAGTATGATTGCTCGGCACCACGCCCCACCCTGCCGCGCAGCTGGTGCAATTGTGAAAGTCCAAATCGCTGCGCACTTTCAATAATCATGACCGATGCATTTGGCACGTTTACCCCAACTTCAATAACTGTTGTAGCCACCATAATCTGGGTTTCGCCTTTTACAAAGCGGTTCATTTCAAAATCCTTGTCAGCAGGTTTCATGCGGCCGTGTACAATGCTGATTTGATATTTTGGTGTTGGAAAACGACGGGCAATGCTTTCATACCCATCCATCAGGTCTTTCAAATCGAGCACCTTCGACTCTTCTATTAGGGGATAAACCACATAAATCTGCCTGCCGCGGCGAATCTGATCTTCCATAAAACCAAATATCCGCAGGCGTGCGTTGTCTTTTACATGCATGGTTTGCACGTCTTTTCTTCCCGGTGGTAGCTCGTCAATTACGCTAACATCGAGGTCGCCATAGAGCGTCATAGAAAGCGTGCGCGGAATAGGCGTAGCTGTCATGACCAAAATATGTGGTGGCCTTGTGTTTTTCTTCCAAAGTTTTGCGCGTTGCGCCACCCCAAATCGGTGTTGCTCATCAATGATAGCAAGACCCAGATTTTTGAATGTCACCTTGTCTTCAAGGAGCGCATGGGTGCCTATCAAAATATGCAGTTCGCCCGATGTGCAGGCTTCGTCTATTTCGCGTCGGCGCTTGGTTTTTACCGAACCTGTTAGCAAATCAATTTTGATATTCATCTCGCCCAGCAGCTCGCTAATAGTTTGATAGTGCTGCCCTGCCAAAATTTCGGTTGGTGCCATAATGCATGCCTGGAAACCATTGTCTATTGCGATTAGCGCAGCGAGCGCAGCCACAATCGTTTTTCCGCTACCCACATCGCCCTGAAGCAAGCGATTCATTTGAGTGCCGGACTTCATATCGCGACGCACTTCACGGAGCACGCGTTTCTGCGCATTGGTGAGCTCAAATGGCAAATGTTTTTCGTAAAATGTATTGAAATAGTCGCCTACATTTTCAAAAGTAAATCCCGAGACCTGCTTGGAGCGCAACTCTTTTTTCAGCAACAATTCCAGCTGGATATAAAATAACTCTTCAAATTTTAATCTGCGACTCGCCTGATTTATATCTGCCTGTGATTTTGGCCGGTGAATATCAATAATGGCTTTCTTTTTAGGAACCAGCACCAAGCTTTCGCGCAAATAATCAGGCAAGGTTTCTTCAACAGCCAACTCGGGTCGGCTAATAATATTTTCAATAATTTTTTCAATTCCTTTTGAGCTCAATCCTCTCTTGGTCAGCTTTTCGGTGGTACTGTAAATAGGCTGAAGGTACCCCTGGGGAATCCGGCTGTCAATGATTCGCTCCAGCTCGGGATGAACGACATTGAGATTGGACATAAAGTTCGTCACTTTGCCGTAAAGCATGTATTCATTTCCCGGAAGGAGATTTTCTTTCATCCATTTCACCCCTTTAAACCAAATGAGCTCTATGCTTCCGGTGCTATCGGTAAAGCTTCCGCGAAGGCGTTTTTTTACATTGGTGCCTTCTTCGCGCAGAGGGCCGAGAATTCCGCGTACCTGTCCAAAATCGTTGAGCGATCGCAAGTCTGCCAGAGTCATAATCTGCGAGCGGTCCACATATCTGAATGGATAATGCTCAAGCATATCGCCCACAGTTCTGATTCCCAGCTCGGCCGCAAGCAGCTCGGCCTTTACCGTGCCGGCGCCTTTAATGAATTCGAGCGAGTTATTTAAAAATGAAGTCAAAACCAGTAGTGAACCTTGAATTGGTAAAAATAAAAAAAGCCGCATGGTTGCGGCTCTTTTTAATCAATATTACTTCTTAAATGATGAAGCTTTCATTTCCGCGCGATGAATCTCGCGGCTTTTGGTCAAAAGCCAAACTCGAGTTCCGCGCGATAAATCGCGCGGCTACTCTGCGAGCATCATCACCGGGTTTTCCATATATCTTTTAAATGTATTCAAAAACTGTGAACCAACAGCGCCATCCACCACACGGTGATCGCAAGAAAGGGTAACTTTCATGGTATGACCTACCACAATTTGTCCTTTACGCACAACCGGTTTTTCAACAATTGTACCTATTGCCATAATGCAGGCATCGGGTGGATTGATAATAGCGGTAAACTCTTCAATTCCGTACATTCCCAGGTTAGAAACGGTAAAGGTATTGCCTTCCCAGTCTTTTGGTTGCAATTTTTTGCTGCGTGCCTTTCCGGCAAAATCAACCACTTCTTCGTTAATCTTCACCATCGACTTTTGATCAGCATGTCGAATAACCGGAACCAAAAGTCCCTCATCAACAGCCACAGCAACGCCAATATGCACGTGCTCATTGTGCCTGATTTTATCGCCCAGCCACGATGAATTCACTTTTGGGTTTTTCTTCAAGGCCGCTGCAACCGCTTTAATAACCATATCATTTATGGAAATTTTTGACGGCTCAATAGCTTCGTTTATGGCTTTGCGCGAAGACATGGCATTTTCCATATCAATTTCCATTGTGAGATAGAAATGCGGAGCGGTAAACTTGCTCTCTGCCAATCGTTTGGCAATGGTTTTACGCATTTGCGAAACCGTTTCTTCGGTATAGCTTTCTTTACCCGGCACGGACGCTGAAGCTGCTGATGCAGTCTTAGCAGATGGCTTAAAGTTTTCTACATCTTTCTTAATAATCCTTCCGCCGTCGCCGCTGCCCTGAACCTCAGAAATATCTATTCCCTTTTCAGAAGCAAGACGTTTGGCCAAGGGAGAAGCAATAATGCGCCCGTCGGATGACGATCGTTTTGTACTTTCAGAAGACTTATCTTCAGATTCTTTATCAGATTCTTCATCGGTATCTTTTTTAGACTTTTCAGCTTTTTCATCAGATTCCTCATCTTCAGAATCGTCATCTTCAGAGCCGTCTTTTTCAGAATCGTTTTTGGCTTTGTCTTTTTCAGATTCGGCAGATTCATCTTCAGATTGTGATTCAGACTTTTCCTTCTCTTCTTTATCTTCAGAATCTTCTTTTTTCTCTTTCTTCTTTGAATCCGTTTTTCCTTCACCCTCGAGCAAATCGGAAATATCCTCTCCTTTTTCGCCAAGGATAGCGAGTATGGAGTCAACAGGTGCAGAGTCACCTTTTTCAACACCGATATGCAGGAGCACACCATCCTGAAAAGATTCAAATTCCATGGTTGCTTTATCGGTTTCTATTTCGGCAAGCAAATCTCCGGATTCTACGTTATCGCCTACTTTTTTATGCCATTCAGCTACCACACCTTCTTCCATGGTGTCGCTAAGCTTGGGCATTCTAACTACTTCTGCCATGTAAACTTATTCTTTTATAAATGGGTAATCTTCTTGTGTATAAACATCTTCGTAAAGTTCCATTGGATCCGGATCTGGAGATTCGTCAGCAAATGTAACACTCGCATCAACTTGTTCTTTAATCTTTTTGTCCATTTTCTTAAAGTCTTCGTCAGTCATCCATTTTTGATCTTTAATAACCTTCTTCACTTCCGTAATCGGATCTTTGTCTTTATAAGATTCTACTTCTTCTTTTGTTCGGTATTTTGCCGGATCAGACATGGAGTGGCCTTTGTAACGATACGTTTTCATTTCCAAAAGAAAGGGCCCTTTACCTTCACGTGCGTGTTTGGCGGCTGTCGCAAAAGCTTCATGAACATCTTCGCAGCGCATAGCATCAACCGAAAGTGCAGGCATATCATAACTCTCGCCCAATTCGCTTAGATTTACGACATTAGACGTTCGAGCTACCGAAGTACCCATGGCGTAATTATTATTTTCAATTACATACACCACCGGAATTTTCCAGGTCATAGCCATATTAAAGGTTTCGTGCAAAATTCCCTGACGGGTAGCACCATCGCCCATAAAGCAATAGGTTACGTTCTTATCTCCGCGATACATATCCGCGAAAGCGATACCAGCACCCATAGCTATTTGCGCACCCACAATTCCGTGACCACCAAATAGATTTCGCTCCTTGTCAAACATGTGCATAGAACCACCTTTGCCTTTACTTAGGCCGGTAGTTTTTCCGTAAAGCTCTGCCATTACATATTTTGGGTCGGTGCCCAATGCAATGGGGTGCACGTGGTCGCGGTAAGCAGTAATTACTCTGTCGTTTTTATCCATTGCCGATACCATACCTGCAAGGATAGCTTCCTGACCAATATAGAGGTGGCAAAATCCACCAAATTTTTGTTGAATATAAAGCTGACCGCATTTCTCTTCAAAGCGGCGCATTAGAAGCATGCTCTCATACCACTTTAAATAAGTGGTTTTCGGAAACTTCGTTTTCTTAGCTGCGTCCGCCTTTTTTTGCGGCGTTTTTGTCTTCGTTGCCATAGTGTTTCAAATTCGATTGGCAAATATACAATGCAGAAATTAGAAAACATCCCAAAAGTTCAAAAGCGTTGCCTATTGTTGTTTATCAAATGGCGTTGCAGTTGGTTTTGCCTTTTGAACGAAGTGAATTGCGTGTACGGCGAATGGGAAATGAAATTAAAAACCCATATAAAAAATAAGGAGCAGCCCCGAAGAACTACTCCTTACACAGGCTGACATAAGCCGCCTTAAGCATTAAATATTTTAAAAGATGAGTTAGCTTTTTATCACCCAAATAGACTTAATGTTTTATCTCAAAACCGATTAAAACCTCGTCATAAATCATTTTATCACCCAGATCGCTAAAAAACTGACCTGAACGGTATTTTATATCGTAATCAGTTCTATCAAAGTCAAAAGCTCCGGTAATAACATTGTCATCTCCTCTCGCTATAACATCGTACACTCCACTTACTTTTTGCTTATTGCCTTTAATAGTAAGCTCTCCTTCAAAAACGTACGCACCCGTTCCGTCTTTTGAAGAATTGGTGATTTGGAATAATGAAGTTGGATATTGATCAACACCAAAAAAGTCTTCGCTCATTAAATGCGTGGTGAGTTTATCATTGTTTTCAGCGTCTTTCAAATCCAACACCTTAATAGACTCCATATCAATCTCAAACATTGCATCTATTAAAAGATTTTCTACCATTTCCACTTTACCTATGGCGTGAATGCTTCCATTGTGCTGGCCGGTAACTTTTTTAGCCACCCAGGTAAATGAACTGTTGCTTGGCGTAACCTCAAAACCATCAGTGATTGTTCTTTCATTTGAACTGCCATCGGTTCCAATAATAGAAGATTCGTTGTTGATCATTCCACCGTTAGCAGAATCTACAGCGATATGGGGAGCAATAATCAAAGCAACAATTGAGGTAAGTTTAATAAGGATATTCATAGAAGGCCCTGAAGTATCTTTGAATGGATCTCCAACAGTATCTCCGGTTACAGAAGCTTTGTGTGCTTCAGAACCTTTATATTCCATTTTACCATCTACCATTACTCCGGCTTCAAAAGATTTTTTGGCATTATCCCATGCACCACCGGCATTGTTTTGGAAAATCCCCATCAATACACCACTCACGGTAATACCTGCAAGTAAACCACCCAACATTTCGGCTGAAGACGTTTCAGGAAAAACCCCCAGAAAACCAAAACCAACCAATACGGGAGCAAGAATAGCAATAGCCCCCGGAAGAACCATTTCACGGATTGAAGCTTTGGTTGAAATATCAACACATTTTTCATATTCGGGAGTGGCAGTACCTTCCATTATTCCCGGAATTTCTTTAAACTGACGACGTACTTCCCGCACCATCGCCATAGCAGCGCGACCTACAGCCGAGATACAAAGCGATGAAAAGATAAATGGAATCATACCACCAACAAAAAGCATAGCCAAAACGGGCGCTTTGTAAATATCAATAGAGTCGATACCTGCAATACCCACAAAGGCGGCAAAAAGGGCAAGCGCTGTAAGTGCAGCAGATGCAATTGCAAATCCTTTTCCGGTAGCTGCAGTAGTATTTCCTACGGCATCAAGATTATCTGTTCGTCCGCGAACCTCTTCAGGCAAACCGCTCATTTCGGCAATACCACCCGCATTATCTGCTATAGGGCCAAACCCATCAATAGCCAGCTGCATAGCCGTGGTGGCCATCATACCAGCTGCTGCGATAGCAACACCATAAAGACCTGCGAAAGTGTAAGAAAAGATAATACCGGCAGCCAGAATAAGAATAGGAGCTACAGTAGATTGCATACCCATAGCCAAACCGCCGATAATATTTGTAGCGTGACCGGTAGATGATTGCTGAATAATGCTATTTACCGGACGCTTACCCATTGACGTATAAAACTCTGTAACCCAACTCATCAAGGCTCCTACTATAGAACCGACCAGAATAGCAAGGAATACATCTACATTTGTGAATTCATATCCGCGAAGGCTTAAAGTTTCGGGAAGCATCCAGGTAGTTAAAGGATAAGCAACCAGGACCACCATAATTATAGATGCCCAGTTACCGCGGTTAAGAGCGGCTTGCACCGAGCTGTTTTCGCCCGAAATACGCACAAGCCCCATAGCCAGAATAGAGAAAATAAGACCCAAACCAGCGATTACCATTGGCAAAAGTATGGGGGCCATACCGCCAAAATTATCATTGGAAGTCATTTCCTGACCCAAAACCATTGTAGCAAGAATTGTAGCTACGTATGAACCGAATAAGTCGGCGCCCATTCCGGCTACATCACCTACGTTGTCTCCAACATTATCTGCAATGGTGGCAGGATTTCGTGGATCATCTTCGGGAATACCCGCTTCAACTTTTCCAACAAGATCGGCACCAACATCGGCAGCTTTGGTATAGATACCACCACCTACACGCGCAAAAAGAGCAATAGACTCGGCTCCAAGAGAGAAGCCAGCCAAAACTTCGATGGCTGTTCTCATTTCAGGACCAGTCATTAATGCTCCTTCGGGAACAAAATAATGATACAATATAATGAAAAGCGATCCCATACCGAGTACAGCCAATCCGGCAACACCGAGACCGATTACAGAACCACCATTAAAAGAAACTTTCAATGCCTGAACCAAACTGGTACGGGCGGCTTGTGTAGTACGGACGTTGGTTTTTGTAGCAATGCGCATACCTATAAATCCGGCGAAAGCTGATAGTACCGCACCAATTACGAATGCAATGGCGATAATAGGGCTTGAATGCTCCACAAGAGTGCCTGAATAGGCGAGCAGCAATCCGGCAATAACAACGAAATACGTCATTACCTTCCATTCGGCTTTCAAAAATGCCATTGCTCCATCGGCAATGTATTTTGCTAATTGTGCCATTGAGGCATCACCCGCATCTTGCTTAGTTACCCAAGATGACTTAACGGCCATAACGATCAGGCCAATAATTCCCATGACCGGTATCAAATAGATCATGTTTTCGTACAAAAAGTTCATAATAGTTTTGTTAATTACCCATTTTAAAGGAGCGCAAAAATAGGAATAGATGAGATAGGTTGCAAATATAAGTTAGTGCCTGTCCAAAAAGTCCACTATCGGCGTTGCACTTGTCTTGAAAACAGTCATTGACAAGGGTCAACTCCTTGATTTTCAACCCTACGTGCGCCTTGCTATTGAACTTCTTGATCCAGTCACTTAATTTTAAAGACAGAATCTAGTTAAATTTTAATGCTTTACTTACAGATCGTTTTAGTAAAAAAAGGCATCCGCGAAAGAGCTGACTAAAGACTTAAATTAGTTGAAAAATTTTTATTTTGCTATGTACATCACTTCTTTAACCGCTTTTACAGTACGCTTCACATTTGGGAGTGCCTCTTCAATAAGTGGAATCGCAAAAGCAAAAGGTGTATCAGCCAAAGTAATTCGGTGAACAGGTGCATCCAGATAATCAAAAGCAAGACGTTGTACACGGTGAGATATCTCTGCAGAAACACCTGCGAATGGTACATCTTCATCTAAGATTACCAATCTATTGGTTTTCTTTACGCTTTGAATAATCGTGTCGATATCAAGCGGACGAATGGTGCGCAGATTGATAATCTCTACTTCTATTCCTTCGTTTTTAAGCACTTCGGCAGCTTCTAAAGCTACTTTCAGAATTTTTCCGTAACCAACAATTGTAACGTCCTTTCCTTTCTTCATCACTTCGGCTACACCGAGTGGAATGATGTATTCTCCTTCAGGAACTTCGCCTTTATCGCCATACATTTTTTCAGATTCCATAATAAGAACGGGATCGTTATCGCGAATGGCCGCCTTTAGCAAGCCTTTGGCATCGTATGGGGTAAATGGAGTAGCTACTTTAAGTCCTGGAATATGCGCGTACATAGCCTCAAAGCTTGATGAGTGCGTGGCAGCAAGTTGTCCGGCAGGGCCGTTTGGACCACGAAAAACAATAGGCACATTAAATTGGCCACCGCTCATTTGCAGCATTTTTGCAGCCGAATTAATAATTTGATCAGCGGCAAGAACAGCGAAGTTCCAGGTCATAAATTCTATTATTGGTCTAAGGCCGTTCATTGCAGCACCTACGCCAATACCTGTAAAACCGAGTTCACTAATTGGGGTATCGATAACGCGTTTTGGGCCAAACTCATCGAGCATACCTTTACTCGCTTTGTAGGCACCATTGTATTCAGCGACTTCTTCGCCCATCAAAAACACGCGGTCGTCATTGCGCATTTCTTCGCTCATGGCTTCGTTAACCGCTTCTCTGAATTGTATTTCTCTCATGATTTCTTTTTGAGTGGGAGCAAAATTAGAAATTATATTCTATTAACCGGATTAATGTTTTATGCATTAGCCAATGATTATTGATTCCTGCTGAATGCTTTCTTACCGGATTGAGCATATTAGTGGCAGTAATATTATTGAGAGCAGGAATACATGTTGTTTCATTCCTTCTCCCTTTTCTCTTTCGTATTTTAATAAAACTGAATTTGGTTGGTTGTTTTTAATGGTGTTCCTTAATTTAAAAATGTTTTCACTATAATGCATTAATTATCAAGCCTTAAATTTATATCATTGAGTATGCATTCCAAATGAGTTTAAGAGAGAAGAATCGGATGATTTTATAAAGAGTTTAGAAGTTTAATTGATACTGATCCCTAAATAGTCCTCTTGATTTTTTCAGGATATTGCCGAACATCAAAAACATCAACAATCTCAATTCTATTTTCTTCCGAATTAACCCAATAGATAATTTTATGATGGTTTCGGTACACTAAGTATCTAAATCCTTCCACTTTACCCGCAAGTAGTTCTTCTAATTGACCTATTTCCGGGTGTGTTTTTAATATCTCTGGTTCATCTAATATCTCATTAACAATCTTATAGGCAACACGATAACTTGCTATATCATTATAGTACTTGAAAATTCTTTGAAGCTCACTTTCTGCAAATTCCGTCCAAAATAATTCTAAGTCCATTTTTTGATTCTTTCCTTAAGATCACTTGCTTTTATTAAACGTCCTTCTGAAGAATCCTTCATCGATTTGTCAATTCTATCGTGGAATTCCTGAACTGACATGGGGGTGAAGTCATCCTCTGATGGATGTTTATTAATACTGCCCAATATTTTTTCAAGAAGAGAAATTACTTCCTCATCATTTACTTTTAAAAACTCTTGAATAAATACTATTTTCCTTGATTGAATATCCATTTAAATTGATCTTTAATCAAAGTTACATCATTTTTAGCTAAAATCAGAATCCCGTATATTCTGATTGGTTTAGTTTCAGACAACATTGGCAAGCCTTATTTTAACATCTCCTAATTCAATCAAATGCAACATTCACCTTGCTAATTTGTTATGCATGCATACCTTTGTAGAAATACAAAAAACTTCATAGCAAGAGTTCACCGCATAAATCTTACTTTTGTGCTCTTAAATGAACTCCGACAAAAAATATATACCATGAAAATACTAGTATGTATCAGCAAAGCCCCGGATACCACAACCAAAATTAGCTTTACTGACAATAACACAAAGTTTAATGAAGATAAAGTTCAATTTATTGTTAATCCTTATGATGAGTGGTACGCGCTTGTGCGCGGACTTGAGCTTAAAGAAAAAGCCGGCGGAACTGTAACAACCATTACTGTTGGCGGTGCTGATCACGATCCGATTATTCGCAAGGCACTCGCCATTGGAGCAGACGGCGCAGTACGTGTAAACGCCGATGCCGGAGATGCCTACTTTACAGCAAAACAAATCGCCGAATATGCTAAAGACAAAGGGTTTGACCTTATCCTAACCGGAAAGGAAACCATTAATTACAATGGGGCACAGGTAGGTGGAATGATAGCCGAATTACTTGGTCAGCCTTACGTTTCTATAGCCAGCAAGCTTGAGGTAGAAGGACAAACAGCAACGCTTGAACGCGATATTCAAGGTGGAGTTGAAGTAGTGGAAGGACCGCTGCCAATGGTAGTTAGCTGCGCCAAAGGAATGGCAGAACAACGCATTCCAAATATGCGTGGTATTATGGCTGCCCGCACCAAACAGCTTGAGGTTATTGAGCCTGCAGAAGTAAAATCGCTTACTGAAACCGTAAGCTTTACCCTTCCGCCCGAAAAAGGTTCGGTAAAACTAATCGATCCTGATAATATGGACGAATTGGTAGAGCTGCTTCACAACGAAGCCAAAGTAATTTAAGAACCCGCAAAAGAAAATTTAAAGATATGTCTATACTCGTATTTGCAGATGCCCCAAAAGGCAAAATTGCCAAAGCAGCTTATGAAGCTGTGTATTACGGAAAACAAATAGCCGATAAAAGTTCATCTACCGTTACGGTTTTAACCTATGGTGATGTGTCTGACTCTGATCTTGCCGCTTTAGGTAATTATGGAGCAACCAAAGTATTGGTTAATAAAAATATAAAAGAAGACAACGACGAGCAGCTCACCGCAATGGGTGCTGCGGCTGTAGAGAAAGAAGGAGCAAAAGTGATCATTTTCTCTTTCGATCCGTTGGGTAAAAGTTTGGCTCCTCGCTTATCTGCCCGCCTGCAAGCAGGTTTGGTTACAGGTGCTACAGAACTTCCCGAGATGGATGGCGATAACTTTACTGTTACAAAAAGTGTTTTCTCCGGTAAGGCATTTTCAAAAAATGCCATAAAGACAGAAATCAAGATTATATCGCTAATGCCAAATAGCATTAAGCCGGTAAAAGGTGGCGAAACTGCTCAGGTAGAAAGTTTTACTCCAGATGCTGCTGAGGGAAAAATCAAAGTAAAAGAAATGAAAATGGATAGTGGAGACGGAATTCCACTTCCCGAAGCAGATTTAGTTGTCTCGGCCGGTCGTGGCCTGAAGGGGCCGGAAAATTGGGGTATTGTAGAAGATTTGGCCAAAGCACTCGGTGCAGCCACTGCCTGCTCGCGCCCGGTAGCCGATATGGATTGGCGCCCCCACCATGAGCACGTTGGGCAAACAGGTATTGCCATCAGACCAAACTTGTACATTGCTGCTGGAATATCCGGTGCAATCCAGCATTTGGCCGGTGTGAATAATAGTCAAACTATCGTTGTAATCAATACCGACCCTGAAGCGCCGTTCTTTAAAGCTGCTGATTATGGCGTAGTTGGAGATGCTTTTGAAGTACTTCCGCGACTGACCGCAGCCGTGAAAAAATTTAAGGCCAATAACTAATCAAATTTTTTCCTTAATTTAGATATTTCATTTTCGATCCATATCTGTTCTTCTTTTTTTTACGAATGAAGAACATTTTGGATTTTTAAATGGCTATTCCGTAAGAAAGCAAAGCCTATATTTTGAATTGGCATAAATCGAAATTAGCTTTGCACTTGCAAATTAGTAAAATAAATTTGAAAACAGTCTCTACACTGCTGAATGGATAAAATTGAACTCAAAGTAGTCGGTCTCTCCTACAGCCAAACCCAAACGGGAGCCTACGCGCTTATTCTGAAAGAGAAAAGTGGTAACAGAAGGCTGCCTATTATTATTGGTGGTGCGGAAGCACAGGCTATAGCAATTCCCTTGGAAAAGATGACTCCCAGCCGTCCGCTGACGCACGATCTTTTTAAGAGCTTTCTCGATAGTTTTGATATTGTAATGCATGAAGTAGTCATTTACAATTTGGTAGAAGGAATATTTTTTGCGAAGATTATTTGTTCGCAAGGAGCTAAAAATCTGGAGATTGATGCACGCTCGAGCGATGCGGTTGCAATTGCTCTGAGATGTGAAAAACCCATTTACACCCATGACTTTATTCTGGGATCAGCCGGTATAATTATTGACGAAGAAGATGAGGGAGCTGAAGATGAGACCAGTAACTTCTCTATGGAAGAAGTATCGGAGCTCGATGCAGGTGAAGCTGACACTCTTGCCGACTTAGAAAAACAATTAGAATTAGCCTTGGAGAGGGAAGATTACGAAAAAGCTTCAAAATTGCGCGACGAATTGAAGAAGCGCAAGAAGAAATAGGCAATTTGCAATAGGCAACTTAGTGCAACGATCTCATGACCGTAGGGAGTAATAGGCAACTTAGTGCAACGATTCATGACCGTACTAATCTCTACACACATCTTTTTGCTTTAAATCAATTTGGGTTAGTATAATAGTGGTTGAAATTGCAAGAATAATTACATAAATATCTTTTTTTTAAAAACATCAAACAACTATTTATCAATGCTTACGCGCGCCACAACTTTAAAAGGAGTTTCCGCCGCACACATCAACGTTCCGTAAAAAGACTTATTCTAGGAATGCCTAGAAAGCTTTAAAAATGAGACAACTACTTATTTTGGATAAGGTGAGCGGTGACCTCCCTTTAGGGTTGGGGCGCGGGAAGGGGTTAAGAAGCAGGTGTTTGGTAGTTTGAAATTCTTATAGTTTAACTTTCATTCACGATGTGTGTAGAGATTAGATGACCGTAGGGCCATATAGGCAAGGATGATAGGCTCCAATAGGCAGCTCCAACCTACAACAACTGCGTGATCCTGAACTTTTTTCAGCATCCAACATCATTCTTCCGCCTCAGCCCATAAGGGAAGCACGCCATCCAACCTCCAACATCCATCTTCCAACATCAGAATAAAAAACGTTTGTTATTCTTAACTCAATTGGTTTATCTTTCCTCTTTTTTTTGATCCACTTTATTTCAAACCACTATCTATTTCATCACTTATGAGTCTTAAGCTTCGTCTTATCATAATGAACTTTCTACAATTTTTTGTGTGGAGTTCCTGGCTAATTACTATTGGTGCTTATTGGTTTCAAACATTGCCAAATTTATATCCGGTTTTAGACCCGATCACCAAGGTATCGGTATGGACAGGTTCTGCCTTTGGTGCACTTTTTTCTACCATGGGCATTGCTTCGCTATTTATGCCTGCACTCTTAGGTATTATTGCTGATAAGTGGGTCAATGCTGAAAAACTATATGGTATTGCACATATTCTGGGAGCTGTAGTTCTTTTTTCACTTCCATTGATTCAAGATCCCGTTACCCTCTTTTGGGTAATGCTATTAAACATGTGTTTCTACATGCCAACAATTTCTTTGTCCATTGCAATAGCTTATTCCGCATTAAAAAAAGCAGGGAAAGATGTGGTAATAGATTATCCGCCAATCAGGGTGTGGGGAACAATTGGATTTATTGCTGCACTTTGGACGGTGAGCTTATTGCATTATGAGACTTCTGCCAATCAATTTTATATTGCTTCGGGGGCGGCTTTGTTACTGGGATTATATGCTTTTACACTGCCCAAATGTCCTCCGCTACTCAATCGTGCAAAAGCTACTTCCACATTAGAAGCGCTTGGACTCTCGGCCTTTTCTCTATTTAAAGAAAAGAAGATGGCGATCTTTTTCATGTTTGCATTATTACTCGGAGCAGCACTCCAATTGACTAATGCTTATGGTGATACCTTTTTACATGACTTTGCTTCTGTAGACAAATACAAGGATTTGATTGCAGTGAAATATCCGGCCATCATCATGTCTATTTCTCAAATTTCTGAAACACTATTTATCCTAGCCATTCCATTCTTTCTAAAAAGATTTGGCATTAAAAAGGTGATGCTCTTCAGTATGTTTGCCTGGGTATTGAGGTTTGGCTTATTCGCTTATGGCAACCCCGGCGATGGGTTATGGATGATCATATTGTCATGCATCGTGTACGGTATGGCATTTGATTTTTTCAATATTTCGGGTTCTCTTTTTGTAGAAACACAAAGTGATTCAAGCATTAGAGCAAGTGCTCAAGGTTTATTTATGATGATGACCAATGGGTTTGGAGCCATATTGGGAAGTGCAGTGAGTGGATATGTGATAGAAGAATTTTTCACCAACCCCGATAGAAGCAAAGACTGGACAGGAATATGGCTTTCATTTGCAGGCTACTCCTTGGTTGTCGCTCTTTTATTTATGGTGTTGTTTAAACACAAACACAGGCCAAAAGAAATTAGGGAAAGTGCACTTATGGAATCACTTGTGTAGGAGAAATAATTTTAAAAAAGCTTTAAGCCGTAAGCTTCAGGCTTCAAGGTGACTTGCGGCTAATTCAAGTCTTGCAGCTTTCGGCTTGCAGCTTGAAGCTCAAAACAACTTGTCAAATCTTATTAACATGGCTTCGTCTTGAGGCCTGCTTTCTTTATTTTTGGGCAAATTAAATTTTCATGCAAGCTTATCTCAACATGCTCACCCACATTATGAAAAATGGTGTGGACAAGCCCGATAGAACCGGAACCGGAATCAGAAGCGTTTTTGGTTATCAAATGCGGTTTGATCTTTCGGAAGGTTTTCCGATGGTTACTACCAAAAAACTCCATTTGCGCAGTATCATCCATGAGCTTCTTTGGTTTTTGAAAGGCGATACAAACATTGCTTATTTAAAAGAAAACGGTGTTAAAATCTGGGATGATTGGGCTGACGAAAATGGCGATCTTGGCCCCGTGTATGGCTATCAATGGCGCAGCTGGCCGGCACCTAACGGTGAGCATATCGACCAGATTTCTAAACTTATTGAGAACATCAAATCAAATCCATACAGCCGCCGTCACATCGTAACTGCCTGGAATCCGGCATTGGTAGATGATATGGCTCTTCCACCCTGCCATTCACTTTTCCAATTTTATGTAGCCGATGGAAAATTAAGTTGCCAGCTTTATCAACGCAGTGCTGACACTTTTCTTGGTGTTCCGTTTAATATTGCCTCTTACGCTCTGCTTACGCTAATGGTAGCCCAGGTTTGCAACTTAAAACCGGGCGATTTTGTACATTCCTTTGGCGATGCACATATTTACTCCAATCATTTTGAGCAGGTCAAAGAACAGCTTTCGCGAAGTCCGAGACATTTGCCACAAATGAAAATTAACCACAAGGTTGCCAATATTTTCGATTTTAAGTTTGAAGATTTTGAATTGGTTAATTACGATCCATTGCCTACCATTAAAGCACCAATAGCCGTTTAAGAATGATTGTAACTATTGTTGCCGCTGTCGCGGAAAATCAAGCTATTGGGAAAGACAATGATCTAATTTGGAATCTACCGGATGATATGGCGTTTTTTAAAGAAAAAACACGTGGGAAACCGGTTATTATGGGTCGTAAAAACTATGAATCAATTCCCGAAAAATACCGACCGCTTCCAGGCAGGGAGAATATCGTTATAACCCGAAAAAAAGACTACACTGCGCCCGGGTGCAAAGTGGTAAACAGTATTGAACAAGCCATAGAACACTGCCGTAATAAAGAAGAAATTTGTGTAATAGGCGGAGGTGAAATATACAAACTCGCTCTGGAAAAAGACCTGATAGACCGTATGTATATCACTGAAATTCACACAGCGTTTGATGCCGATGCCTTTTTTCCGGAATTTGACAAAAGCGATTGGGATGAAGAAATTCTTGGTGAGCACGGCATAGACGCTAAACACGCTTATTCATTTACATTTAAAATTTATAGGCGGAATAAAAAATAGCGTTACCCATTGCAACATCCCAAATGTGCCTATTTCTATGTGGTGAAAACAAAGAAATATTTAACCACAAAACCGACTAATCTTTTTATACAAATATTTATAAGCTTCTGAACTCATGTAAAAATGTGTAGAATTCTATTGTAAATCAATTCCCAAGCGCGCCCCTGCCAGGGGCGCGCGAAAGCATTATTTGGAAATACTTAGAGAACCTAATTGTAATCATCGAAATTTTTACAGTCGATTTGTAAGGAGATCAGCATATCCATTGGCTCATAGATGCTTGAAGTAAAGACAGGATTACGTTTCTTCCGACATTTTACATCAACGGCCTCAGAATGACTATTTTTTTCAACGACCGTAAAACATTTTTGTACCCAACACGTTCTAAAATTGATCCGTTAACAAAAATTATAATGATATTTGGATATGTCCAAAAGATAATGTATTTTTAGCGATCATTAACAAAATGAAAAAACAAGTTAGTCATATCATCTTCTTCAGCCTCGCTTCTCTTCTTCTGGTTTCAGCCGGAATACTGGGAATCAATGGATTGAATAGCGATTTCTCGAAAAGTGAGGAGATTGCAGAGCATAATTTATTGCTTGATGAGCCCGCTGTTCAGCATGTTTTAGACACTGTCCGCTTCTGCGAAGAGCCGTGTTATGAGTTTCATCAGCTTGAATCTACTCAGGAAGATGATACTCAAATTGATGTTTTGAGTAAAACCGTTGTGAGAGTCGAAAATAAAAATGGCGACTTTGAAGATATCGACAACGTTTCAATTAAAACATGCCCAGCCAATAAGTCGCTGAACATAATGATTGAAAAATACACGCTTAAGCGAAAAATGATTAATAGCAATGCATCATTCTTCGTTACCATGGAGTCTTTTAATACCCGCATTGAACGCTCAGACATTTTTGGAATTGATATCGAAACAAATCCCGGATTTGAAACATCGCTAAATGCAGATCAAATCCAACAAATTAAATCTTTCTGTGCTGACGAGGCTATTTTCAAGTCCTACGCGCAGATTTCTCGACCACTTTAAGATATCTTAAAGGTTCACTCTATTTCTTCTCGTTATATTTGCCGCTTAACTCGTACTTTTAAAAATGAGAATTTCGCTAACGGCAATTTTTGCTTTATCCCTTTCCTGGTTATTCGGTCAGTTTCCAACCACGTACACTTCTTCAGAACTTTATCATCAATTAGAAAAACTTAATACTGGCGCCAGTGTATTGTATCTCGCTGCCCATCCCGATGATGAAAACACCAGATTGATTTCCTATTTCGAAAACAAACAACATGTGCGTACCGCGTACATGTCGCTAACACGTGGAGATGGAGGTCAAAATTTGATCGGTACAGAAATAGGACCGGGAATTGGTATTTTGAGAACCCAGGAATTACTGGCAGCCCGAAAAATAGATGGTGGCGAACAATTCTTCTCACGTGCAGTTGATTTTGGTTATTCTAAATCGGCTGAAGAAACTTTTGAGAAATGGGGCAAAGAAAACATTCTTGCTGATGTGGTCTTCATAATCAGAAAATTCAGACCCGACGTAATCATTACCCGGTTTCCACCGTCAAATTACGCAGGTCACGGACATCATGAGGCAAGTGCCGTGCTGGCCGAAGAAGCTTTTGATCTGGCTGCTGATCCCGATGCTTTTCCGGAACAGCTAAGTGCAGTAGAAGTATGGCAACCAAAAAGATTGTATTTCAACACCAGTTCGTGGTGGATAAAAGATTTGGAAGAGCAAGCCAAAAATTCAGACGAGTTTCTAACGATTGATGTGGGCGAATACAACAGCCTACTTGGCGAAAGCTACGCCCAAATTGCCTCTCGCAGCAGAAGCCAGCACCAAAGTCAGGGATTTGGTACAGACTTTCCGTATGGCACGAATATCGAATACATTAAATATGTAAAAGGCGATAAAGTAATTCCAGGGGGCGAAATACTCGATGGAATTGGCAATGATTGGTCGCGTTACGACGCCAGTGATATCGGCAGTTTAATCGACGAAGCAATTAAAAACTTTGATCCCTTAAATCCTTCGGCCACAGCCGGTACCCTCGCCAAAGCTGGGAAAATAATGAACAGCAAAAAGAAAACTCCGTTTTTCATTCAAAAACAAAAAGAGCTGAACGATTTATTGCTTCATATGCTGGGTGTGTCAATTGAGTTCAATACTGATAAAATGCTTGTCGTGCCTGGGCAGGATGTATTTGCACGTATTGATATTGTAAACCCGGGCGCTAGTTCGCTTACTCTTAAGAAAGCAGTATACCAGAATAAAGAAATTTTGGGTGAAGCAAATTTGGTGAACAACGTTCTTTTCTCAGAAGAAGTGAAATTGCACCTTGAAGAAAATGCCGAATTGAGCAACCCTTACTGGCTTAACGAGCCATTTGAAAACATCTATTTAGTGAATGACTATTCCCTTTTGGGAAATCCACAAAACGCTCCTTCCGTATTCGCAGACCTATTCTTTGAAAAAGACGGTTACACCTTTTCGGTGAATGTGCCTGTTAAGGAGAAAATTATTGATCCGGCAAAAGCCGTAATTTTCAATCCTACTTATATCGTTCCGCGTGTGACTTTCAATTTCTCTGAAAATGTAAACATTGCCGCAGGCAACGACTATCGAACGGTACAGATTACTGCAACAAATCATGGTGAAGCATTTAGCGGTGAGGTTCAGCTCAATTTACCGAAAGGCTGGGAAGCCGCTCCCACAAGCGTATCTCTCGATTTGGAAGGAGCAGGAAATGCGAAAATCATTAATTTCGATGTGCGCGCTATAGCTGGAGCGCAGAGTGGTAAAGCTTCATTAAGCGTAATCAAATCTGACAAAACCTTGAGAAAGCCTGCTATGAGTCTTGAAATAATAGATTACGATCATATTCCTGCTCAGATTATTTTGAAACCTGCTATTATTGACCTCGTTCCCATCGACTTAAAGACCGGTGATGTGCAATTAGTTGGATATATAGACGGCCCTGGCGATGATGTTGCTAAATATCTCGGTGCAGCCGGCTATAAAGTAGAACATATAAACGCAGATGATTTGCGAAGTGGAAATTTGAGCAGGTTTGATGCCATTGTAACAGGTATTCGGGCTTTTAACACCCGCGATGATCTGGGATTTGACAATGATAACCTTAATGCGTACGTAGAGGCCGGTGGCATCTGGTTGGTGCAGTACAACACAAATCGGGGATTGAAATCTGATAAAATTGGCCCCTACCCGTTTACAATTACACGTGAGCGTGTAACAGACGAAAATGCAGTGGCTAGTATGTTGCTTCCGGATCACGCCCTAATGAACTATCCGAATAAAATTACCCAAGCCGATTTTGACAATTGGGTGCAGGAGCGCGGTCTCTATTTTGCTGCCGACTGGGATCCGAAATTCCAAGCTCTTATCTCATGGAACGATAGTGGTGAACCAGCTCGTGACGGGGGTTTAATTGTAGCTCCACATGGAAGCGGATATTTTGTTTATTCCGGCATTTCTTTTTTCCGCCAGCTCCCCGCAGGCGTGCCCGGCGCATATCGCCTCTTGGCTAACATTTTGGCGTTAGGCAGTCAAGACCCAAAAAACTGATATGGAGGATCATATTGACAAGAAGGAATTGCCATCTGACAAAACAAACTGGAAAAAAGTTTACCTGCTGGTAATAGGCTGGTTTGCGCTATTTACTCTTTTTATGTACTTATTTACAGTACTTACAGCATGAGTGGATTAGACTATGCCGTAATGCTTGGTACGCTTTTGACAATTGTGATTTACGGCACCCTGAAAACACGAAAAAGCAAAAATATTGAAGGCTATTTTCTGGGTGATAATAAGTTAAAATGGGGTACTATTGGTCTTTCGGTCATGGCGACTCAAGCCAGTGCTATTACGTTTTTAAGTACTCCGGGTCTGGCATTCGAATCGGGGATGGCATTTGTGCAGAATTACCTCGGATTGCCGATTGCACTTATAATTATCTCTATAGTATTTATTCCAATTTATTATAAGCTCAAGGTTTATACCGCTTATGAATATTTGGAGAGGCGATTTGATCTTAAAAGCAGATTGCTGGCGGCTTCTCTTTTTCTCATTCAGCGCGGGCTGGCGGCAGGAATAACGATTTATGCGCCCGCAATCGTACTCTCATCAGTACTAAACTGGAACTTAACACTAACGATTTTAGTTGTTGGTGTTTTAGTAATTATCTATACCGTTTCCGGTGGTTCTAAGGCGGTAAGCCTTACCCAGAAATGGCAAATGGGAATTATCCTTATCGGGATGGGAATTGCCTTTGGTACTATAATTAATAATTTACCTCAAGGTGTGGGTGTGATCGACGGACTAAAGCTGGCGGGCAAAATGGGTAAAACGGACGCTATAAATTTTAGTTTCGACGTTAAAGAGCGCTACACATTCTGGTCCGGAATAACGGGAGGTTTGTTTCTCGCACTATCTTATTTTGGCACTGATCAATCGCAGGTGCAGCGGTATCTCGGTGGCAGCAGCGTTCGCGAAAGCAGAATGGGGCTGATGTTTAATGCCGTTCTGAAAATTCCAATGCAGTTTTTTATCTTGCTAACGGGGGTTCTGGTATTTGTATTCTTTCAGTTTCAGCAGCACGACGTACTTTTTGACAGCACTTCTTTAGGGCTATTAGAAAATACCGAAAGCAAAGGACAACTCGATGAACTACGATCGGAACACTATGCAAATCACGATAAAAAGGAAGCTGCTTCGTATGAACTTATAAGTGCGATGGACAATGGCAATGAAGATGCGATAGATCGGGCAACGACTAATCTTAGAGAGCTTAATGCCGAAGGCAAATCACTGCGCAATGCAGCAAAGGAATTGGTTATTTCCGAATTTCCGAATAACACACAGCGCGATTCAGATTACGTGTTCATTACCTATATTCTCAATTTCATGCCGGCCGGTCTCATAGGGCTTTTGCTGGCAGTAATTCTCTCGGCGGCTATGTCGAGCACAGCGGGAGAGCTTAACGCTTTGGGATCAACGAGCTCGGTAGATTTTTACAAGCGCGTAATCCAACCCGGGAAATCAGAAAAACACTATTTAATAGCTTCAAAGTGGCTTACCGCTCTGTGGGGAGCCATAGCTTTGGGGTTTGCACTAACAGCAGATTTATTTGAAAACCTGATTGAGGCAGTAAATATTTTGGGAAGTATTTTTTATGGAACTATCCTTGGAATTTTTCTGGTGGCTTTCTTTTTCAAATTTGTAAGAGGCAGAAGTGTATTTATAGCGGCGCTTCTCGCTCAAATTTCGGTAATCCTGACCTTTATATTTTTCAGTGAATATATCTCTTACTTGTATTTCAATATTATAGGTTGCGGCCTGGTAATTCTGTTTGGAATACTCTTTTCGGCTATTGAGAATCGAAAACCGGTAGTTGAATAAGAAAAGATAATCTGAAAAAAGTCTGCCAGGTTTGGGACGCCAATAAAGTTAAGAGCCAAAAAAAAGCTACCTCGGTTTCGAAGCAGCTTTTTACATAAAGTATTATAAGTTGATTACAATTCAGAAATCATCTTTTCATTTAATTTGATGTAGTGATCATAATTAGCTTCTTGGGCTAATTTCAATGACTCTTCTGCTGCAATCTTAGCGTTCTTTTTGTCTCCATTGGCCACATAAGCTTTCGCAAGAGTGTGCGTATTCCAGAATTTCTTGTTCAAATCTGTTGATTTCTTAGCCATTTCAAGCGCCAGCTTATTATTTCCTGTTTCAAGGTAGTAATTTGCCGCTTCGCTGTACAATGAAAACTCACCTTCATACTCTTTAAGTTTAGCATCATAATTCATTTTAACAGCCTCATCAGTCATAACCTTTACAGGAACAACAAAACTGCGATCTGCCCATCTGAACATGATGTCTGAACCGCTTGGCGTTGTGTTGGCAAACGTAAACTGCAGGCGCTCCATATTTTTTTCGCTAGTGTTAAATGGAACTTTTACTCGTGCAACATCCTTCGTTTCATCATAGCTTCCACCAGAAGCATTCTCATCTGAATTAAGGATAAAAGTAATATCCTTTTCAGCAGGGATTGTGAAAATAGAGTAAGAACCAGCTTCTACTACCTTATCTCCAACCATAAATTTATCAGAGGCCGTGAGTTTCGTTGCACTGTTTGCTCCTGTTCTCCAAAGCTCGTTATTTGGCAACATCTCACCAAATACTTTGCGCTCGCGCACTGCAGGACTGCTGTACACAATTTCCATTTCATTAAGGCCTACCACCTGATACACTTTAGCGAGTGGGCTTGGTTGTGGGAATGTCTGTGCATTTGCTCCAAAAGTAAAGGCCATCATGGCCAAAATCAATAGTTTTTTCATTTTTAAGGATATTTGTTTAGTGAATTCTACTCGATTATCAAGCAGCTTTAAGTTGAGAAATTTTTGATTTACTGAATTTTTCATTTGCGTAATCTACCGTTACATTAAATGCTTTCATCTTGTTGTCTGATGGAAGTTCAAACATCAAATCGGTAAGAATAGCCTCGCAAATTGAGCGCAAACCCCGCGCTCCAAGTTTATATTCCATTGCCTTGTCAACAATAAAATCAAGGGTTTTCTTATCGAATGAAAGTTTAACCCCATCCATATCGAAAAGCTTGACATATTGCTTAACCAATGCATTTTTAGGCTCTGTAAGAATTCTGCGCAAGGTTTCTTTATCTAAAGGGTTGAGATAACTCAAAACCGGAAAACGACCAATCAGCTCTGGGATTAACCCAAAAGATTTCAAATCTTGCGGTGAAACATATTGAAGAATGTTCTCCTTATCAAAATTATCATTTTCAACGCTCGAGCTATAGCCAATAGTTGAACTCTTTACCCTTCTTTCAATAATGCGCTGGATACCGTCAAAAGCACCTCCGCAAATAAATAGAATATTCTGAGTATTTATCTGAATAAGCTTTTGCTCGGGGTGTTTTCTACCCCCTTGCGGCGGCACATTTACCTCAGACCCTTCGAGTAATTTAAGCAACGCCTGCTGCACACCTTCACCACTTACATCTCTCGTAATACTGGCATTATCGCTTTTGCGGGCTATTTTGTCAATCTCATCTACAAACACAATTCCTCGTTCTGCCAGCGCTACGTCATAATCTGCAGCTTGCAAAAGTCTAGACAAAATGCTCTCCACATCTTCGCCAACATATCCGGCTTCAGTAAGAATTGTAGCATCGGCAATACAAAATGGCACATTAAGCATTTTTGCTATCGTTTTGGCCATTAAGGTTTTACCGGTACCGGTCTCTCCTACAAGTACAATATTCGACTTTTCAATCTCCACTTCATCATCGTCTGCTTTTTGGAGCAAACGCTTGTAGTGATTATACACGGCCACGCTTAGTACCTTTTTGGCCTGATCTTGTCCAATTACATAATTATCCATGTAATTCTTAATCTCGTAAGGCTTCTGAAGCACCAGATTTGATTCGAGCTGTTTTTGTGCTTTTTGTGCAATCTCCTCTTTAATAATGCTCTGCGCCTGTGTAATACAATTATCGCATATATGGCCTGTCACACCTGCGATTAGCACGTTCACTTCACTTTTTCCGCGTCCGCAAAAAGAGCATTTTATTTCCTTCTTATCTGACATAAGTCATTTTTATCAATTGATTAATCGTGCAATTATTTCGTATTTCTTACGAGCACTTCGTCAATCATTCCGTATTCTTTTGCCTCTTCTGCGCGCATCCAATAATCCCGGTCGCTGTCTTCGTTTACCTTTTCGTAAGACTGTCCGCTGTGTTCGGCAATAATATCGTAAAGTTCTTTTTTCAACTTAATAATCTCACGTGCAGTAATCTCAATATCAGATGCCTGACCTTGAGCACCACCAAGAGGCTGGTGAATCATAACACGCGAATGCTTTAGTGCAGTTCGTTTACCCTTGGTGCCAGCACATAGCAATACAGCACCCATAGATGCAGCCATACCTGTACAGATCGTTGCTACATCAGGAGCAATATATTGCATAGTATCGTAAATACCGAGACCCGCATAAACAGATCCTCCCGGAGAATTCAGATAAATCTGAATATCTTTTTTAGGGTCAGTACTTTCCAAAAACAAAAGTTGCGCCTGAATAATATTTGCTACCTGATCGTCTATTCCTGTGCCCAGAAAAATAATTCGATCCATCATGAGTCTCGAAAATACGTCCATCTGCGCTACGTTAAGCTGGCGTTCCTCTATAATATAGGGAGTTAGATTTTTTACGTAATCGTTAAGATATAGACTGTTAATTCTGTGATGCCCGGTGGCATAGCGTTCAAATTCTGATTTATTTGCCATAAATTTTTTCTATTCTACTTTCTTAAAATTTGATAGTCAGAAGATTATGCCTTATTGGCCATCTCCACAAACTCGTCGTAAGTTACAGGTTTTTCCTTTACTGTGGCGTTTTCACGAATGTATGCAATCAATTTTTCATCGTAAAGCATATCGTAAACCTTGCGCGACTCATCCTGATTTGACAAAACGCGAAGAGCCGTTTGCTTTAGCTCCTCTTCTTCTGGTGCAGGCATGCCGTATTGAGCGTATTGGCTGATCATTAGTTGTTTCGTGCGCTCAATAACTTCATCACTTTTTATTTTAATTGCTTCGTTTTCTACGAGTTTATTAAAAATCAACTGCCATTGAAGACTTTTTTGGTATTGATCATAATCGTTTTCTACCTCTTCGGCCGTCACAGGCTTCTCATTCGTCATGCGTATCCATTTTTTCAGGAAGGCATCGGGAAGTGAAGGATTGTAATCTGCAATAAGTTTATTTGTAATGTCTCTTTTAAAAAGGCGCTCGCTATCGGCCACAAACCCTTTTTCGAGGTCTTTGGTTATTTTTTCACGAAACTCCTTTTCGTCTTTTACTTCTCCTTCACCAAAGATTTTATCAAAAAACTCCTGATTTAATACGGCAGGCTCCAGATGCTTGATTTCACGAATCATAAATTTGAAGTTTGTATTGATATCGTGAACATCGTGATGGGCAACACCCAGCATTTTAGCTAAATCGTCGTGACCGCGAGATACTTTGTGTGGATCTACCACAACATCATCACCCGCTTTTTTATCTAAAAATTTCTTTTGCTCGGCCTTATCAACAAACTCAAGCGAAACAGTGGCCTGGTTCATAATCCCACCTGGCACAATTTCATCATTCTCATCAAGCTCTACAAAATCGCCAACAAGCATATCATTTGCTCCGGCTTTCATGGCTTCAGACATTTTGCCGTAGCGGCGTGCAACATTATTAATCTGCTCATCGAGCATTTTACCTTCTACTTTAATCGTATGGAAGTCAAATTTATCTTTTTTAGATATCTCCACTTTCAGTTCAGGAGCCAGACCGAGTTCGTAAACAAACTCAAAATCTGCCGGATTATCCCAATTGCCCTGCTCTTTATGAGACTCACTGGGAATAGGACTTCCAAGCACCTGAAGCTCTTTATCTTTAATGTACTTCTGAATGTTTTCGTTCAGCACTTTATTTAGTTCTTCTACCAGAAGAGACCTACCATAGCGCTGCTTTACCATGCCCATTGGCACCTTACCGGCTCTGAAACCGGGAAGCGTAATTTGCTGTCTATATTTCTTAAGCGCACTGTCATATTGAGCTGAATAGTCGTTCGGCTCCAATTTTATTTTCAACAATGCATTTTGGCTGTCTATCTTTTCTTCGGTAATATTCATATTAACAAGTAGTTAAGGCTTTGAAATTTCCTTTTTATTTTGGGATGCAAATATACGTATTTGTTACGAAACTAGGCTAGTACAAAAAGCCTATAAATGAAAAAAGCCCCAATTTGGGGATTTTTATAATTTGACTTTTGAAAATAAGGGCGCAAATTAATTCTGAGTTCAACACAAGGACTGATATCTAACTAACTTATGCCTTTATTTTTGAAAAAAACTTTCATTACTGGTTCAGGCAGCAGCCATTTTTATTGCCCAATCCTAGCACTAAGTACAAGTCGGACCAAATCTGGATTAATCAAAAGCAGTCATAAGTTTCTTTTTTACAAGAGCTAAAATTTCAATAAAAGCGCAGTGACGCCCCCTAAACAAAGCTTTCTTCAAACCTCTCAAAATGACAGGTATAACCGTTAGGTTGTTTGACCAAATAATCTTGATGCTCTGGCTCTGCAGGCCAAAATTTTGTGAATGGCTCTAATGTGGTTACAACTTTACCTTCCCATTTCCTAGAGTCATCAACGATCTCTATCATCTTTTTTGCATCCCTTTTTTCATCTTGATTCTGAAAAAATATGGCAGACCTATAACTTGACCCTCTATCATTTCCTTGCCTATCTACTGTAGATGGATCGTGAATTCTAAAGAAATAGTCTAATATGATATTGAAGGAGGTTTCATTCGGGTCATAAGTGAGCTCAATCCCTTCCGCGTGTCCCGGATGATTTCTATAGGTGGGATTTTCATTGTCTCCACCCAGGTAGCCAACTTCCGTATCTTTTATTCCCGGTCTAACTCTAAATAAGTCTTCCACCCCCCAAAAACATCCTCCCGCAATATATGCCTTTTTATAATTTTTCATTTACTCCTTTTAAGCGGTTAGTTTACTTGTTGCGCAATTCTTAAAACATCTGGTACAAAAATACAACAAGAAATGACTATAAATGAAAAAAGCCCCAATTTGGGGCTTTTAGTGCGGATGGAGGGACTCGAACCCACACACCTCACGGCACCAGATCCTAAGTCTGGCATGTCTACCAATTTCATCACATCCGCAATAGGTGATTTTTGAAAGCGAGGGCAAAGATAATGAGATAATGTTATTCTCAAAATTATTTTTTTGAGCCATCAGCATAATTCACTAAGTGAAAATATTTGCATTCCTAAAAACAAATAACTTTTCCACAATAGAGGCAATCAAAACCGCTTGAGCACTGATTAAGATTCTAAAGTTTTTACCTTTGCAGGAAATCCACTTTTAATGCAAAGTTTCAATCCGTCTGACATTTCTGTATCTAAATTGCATGGCTTAATGCTGGGCGTTATTGGCCCCAGACCTATCGCTTTTGCCAGTACAATTGATGAAAATGGAAAACCAAACCTTGCACCTTTCAGCTTCTTTAATATGTTTAGTGCCAACCCGCCGATTTTGATTTTTTCGCCGGCGCGAAGCGGAATAGACAATTCTACAAAGCATACGTATCAAAACGTAAAAGTGCATAAAGAGGTGGTTATTAATATCGTCGATTTTGCGATGGTTCAGCAAACCTCCCTTGCAAGTACGGCTTACCCAAAAGGGGTTAACGAATTTGAAAAAGCAGGGTTTACAATGCTCCCTTCCGAAAAGGTAAAACCTTTTAGAGTAAAGGAATCGCCGGCACAATTTGAATGTGTGGTAAAAGAAGTGGTAGAATTGGGAACAGAAGGTGGCGCGGGAAACCTGGTAATTTGCGAAGTGGTAAAAGTGCATGTGAGAGCAAATTTGCTAGATGAAAACCTACATGTAGATCAGGAAAAAATAGACCTGGTGGGGCGTATGGGTGGCGCTTATTATTGCCGCGCAAATGGCAACGCTCTTTTTCAGGTTGTCAAGCCAATCTCCAAATCAGGAATTGGTGTAGATAAAATACCTGAAGACATAAAAAATAGTAGTATCTTGAGCGGTAATGACCTCGGCCAGCTCGGAAATGTTGAAGAATTGCCAAATGAGACCGATGTAAATGAATATCGACTCACTGAATTGAGCCAGTGTTTTGTTGATAATGAAGATGATCCAAATACGCTCGAAGCAGTGCTTCACAATAAAGCAAAAGAATTAATTACAGGTGGTAAAATAGATGAAGCCTGGATGACCTTATTAAGTTTTAACAATTAAAAATCAAGACATTATGTTTACAATTAATGGAAAGCTCATTGTAAAAAATGACGCAGAGCAAATCACAGATTCTTTCAAAAAACGCGAGTTTGTAATTTCAGATGATGGAAGTCAGTACCCGCAAGAAATTATGTTTCAATTGGTTCAGGATAAATGCGACCTGATTGAAGCCTACAATATTGGCGATGAGATAAAAGTAAACTTTAACCTTCGCGGAAGAAGATGGGAAAATCCAAAAACAAACGAAACCAAGTTTTTTGTTTCTCTGGATGCGTGGCGCTTAGAGAAAGTTTCACAAGAATCTGCAGCTAATAATCTGCCACCGTTGCCTACGCAGGAGCCTGCTCATGCTGGAAACAACGATGACAGCGATGATTTGCCGTTTTAATCTGAATCTGATTTTTGCCTAAATGTCGTTCTCTCAAAAGTTTGAACGACTTTTTCACAATGTGTTGCCCAGCCCGTTTACTCTGGCCGTTGGGCTCACATTTTTTGTGCTTCTGGTAGCCTTTCTTTTTTTCAAACCTACAGACCAGGGTTTCTTAAATCATGGTGTTGATATACTCGTATATTGGTATCGGGGTATTTGGAATGGCCCATTTTTGGTTTTTGCATACCAAATGATTCTCATCTTAGTATTGGGGCATGTATTGGCGCTTACAAAATCGGCGAGCCTCCTTATTGAAAAAGCCGCGAGTTACTGCACAACTACAGCTCGGGCTGCCGCCATAGTTACAGCGTTCAGCGTTATACTGGGACTTTTAAATTGGGGGTTGGCTTTAATTTTCGGTGCAATTTTCGCCCGAAAAGTCGCCGAGTACGCCACCAAAAAAGGATTTAGAATCAACTATCCGCTTATTGCCGCGAGCGGATACGTGGGTTTAATGGTCTTTCATGGCGGAATATCGGGAAGCTCGCTTATTAAAGTGGCTGAAAGCGGACACCTTACTAATTTAATGCAGGGCAATGCTGCATTCGCCGGAATTGTGTTGCCCGATATTGTGGGTTTTTCAGAAACTGTTTTTTCACCAATGAACATAAGCGTGGCACTGGCACTTGTAATTATTTTGCCCTTTAGTGCTTATGCTCTCGGCAAAAACGCCGTGCCAGCTCCTTATCAGCTCAAGCGTTTTCATTCCACCGCCGAGACCGGAATGAAATCAGGATGGGCTGAACGGTTTGATGATTATCAATTTCCCGCCTTATTTCTGGGTTTTCTCGCATTAATGGCCGCTGCAATTGTAGCCACCAATTCTATTGTGAACGGAAATGCCAACTTTGTAGATCCCAATTTTCTAAATCTTATTTTTCTCGCGTTTGGATTAATCGGACACGGCAGTTTATCGAAATTTGCAGAAGCGGTAGGCGAGGCAATTACAGGAGCTGCCGGAATTTTAATTCAGTTTCCTCTGTATTTTGGAATTATGGGTGTAATGCAACACTCGGGAATTGTATCGGGAATTTCTGAATTCTTTGTATCCATTTCAACAGCTCGTACTTATCCGATTTTCACCTTTTTCAGCGCTGGTTTTATCAATATTCTCGTTCCCAGTGGTGGCGGGCAATGGATGGTGCAGGGGCCTATCATTGTAGAGGCCTCAACAAAATTGGGCTTACCTCTCGGCAAGAGCATTCTCGCCATGGCCTACGGCGATCAGATTACGAATATGATCCAACCCTTTTGGGCGCTACCACTTTTATCAATTACAGGTTTGCGCGCGCGCGATATTCTGCCCTATACCCTTTTCTTTATGATAATCGGGTCTGTAATATTTCTTACCGCGCTTCTGTTTTTTTAAGCCGTAAATCGTGTATCGAGGCTGTCGCGCAAGCCATTGCCTATCAGCATAAAAGCCAATACGAGCAAAGAAATACAGAGACCCGGTAAAATGGCCAGATAAGCCATATCGGTGGTAATATATGCGTAATGATCTTTTATCATCTGTCCCCACGAGGCCATTGGAATTTGTGCGCCGATTCCCAAAAAGCTCAAACCAGCTTCAAGCAGTATTGCCGATGCGAAATTAGCAGCAGAAATTACGATTACCGGCCCCATGATATTGGGTATTATATGTCGGGAAATAATTCTAAAAGTGCTGTATCCCAATGCTCTGGAAGCCTCAATATACTCCATGTTTTTTAGCGAAAGCACCTGTCCGCGCACCACCCTTGCCACTTCAACCCACATGGTGAGACCTACTGCTATAAACACCTGTACAAACCCTTTTCCAAGTGCGAATGTAATGGCGATAACGAGCAATAAAGTGGGGATAGACCATACCACGTTAATTATCCATGTAATAAAATCATCAATCCAACCACCAAAATATCCGGCAATGGCGCCCAGTGAAATTCCAAGCAGGAGCGATATCAAAACCGAAATGAGCCCCACCGAAAGAGATACAATCGTTCCAGCCATTAGTCGGCTAAGCATATCGCGACCAAACTTATCCGTGCCGAACAAATAGCGTGTGGTGCTCAGGTTGTTTGTAAGAATTTCGCTTTCGAGATGGCTTCTTGTTGCTGAAATCCTTTCGCCTGATACTGAATTTGCAAAGATTTCTTCGCCGCGCTGGTTTAGGGTTGCGATGTCGATAGGTTCTACAACATCGAGCAAATTAAAGGCAAAAGGCTCTCCCCTCGCCTGGTCTGTGCCCCCATAAATATATCCCGAAATAGAGTCGCCCGAAAAAGAATAGGAATGAATCGGAATGATGCGGTGCGGGTTTTCTTTTCCTCCAAAGAAAAATTGTTTGAGGAAACCCTCATTCGCAACTTCGGCGTTTTTGCGCACCTGGAGTGTTTTCACTGAAAAGTTAATTCCCTTTTTTGCAAGTGATACCTGTTGACTATTGGCATTTTTGGTAGAATCTGGTCTTATGGCTCCACCCAGAATGGCAATAAGTGTTGCCATAGCAAGAATATAGAGCCCCGCAACGGCCATTCGGTTTTGCTTAAAGCGCAACCATGCCAGCCTCGACGGCGAAATGTTTTCTTTTGAATCTATTTCCATTTTGGTTTGGCAAAAGTGCCGAAAATAACGAGAGCCAAAAGATAAAAAGGATAAATAAATATTGCCGGCAAAATATAAGGCCACAAATCCCGTCTTTTCAATTTTGCGGAAATAAGAGCGAGATAAACGATTTCTGCAATAATAATCATCGCAGCGGCAACTAATGTAAGAAACCCAGCCATTGATTTAAAAAGAAAGAATAAGCCAATTAAAAACAGAATCTGGGCAAAAAGAACCGTCCATGCTATAAATTGAAACCAAGCATTTTTTATTTTTCCGGTTTTCGAAATCCATCGCAAACGCTGATACCACAGGGATGCAGCCTGTTTCGGAAAATGTACTTTGGTAAATAAACTCGCATTCTGCACCGTAGTAATAGAGTTTGCGCCAAACATTTTGGCAATTGCAAACATCGCAAATACATCATCTCCCCCAGGCTCTGACCAGTCATTGCGCTCTTTAGCGCTTTTCAGAAATGCCTCGCGTTGCATCAACATGCAAGCGGCATTTGCGAGAAGTGGTTTGTTCGCTTTCGCGGAAGCGAGACCTGCAAAGTGCAAACTCAAAAAATCCAGATCAAAAAACGACGCTATTGCACCCATTCTTTTTGACGGTATAATTGGTATAAGCAGACATTTCGCTCCTTTTGGAATCAACCTAACCCCACTAGTAAACAACAATTCCGACGGCTCGGTATCAGCATCCATTATGAGTACCCACTCTGTTTCTACACGCTTTATTGCTTCTCTCCAAACAGCTTTTTTTCCGGTAACCCCTTTAATAGGCGGGAAAAGTTTTATTTGAGCAGGGAGTTCTAGCTTTTCCAAATCGGTAGCAGACAAATCTGTAGAATGATCGTTTAAAAGCCAAACGCAAACGGTTGGATTTAGCTTTAATTTAGTGGTCAATTGCTTGATCAGATGGGGCAAAACGGCCTTTTCATTTTTAAAAGGTATGAGAATGGTAAGCCCGTTTAATTTATCACTGGGAATTTCCTTTGAGCGACATCCATGAAATAGTAGGAAAATCAGAATACTCACAAAAATGCCGGCGATTAGAAAAAACGCCAATCCATAAAGATCAGCTGATTCCAATAAGCCTGGTCTTAGTAAGTTTCATTTTCAAGAGTCCCATTAAAACCGGAATTCCAATATTCGCCACCCATACGATTAAAGAAGCGACGGCAGCGAGCATAGGTTCAGGTAAAAACGCACCAAAAATAAAAATAGCAAGAACCTCGCGAATTCCCAGTTCGCCCATGGCTGTAAAAGGCAAATAACTCTGGCAGAAATAAAGCAGAAAAACACCGGTATAGCACATCCATATATCGCTGGTAAATCCTACGCAGTACAAGGCCAGGACAAACTGAGTACTGAAAATGGCGTATCTGCCAATTGCCCAAAACCAGGCTTTAATTAAGATAGGCGTCTTTATAGATTTAAGATGCTTCAGCACAATTGCGATATGGGGTTTAAGCGGCTTTTTAAACCAAAGGAATAGAGCTGCCAAGGCAATAGAGGCGATTACGATATAAAAAACCTGAGGCCATAGCTTTGCTAAAGAAGCTATTTGAGGAAGAATTGGATAAAAAATGAAACCGATCGCTCCGGCTAAAAGTGTAACGGCGCCCTGAATACCTGAACCTGCAAAAGTCATTAGAGCACCCTTTTTGCGCGCCGCTTTTGGGAGAGCCGCAGATCGCCCCGCAAACTCACCGAGCCTGTTTGGCGTTACAAATCCCGAACACATTCCTAAAAGAATACCTGTAAATGCCGTTTTTGGTTTTACCACAGGCGAATTAATCAATGCAGTCCACTTTCGCATTTCGAAATATAGATTTACAAAGGTAAGTGATGTGATAAGTATAAGCACTGTGGCATGATCGCGAAGGAGCTGCCACGAAAAAATCTCAAAAGAGCTTATATTCCGCCAAAATACGTAAGCCAGAGTTCCCAAAATAATAGCGGGAATTACCAGCTTAACTTGTTTACTTTGCAGCGCTGTAGAAACAGTTTTATACATTTGAGGCTAAAGGTAAAATATTGTCGGCAGAACGCATCATTTTAGGAATTGATCCCGGGACTTCAGTTATGGGTTACGGCATAATACTTTGCAAGTCTAATAAAATGACTTTGATAACTCAAGGGGTAATAAAGCTGAGCAAATACGCTGACCATGCATTGCGCCTAAAAATAATTTATGACAGGGTAATCAGCTTAATTGATCAGTACAATCCTGATGAATTGTCAATTGAAGCGCCATTTTTTGGTAAAAACGTTCAGTCAATGCTCAAGCTGGGTCGCGCACAGGGGGTTTCGATTGCGGCAGCATTAAGCCGCGAAATTCCTTATACAGAATATGCTCCGCGCAAAATAAAACAAGCTGTAACCGGCAATGGTAATGCCAGCAAAGAGCAGGTTGCTAAGATGATTCAATCTTTGCTAAGCATGAAAGACCTTCCGGAGTTTCTGGATGCTTCTGATGGATTAGCGGCAGCTATATGCCATTATTTCCAAGGTGGGGCTAAGACCAGTGGATCGGCCGGTTCGTGGAAGGCATTTTTAAGTCAGAATCCAAAACGTAAGATAAGTTAATCTCACGCATTTCTGATTTTTGCTGCAATCTCTGCCAGCTCATCAGCCTCAATGCTTAATTTAGGCTTGGCAAAGTTCATATCGCTTACCGAGTTGATTGGAATTAAGTGTACATGCGCGTGTGGGACTTCTAATCCTATAACGGTTACACCAATCCGCTCGCACTGCACAACTTTCTCCATTTTCTTCGCAACGCCCTTTGCAAAGACCATCAGCTCACCTAAAAGTTCGTCAGGAATATCAAAAATATAATTTATCTCTTCCTTTGGAATAACCAGTACATGACCTTTTGCCAAGGGGCTAATATCCAAAAAGGCCAAAAACTTGTCATTCTCTGCTACTTTATGAGAAGGGATTTCACCTGAGAGGATTTTGGTAAAAATTGAAGACATATTACCTTGTAATTTCTACAATTTCAAACTTCACTATTCCAGAAGGAATTTCAATTTCTACTACTTCACCTTTTTCTTTTCCGAGTAATCCTTTTCCAATAGGCGATTCAATAGATAACTTTTTGCTTTTAAGATCAGCCTCATTTTCTGCTACGAGCTGATAATCTACCATCATATTATTATTGAGATTTTTTATTTTAACCTTGCTCAATATATATGCCTTTGACGTATCCATTTTAGATTCGTCAACCACACGGGCATTTGCAATTACATTATCTAATTTTGAAATACGTGCTTCCAGAAGCCCTTGCGCCTCTTTCGCAGCATCGTATTCTGCATTTTCAGAAAGATCTCCTTTATCGCGTGCCTCAGCGATTTGTTTAGATATAGAAGGTCTATCAACAGTTTTCAACTTGTGAATCTCGTCTTTAAGCTTTTTTAGCCCACCTTCTGTGTAGTAGTTAATTTGCGACATAATAAAATGAATTAAGGAAAGGTATATACATGCAAAAAAGAGAAAACCCACGAAGGGCTTTCTCAATTTAATACAAAGATAGAACTATTTTAAATCTTATTCAGAACTACCGACATGAATTCTTGCTCCAATTGCATGGGTTCCGTTAAACGGCTGAGAAGCACGGTAAGAATAATCAAGTGCTATACGTGTTTTATTAGCTCCAAAGGCAAATTGCAAACCAGCACCGGCAGCAAAACCAGTATACACAAATCTTCTGTCTTCGTCACTTGTAATGTTTGGCTCGTAGTGGTATCCAGCTCTTAGAAACAACATTTTCTTAAAGTCATAGGCAGCACCAATCAGAAAATTATCTTCTGTAAAAGAATTGGCTATAAAGGTACCGTGCGCTGTAAGATTGTGATCTTCGGCAAGTAAAAAGTCATAGCTAAATCCGATAGCTACCAATGACGGAAGCTCGTAATTTTCACTTCTCAGCTCTGCCGTAAGCGGATATTCTTGTGTAGGTGACTGAGTATCAAAACTAAGTCCATCTCCGCTAAACGACATTGGAGGACCAACGTTTTTAAGGGTAATTCCAAATTTCACCTGATCGCGGTCTCCGGTTATATATTTAATACCTGCGTCTATTGCAATACCGGTAGATTTAAGGTCGGCAACGCTTTCATTAAGCACTTTTAATGTAAGCCCACCATAGATACTATTGGAAAAAGCCTTGGAGTAAGATAGGCCTATATTCACCATATTCACATTAAAAGTGGTGCCATCACCATCGGGCGAGTTTGTCGTCGTTCTTCGGATATCACCAAAGTTGTATGCACTAACCGATACTCCAATTGCACCTGTTTCGCCAATTCGCTGTGCCAGAGCAACTGAATTGATTGACACATCTGAACCTGACAGATAATTTACATTGGTAAAAGCCACTTCCGTTTTTTCAACAAAAGCGAGACCCCCAACATTCAGGAACATAGATTCAACGGGTGTACCATCGGCCATATTGGCTCCAGCCAGTCCATTGCTCCGCGCCCAAGGGTTAATTAGAAGCTGCATTCCGCCGGCAGATCCTGCACGATCGGGATTGCCTGCAAAGGCAGTTGAAACTGTAAGCAATGAAGTCGCAACGACAAAGGCTTTTACTATATTTCTAGAAATGTATTTCATATTTCGACAGTTAATCGCTGTAGTTGTATTTTTAGAAGTTTCTTAGGTCGGTAGGTCGCGTAGCAGCGAAGAATTTAAGTACTCTTTCGCCAAGACCCGGTGATTGTACATGTATTAAGTACATACCTCCACTAATTGGAATAAAGCTCTCATTTTGTAAATTCCACTCCAAATAAGTATTCGGATTATCCTTTTCAAATACATTGATAAGCGTTCCATTTATGGTAAAGATTGAAATTTTACATTCAGGAGGAAGGTTTACAAATTTCACTCTATTATCAACCCTGCTTTGCTCATAAGCCGAGTAAGCGTAGTATGGGTTTGGAACTATATCAATCAGATCAAGCGCTGTTGTACCTACTTCTGTTTGGTTTCTAAGCGTTTCACTGCCCTCTGTTGAGAACGCGTATTCAGGATACCAGAAATTGGAGCTAAGATTGTAATTCGTAGTTGGAAGCGGCTGAGGCATTGAAGCATCTCCTAGCTCGTCTCTAACGGTAGCATACGGCGAGTAAGGCTGCGCCACATGAGCCGAAACTTTAACATTACCGGGCACAAGGCCTTCTTCGGGCGATAAAAATTCAAAGCCGTTGGCAAGAAGCGGGAAACCTACCCATGCAAATGCTCGATACAAACGGTCAATTTCATTAGAGAACGTAGGTTTCTCAAACTCAGTCATTACATCGTAAACTGTTTGACCTCCATCATAAGCAGGCATCGCCTGACGTGGATCAGGACTAGTTTTCAAACTCTCGTCATATTTCTTGTTGCGGAAAGTATATATGTAGTGTTCGCCACCAACAATAAACTGATCATTGAGCTGTGTAGTAACTCTAGAAGTCGGGTTCCACAACATGTCTCTTCCGTTGTCACCAGACAGGTATGAGTTTTCACCAAATCCCATATTCAGGCGTTCACCGCTTTCGGGAGAAATAGCATACCCCGGAAAGTATCCCATTCCAAATGACAAGCCAACCAATTGATCGGCACTTTGAATTTCGGTGTATTGACCACTTACAAGTGCAAGAAATGCCATGCGCTTGGCTTCGGTCCATCCAAATACTTCTTCTTCTGTAAGCACTTGCGCACCATTGTATGTACATTCATCAATATTGGCTCCGGGCTCAAGTTGATTTCTACCGTTTTTATCTACCGATAAAGCACCACGCAGCTGCATTTTCTTCTTCTCTAACTGTGCAAATTCCTTTTGGAATTGCATTTCGAAAACCGGTACACGACTCCATCTACTCTTATCTTGAGTAATGAAAATATCAACTGATTTTGTTAAGCTGAGATCTTTCGCATCTTTAATTACAGCTGCCGAAGCTTCGTTCGAGAATGGTGCAATACCGCAGTCATACCCGGCAACCAAACGCGCCGGAGCAAATGTACCACCCACAACATCTTCAAATATTTGAGCGTTATCAATCCCTCTATAGTCATTAAATACAGATGGATCTGTTGTACCATCAGGCAGAAGGAAGCACGGGTCACCTGAATTAGTTTCAGGAGTAACAACGTTAGAGCCTGATCTAATCCAATTAAGCGGATTAGCGCCTTCCTGATCAGCAACGCCTGCCAGCCAGCCATCGGGGCCGCTTGTAAACTCAATGCTATTTCCAAGTAGAAGCGGATACCGCTTAATTTCGTTAGCACTTAATTCTCTGTTTACAATATCGTATTCATATTGACCAACAGATACAGATATACCATACTCGGGTACAATTTGCTCGCTCTGGGTTTGAATAGTCGTTTCACTAAAAATGGTATCTCCAGGATTATTTGCATCTACCATATACCAGCTGGAAGTATTAAAATCGCCTATATAACCTTCTCCACTCGGGTCTTTCTCGTTGTAAAATCGAAGTGTAAAGTTCGCCGGTTTAACATTTAACGGATCAATTACTCGGACATTTATAGGGCCTTCGCCCGGCTCATATGTAAGTTGATCAGCTTTAAAAGGAGCCTCATCCATTATGGCATCTACCGTCTCTTTTGTAAGTACAAGGTTGTTATTACCATTCCCTGTTCCCTCTAAGCGTGTAATTTGAACTCCATCACCATATTCAGCGTTAATCACTGTACCAAACTGTTCTGGTACAGGCTTGTGAGGAATAAGGGTGATAGCCTGAATATCGCCAACAGCACCTGATCTACCACGTAAATATGGTCTCGCCTGACCTGAAAGTATGTTTGGATCAGGATTATAAGGTTCATACTCGTTATATCCATACGCAATCGCAAGAAAATAATATTTCTTGAAATTGATCAAGCGCGTATCTCCAGAGGCAAACTGATCTGTTGTAACTTGATATGAATGTCTAATCCCTTCATTGGCACCGTTCACCATCTCTCTTGGAACCGGCAATCCTATGTCTTGCTGTAATTCGTAATTAATGATTTGCCCAATAGCTTCACCACCGTTTTTAAAATCACGTATATCTGATTGAAAGATTCGGCGAGCCAAACTCTGGTCTTCTATATCTGATACAGAAACTCCGGAATTTTTCAATTGATAAACCTCATATCCCTGAAATCTATAGAACTGGTCATTCGCTTCACCTTCTGTGTTTTGCGGCGGTATAGTTGGATCTAGTTCTGTATATTTTTCCTGGTTATTATTACTCAAAGGACTCGTATTTCTGAGATAAAGAATCAGTTCTCTATCTAGTTCCTGACCTGTAAGATCAGGAGCATCAGGCCCATCGAGCAATCTAAAACAGTTGTCAAACAGAGACTGTGCTTTGTCATCTGCCTGAAGTAGTTCGGTAACTGACGCAAACGGACCACCATTAGAGGCGCGAGCGTAAACTACCCCAACAGTAATATTGTTAAACTCACCCGGGTCGAGCGTAAATGGCCCGGCCGATTGCACAAAACGTCTGTCACCGGCCTCATTTCCTTCATTCTCTTCAGTCCATCCACCCGTTTCAGGATAGTTGGGATCTACTCCTTCAGTACCCCAGTGAAGTGGGTCTGTATCGCCGGGAAACATGAAATCTGCGGTAAGACAAGCCTGGCATGTAGGGTTATAACCTGTACCACCAAAAGTCATTGGCGTACCATTTTTCCAAATTCCGCGCATCATATTGTAATACTCTACAGCATTTTGCGGATCCTGAGTAGGAACCGGACCTGATGAATTGTTGTGAAAAAGGAATCTACGCATTCCAAAGCGCTCATTGTCAATAATTGTATCAATTCCATTTGGCAATAAAGAATCAAGCGGATTTCTATAACCTAAACCATTTAAAGCTTGCCCTTCGCCTATACCATAAGCATTGTTTATTCCATCGGGATCTTGATACGGTCCTTCAAAGAAATCTACTCCAATAGCAGGAGGCTGTGTACCATAACCGGGACCAACCGACGATCCTTCATCATCGTTATCTCCATTGTAAGAATAACCGAGACCTCTCATTACATCACAACCAATAAAGTCGTCTTGCGGATTTCCAAGATCAGTATCTACCCATTGGGCAAAATAAGTATCTTCAAGTGTTAAGGTACCACGGTTAATTAATACATAGTTAACGAATGTCATATTATTGATCTCATCATTGGTAGTAAACCCAAACATCTGCGCCTGAATTTCCATTCCGATCGGATCACCATTCGATTCTGTGTGTACGTTTCCTTTATCGTTAAATACCCAATACATGGTAAAGTCACCAAAAAGTGGAACAGGATCTGTTACCAGTCTGGTTCTACAATCAATTTCCTGATCTAAATCGTAAAGCGGGTAATCTCCCAAAAGTGGTTCATACAAACCGGGGGTAGTAACAATCTCTCCGGTTTCCGGATCGCGCAAATCTCCAAATGGAGCTATAGTCGGGCTTTGACCCAGGTTGGCATCACCCTGCGAAGGCCATTCCAAAATTTCTGTCGGTATCTGGTATCCATTTTCAAATAGCGGATCTGTTGTTGGATCTACACCAGAGTTTAGTAGTGTAAAATAATATCTATGGGTTTCGACCATCTGCCTTGACATGAGGAAAAAACGATCCCATAACTGACAAGTAGCTTCGTCAATAGAAGCCGTACCGTCAACAGAAAGTGGGCCTGGCCAGAAATCGTTTCCGTTTTGGCGAAAGCGAATTGCCGCAAGTTTTAGATTTCCTGCAGGGTCTTCACCACCCATCCACAAGGCACCTGCAAAAATAGCGTGGTTGCCTTCGTTTGCCGGAACTTCATAATAAGGCTGGCCATTTCCACGATCATACCAGGTATTACCGCCTGTTTCCGCAGATGTTCGTACGTTATTTACGAAAAACTCGGTAAGTGTTTGAGCGGGTGAACATCCGGCAGCTTTGGCTTTTACACCCTTATTTGAGTTCGATTTCGGACCCATATATTCTCGTGCCTGAGTGGAGTTTACGCTAACTGTGAGCAGAGCTGCGATTAATAAACTGTAATTAAACACTCTCATAAGTTATTTATAATTGAATTTCAATAATATTAAAAGTCTAATCTTACCCCAAGCTGAATGGTGCGTGGAGAAGAATAATTAAATGGTGTAGCAACCTTTAGCGCATACATATCTCTAAACGACTGCGGGTCTATTTGCGACTCAATACCAGGAGCAAACTGAGGAGAGGCAAGATATCCATCATCATCAGCATTACCAGTATATCTATATACACCAAAAATGTTTTGGGTGTTGAGTAAATTGTTAATTAGTAAGTAAACATTTAGTGAAGCTTGTTTTTGCTCTTCGCCTTCTTTGCCAAATTTCAATTGAAATGACTTATCAATCTGAGCGTTGATTCTAAATTGAGTGGGAAGTCTGGAACCATTTACAGTACCTTCAAGCTGTGGCGAACCTGCGGTATTAATAAATGCCTCACCGGTAGCGCGCTGCTGCTGTGAATACGGTGTACCTGTACCCAAGTTTCCAACTAAATTTAGGCCGGCATTTGCAAAAATTTGGCTTCCGCCGATGGTGGGTCCGTTATAATCTTTACCAGATCCATAACGGTAATCAAATGTTCCAACAAAAACGTGGCGCTGATCACGATCGGTAGGGAAGATAACCCGAAGGTTAGGCTCGCCTGAGTTTACAAGGTTAAGCGATGATCCAGCGCTTGAACCAGTGGCTGAAGCAAACTGCAACGTATAAGCCAAACGCAAAGTGATGTTTCCTGTTCTACGCAAATCATACGTAAGTGTAAGTCCTTTTGTAGTACCAAAGTCAAAATTGTCGAAAGAGGTATAAGTAACCGGGAAAGCTTCGAGCAATCTTCGCGCCTGAATTTCATCGCGGGTTTCGCGATAAAAAGCTGATATTTTGAGCGAAGAGCTCCTGGAAAGCACTTGCTGGAAACCCAGTTCATAATCGATTGTTTTGGTAGGTCGAAGATTTGGATTATTAACCGCGCGATTTCCCAAGTTCTGAATAAACAGATAATCTGCCGGATTGGTAATATTTTGGCCTGTTGGTCTTTGCGTAAGGATATCGTAATGTGCAAAGAAAACAGCTTCATCAGAAATCGGGAAAGAGAAAGAAACCCGTGGCATAACATTAATTTGCGGCTTGTAATCCTCGAAAGCATCGCTCGTTAAATTTTCACCAACTGCACTAGGATCGCGAAGTAAAGGTGCTATTCCAGACGCTGTTTTAATGGCTCTTGGATCAGAAATAACAACACCCTGTGCATTATACCAGGTTTCGTCGTCGCGATACCCATTTATTGCGGTAGGATTTTGTAGGTCATTTACATACACCACCCAGTCGTCGCCAACATTATTAGGCAATTCTCCAAAGAAGAGATTTGATTCCGGATCGGCATTTCTAATTTCGCCTGCAGTGCGTGCATCACCAATTACATATTTATCCTTTAGTACAGACTGGTTTGCGTCAAAGCGGTCGATGCGAACCCCAACGTTAAAGATAATGTCATCAAAAGCAAACTTGTCCATAATGTATCCGGCAATATAAACCGGCTCAAATGCAGCAATTGGTCTTGTAAGCACCCCGTTTTCGTCTCTTTCATTAAAGAAATCTACAATTGTTGGGCGGCTTCCCGTCAGCACATTGCCTTTGTAGTCATACCCGTAATAATTTACCAGCGAAGAAGTTCCACCCTGACGCAAAAGCTCATCGGCGCTGAACATATCTAACTCAAAAACATCGGGATCAAGACCATCGACGTTTATAAGTTCACTTCCATTGGGATCCATACCAAGGGAAATCCGCAGATTTCTATCAAAAGTAGTTTGGCTTGCAAGATCATTGATGCGGTCATAAGTAAAGAAAGTAGTCCCGTTAACATCAAACTGGTTTGCAACAGATGATTTATCAAATTCCTGAAGGTGGCGATTGGCAAGACCGCGAGCTTGGATCCACAACTCAATAGGGTTGGCACCAAAATTACGCTCAGTATATTGTTCAAATTCAAAGCCAAGAGTAATTGCATGGTCGCCTATATCGGCAGAACCTGAACCTGTAATTCGAAACTGGTTTTGATTAAAGAATGCATAATTGTTATACGGCCGACCTATTGCATTGTAAAGTCCATAAACGCTAGGAGCAGCCTGTCCATTTATCAAACCACCTGCGGCCTGAATATCGTTCAGTGTTCTAGGCACAAATCCCAACTCGTTGTAATAATTGTAAAGTGCAGATGTATATGAAGCCAAATCGCTGTTCACCTCACTAGGTGTAAAAGTAGTAGCAATCTCACGCAAACCTTCCTGATAAAATCCAAATGCTGAGGTATCCTGTCTAAAACGATAGTTAGGTGCAGTCTGTGTTTCAAAACTGCCAACATATCCATAATTAAATAGCTTGTCTTTGTGAATTGGATCCTGGCGTACACGCTCTCTGCGGCTATAATCTACCATTATGCTGTAAAACGCATTCTTTATAAGGCCTTCTTCTTCGCCTTGAACGGCATCAGAGTTAAACCGCTGTGTAAATCTACCAAACGCTCTCCAGGTTTGATCTGTGGATTCACCATTGTTTTGTGCGTTCAGCAGGCTGTTTTCATAGTTGTATAAATTATCTTTTTCCCAGTCGTATGTACCTCCGAAAGACACATCAAAATTCGGCGCTGTAGCCACATCAAATTTTAATGTTGCCGAGACTCCTTGTTGTCTATCATTTTGTCTCGCAGGTACTTCTTCCCAATCTGAAGAATTTAGAAATTCAGAATTTGAAATTCCCTGAACAGAAGGACTTACTACCGTTGCGTTAACTAACTCACCCTGATCATTAATATAAACGTCTGCGGAAGGGTTAACATCGAAATTAATTAAACTAAAATCCAGCGGATTGTTAACCAATTGATCTTTTACCGATTGTTTAATTCTATAGTTACCAATGGTCGGTCGACCATCCAAAAAGTCCCTGTAGTTCCCTGATGCAAAAAATCCGATAAGAGGTTTGTCTTTGTTTCCTTCGGCGTCTTTTTTCCAAATAAGCGGGCCTGAAATAACACCTTCTACCTGCGTTTGTGAAAAACGGTCGAGACCAATTCCGTCTCCATCTTCATTTGCAAAACCCGATGTTAGTACATCGATACTACCAAAGTATTGGCTGCTGGCACCACGCGTAGTAATCGCAATAATACCACCGGTGGCGTCACCGTAGTTGGCCGGAATACCTCCTGTTAAAACAGATACCTCTTCAATGGCGGCTTTAGGCAAGTTGCTTGAGCCCCTTACCTTAATTCCATCTATATAATAATAGGTGTTGTCTGTTCTGGCTCCGCGAATTGAAATATCTCCACCGCTGGTTTCCTGCACTCCACCAACGGTTGCAGCGATAGAAGTAGCAGACCGACCGGGCATACGCGCAATATCTTCGCGGGTAACAGTACCCCCGGTAGAACCTCCATCTTTATCAATAAGCGGAACAGAATATTCCACTACTTCAAATTCGGTAAGTTTAATACCAGAATCCATATCGATGTCCAAAAAGGTAATTTTGGAGTTATTAATGATCACTCCTTCAATTCTCTTAGCGTTGTAACCTACGTAAGAGATTAGAACATTATACGATCCCGGCGGGATCGGTTTGATGGTGTAGTTCCCATCAAAATCGGTTGACCCACCGGCAACCTGCTGGTCGCCGCTCTGTAAAACGATGTTAACAAAAGGTAGGGGTTCCCCTGTTTCAGAATCGGTAAGCTTCCCTTTTAGTGTTCCCGCACCAACCTGTGCGAGTAAAGAAGAAGTAGATAACAGGAATACTAAACCCAGTAGGTAGAGATTTCGCAACATATAGTATAGTTTACGTATTTTTAACTTTTTTGCAACAAGGCGGTAAATATATAGATTTTTAACCCACCTAACCAAGACCATTTGAGAAACGGTTCAAATGAATTTTATCACTCCTCTTACAATCCTAACATATTACACTCCTCATTTTACTAAAAATCGAGTTACCCTTTTCGGCTCAATAATAGGCTGTTCGGTATGTAAACATACACATAGACTTTAAATTACAGCATGAATCCTTAAACAGAAACTTCACGTTTTTATCAAGTTAGGAGGCCCCTTTTAATGTGGTTTTTTTGTAAACAATCTTTCAAAAAATGATTTTTCATGCTTTCCTTCCTTGCGTCTGCGCATCTTTTTGCGGTTTTTCTTCATTCGTTTCTGTGTTTCTTTGGTCTGTATCTTTACATGCTTTTCACGATCCTCACCCATTTTTTTACTAAGCTCTGCATCGCGGTCATCCTGCAATTGAAGAAATTCCTTACGTTGTTTCTCTACCGATTTTTGCTTTTCCGGCTTTTGTGCATGTGCTGAAGCAGCAAAAACAGTAAAAAAGATAAAGAGTGAAATAATGAATGTATTTTTGCGTTTTATCATCTTGAAATAAACTTTCGTGAAACGTACGATTTATTTTTCTCTTATTTTATTAACGGTCGCCTTTGGTTGCAAAAAGGACAACAGCGATGAATTGCAAGTTCCCAGGGTTTCCACAGACGTAACAATTAACATTAACCTTCCCGGATTCAGTGCTTTGGCAAATCCCGGCGGCTGGGTATATGTAAATGGCGGATCGCAGGGAATTATTGTGTACAGATCATCTATTGATGAATTTTCTGCTTTTGACAGGCACTGTACCTATCAGGTAGAAAAACGCTGCAAGGTAAATGTTTTAGATGGAACCATAGCCGAAGATGAAGAATGCTGCCACTCTACATTTGAGATAATAACCGGAACTCCGGTTTCTGGCGAAGCTACACGCCCCCTTCAATACTTTAATACACAGTACAATCCAAATGCGAATTTATTGAGGATTTATAATTAGTTTTTGGTGTTTGGTGTTTGGTGATTGGTGTTTGGTGATTGGTTTTTGGTGACCAGTATTCTCGCAATGCGAGCGTGGGCGAGCGCAGTCGCCAAGCTTTTTAGCTTGGGGACGACTCAAGCGGCATCTTGCCGGGTTTCCTTCTATAAAATTCCTTACAAGAAGCCAAGAAATAATCCGCGCCGACTTATGCACGAAGTTTAGTTAAAACAAGCCTGGCGGGACGCCAGATGAAGACACCCTCGCGGGACGCGAGCGTGGGCGAGCGCAGTCGCCAAGCCGTTTAACTTGGGGACTACTTATCCGGCATCTTGCCGGGTTTCTTCAGTATAAATCTCCATTTATATCACCACACAAAAAAGCCCCGACAAATTGCCGGGGCGTAAAAAAAAATATAATCTTAAAAGGCTTAGTAGCGGTATTGCTCTGGCTTGTACGGCCCTTCAACTTCCACTCCTATATAATCTGCCTGATCTTTGCGAAGCGTTTCAAGCGTTACACCAATCTTTTCCAGGTGCAAGCGTGCTACTTTTTCATCAAGATATTTTGGCAGTGTATATACTTTATTTTCGTAATTATCGTGATTTTTCCACAACTCAATTTGCGCCAATGTTTGATTCGTAAATGAGTTTGACATCACAAATGAAGGGTGTCCGGTGGCACATCCAAGATTTACCAAACGGCCTTCGGCAAGAAGAATAATGTCTTTGCCATTAATGGTGTACATATCAACCTGCGGCTTGATCTCAGATTTAGTGCTTCCATGATTTTTATTCAACCATGATACATCTATCTCATTATCAAAGTGACCGATATTACAAACGATCACTTTATCCTTCATTTTTTCGAAATGTTCTCCGCCAATAATATCCTTGTTACCAGTAGCAGTAACTACGATATCAACTTCTTGCACAGCATCGATCATTTTCTTTACTTCAAAACCGTCCATTGCAGCCTGAAGCGCACAAATTGGATCGATTTCGGTAACGATTACACGTGCACCTGCTCCGCGAAGAGATGCGGCAGATCCTTTACCTACATCACCGTAACCGGCAACTACAGCAACTTTTCCGGCCATCATTATATCAGTAGCACGGCGAATTGCATCAACCAATGATTCTTTACAGCCGTATTTATTGTCAAATTTAGACTTCGTTACAGAGTCGTTAACATTGATAGCAGGCATAACCAGCGTACCATTGCGCATGCGCTCATACAAGCGGTGCACACCTGTTGTAGTCTCTTCAGAAAGTCCGCGAATGCCTGCGGCAAGCTCTGGATATTCATCAAAAACCATATTGGTAAGGTCGCCACCATCATCCAAAATCATGTTTAGCGGCTCGCCGTTCGGAAAGAACAAGGTTTGCTCTATACACCAGTTAAATTCTTCTTCAGTCATTCCCTTCCACGCATAAACCGGAACGCCAGCGGCAGCAACCGCAGCGGCGGCATGGTCTTGGGTAGAGAAAATATTACAACTGCTCCAGGTTACATCGGCACCTAGATCTACAAGGGTTTCGATAAGAACAGCAGTTTGAATGGTCATGTGAAGACATCCTGCAATACGCGCTCCTTTAAGCGGTTTTTCCTTTCCGTACTCTTCACGCAGAGCCATAAGTCCCGGCATTTCAGCCTCGGCTAGTCTAATTTCTTTCCGACCCCAATCAGCGAGATTGATGTCTTTTACTTTATAAGGTGATTTCTTCGTTTCGGCAGAATTGCTCATGTATATAAATGCTTTTAAATTTTAAGGGGCAAAGATACAAAATCGTCTTGACTATATTTGACGAATCTAATCTGACTCGAAAAGGATTTAAAAATATGCCTCTACTATACTACCGATCATTGCAAAATGCGGAAATAGCTCTCTGGAAAGCCACGGAACACAGCGACTTTTTTAGAGATAATTTAAAGGAGCAGGACTTTCCGACAGATCAGGTAGAGCAGATTCACCATCCCGAAAAAATTCACCAATGGTACGCTTCTCGTTTTTTGCTTTGCCGGATTTATCCCGCTGCCATTCAGCTTTATTCGCAAAGAAAACCCTATCTGTTTAACGGTCCCGAAATAAGTTTTAGCCATTCGCAAGATGTTGTGGCCGTTCAGATTTCTCATTACAAATCTGGAATAGATGTGCAGTGGGCAGACCCGAAACTAAAAGTTATTTCCGCTAGGTTTCTGAATGATATGGATATGGAAACGGTAAAAACCTCTGATGAAATAATATCTCTTAGCATTATCTGGTCAATAAAAGAAGCTGTTTTTAAATACTACGGCACCGGTTTGACTTTTAAGCATATCGAGGTTAAACACTATGATCCCGTAAGCGATACTGCACTGGCTGTAGCCAATAGAAATGGTGAAAAGCAAACCCATAAACTCATTGTGGATTATATTGATGGAATGAGTCTGGCTTATGTGATAGAATAAAATTACATTTGGACTTTTGCGGAAAATTGAAAATCCTATCACATATATATCAGGCACGGGAAGCAGGGCGGATGCTCATCGCACAACTTATTGATCCCGATTACATACGCGATTTCGATCATTTGAGCGATATTGTAAATCGTGCAGCGAGTGCCGGAGTGGACCTATTCTTTTTTGGCGGAAGCCTAATAACGGCTAATCCCAAATTTGACATTGTAAAAGCCTTAAAAGATATATCTGATATACCGGTAATTCTTTTTCCTTCATCGCCTGCTCATATAGACGAAAGTGCCGATGCGATTCTGTTTTTATCCTTAATTAGTGGGCGCAATTCAGAATTCCTGATTGGAAATCATGTAGCTGCCGCCCCGATTTTGAAGAAATCTAGTTTAGAAATTTTACCCACCGGCTATATACTTGTGGGTTGCGGTGCAGCCACTACTGCTCAGTATATAAGTAATACAAGCCCCGTTCCATATAACAAGCCCGAGATTGCTGCCGCTACTGCTCTTGCCGGCGAAATGCTTGGATTAAAACTCATTTATTTAGATGGTGGCAGCGGAGCAGAAAAACCAGTTTCTCCCGAAATGGTCGCCAAGGTAAAAGCATGGGTCTCCACTCCCATTATTGTTGGTGGTGGAATTAAAACAACAAAAGATGCTGCGGCACTTCGCGATGCTGGTGCAGATATTCTGGTTATTGGAAACGGCGCTGAAAAAAGGCCGGAGTTTATTTCTGAATTAAGCGAAATAAGGGTGTAATATGGAAATTACTGTCATATCATCGGCTGACGATGAACTCACCGAAATAGAAGATGTGGTGCGTATGTTTGATTCCGGCTTAAAGCATTTTCATATCCGAAAACCACGGATGAATAAGCAACAGCTCGCCAATTATATCCAGCGATTTCCGAATAAATTTCGCAGTCAAATGATTTTGCATTCCTACCACGGCCTGGCTAAACAGTTTAATCTTGGCGGCATTCACCTAAGCCGTGAGCACCGCAGGCGAAATAAGTTTTATTCATTTCGCTTATGGCTAAAACGCAAAATGAATCCTGAATTGATTGTAACCAGAACTTTTCATAAACTTACAGATATTACAAGTGACCGGCGCCGCTATAGCTACGCCTTTTTAAGCCCCGTTTTTGACAGCGTAACCAGAAGCTCGCTGGCGGGAGGGTTTAGCAAACGCGCTTTACTCATTATTATTCCCCAGGCTAAACAGCCTATTTATGCGCTGGGTGGCATTACGGTTCAACGCCTTAAGGAAGTAAATGATTATGGTTTTCACGGTGCCGCTTTTCACGGAAGTATTTGGGAGAACGAAATTGCTGCTCACAAGACTTTTGTGGAGGCACAGGAGGAGGCGCGTGCGTTAGGAGTGAGTAGTGAATAGCGAGTTTTTGGTTTTTAGTTTTTGGTTTTTAGATAGATTCAATTACCTGTTGAGTATCAAGTACAGCGAATTCATATTAGCCTCCGCAATCTATTGCGAACTTACAGCCAAGAAAATACGGCGTCATTTCAATACTGAAATCGCCAAAGTCAAAGACCTGCCAGGTTTACGCCCTTCGGTTGTGAGATCGCTCCGCTAAGTTTAGAAACCTGGTCTGGATTCGATCAAATTTCATTAAAGAAGATAAAGTAAAAACCCCGTTTCTTTCCGAGAAACGAGGTTTATCATACTTATTTTTTAGATTTCGGAAACTTCCCAAATTGCAATCTCTACTAATTACTTCCACGAAGAACCTCAATCGTACCTGAAGTTACACATTCGCCACTTTCAACATTGATAATATAAAAGTAGGTGCCATCGCCAAAACCGTCCGCATCAAAGGCGTTGTCGGTTTTAATTTGTGGTTTTCCGGCCATATAATTATCTGTTTCGAAAATAAGCTTACCCCAACGGTCGTACACTTCCAGGCGAGCATCTTCAAACTCTTCTACGCCTTCTATGGCAAAGAAGTCGTTTCTATTGTCACCATTCGGTGTAATAATGTTCATTATTTTATCGAGCTTAATTACGCGCAAAGAATCTTCGTAAACCGCAAGTCCACCTGAGAATAGATCTCCGGAATCTCCCTCTACATAATTATAGCTATACCCTTCGCGCGCACAAAAATCTGTAACGGTGAGCGTATAATTATTCATCCCTCCGGCAGGAACAACATGGATGAAAGATGCATTTAGATCGGCACCCACACCAAATTCACCATTTGTCTTTTCCCACGCATAAAAGTAATCTCCGGCTCCAAATTCAGGCTGTGATGTAATGACTACAGGCTCTTCCGGACAATTGTCTGTAAGAGGCGTAAAATTGGCAGTAAGCGGCTCAAAGAATGGATAGTTAATTTGGATGGTATCAGTAACAATCGTTCCACAGGTGTCTATAACCATCAGGTAAACCGGCAGCACTTCTGTATATCCAATCGGATCGGGATTAAAAACGATGGTACTATTGATATTTTGCACTGTAATGTTCTCATTTGGAAAGTATCCATTGTCATTACCATCTGTCCAAACAATGGTATATTCTCCATTTCCATCTTGAATACTGGTATGCAGACCTACGGGTTCATTGGTACACTCCGGTTGAGTAAACCCATCTATTGTAGCTTGGAGCGGCGGCGGAATGTTATTGGTAACCAACACGCTATCATATATAACTTCAAAGGCGCATTGATCTGAAATACCCACCAAATAATAAACAGAGTCTGGTGGAACATCCACCATGACTTCCGTAAGGTCTTCTCCTGCGAGATTGTCAATCCAATCGTAATAATAAGGCTCAATTCCATCAAGTCCCTGAGCAGCAATTTGTACCTGATCTGCAGGGCATGTTACCACCACGTCTTCTGTTTCAGAAGAAATAGAATACGGATCGATAAAAGGGATTGAAGCAGTAACTGTGTCAAGTTCGCCAAATAAATTTACCCAGATTACGTAAATCTCCAACACTTCATTTTCATCTGGAACACCATCCCAAAGAATATCGAATTGGATCGTTATTGCGTTGATATTTGGCGGAAAAAAGGTGATAGAATCTTCTTGGTTTAGGAATTCGTAATCTTCACCCTGAATCGCTGTTCCTCCATATACTATAAAAGCCGTATCAGCCGGAAGACAACTAGGTTTTGTAATTGAAATATCAATCGTGCTACAACCTGGGATGAGCACATTCTCAAATCCCGGAGTAGTAACAGGAGCTCCATCAATAGTTGGAGATAGATTTACTTCTATATCACCTTCAAGTTCAAAAGAACCAGCCTCTAGGAAAACACCTGAATTAAAGCCTTGATCAGACACGTCGCCAATGGCCATTTTTATGTGATATGTTTCACACGGAATCACGTTAGCGGCAGCAGTTAATGTTTGGGTCATTCCAGGGAAAGATACATCTCCAAATGGCGTACCAGAGTTACTAACGAAATACTGACTGTCTTCAACCCAATTCGGATTGGCAGCTGCGCAATTTGACTCATTCCCGGGACTAGAAGAAACTCCCGAATTTAATGTATTTATCGCAACAGGAGTATCAGAACCGGGTATTAAGGCAAGGTTAATGGCTCCATTCTCAAATGGTCCACTAATATCTGGACCACTAAGAAAGAAACCAAAAGCATCATTATAATTACTGCATGTGAAGCTAGGATATTCGTCAGAAGCAAAGACATATTTAAAGGTAATTGAGTCTCCAACTACAACGAAATCGAATTCAAGTATAGCGGCATCATTAACGTTAAAACTGGTTCCCGAAGGATTGGCTATTGTTACAAGATCGCTATCATCATTCCCATATCCATTACCAGAATTATCGGTATCTACAGGATTCGCAACCAATCCTTCACCAGTAATTTGAGCCGCCGCATCGGCAGTAACCATGGCCAAGCCACTCTCAAAATCAATTACATTGCTGCTACCATTTCCTTCATAAAGTCCTATCTGTATAAATGCAGAATCCGCTGGTAGCCCGTTAAATGTAATATTTGAAACAAAGATTCCCTCACCCAAGAAATACTCTTCAACGAGTTGTTGAACGGTCAAGGTATTATCAACAGTTACCTGAGAATGGGCGTTATAACCAAACAATACAATAATAAAACTAATTAAGAGTAATCGTAATTTCATAATAAATAAGATTAAGAGTCGGTAAATATACGCTTTTAGCGGATTACAGTAATATTTCCTGTTACTTCTATTGCATCTTCCTCTTTTTCACCTTTATAGCGAATAAAATAAGAGTAAATTGCCGCACCTGAATGGTAACCATCGTCATTATTTGCACCATTCCATTTCTCATCTATGTCGTTGGCATGGAATACAAGATGCCCCCAACGGTCGTAAATGCGCATTGAAAATTCTTTGATATTAGAGCCTTCCACACCAAAAAGATCATTGATTCCATCGCCATTTGGTGTAAATGATGTTGGAATAAAAATTTCTAGTGGAGGTATAGTTCTAAAAAATACAGAGTCTCTGCACCCTATGTCGTCCGTAGTGGTAAGCATAACCCTGTAAGGTAGAGATTCCTCATAGAAATGAATGGGGTTGCGCTCGGTACTGGTTTCTTCATCTCCAAAATTCCAAAAGAAAGTTGGGTTAATGGCTCTGGAATAGTTGGTAAATTCAAGACCGTAATAGTCCTTATATATATAATCGAAATCGGCTTTTACCTCTCGTACCCTTACATTTATCCTTTTCTCGGCACGCATTCCGCAGGTATCGGTTACCACTACTGTGTAGTTTTGATCGCCTTTTGGCTTGACCAAATAAGAGGTTGAGTCTGAATCTCCCCAATCTATATGGTATCCTCCCGATCCATTAAGCACATCTACTTGAAGCAGTGCAGTAGTTTTGGGACAGATAGAGGTATCTGCAGAAGCAGTAATTTCTACTTCCGGAAAATTAAATGGAATAAAGGTACTATCGGAACCAAAATTTTCACATTCATCAATTGCCTTTATTACCACATTTTGACCCATAGACGGACTATACATAAAGTAGGTAGAAAGTGTGGTGTCTTGAGAAATACCATCTACTATCCAAACATATTTTTTCTGTCCTATTCCACCTTCGGCAATAGCCGGTAATAATATATCTTCTAAACATGAATTTGCTTCGAAAGCATCGGGAAGGAAAGCGGTGATTTCAACCTGTGGAATGGTTACGCGTATATCATCACTTCCTGTGGCATCGCAATCATCGGTGGCAACAAGCACAATATCAGTTGTTTCTTCTACCAGAAAGTTAAGCGCAGGATTTTCGCTAATCAAAGCACCATTGCCTGTCCAGTAATAGTCATAATTTCCAAAACCGCCTGATACTTGGGGGATAAGATTTACAGTAACATCGCATTGGGCGACTTCAAAATCTTCGGGCAAGACAACTTGAACAGGTGGATAAACAGGCACTTCCACATCGAAAGTGGTTTGCACCGCGTTTACACCACAGGTATCTGATACGACCAGAAAAAAGGTCGTAGTTTGCCCCGGAGAAACTGTTACGGAATCGGTATTCATGCCATTGCTCCATGAATAATTGTATTCGCCATACCCACCCGAAACGGTTGGGAAAAGTTGAATATCGTCGTGGCAATCTATCAGAGTTCCGTCAAATCCGGATACTTGAAGCGGTTCGGCTTCATTAACATAAAATTGAAATTCGGAAGTAACTACTGCTCCGGAACAATCTGATGCGATATTGGTAATTTGGATATGCGCAAATTCTTCGCCTTCAAAGTTGGCGTCGTTTGGGGCAAAGAGCTCAAAAGTAACTGTATCAACCCCAGCAGGAAAGATTACACTATCTGGCAGCATCGGTATGTAGTCAACGCCATTAATTGCTGAACCGGAAATATCGAGATAGGCAATTTCCAGAAGACCTGCACCTTCGCCGGGACGGATAAATTGAAGATTTGCGCTACCACAACCTTCGTAGAGTGTAGAGTCGTTAACACCTACAGGAATGTCTAGATTAACTTGCACGGAGCTATTTGATGTAAATGAACCCGCTTCGAGGAAAACGCCTGAATCGAGTGCACCATCAGATGCATCTGCAATGGCAAGTTTTATGTGGTAAGTTTCACCACACAGCACATTGGCGAAAGCCGAAAGAGCAACCGTCATACCCGGAAACTGAATATCACCTTCCGGCTCATCCCCATTCTCAACGAAGTATTGGCTATCTTCAACAAAATTCGGATTGGCATTAAGACAGGGTTGTGCATTTCCACCGCTGGGTGTTCCTGAGTTCACAGTATTGATTGCAACCGGAATATTGGTTCCCGGAATAAGAGCAAGATTTATCGCATTGTTTTCAAACGGGCCATTAATTCCGGGACCACTGATAAAGAAACCAAAAGCATCATTAAAACTTGAACATGTAAAAGAGGGATATTCTTGGGATGCGAACACGTATCGAAACACCAGCGAATCGCCATTAGGAACAAAATCAAACTCCAAAATGGCGGCGTTATTAATGTTTTGACCGCAAATATCTTCTAAGTCATTATCGCTTTGAATATTGGGGTCCGGAAAAGGGGGGTTAAAGGGTGGAAAAAACGTCGGATCCTGAACATCAAAAGCATGACCCGATTTAAGTAGAATTCCTTCTGGAAATTCCACGAAATTACTTGGCCCGATATAATGAGCCGCTTGCGCATTTAGTGTATTGGCCGGCTGTCCATTAAATGTAATATTAGACACACTAACACCATTTCCTAATAGAACATCTTGAACCAATTGCTCAGGAGTTAAGGTGGTATCTATCTGTATTTGAGCAGTTAAACTCGTCGAAACAGCTATGAAAGCAAATATAAATGAAGTAGATAGAAGTCTTTTCAGCATGATAGATTTTAATGTAATCAAAAAACTAATTTGATACTACTCTACCTGACGGCGCACCATCCGCAAAGTTGCCCTAAAGTTAAAGTTATAAAATTAGTAAAAATGTACCGTAGTTCCTAAAAACAAAAAGGGTTTTGAATTTCTTATATTTGGCGACCTTATAGAAATCCAATAATATGACAGATACTACAAAATACCTGGAATCAAATAAAGACAGATTCCTTCAGGAACTTATTGATTTACTCAAAATACCTTCGGTAAGTACCGATGCATCTTTTAAAGGTGACATATTAAAAGCCGCCGATTTTCTGAAAAAGAAACTCGAAGAAGCGGGAGCCGACAAGGTAGAAGTTTGTGAAACAGGTGGGTACCCAATTGTTTATGGTGAAAAAATTATCGACGAAAATCTTCCTACGGTTTTGGTTTACGGACATTATGATGTGCAACCGGCCGACCCACTTGAGCTGTGGGACTCACCGCCATTTGAGCCAGTGGTAAAAGACGGTACAGTGATTGCGCGCGGATCTGCCGACGATAAGGGGCAAGTGTACATGCACGTGAAGGCATTTGAGGCCATGATGCAAACCGATTCGCTCGCCTGCAATATCAAGTTTATGATAGAGGGCGAAGAAGAAGTGGGTTCTGATAGTCTGGGGCCATTTTTGGAAGCCAATAAGGAGAAGCTCAAGGCCGATGTTGTTCTTGTATCTGATACTGCCATGCTCTCTAACGATACTCCAAGCCTCACTATGGGCTTGCGAGGGCTTAGCTATATGGAAGTAGAAGTTACGGGCCCAAACCGAGATCTGCACAGCGGAATATATGGAGGTGCCGTTGCAAATCCAATAAATGTGCTTTGCAAGATGATTGCCTCTCTAACTGATGACAACAACCGCATTACCATTCCCGGATTTTATGACAATGTAAATGATTTAACTCCAGAGGAGCGCATTGGTCTTAACTCTGCCCCATTTGATGAGAAGGAATACACCGAAGACCTCGGAATTAATGAAGTGCATGGAGAAAAAGGATTTACCACCTTAGAGCGCGGAAGCATTCGACCTACGCTTGATGTAAACGGTATTTGGGGTGGATATACCCAGCCGGGTGCCAAAACGGTATTGCCATCTAAGGCTTACGCCAAAATTTCTATGCGATTGGTTCCAAATCAGACTTCCAAAGAAATAACAGATAAGTTTACACGTCATTTCAATAATATTGCACCAGACTACGTGAAGGTGAAAGTCATTCCGCATCACGGTGGTGAACCTGCTGTAACGCCAATAGATTCTGTAGCGTACCGCGCTGCTGAAATGGCTATGGAAGAAGCCTTTGGCAAGAAACCGATTCCGATGCGTGGAGGTGGTTCAATTCCTATCGTATCACTTTTCGAGAAAACACTGGGTCTAAAAACAATCCTGATGGGATTTGGGTTGGATTCAAATAAAATCCACTCACCCAATGAAAATTACGGACTCTTTAACTACTACAAAGGCATTGAAACAATTCCGCTATTCTACAAGCACTTTGCTGAACTTTCGAAGTAAATTTTTATTCCTGGTCGCTGTAATCCTGCTCACGGCATGTGATTACAGCGATGTGGAATTGCGCGACATTCGAGAGATAAAAATTGAAAAACTCGATAAAAACGGAATTGAAATTCGCGGAAGCGCAAAAGTTTACAATCCGAATAATTACAAAATAAAAGTGCAGAGCACTGATGCTGATCTTTTTCTGGACGGCAGGCAAGCAGGTGAAGCCAAATTGCTCGACAAAGTGGTGATACCCGCTAATTTTGATGATTTTATCGATTTTAGAATACGCACCGATTTTACTGCCGGAAGTGTTCAGCTTATTCCAATTATTATAGGAGCATCGGTAAAGCGCAGCGTTAACATAGAAATTAAAGGAACAGCGAAAGCCAAAACGTTTATTATCGGAAAGAAATTTGATTTCGATTACGAGCACAAAGCAACTTTTTGATGCGTCAATGTTTGTTTTTTAACCGCGAAGCGGTCATAGTGAGCATCTAAGTGCATAAACTCTTCCTAATCAACTTCTCCAATGCCAAACGATCCGAAACACACAAATGCACTTAGTAAGGAAAGTAGCCCCTACTTGCTGCAACATGCGCACAATCCCGTAAACTGGCTTCCCTGGGGCAATGAAGCGAGGCAGAAGGCTGCCGCCGAAAATAAGCTTATGCTAGTAAGCATTGGCTACAGTGCTTGCCATTGGTGCCATGTAATGGAGCGAGAAAGCTTTGAAAACGAAGAAGTTGCACAGCTAATGAACGATAATTTCGTATGCGTAAAAGTCGATCGCGAGGAACGACCCGATGTAGATCAAGTGTATATGGACGCCGTGCAAGCCATGCGAAAACAGGGCGGCTGGCCGCTCAATTGCTTTACAACACCCGATGGGAAACCGGTTTATGGAGGCACCTATTTTCCAAAAGTCAACTGGATTGATATTTTAAATCAGCTATCAGATCTTTGGCAAAAAACACCTAAAGATGTGCAGGAATATGGTGATAAATTAGCCGAAGGCATGCAGGTTTCGGGTTCAATTGCGGTACACGACAGCAGAAAAGTCTGGGAAGAGAAAAGCCTTAGCGATGCAATAAAAAACTGGGAGTCGCGGATGGACAACACATATGGCGGCCCTGATAAAGCTCCCAAATTTCCCCTTCCGGTAAATTATATTTTCCTGCTTCGGTACGGAATAATCAAAAACGACAAGTCGCTTTTAAACCATGTAGAGCTAACCCTCGATAAAATGGCACAAGGCGGAATTTACGATCAGGTGGGTGGCGGTTTTACCAGATATTCAACCGATAAATTCTGGAAAGTGCCCCATTTTGAAAAAATGCTGTACGACAATGCGCAGTTGCTAACCCTGTATGCAGAGGCATATAATCATTATAAAAAATCAGACTATCTGCACATTTCAGAAGGGATTACTGGCTGGCTGCGGCGCGAAATGGCAGAAGCAAATGGAAGTTATTACAGTGCGCTCGATGCCGATAGCGAAGGTGTGGAAGGCAAATTTTACACTTTTGAAACTGCAGAATTAAAAGCTGAAGGATTGCTTGACGCATTTTCAAAATTTTATTTTACTGATAGTCATGCGCTTTGGGAAGGAAAGCTTATTCCGGTGCGCAAAGGATCTTTCAAGGAAATAGCCTCCGCCATAAATATTTCTGAAAAGGAAACCATAGCCAATTTCGATACGCTAAATGAACAATTATTAGCCATTCGCGGAAAGCGTACCCGACCACTTACTGACGACAAGACCCTTTGTTCGTGGAACGCCATGCTAGCAAGCGGGCTACTAAAAACCTATGCCGCCACAGGCGATGAAACGGCACTTACCGATGCTAAAGGCATTCTAAAATTTATTGATAATGAGTTTTTTGATGCAACCACCGGAAAACTTACGCACTCATGGAAAACCGGTAAAGCAAGTGAATTTGGATTTTTGGAAGACTATGCTTTTCTGATTTCGGCGTGGATAGACCTCTATCAAACCACCTTTGATGAAGAAGCTCTTAATCGCGCTAAAGAATTTACAGCTATTGCCATAGACCAATTTTACGACAGAGAAAAAGGAATTTTCTTTTTTACATCTTCAGATCAGTCAGATTTAATAAACCGTCCGGTAGAGCTTAGCGATAATGTTATTCCATCGTCAAACTCTGTAATGGCAAGGAGTTTACACATACTTGGTGCTTATTTAAGTTTGCCATATTATACTGAAATCGCAAATAGACTTCTCTCTGCAGTAGAAAAAAGTATGATAGAATATCCCGAAGGTTATGGCAATTGGGCAAATCTGTATTTGCAGAATGTAATGGGCTCTCCGGAGCTTGTAATTATTGGCGAAAACGCTCATGAATATCACCAAGAAATGAAAAAGGGCGATTTATCATATTTTATATTGGCTGTAAGCGATAAAAACAGTAGGTTGCCTATCTTCGCCGATCGTTATGAAGCAGAAAAAACATTGATCTATATCTGTCAAAATCACGCTTGTTTGAAACCGGTAGAGACCATAGAAGCTGCAAAAATTGAAATAATAAGACTTAGAAAAAAGTTTGAAAGCCAATAGACTCCTTTTGCTTTTCTTAGCACTAATCGCATTAAGCCCATCGGGTTTTGGCCAGCTTGTGCAACCACCTGTAGGAATGGAATTCGGTCTCCACACCAAGTTTAATAGCACTTTTATCCGCACCAATAAGATTTCAGAAATACGCTGTAGTGTGGATGTAAAGAAAGACGGTGACCGCATTCGCGACAGCTACCGGATAGATGTGTATCATTTTTATGAGAATGGCGATTTGAAAATGATTTCGCACATCAATCAAAAACTCCGCGATACGAGCATTACTTTTTTTGAATACACCAATGGCCGACTGGAATGTGAGGTGAGAAATGACGCAGCAGGTATGTATAGCTATTGCTACGAATACGATAATAGTGGGCGACCCATTGTATTGAGATACGGCCGTGCCGAACGATACAGTTCACTTACTGCCTCGCTTGACAGGTCGCTGGGAACCGAAATAACCGCCGAGATTTACGATTATAAAACCTACGAAAACCAGCTTCACTCCACCTTGCACAACTCTGTTGGAAGGCCTTATTTGAAGGAAATTCGTTATTACGACGAAAATAAATACTTGGTAAAATACCTCAAAACGTATATCATGAGCAGTGGAAGATTGGAAGAAACTTACGCCTACAATGATCGAGGCTGGCTTTCTGAAAAAACCATAAGCGATGGTTCAAATCCCTATACCTTGCAATACAGCTACGACGATGTGGGCAACCTGCTTGAAGAGCGAAAGCTAGTAGATGATGCAGTGATGTATCGCACCGAATTTGTGTACCTCGGTAAAAACATGCACTTAAAAGCTGAATTAAAACGCGAAGAAGAAAATCAACTAATTGTAATCACCACATACGAATATAAATATCGAAATTAATTATTGCACTCTCAAAAACTTAACTTTACACCTTTTTAGAAATTAAGAATTATGATGAAAAAGTCGTTCCTCCTCGCCCTTTTGCTGGCGATTGTTTCCATTGCCCCGGTTAAGGCCGACGAGGGTATGTGGTTGCCCATGCTTATTAAGCGTTTAAATCAGCGCGATCTTCAAAAAATGGGATTGCAGCTTACGCCTGAAGAAATTTACAGCGTAAACAACTCCAGCCTAAAAGATGCAATAGTATCGATGGGTGGATTTTGTACCGGCGAAATAGTTTCTCCAAACGGATTGATGCTTACAAATCACCACTGTGGTTTTGATGCCATTCGTGAAAACAGTACGGTAGAAGATGATATTCTAACCAATGGTTTCTGGGCTAAATCTTACGAAGAAGAGAAGCCCAACGAAGGCCTATTCGTATCGTTTCTGGTACGCATGGAAGATGTAACCGATCAGATTTTACCTCAACTTGAAGGAATAGAATCAGAATCTGAACGCAATGCAAAAATCGCCGAATTAAGTGACGCCATTTCAGATCAAGCAGAAGAAGGCACACATTACGATGCGAACGTAAAGAGCTTTTATGTAGGCAAAGAGTTTTACCTTTTTGTTTACGAAAGATTTACCGATGTAAGATTGGTAGGTACCCCACCTTCGTCAATCGGTAAATATGGTGGCGATACCGACAACTGGATGTGGCCACGCCAAACAGGCGATTTCTCGGTATTTAGAGTGTATTCCGGTCCTGACGGAAAACCGGCAGAATACAGTAAAGACAATATTCCAATGAAGCCCAAGCACTTCTTGCCTGTATCTATTGCCGGTTTAGAAGATGGTGATTTTACAATGACTTTTGGATATCCCGGAAGTACAGACCGCTACCTTACAAGCTACGGTGTGGATCAGGCTATTGCCAAAAAGAACCCTACAATTGTTGAAATTCGAGATGCCAAGCTTGCTGCACTTAGAGGAGATATGAAGGCCAGCGATGCAGTGCGCCTGCAATACGCTGCTAAATACGCTCAAATTGCTAACTACTGGAAGTACTTTATTGGACAAACAGAGCAGCTGAATCAGAATGACGTAATCGGTACAAAAAAGCGACTCGAAGCACAGTTTCAAGAATGGGCCGATGCCGATGAGACACGTAAAGCGAAGTACGGAAATGCACTTAGCATGATTGAAGAAGGTTATAAAGAGACCGACAATAATGTAATAAGCGGAACTTACGTAATTGAAGGCGGACTTGTGGGCGCCGATATAATTTTGTTTACCTATAGAATGGCTCGTCAAATAGAAGCCTATATGGCGATGGAAGCCGGTATTGATAAAGAAGAGACAAAAGACAATCTTAAAATTGCTACTGCCGAATTTTTTGAAGAAACAAACATTCCTACTGATAAGAAGCTATTTGCGGTAACGCAGGATCTCTATGCTAAAAATGTGCCTATAGATCAGCAACCACAATACATGCGCGATCTTGGTGACAAGTACAATGGAAAGTGGGATAAATTCGCTGACAAAGTATATTCAAAAAGTTTCTTTACTGATAAAAATACACTGACTGCTTTTATCGAAAATCCAAATGAGAAGAAATTTGAAAAGGATATGATGAAAGAAGTTGCTGACGATCTATTTGAAATTTACCGCGGACAGGCACAGCAAAACGCTGAAGGTAGAGAGTTGATTACAAAAGGAAACCGCCTTTTTCAGGAAGGTTTGAGAGAGATGGAACCCAATAAAGACTTCTATCCTGATGCTAATTCAACAATGCGTGCATCATTTGGAAATATAGCGAATTACAAACCAAGAGACGGAGTAACTTATGACTTTTACACTACGCTTGAAGGGGTGATGGATAAGGAAGATCCAAACAACGATGAGTTTATTGTACCGGCCAAATTAAAAGAGCTTTACGAAGCTAAAAATTACGGACAATATGCCGCCAAAGATGGAAAGCTGCACGTAAACTTCATTAGCACAAACGACATTACCGGTGGCAACTCGGGTAGCCCGGTTATAAACGGAAATGGTGAGCTTATCGGTATTGCCTTTGACGGAAATTGGGAGGCCATGAGCGGTGACATTAATTTTGAAAAATCTATTCAGCGCACCATTTCGGTTGATATTCGCTATGTGCTTTTCATTATCGACAAGATGGGCGGTGCTCAAAACCTAATTGACGAGATGACGCTTGTAAAAACCAGATCGGTAAAAGATATGAATGCAAAGGCACCCCTGCCGGAAGCTCCACGAGAGCGGATGAATGAGAAGAAAGAACCGGAACCGGCGATGAATTAATCGGAGTTGATTCTCTAGAGTATAACCTTATTATGAAGCCGTTGCATTAGTTTGCAGCGGCTTTTTTTTTGAAAATGGGGATTAATGCCTTCATGGCTTTTTAAAAAATGAACCATTAAGGAGTTAAGAGGATTAAGGGTTTTTGGAAGGAGGAGATTGGTTTTCCTATTATAGTTCGCTGAATATAAATTTCGTAGAGCGAAAAAGAGTTCATTGTTGACTCGAAAATAATATAATTGAAGTTTGGATTTGTTATCTATCTGTGGGAATTTAGATTCGTCAAATACTTGTTATTCAATGCCTTCCCGTACCCTATCCCTAAACTAATCTCTATACACATTTCGACGCCGCTCAATGCAACGCATCTTGGATGAATATTATTCAATCGAAATTTACTGTTTACAAATAACTAACAACCTGAGTTCGATTCTAAAATAGTTGTGGCAGCGTGTTAAAATCGGCTTCATATTTTATAGCTGGTTTCTTTTGAAAAAACGAGTATGCTATTAAGCCAGAGAGTAGATTTGAAATAAAATTACCA